>JBEKEC010000036.1:0-57805 GCA_050014015.1 Tepidisphaeraceae bacterium
CGCAGGACCGGCTCGTTGACTTTGCAGAAGTTGTTCAGACATCCGAAGGTGACGTGGCCAGATGTTTGCGCCGGCAGCGGGTTGACCGCCGGTTCCGTAACCAGCGGATCGTAGCACCAGAAGCTGTCAGGCAAACGGATTGACGTTTCGGAATAGAACTGATCGTTCAATCCCGGCGGATCGAGGTATGGGTCGGTCAATCGGCAATCCATGGCCGACAGCCCCGTCGTCCCCGGATACGCCAGCCACGCCGCCTGCACCGGCGCCGGCTTGCGGGCAAAGACCAGCGGCCGCCCGTTAGCCATGTGCATCGTCAAATCCACCAAGATATCGATCCGATCCTCGCGGATTTTCCGCGCCGCCTCCGCATCCGCCATCCCCAGGATCGACCGCCAGACGTGGGAGTATCCGCCAATCCGCTCGGTCACCGCATCCGGCCGGCCCACGTCGGCATAACAGTAGATTTCAAACGCTTCCCGATCGTGATTCGACAGCAGCGGAATCGTGAACAGCGCCTGGCAATGCTGGCGAAAATCCGGTGACACGTAGCCGATCCGCAACCGACGGTCGGGGTCGCGATCATTGGCGTGCGGCTCAATGAGTTTCTTGAGCGGCTCGGCGTGCTGTTGGTTCCATCGGCGGCCTTCTTCACAGATCATCCCCGCGTCGTACCCGGGGTGATAATGGACAGTGAAAACCAGATTGCTGTGAGCGATGGCATCATCGGGATTGAGCCGAATGGCCTGCCGATAAACGGCAATGGCCTCGTCAAGTTGCCCCATGTCCTTCAAGGCGATGCCGAGATTGTTGTGCGCTTTGGCAAGATCGGGCTTAAGCCGAATGGCCTGCCGACAGGCCGCGACCGCCTCGTCAAGTTGCTCCTTGTCTTTCAACGCGTTGCCGAGATTGCTGTGCGCTTCGGCAAAATCAGGCTTGAGCCGAATTGCCTGCCGATAGGATGCAATCGCCTCATCGAGTCGCCCCAGGTCGTTCAATGCGTTTCCGAGATTGCTATGCGCTTCGGTAAGATCGGGCTTCAGCCCAATAGCCCGCCGATAGCAAGCGATCGCCTCCTCAAGCTGCCCCTTGGCGCTAAGCGCGTTGCCGAGATTGCTGTGCGCCCCGGCAAAATCAGGCTTGAGCCGGATCGCCTGCCGATGGGAAGCGATCGCCTCTTCAATTTGCCCCTTGCATTGCAAGGCATTGCCGAGATTGCCGTGCGCATCGGCGTAATCTGGCTTGAGCCGAACGGCCTGACGATAGGAAGCGATCGCCCCGTCAAGTTGCCCCCTGTCCCTCAATGCGTTGCCGAGATTGTTGTGCGCTTCGACGTAATCAGACTTGAGCCGAATGGCCTGCCGATAGGAAACGATCGCCTGGTCAGGTTGCCCTTTGTCCCTCAAGGCGTTGCCCAGATTGCAGTGCGCTTCGGCGTAATCGGGCTTGAGTCGAATGGCCTGCCCACAGGCGGCGATCGCCTCGTCAAGCTGACCCTTGTCCCGCGAGGCGTTGCCGAGATTGTTGTGCGCTTCGGCGTAATCAGGCTTCAGCCGAACGGCCTGCCGATAGGCCACAATCGCCTCGTCAAGTTGTCCCTTGCGTTGTAAGGCGACGCCCAGGTTGTAGTGTGCTTCGGCAAGGTCGGGTTTAAGCCGAACGGCCTGGCGATGAGAAGCGATGGCCTCATCAAGTTGTCCCGTTTCCAACAATGCGTTGCCGAGATTGCTGTGCGCTTCGGCAAGATCAGGCCTGATCCGAATGGCCTGGCGATACGAAGCGATCGCCTCATCAACCTGTCGGTTACTCTGGAGGGCGATCCCCAGGTTGTAGTGCGCCTCGGGGTAATCGGGTTCGAGTCGAACGGTCTGCCGAATCAATTCCACCGCCGTGTCCAACCGGCCCAACTGGACGGCCAGCACGCCCAGCAGATGCAGCGCCTCGACGTGATTCGGATTCCGCGCCAGGATTTGACGATACGCCGCCTCCGCCTCGGACAGACGCCCAGCCTGATGCTGCTCGACGGCAAGCTGGAAATCCCGGTCAACGTTGGCATCCGTCATTCGCTTGAGCCCTTCGTTCAACGCCCGTGGGCGGTGACCTGGGTCATCTTCTTCAATTCATTGGTCTTCACGTTGAAGATGGCCTCGGCGCAGTCGCCGCCGGAGAGGTTGTTGTCATCGACGACCGTGACCTTCCCCAACTGGCCGCCGAGACACGTCAGGATTTGCTCGGCCGGGTCGAATTCCAGTTCGCCGCAGTAAATCGTCTTGTCGGCCGTGCGGACGGTCATCCCGCCCGTCGCGGTGACGTGCTTGAGCTTGGGCGCGGCGGGTTCGCCGGTGTCGTCGGCGTTCTCACCCGGCGGGGCGGCCTCGAACTCGGCCTGGACGATATCCGCGTGAAGCAGCCGCAGCGATCCCGTATTCGACGCGTTGTCATGATGCACGATGGTGATGTCCCCCTGAATGATGGCGGCGCGGGCGGCATCATCGTAGATGAATCGCTTTTTCCAGTCGATGGCCGTGCTGCCGTGCCCGCCCACCGCCGAGGCATTAGCGGAGGCGAAGCCTACCGCGTCGGTCGCCGGCCGGGTGGTGGGGGGGGATTGTTCTATGGCGAGTATGTCGCCGGGACCATCAACGCTCAGCCGCTTTGTCGATACGTCGTAGTCGATCCGGCCCGCCAACAGGTCGAATTGGCGCAATAATTTTCCGCCGGCATCCAGGAGAGCGGACTGGGCCTTGGCCCTTGACGGCGTTGTGGCGGAGCCGGCGGCCTCGTCGGTTTGCAGCGACAGGAGCTTGACCTGCTTGTTCTTCATGAAGTCGGCCCCGTCGGCGAATGAATCCCCCTCGGTTGCGAGGGCTGGCCCTTCGCCCGGGCGGGTCGCCGGCTGCGTGGCGGGCGCAACGTCCACCAGCGTGGCCACGATGCGGTCGCACGAGGATGAATCATGGCTTCCACCCGGCTCGTCGGACGCCGTGCGCACGCCGCCGACCACCTCCACCCGGTTGCTCTTGCCGTCCAGCCACGCGCTTCGCTGCCAGGCGAGCTTGAGCGGCCGAGGCTGTTCGTGTGGATTTTTCGGCTGCTCAAGTCCGTCAAATGTCCCCGGCCCCTCGATCTGCGCCGTTTGATCGTGCGGGGATAGCCTTATCGTCCCGCCCGTCAGCGTGGAACTCTTGTTCTTCACCTGGGCCGGCCGCTCGGCCGATCCCTCCAGCTTCACGTGCGGATGCTCATCCACCATCTGAACGTCCAGATTGTCCGCCTTGGCCCAAGACCCGTCCTTTCCTTTGACCACCACGTCATTTGATGCGATGAGCCTGTCCAACGCCGCGTCCGCCGTAAGATCTTTCCCGGCATTTTTCCCGGATTTCGCCGGCAACAGCTCAATCTGGAGGTTCTCGGCCGTCAGGCTCTGATCGTTCTGCTCCGCGTGAACCGAACCGTTGCACAGAATCGTTTTGGCGTAGAGCTTTCCGTCGGGGCCGATCCGCCTGTCCAATTCCAATCGCCGGCCGCTGATCCTTCGCGGTTTCTCGCCGGCGTTGTTCACGATGCAGTCGGCATCCCCATTGGCGATGATCTGCCGGAGCGGCAAAGAGGCCGGCTGGCCCGTATCGGATGCGCTCAAAACGTCGAACTTCAACTCCACGTTGTCCGTGGCAGTCAAATGAAACCGGGGATGATCGACCACCACGTCGCCCTCAAGGTCGGCGCCTTCCACTTGCATGCGGTAGGCTTCGCCTCCGCCCTGATGGTTTTGCGTCTCATGGAGCCGGACGTTGCATCGCCTGGTCCAGTTGGCTTTCAGGACGCTCTTTGGATCGTTGGGATCGGGAAAGCAAGTCTGACCGGGACCCTCGAGGTTCGCCGTGTGCGTCAGCCGCGAAAAATCCAGGTTCTGTCCGGCGACGGTGGAGACCACGCCGTCGGCGTTGGTCTGCTTCAGCACGACGTTGCCCGATAGATGCGCGTCCGATTCATCCGTGCGATATCTGAGGTCGTTGCACGCTATGTCGATCCATTGGTTGTGATCGGTCCCGGCTTGATGCACCTTGACCGGAGCGCCGATCAGGTGAACGATGGCCTTCCCATTTGCCAACGGCGCCGCATTGGCCGGATCGGTCGGCACGAGGCGCATCACGCCGGTCCAGTGGACGTGAATGGGCTGGGGCGACGGCGCGGTCGTTGCCGGGGCGGAGGCGGAGCCTACCGCGCGGGAGCTCGCCTGCGAACTCGCCTGCGAGTTCGCCGCCGCGGGCGCGGTGGTCGGGGCGGCTTGATCGTCACCGGCCGGCCCGCTCTGGCCTTTGCTCGCGAAATCCACGTCCATCCTGCTGGCTTCGATGTCGTCGCCGTTCTGCAAGACGTGAACGTTATCGAAGAACGTCGCGGTATATCGCTGCTGCGTCTCGGCCGCCGCCGGCGGCGTCGCCGGTGTTACCGCCGGTCCGGCAATGGTCGGGCCGGCCGGCGCAGCCGGCGCAACAGCCGCCGCGGGCTCGGGTTGCGCCGAAAATCCGCTGCTGTTGGAAATCGTCAAATCGGTCCCGTGCGCCATTTCCAGCGATTTCAGCCGCTTGTCCAAGTCGTCCCAATACAACACCAGCCCCGTGCCGATGAACGAATAATCCCGCGCCTGCACCGTGACCGGAACGTCCTCGGCATGAACCGTCTTCCCGGCCGAGTCCACGTATTCCTCCGTAAAGAGCCGATACGTGTCGTTGTCGAACTCGGCGTTGGTCATTGTCATGGTCATTTCGGCATCGCCCTGGTGCTGCATGGCCGGCGATGTGAACAGCTTTACCTTCACGTGACGAAGATTGCCGTTGCGCGGCGGATCGGTAGGGGAGTTGGACATCATGCCCTTGTCCGTTCCCGGCGCGAAGCGAATCAGCCCGTCGTCCCCTTCGATTTGCAATACCTGCCCGTCGCTCAGGTAAAATTGGATGACCGGATCGGTCACTTTAACCGCGCCGTCCGGCTGCGGATCGTAGTAATCCGATTTGAACTGATAATAAAGCTGGCCCTGGCGATCGAATTGCTTCACCCACGCCCCGGAGCCGGGCTTGATCAATGCGTTCGGGTCGCCGGCATTGCCCCCAAAACTGTCCGCCGCAATGTTGCCGCCGGTCGAACTGCCGTATTTCGGCTGGAAATGAAGATACGCGGTGAAAGCCCCGGCCAACGCGATCAGCGTCACCAGGATGAGAAGGACTTTTCTCATCTTGACGCCTTAGCCCTCGCCCACGTCCAGCATGCGCAGGACCACCAGGTCCTGAACGTCGATCAGGCCCACCGGCCGGTCCTTCTCGTCCACGACCGGCAATTCGTCGATGCGGTGCTGGCGCATGACGGCCATCGCCTCGCTGGCCAGGGCGTTCTCGGGGATACGCTTGGGAGTGCGCGTCATGACCTGGCCGATCGGCCGGCTCAGGGCCGTGCCGTCGTTGTCCGTCACCAGCCGGCGAAGATCGCCGTCGGAGAAAATGCCCGAAAGTTTTCCCTTGGCATCGATCAGGACCACCGCGCCGCTGCGCCGCTTGATGCTGCTGACCTCGCGCAGCACCTGCGCCACCGTCAGGTGATCCGAGGCCAGCGCAAGGTTCTCGCCTCGGCGGAACGTCATCGCCTCTTTGACCCGCATGAGTTTGCGTCCGATCTGGCCGGCGGGGTGGAACATCGCGAAATCGTCGGCGCTGAATCTCCGCAGCTTCATCACGGTCAGCGCCAGCGCATCCCCCAGCGCCATCATCGCGGTGGTGCTGGCGCTGGGCGCCAGGCCGAGCGGGCAAGCCTCCTCGATCTTGCCGATCGCCAGCACAACCTCCGCGCCTCGCCCCAGCCCGCTGGTTCGCGAGGCGGTCATGGCGATCACCGGATGATCCAGCTTCTTCACCAGGCTCAGCAGGCGGAGGATTTCATCGCTTTCCCCGCTGGCCGAAAGAATCAGCACGATATCGCCCCGGCGGATCGAGCCCAGGTCGCCGTGGGCGGCGTCGGAAACGGAGAGAAAATGGCTCGGCGTTCCCGTGCTGGCCAGGGTTGCCGACAACTTCCGGGCCACGTGGCCGGCTTTGCCCACCCCGCTGGTCAGCACCGACCCCGGACATTCCAGCACCAGCCGCACCGCCCGCTCGAACGATTCGTCGATCGCCGCCGACATCCCCCGCACCGCCGATGCTTCCGCTTCGATCACCTGCCGCGCGAATTTCAGGGCCTCGTCTTTTGCCATTGGAGCAACCCACGCTGGATTATCGGTCGGCGCACACTAAAATCAATCAATCGCCAATCAAGGACGAAGCGTGGAATATCGCGTAGAACTGGATGTTTATAACGGCCCACTCGACCTGCTGCTCTATCTCATCAAGCGCGACGAGCTGGACATCTACGACATTCCCATCTCGCGCATTCTCGATACCTACGTGGGTTACGTCGAGATGCTCAAGCAAATGCGGCGGGAAAACGGGCTGGACATCAACGTCGCGGGCGATTTCCTGGTGATGGCCGCCACCCTGATGGAGATCAAAAGCGCGATGCTTCTGCCCAAACCCCCGCCGGTCAGCGGCGAGGATTCCGCCGCCGCCGAGCTGGCCGACCCGCGCTACGAGTTGGTTCAGCAACTCCTGGAATACAAGCGGATCAAGGATTCCGCGGCCCTGCTGGAAAAACGGCAGAAGGAACAGGAGCGGCGTTTCCCCCGCGTTCCCGCCGCCCCGCCCGGCGCCGCCGATGAGCCCCCGCCCATCGACCTCGACGAAGTGCAGATTTGGGACCTCCTGACCGCCTTCAGCCGGCTGATGAAGGAGGTCGGCACCCGCGGCCCGAGGATTCACGAGATCATCTACGATGATACTCCGATCGATCTCCACGCCGCGGACATCGAGGACCGCCTCATGCGCGAGGGCAAGCTTTCGTTGCGGGCCCTGATCATCGGCCGCAAAAGCCGCAGCGAGATGATCGGGATATTCCTGGCCCTGCTGGAGCTGATCCGGCAGAAGAAAATCCTGGTTTTCCAGGGGGATGACCAGGTGGACATGGAAATCGCCCCGGCGCCGGAGGAACATCGCAGGACCTTCGTCGAGGCAACCTCGCCCGAGCCCGTCCCCGGCCAAGACGAAGAATTGTAAGGTATACTCGCCCACCAGTCCGCTGCTAAACTTCTAAACCATGATCCGACCGGCCACCATCCATGACGTTCCCCGCATTCAGGAGATCATCAATAGCCACGCCGAGCTGGGCAGGATGCTCTTCAGGAGCCTGGCTCAGATCTACGAATCCCTGCGCGATTTCGCGGTGTACGAAATCGATGGCGAGATGACCGAAGGCCGGGCCGCGCCGGGACGGGTGGTTGGCTGCACGGCCCTGTCCGTCATCTGGGCCGATCTGGCCGAAGTGCGCTCCCTGGCGGTGGACGAGGAATATCGCGGCCGGGGCATCGGGCGCCGGCTCGTGGAATGGGCCGCCGACGAGGCCCGCCGGCTGCAAGTCCGCCGGCTGATGAGCCTCACCTACGAGCGAGCGTTTTTCGAGAAGCTCGGCTTCGAGGTCGTCGCCAAGGACAATCTTCCCTTGAAGGTCTGGAGCGATTGCGTCCGCTGCCCGAAACGCGACGACTGCGACGAGATCGCCATGGTCCGCGTCCTGAGCGACGTTCCCATGATCGTCATGCACCAGGCCCCCCCGACGCCCAGGGGCATCGTGATCCCCGTCCTTCAGGACACCGTCGAGGATTAGCGTAGCACCGCATGTACGTGCGGTGCTTCCGCCGCTTGTGCGAATGCGCGGGCGATTGATAATCCCTGTCATGCGCAGACATTTCACCCTTTTGTCGCTGGTCATCGTCGGATTGGTTTGTGCCGGCCGGTGCCGCGCCGACGGCGCGCTGGCGGTCACCTGCGAGAAGCCCGACGGCGTTTACAACGTGGGCCAAACCATTCGTTGGAACGTCCGGTGGACCGGCCCGGGCGCCATCGCATCCGCCGATTATTCGGTAAAACTCGGCGGCCGCACCGAAGCGAAAAAGGGCAAGCTCTCGTTCATCAACGGCGCCTGCGCGATCACGGCCACGCTCGATCGACCGGACACGATCCTTGTCGAGATTACCGCTGATTCCGCCGATGGCACGCAAAATCGAGCCGTTGGCGGCGCCGTGGCCGCGCCGGACAAAATCTTCCCCGCTGCGGCCTGCCCGCCGGATTTCGACGCGTTTTGGGACGCCAAAGTTCGCCAGCTTCACGCCGTTCCACCCAACCCCCGGCTCCTCGCCGTCGATAGCGAAAAGCCCGGCGTGGACTATTGGAAAATCACCATGGACAACGTCCGTGGAATTCACGTCCAGGGTCAGATCGCCCGTCCGAAAAACGGTGAAAAGTTTCCCGCCCTCCTGATCCCCCAATGGGCCGGCGTTTATGGACTGGAAAAAAGCTGGGTGACCGACCGCGCCGCCGAAGGCTGGCTCGCCCTCGACATCAGCGCCCACGATATCCCGATCGATCAGCCCAAGGCGTTCTACAAATCACAGTTCGACGGCCCGCTGAAAAATTACTGGGCCATCGGGAACGACGACCGCGATAAGAGCTATTTTTTGCCCATGTATCTTTCCTGCTACCAGGCCGCCGAATATCTCCAATCCCGCCCCGATTGGGATGGGAAAACCCTCGTCGTCAGCGGCGGCAGCCAGGGCGGCCAGCAGGCCATCATGATCGCCGGCCTTTATCCGCACTTCACCGCCGTCCTGGCGATCCGTCCCTCCGGCGGCGACATGCGCGCCCCCGAATCCGGCCGCGCCCCCGGCTGGCCTATGTGGTACGACTGGACCGAAGGCAAAGACCCCGAAAAAGTCCATCACGCAAGCGAATATTACGACCCGGCCAATTTCGCCCCCCGCATCAATTGCCCCGTTCTGGTCGGCGTCGGCCTGCTCGACGAAGTCGCCGCCCCGTCCAGCATTTTTGCCGTGTTCAACCGAATTATATCCCCCAAGGAAATCGTCATCATGCCCAATGCCACCCATCCCAGCGAAGGCGAAACCTCCAAAGGGTACTACACGCGCTGGGGCTTGTGGATGTGGAACCTGCGACAAGGCAACCCGGCGCCAATTGGGCGATAGAAAACCTCTTGGAACTCTGTGCCGGCTTGCGTTGCTTGAATTCCCCTCGCCATGTCCTATGATCCGATTCCATGATTCACGAAAACCTGTCCCAGTCGATCGAAGACCTTTCAGCCCGGATGATTGCCATCCGGGACTCTCTTTGACTTGCCCGCCAAACTTGCCCGCAGAAAAGAACTTGAAAACAAGATGGGGGAAGACGGCTTCTGGAACAACCAGGATGCCGCCAAGGGCGTTGTCGCCGAGGTCAAGGTTCTGAAAGCGGCAATCGAGCCGATTGAGGCGATGCTGCGCGCCATCGACGACGTGCGGGCGCTGTTCCAGTTGGCCCAGGAAGCCGGCGACGCCGAGTCCATGGACGAGGCCGACCGCACGCTGGCCGACCTGGAAAAAAAGGCCGCCAAGGTCGAACTTCAATCTCTTCTCGACGGCAAGAATGATCCGAAGAACTGCTTCGTGCAGATTCACGCCGGCGCCGGCGGCACCGAGGCCCAGGACTGGGCCGAGATGCTCCTCCGCATGTATCTCTACCATTTCCAGCGCCGCGGCTGGGACGTCGCCGAGGTCGATCGCACCTGGGGCGAGCAGGCGGGAATCAAAAACGTCACCCTCCTCGTCAAGGGCGAATACGCCTACGGCTACGTGCGCGCCGAGGCCGGCGTGCATCGCCTGGTCCGGCCCAGCCCGTTCAACGCCCAGAACAAGCGGCAGACCAGCTTCGCCTCCGTCGATGTCGTCCCCGATTTCGAGGAGGACGATTCCGACATCCAAATCCCCGAAACGGACATGGACATCGTCGCCTTCGTCCGCGCCAGCGGACCCGGCGGCCAGAACGTCAACAAGGTCGCCAGCGCCGTCCGCATCACCCACAAGCCCACCGGCATCCAGGTCACCTGCTCCGTCGAACGCAGCCAGCAACAGAACAAACGCCTGGCCCTGGCCCTCCTGAAAGGCCGCCTGGAACAAATTGAACAAGCCAAGCGCGACGACGAACTGAAGGCCCTGTACGGCGAGAAAGGCTCCATCGCCTGGGGCAACCAGATTCGCAGCTACGTTCTGGATGATCGCCGCGTGAAAGACCATCGTACCAGCGTCGAGACGACAAACGTCGAAAGCGTGCTGGACCGCGGAGAGTTGGATGCGTTTATCGACGCGGAATTGCGGCGGAAAAAGAAGGCGAAAGCGGATCGAAAATAAAGGGCATGCATGCCGCGTCCACCGCCTTTATTTCGATTCGGGATTTGACTACCACTCGTAGCCCATATCCTCGGCGAGCCTATTGAGTGTGCAAAATACGAAAATGGCCGTTGCGGTGCTGATGCGCGCCGATTCATCATTCCGCTGAACGGCGACTTTGTTCAGATGGACAAACAATGGAATCAACGACGTTGTGCCGGCAGTTTCATCCACTGTCGCTTGGAGTTGTTGCAAGGTCTGGCCGGGCGCCTCTCGCAGCAAGGCATCGTAGCGCTGCATGAATTTCTCGGGATCAATCGTTCGGAAGAATTCCCGAAGTTCCATTCTTGGTTTCTCGTGCATGTGCGTCCTCGCCCAATCGGTGAATGCAGGCTTATCCAGCAACCCCGCCGCAAGCTGGAGGATGATCGGCTCGGCCTCGTCGGCCAGAGCGTCGAAGCTCCAGCCGTTGTCTGACAGAAACGCGATCATTGCGGCCGTCGCGGCTCGCTTGTTCCCGTCCACAAACGGGTGGTTCTTGGAAATGTGAAATGCATAAGCGGCTGCCATTGCCGGGATGTCTTCGTGCAGATACCGCTCCGCAAATTGCTGCGCGGGTGTGGCGATGGCGGATTCCAGTAAACCGCGATCGCGCAGACTCGGATCGCCGCCCTGGTCTTCAATCGCGATAGCATGGAGAGTCAGGACATCGTCGACCGTCAGGAATCGCGGCGACGGATTCACTTCGCCAGCCTTCGCATCAGTTGTCCGTGTTTGCCGAAGACCTCCCGGACGTGACGGTCCAGGCGCTCGGCGTCTTGTCCGGGAGTCATGCGCGAATGTAGGTACATGATGTACGCGGACAACGAGAGATTCAGCTTGGCGGCCTCCGCATCGAGCTGCCTGCGAAGTTCCGGGGTCGCCTGGAATTGAATGGTCTCGCTCACGGACATCAATACAATTATCGGCAGAAGCCGCCGGTCAGGCAAGCGGTGTGATTCCCGCCATTCCGAAACTCCATGCAATTTGAGTCCTATCGAAGCTCAATCACGCGCTGTCCGGATTCCACGGCTTCGATGATCGTTGGCAGCGCCTTATCAAACGCAGCAAGAAGGGCCGAATTGCGGCAATTCGGCAGTCTGACCCATAGCAATGAAGTTGTCGCGTTTGGTCGGATTGCGTAACGAAGGAAATCTTCATCCTTCGAGATTAGCACCATGTTCTGATCCGACACGTGTCTCCAAATTACCGTATCCGAGGCTTCGTCAAACCCGATTTCAAGGACGTGAGTGGCGCTATGGCCACGCGCCGCGAGAAAACGGCCGAGCGCCAAGGGAAGCTGATTATCCACCAGGAATTTCACGATCCTTGCAACACCACGTGATCGGTTTGCCGGGCAGCGTACGCGATGGCGGCCAAAATATCTTCATGTTCCAAGAACGGGTAGTCGCGCAGCACTTCCTCGAAAGATGCTCCGGCGCTGAGGAGAGAAAGCAAATCCGTCACGCGCATTCTCTTTCCGCGGATACACGGCCGGCCGCCACATTTGTCGGGCTCGACCGTGATTCTCTTAAGCAATTCGCCTTCTGCCGGGACGGACATCAATGCTCCAGATACCGCAATTATAGCGATCATTGTCGCCAAGTCATATCCCCTGCGGAATGTACGTCCACCTCAACGCGTAACGAAATCGATGGTGCTGACGCTGTACGCCGGCATCGTGTAGCTCAAACCGCTCGGATCCTTCAGCGATATTTGTCCAGCATTGACGGGTCTGGGGCTTGATCGGGTCAATTGGTAAACGTTGCCGATGGCGAACGGCTTGCTGTTGTCCAATTGCAGGTTGGCCGTGATTGGGCGGTCGGTTTTGTTGATCGCGACAATCACCATGCGATTGGGATCGGAAGAATCAAGGCTGGCGTAAACGGACGTGTCGGGCACGTCGTCTGTGATGGCGGAAATCGACGTGTCGCCGAACAATCCGTTCTTGCCGTCGCAATTCCGATACATTTCGAATCCGCCGGCGGTGTACGGCTCGACCGAAGCCCCGGGCCATTCATTGGCCGAATAAACCCCGATGCGGCCGAAGATGCCGAGAACGTCCGCCTCGGCGATCCCGCCGGAGACGTCCCCGCCGCCGCCGTAGTTGTATTCGCTGATGGCCAGCTTCGTGCCGGGATAGTTCTCGGCGATTTTCTTTTGCAATGTTGGGATTGCGTTCAGGGGCTTGTGCCACTTTTGCGTGATCCAACTGGTCTCGAGGTAGGTGGGGTCCCAGAGCGACCGGGGCGCTTGTAGCCGGGCGACAATAATGTCGGGATTGGACCTCTCCGTGACGACCCGCACGCCGCCGCCGGTTGCTTCCGGATAAAAATGCACGTCGAGGACGTCGAGCAGCCTCTTTCCCGCGGCCGCGCCCGCCTGGGCCAATTGCTGCAAATAAAAGACCTGAAAATCACGGCCGTTGGCGTCCGGAGCGTCCTGCAAACTGACATATCCATTCCACCCATAATTCGCCGGCCCGAAAATCAGCGCCTTCGGCTCGACGTTCTTGATGGCCGTCGCGTAGGCGATGGTTCTTTGAACCAGCTCGGCATACGTGGTTTTCGCGGGATGAACCTCGGCATGAGTCTCCGCCCATATATCCGGTTCATTGTCCAACACGAAAAAAATCGGCCGATTCGGGTCCGTTTGGCCGTAGGGATAATTCGTCGCGACCCAATTCACGAATTCATCCTGATAAACCACCGGCGCGTTGGGATCGGGCGTCAACGTGAACGGCGCCCCTTTCGCCGGCGCCTCGCGATGAAAGCGAGTCTGAAGATAATCCGGCCCGCTCTTGCGAACGTCCCCGTCCCTTTTTTCGTCGGCCGACACATAGCCGTTGATCGGAACGGTAATCAGTGCCGCGGCGTTATGCTCGTACGCATTCTTCAACATCGCGGCAATCGGCGCGCCCGGCGTGGCGCCCGGAAAAAAATCGTCGTTTTGGAATTGGTAGTCGCTACCGGCGTTGGACGCGTTGGTGATCCAGTTATACGCCGTCGTGCGGTTTCCTCCGAACCGCACAAACGTGGCATTGGCCCAAGTCGTGTTGATCGGCTGGTTCACGCCGTAAATCAGGCGCGAAATCGGCTTCACGTCTTTCTGTGCGTCGATCGTGAAGTGAACGACGCCCTGCGCCCAAGCGGGCCTACTCAGGAAAGACGATAGGATCACCAAAATGAACAGGTAACGCATACGCCGGTGTAATATACGTGAAATCGCGTTCGCGTCACGCATTGGACAGGATTGAACCGCCGCTCATTTCGCCAGTTTCGCCACCAGCCGCCACACCAGATGCGGCGAAAGCGGCCGCGGCTGCGTTTTGTTGAAATCGTCCACCAGCTTCTCGAATCGCTCCGTATACGGCAGCCGATCGCGCCTGCCGATCTGGTTTCCCAGCAGATCGCGGATGTTTTGCTCGGCATCCGCCGCCACCTCCGGCGACGGGCTGCGGGCCTCGCCCAGCTTCGGCAGCTTGCCCCCTTTCCGCAGGTTCAGCAGATGTCGCCAAACCTCCTTTCGCGTCGGCTTGGGCTGGGCATGCTGGGCCGAGTAAAGGTCGTAAAGTTTCTCAAACTGCGGCGTGTACGGAAGATCGTCGGCCGTCCGGCCGACCTCCTGGTATAACCGGACCAGAAGCTCCCGTTTTGCCGGCACCGATGCCTCCATGCCCCCAAACAGCATCGTGGGAGCGGCCGCGTCCTCGGTGGCATTGCCGCCGGCCGATTCCGTCGTCCGATCCAGGAGCAACAGCACGTTTCCAAACGGGTCTTTCACCGCCGCCCGGTATCCGCGCGTCGCCTGCCGCGGCGGCTGGACGAATTTCAACTGAAGCTGCTGACGCCGGTTGTAAAGATCGCGAACGTCGTCCACCAGGTAATAGATTTCCTCGGCCGGCTGTTCGGGATCGGCTCGAAGCACCAGTTCCGTGATGCCGTCGCCCATGAGAAGGCTGGCCGTTTGGTTATCCTGCCGGAGCAGTTTCATCCCCAGCACGTCGCGGTAATAGTGCACCGCGCCCGCCAAGGCCGGAACGCGGAGGAGGATTCGGTCGATTCTCCGAAGCATGGTAGTAAAAACCCGAAGCCCGAAATCCGAATGACGAATCAAGCCCGAATGACGAATGACCGAATGTCCCCCTTCGTCATTGGGTCATTCGGAATTGATTCGTCATTCGTCATTCGGATTTCGGGTTTCCGCGCATCGGCTCGGTTCGTCATTCGGAATTCGGACTTCGGACTTCTCCTCCTCCTCTTCCTCCTCCTCCGCCTGTTTCTGCTCGATCTGGCTGGGCTTATGGTAGCCGCCGCGGAGGACGAATATCCCGCCGGTCAGGTTCCAGAAAATCTGCGTGAGCCGGATGGACATGGTGAGCGCAAAGGCCTGGCCGACCGTGACGCCCTGGGGTTCCAGCAGCTTGATGGCGAAATATTCCATGACCCCCGCTCCCTGCGGGCTGATGGGAATCGCGCTGGCCAGGACGATTACGGGCACGGCCATCCAGTAATAGAGCGTGCTGAGGTGCAAGCCGAACGCGATGCCGCACATCTGCGCGGCCGTGATCACCACCATGTGAACGGGAAAGCTCACGATCAATGCGCCCAGCACCAACCACGGCCTCCCCGCGTAGATGTGCATCGTTTCGATCGCGTTTCCCACTTGCTTCTGCAACGGGAGTCTTTTGAGGATGAACTCCAAACCGCTCCGGCGCCGCAGAGTCGGGACGTAAAAGACGATCATCGCCAAGGCCGTCAAGGCGATGAGCCCGGCCGACGCGATGGCCACCTGCCGGCAGCGGGGGATGTGCCGCTGCATCGTGGCCATCGTGCCGCCGAGGACGATCAGGGCGAGCAGCCCGATCACTCGGTCCACCGCCACCGACATCACCGCCCGCGTTCCATGGTGCGTTTGCTTACGCACGTAGTACGCCTTGAGCAGGTCCCCGCCGGTCGAGCCCAGGGGCATGATGGTGTTGTAGAACAACCCCACCATGTTCAGGACGAAGGTGCGGCCCACGGTGAGGCGAACGTCCAGGGCCTTGAGCAATTCGTGCCACCGCAGGCTCGTGATCAAGATCGTCAGCGGGAAAATCGCCAGCGCCGCCAGGATGTACTTGGTGTTCGCCTCGCGGAGCATCCGCCGTACGCCGATCTGCACGCGCGGATGCGGCACCGTGATCTGGTAATTCGGAAAATCGGAGGCCGGCTCCCACCTGGCGACCGGCCCGTCGGCGTGGTCGGCCACCAGCAGTCGCCTGGCCTGCTTCAGGTCCGGTGAAAGGTCCACCCCGACGACGTAGATCACCTTCCCGTTTCCGAATTCGCGGAGGTTGTCGCGGTCCGGCTGGTTGATTACCTCATCGTGCAGCAACACAACCGGTTGGCCCGAGAGGATGACGTGATAGACGCCGCTGGATTCATCCGCCGCCCAATCCGTCAGGGTCAGGTCTTTCGTGGGCATATTCTGGCCGGGCAACAAGGCCCAGACGTGGTCGTGCCAGGACATCTTGCTGATGACCCACCAGATGCCGATGACGGCGATTCCCCAGCGGACGAGGAACCTTCCGAACTTTAAGGCCTGCTTCTTATTCATTCAGGTGCCGGATTCTTATTATCGGCAAGAGCTTGGCAACTGCCGCATCCGTCCTGTATTGTTTGCCCGACATGTTTGGCCGAAAAATCGTCGTAGCCGCCCTCGTTTTGTACGCCGCCGTCATGGGCTGCGCCCTCTCAATGACCGAATCCTCGACCACGGCCACGTCCGGTGGGGGGCTCGACAAGGCTGCCACCACCGAGCCGCCCGTCTCGGGATTGGTCCATATTTCCAACCAGCGGCCCTTCTGCGGCGTCGCCATGCAACTCCAACGCGTCGATTGGCTCCAGGAGTACGAGAAAACCATCGATGACATCGCCGCCGACGGCGCCGACACCGTCTCGCTCGTCGTCGATGCCCGCCAGGAAAACGGCGAAAGCACCTGCATGTACGTCGACATGCGAAAGACGATGACCGTTCAGCAATTGTCCGACATTATCGGTCATGCCAAAACCAAGGGCCTCCACGTCATCCTCATGCCCATCGTCCTGTTGGACCACCCCGCCGACGACAGCGAATGGCGCGGCACCCTCAAGCCCCGCGATTGGCACGATTGGTTCGACAACTACCGCGACATGATCGAGCACTACGCCCGCATCGCCCAGGACAACCGCGTTGACGTGCTCGTCGTCGGTTCCGAACTCGTCAGCTCCGAATCCGAAGAACATCTCGATGAATGGATTCAAACCATCCGCAATGTCCGCAACCTCTACAAAGGACAGCTTACCTATTCCTCCAACTGGGACCGCTACTGGAAAGTCCCGTTCTGGAAATACCTCGATTTCATCGGCATGAACAGCTATTGGACGCTCGGCAAGAACCGCGACGTGCCGGTCGATACGATCAACGACGAATGGCGCAAAATCCAAAAGCAGATGTTTGAAGTTCACGAGATCCACAAGCCGGTGATCCTGCTGGAGGCCGGATGGTGCAGCCTGGCCAACGCCGCCAAGGACCCGTGGGACTACACGCAGGAGCAGCTCGCCGCCGACAACGATTTGCAGAAGAAATTGTACGAGGGGTTTTTCCAAAGCTGGTGGGGCAAGCCGCAGTTGGCCGGAATGATATTGTGGGAGATGCACCCCGGCGGCGATCCCAACGGCAAAGGATATACCCCCCAGGGCAAGCCCGCCGAGGAAGTGATGCGCCAATGGTTCGCCAAGCCGCGGTGGGACATAATGGAAGGCCAATGACCGTCAATTGCATTCAGAGCCTCGCCAGCGAGGGATACTATGAGTGCACGCATCGTTCTTGATAGCGTTCCGCGTTATCGCAAGTGGATAAGTTGGTCGAGCCGCGTTTTTCTTCGTTATTTTATTTGGTTGTGGTTCGTAGGATGCGCGGCGGTACTTGTCGTATCCATTTTCCACCTCGACAGGCGATACGGAATCACCATCCGCCTCGTCCTTGCATTTACGATTTGGCCCGCTTTGATCGGCTGGCTGGCGATCAGTGGATTCAGCATTCTCTGGCATCTTGTACTCGTTGCGATTCTCGCCCTACACCAGAGAGAGCGACCAGACTTTCGCGGAGCACTTTTATTCATTACTCTTTTGGCGACCGGAATTGTATTTCTCGCTGGTGCTGTCGGTCTGCTGTACGCCTTCCTGTGGCGTGCGATTGTGAAAACCTGAGAGGGTGAACCCGGGGGGAAGCACAGGGAGGATCATTCCCATCCTCCGGACTGTGATCCAATTACCGCCGTACCTTGATGATGCGTTATGTCCAAACGTCACGCGCCATTGGTTGGCCAAGCCGCGGTCGGATATAATGGGAAACCAATGATTCTCAAAGTGATTATCGAACCCGGCGAAGATCGTGGTTTCGTTGCACATGTGCCCGCATTGAAAGGGTGTTGGTCGCAGGGCAACACGCGAGCCGAAGCACTGACTAATATTCGCGAGGCGATCGAAGCCTGGCTTGAAACCGAGCAAGACAAGTCTGAAAGCCCTACCAGTCCTGCCGATGTCGAACTGGTCACCATTTAGCGGCGGCTGACTATGCCCCAACTCCCGGTGATCAGCGGCCGAGAAGCCCGTCGAGCCTTTGAGCGCGCGGGGTGGGCATTTAACCGGCAGAAGGGTAGCCACATGATCTTGATACGCGCGGGGACACCCGTCAATCTTTCGATTCCGGATCACCGCGAATTGGATCGAGGACTGCTTCGGGGCCTCATCCGAGATTCCGGAATATCTGTGGATGAGTTTCGCGCACTGCTATGACGCTTGAAACGTCCCAATGTCTCCGGGTACCTATGCGACGTTGCAAAATCAGGGATAATACCGATATAATTCGGTATAGATGTTAACCCTTCCCGACAGCCAGGCCGAAATAAACCGCTAGGCGCGTTCCAGCGGCGGTCCCGATTCATCGGGACTTCCGCGGCCGCGCCCCTGGCCATTTGACTCTCGTTCCGTTCCATCTAAGTTAGCTCGACCATTCATTTAGGAACCTATTCATGCAAGCCATCCAAACGCGCTATCGCACGCACACCTGTGGACAACTCCGGCAATCCGACGTCGGCAAGACCGTCAAACTCGCCGGCTGGGTTCATTCCTACCGCGATCACGGCGGACTCGTTTTCATCGACCTCCGCGACCGCGAAGGCCTGACGCAGCTTGTCTTCGACGCCGACACCTGCGGCCAGACCCATCATGATGAATCGCGAAAGCTTCGCTCCGAATGGGTCGTCAGTGTCGCCGGCCTTGTCGCCGCCCGCGGCAAGGACCTGGTCAACCCCAAGCTTCCCACCGGCGAAATCGAAATCCGCGTGAAGGATTTGGAAGTGCTCAGCATCGCCCAAACGCCGCCGTTTACGCCCGATGAGTATGAAACCGTCGCCGAGGAGAAGCGGCTGGCTTATCGCTATTTGGACCTTCGCCGCTCCGAGATGCAGTTGAACCTGCGCACGCGCTACCACGTCACCCGGATCATGCGTGATTACCTCGGCGAGCTGGGGTTCTGGGAGATCGAGACCCCCTTTCTCACCAAATCCACGCCTGAGGGCGCCAGGGATTTCATCGTGCCCTCCCGGCTGATGCCGGGGAGTTTTTACGCCTTGCCGCAGTCCCCGCAGCTTTTCAAGCAGCTTTTGATGGTCAGCGGCTGCGACAAATACATGCAGATCGTCCGCTGTTTCCGCGATGAGGACCCCCGCGCCGACCGCCAGGCCGAATTCACCCAACTCGACGTGGAGATGTCCTTCATCGACCGCGAAAACATCATCACCATCATGGAAGGATTGCTGCGAAGGATTTGGAAGGAGATTCTCGGCAAGGAAATCCCCGATCCGATCCCGCACGTGCAATATGACGAAGCGATGAGCAAATACGGCTCCGACCGCCCGGATTTGCGCTTCGGGATGCCGCTGCATGACGTGACCGATCTGGGTCAGCAGACCGATTTCGGCGTCTTCAAGAACGCCGCCATGGTCAAAACCATCGCCGTCCCCGGCGGCGGGAAACTCAGCCGAAAGGAAACCGACGCCCTGGCCGAATGGGCCAAGGGCTTCGGCGCCAAGGGCCTGGCCGTCACCAAGGTGACCGCCACCGGCCTGGACACCGGCGTCGCCAAGTTCCTCGCCCCCATCGCCGCCAAACTCATCGAACGCACCGGCGCCAAAGACGGCGATCTCCTCTGCTTCGCCGCCGACAAACCGAAGATCGTCCACAAGGTCCTCGGCGAACTGCGTTTGAAAATGGCCCGCGACCTGAAACTCGCCCCTTCAACGGAATTCGCCTGGATATGGGTGGTCGATTTTCCCGCCTTCGAGTTCGACGATGCGGAAAATCGCTTTTCCAGCACGCATCATCCCTTCACCGCGCCGCTCGACGCCGATTTGTCCAAGCTCGATTCCACTGACCGCGCAGCCGTCGAATCCATCAAAAGCAAAGCCTACGACATCGTGGTCAACGGCACCGAGGTCGGCGGCGGATCGATCCGTATCCATCGCATGGACGTGCAACAAAAAGTCTTTTCCCTCCTGGGCATCGAGGCGCCGGCCCAGAAGGCCAAGTTCGGGTTCCTTCTCGATGCCCTGCATTTCGGCGCTCCGCCGCACGGCGGCATCGCCCTGGGCTTGGACCGGCTGATTATGATCCTCCGCGGCATCACCAACATCCGCGACGTGATCGCATTCCCAAAAACCCAAAGCGGCGCCGACCTCATGTGCGGCTCCCCCAGCCCCATCGACGAAAAACAACTCCGCGAGGCCAATATCCGCATCGCAATGCCGGTGAAGCCCCAAACGACGAAGGCGCCATGAAATGGATTAACCGCTTTCGCCTTCCCGGCGTAGTCTTTGAATTGCCAGAAGTTGCCAAAGCGAGTCACGATCTTTTGCTCGTCCGACGTGTTCTTTCACGCGAATCAGATCGGCCAAACCAATTACCTTTAATTGGATGTCACCTATTGGATATGTCTCAGCGTTCTTGATTACCGCGTCGTAGTCTCCCAGCGGTTCAACCCATCCCAGCAAATCCAGGCTTCCGAGCGGCGTATAGAAAGTATAATTATTACCGAGCGAGAGGGATCGTGCGTCGATAATCAATGGAAGATTCGCCGGCGCTCCTCGCAAAGTCGGTCTGATCTGTTTCAATGCTTTCGCGAGGCGTTCGAGATTATCCTGGGTGCGCCGATAGCACAAATCGACATCATAAGTTACGCGGGCACTGCCCATCAGCGCTTCGGCTTGTCCTCCGATAACGACAAACTCAACCCCGTGCCCGGCAAAAACCTCGGCAATTTGATGCAGATCACTTTTGGCCATCCCGGTGTTCTCTCTTTCGCCGTCCGCACTCTCTCAATGCGATCGCCCCCCGACGGGCCCGGTCCCCTTTCAACAATCGCTCTTCCGGCGTTAGCTTCAAATTCTCGCGAATCAGAGACAAATCAACGCCGTTCTCATCCTGTTCCCCGTACCATCGGGGATCTTTCAGCCGGCGAATATATTCTTGATCGCTTATCACGAGATTATTATAGCTCTATTCGATCCCGGTGGCGGCATGCTGTCAATCTGCGTATGATTCTCCCAATAAGACCAGCCGTGAGACAACCGTCATGATTCGCACCAAAATCGTCGCCACCATGGGTCCCGCCTGCGGCGAAGTCGACACCCTCTATTCCCTCTTCCAGGCCGGCGTTGATGTCTGCCGGCTCAATTTCTCGCATGGCGATCTGGACGGGCATCTCCAGATGCTCCGCAACATCCGCGAGGCCGCCGCCAGGTGGAGCCAACCCATCGCCGTCCTCGGCGACCTGTGCGGACCCAAAATCCGCCTCGCCCAGGTCGCGCCCCACGATGGCGCCGACGGCATGCCCATCGCCGTCGGCGATGAACTCATCATCCAGCGCGCACCCTGCCTCGGCCAGGATCGCCGCGTCAGCAGCATTTACCCCCACCTGGTGGACGACGTCCAGGTCGGCCATCGACTCCTGATCGAGGACGGGCTGCTCCGTTTCATCTGCACCGAGAAGAACTTCTCCGAGATTCGCTGCAATTGCACGATCGGCGGCGTGCTCAAAAGCTCCAAGGGCATCAATCTGCCCGACACCCGCGTCAACGTGCCGTCCCTGACCGATCGCGACTGGCAATGCGTCGATTGGGCCATCGAGAACGATCTGGATTATCTGGCTCTTTCCTTCGTGCGATCCGCCCAGGACATGCTGCTTTTGCGCGAGCACCTCCGTAACAAGGTTGCCGACATCCACCTGATCGCCAAGATCGAAAAGGCCGAAGCGCTGGATCAGATCGACGAGATTCTGGAGGCCTCGGACGGATTGATGATCGCGCGCGGCGATTTGGGAGTGGAGATGGACGTGGCCCAGGTTCCGATCATCCAGAAGGACCTCGTCCGGCGTTGCCAGACCGCCGGAAAGCCCGTGATCGTCGCCACGCAGATGCTTCAGTCGATGATCGAGCAGGCCAGCCCCACCCGCGCCGAAGTCAGCGACGTCGCCAACGCCATCTTCGACGGCACCGACGCCGTCATGCTCAGCGGTGAAACCTCCGTCGGCAAATTCCCGCTGGGCACCGTTCACACCATGGCCCACGTCGCCGAGGTCACCGAGGATTATCTCATTCATTCGACGGCGCCGCCGCCGCTGCCGGCCAAGACCGGCTCGCCGACGTTGCGGTTCTCCTCGGCGATCGCCCGCGGCGTGCGAGATATCGTCGATGACCTGAACGTCAAGCTCGTCGTCGTCTGGAGCCAAACCGGCGCCACCGCCCGCATCTTCTCCAAAGGCCGCTTTCCCGTTCCCCTGGTTGCGCTTTCCAGCGAACACGGCGTGCTGCGCAAAATGGCCCTCCATTTTGGCGTGATTCCCCACGAAATGGCGCCCCCCGAAACCATGCTCCTCCTCGTCCAAAGCGTTGATGCCCTCGTGCGCGAACGCAAGTTCGCCGCCTTCGGCGATCGAATCATCATCGTCGCCGGCGCCGCCCTCGGCACCCCCGGCACACTCAACGGAATCATCCTGCACACCATCGGCGAGCAGTGGACCGGCGAGATCGATCTCCCCCTCCCCGCCGCCGCCGAACTGCCCATCGGCGCACAATGAAAACCTCGCTCTTGTTTCCATCCCGTCCTTGTTATGTTGGCCGGCCCGAAGCAGACCTTACCGCGAAGGAGCGAAGGAGCGAAGTTGCGCGAAAAAATCAGATGTTCCTTCGCGCAACTTCGCTCCTTCGCTCCTTCGCGGTTTATCTTTTCGGAATGGCGCAGCAAGACAAATGTGCCGCGCAGACCGAGAGAATGCGCTTTCCAGGGCGCCCGTTGGCGGCAATCATGCCTTTGCTCCTTCTCGCCGATTGCGCCGGCAATTCCAACAACGGCGCCCCGGCCACCCGGCCCGCCATCATGACCGCCCCCGCGGTGCAAACCACCCCCGACTACTGGTTCAACCAACCCGCCGTCGCCTCCATCGTTTCCCAGGATTTTCCCAGCCTCTGGGACGCCTGCGCCCGAACGCTGATCTACGATCAGTTCGAGCTTGACCGGCAGGATCGGCGCCTCGGCGTCCTGACAACGTCCCCGATGATTTCCAAGCAATTTTTCGAGGTCTGGCGCAGCGACGCCGGCACCGGGCGACAGATATTGCAGGATTCGATTCAGACCATTCGCCGCACCGTCCGGTTCGACTTGGCCCGCCGGCCCGACGGATCGTACGTCGCAACTCCGAAGGTGCTGGTGGAGCAATCCTCGCATCCGGAGCGCCGGCTGACCGCGGTGCCGCAGTTCACGGGCGCGTTCGCCGCCTTCGCCGAAACCTCCTCGCGCATCACGGACCAAGGTGTTGAAGTTCCCAACCGATATTGGTACTCCCTCGGCCGCGACCAGGCGATGGAAAGACAGTTGGCCAATTCCGTCCGCGAAAAATTGGGGGGAATGTCATTGGTCATTAGTCATTAGTCATCGGTCATTTGCATAGGGCCGCACCCGCCAATGACAAATGACCAATGACAAATTCCCGGCGCCGCGATAATAATGCACCATGACCTCAACCTATTTTGCCGCCAAATTCGCCGCCGCGCTTCCCTACGACCGTTACCTTCAGACCGGCACGGACGAACAGCGCAGCCGTTGGCGGCAAGTGTACGATGCCGCCACGCTCACCGATGCGCAAAGGAAACTCCTCGCCGGCTTCGCCCGATCCATGAACGTCCTGGTCATCAGCGGAATCTGGTGCGGCGATTGCGTCCAGCAGTGTCCCCTGATCGCCCGCGCCGCCGACGCCAATCCCCAACAAATCTCCCTCCGGATTTTGGATCGGGACCAGCACCGCGATCTGATCGAGGCGTTCCGCATCAACGCCGGCGACCGAGTGCCCGTCACGCTCTTTCTGGCCGAGGATTTCGAATTCTGCGCCGCCTACGGCGACCGCACCATCAATCGCTACCGCGCCATCGCCCAGCGTCAACTCGGCCCGGCATGTCCCACCGGCATCGTCGCGCCCGATCGGGATGAATTGAATGCCACCCTCGCGGACTGGCTCATCGAAATCGAACGCGTCCAGCTCATGCTCCGTTTAAGCCCCCGTCTTCGCCAAAAACACGGCGACTGACGTGTAGCCGGCGAGCTTGCTCGCCGTATTTCCACGCGCCGCACGTCCGATAACCTTGACCGCCTTGTCGATTCCCACTTTCCGGTGCTGACTGCCGGGCCGACAGACGTTATCCTTACCGCCGGGGCGTTGAGTCCCGATTGATGTCTGAGGCTGTGACGATCATTCTGGCCGGTGGCGGCACCGGCGGCCATCTCTATCCCGGCATTGCCGTCGCGGAAGAGTTGCAAGCCGTTCCGTGCGCGGCGCGATGCGTGTTTCTATGCACCACGCGCGAAATCGACCGCGTTATCCTCCAGCCGTCGGGCTTCGAATTCATTCCTCAAGCCATCGTCCCTCCCCGCGGCGCGGACATTCTCAAATTCTTCTTCACCTATCGGGATACCCGCAAGCTGGTCAACCGCGTCTTGCGCCAGCGCAGACCCGCCGCCGTCGTCGGCCTCGGTGGCTACGCCGCCGGCGTTGCCGTCAAGTTCGCCGCACGCAGAAATATCCCCACCGTCATCCTCAATCCCGACGTTATCCCCGGAAAGGCCAATCAATATCTGATGCGCCATAGCCGCGTCATCTGTTGCCAGTTCGAACAGTCCAGGCAATTCATTTCGTCCCAGCATCGTGGCAAGGTCAGGATCACCGGCTGTCCCATTCGCAGGAACGTCCGAAAATTCCCCCCGCACGATGACGCGGCCAACCGGCTCGAGATCGACCCGCGCCTCCACACCCTCGTCGTCACCGGCGCCAGCCAGGGCGCCGTCACCGTCAACCAAGCCATGCTCGCTCTTGCTGGAACGATTACCCTTAACGGTTGGCAAATCCTCCATCTCGCCGGACGCGAACATGGCGAGGAGGTTCGCCGCGGATATCGCGAGAAGAACATCACCGCCCGAGTGATCGACTTCACCCCCGAAATGGCCGACGTCTGGGCCGTCGCCGACCTGGCCGTCAGCCGGTCCGGCGCCAGCAGTTGCGCCGAGCTGACCGCCTGCGGCGTCCCCTCGATCCTGATGCCCTATCCCTTCCACAAGGACCTGCATCAGCGCGCCAACGCCAAAGTGCTGGCCGACGCCGGCGCGGCGGTGCTGATGGATGACGAGAAGGACGCCCGGAAGAACGCCGACAAATTGCGGCCGATGCTGGAATCGCTGCTCTATGACGTTCCGCGCCGCCAGAAGATGTCCGAGGCCGCCAAGCGTCTCGGCCGCCCCGATGCCGCCGCCGCCGTCGCCAACGCCGTCCGCGAACTCGTCAAGTAGAGACACGTCCTCCTTCCCTCCCGGGCATCTGTCTCCTTTCGCAATCCAAAGCCCAGGGAGCTTGCTCCCCGGGCAATCCGAAACGTTTCAACATTCAAATCGACCCGCTACGCCCCGCGCCCGGCCCCACTTCCCTAATTCTTGACGCGATGCTCCTGTTGCCTAACAATCCCGCATTATGCCGCATCACCGAACGATCGTTCACCCGGCGCTTCAGCCGTTGAAGGAAAAATTCGCCGACGTGAATTTCCTCGTCGGCGAGCTGCGCGACATGATCACCGTCGTCGTCCCGCGCCAGCACGTCGTTCCCGTCTGCACCTTCCTCCGCGACGAGCCCAGCCTCCGCTACGACATGCTGGCCGAACTCAACGGCGTGGATTATCTCAATTACCCCGGCGCCGAGCATCGCTTCGCGGTCAATTACGGCCTGACCAGTGTCCCGCACAACAATCGCCTCTGGCTCAAGGTGTTTTTCGATCCTACGCTCCCGACGGTTCCCAAAACCGCGCCGCGCGATGAGGACCTTCTGGAAAAGGGCGATCCCGGTTTGAAGGTCGCCAGCGTCGCCGGCGTCTGGCCCGGCGCCGAATGGATGGAACGCGAAGTCTACGACATGTTCGGCATCATCTTCGTCGGACATCCCGACCTTCGCCGAATCCTCACCTGGAACGGTTTCGGAAGTTATCCGCTGCGGAAGGATTACCCGCTGCGCGGCGTGGGCGAGCGCGAAGATTACAAGATCGTGACCCGCGAAGGGGCGTGAGTTGTCCAATCCCACCCCGATGCTCGATCCCACGCCGATGCTCGATCCCACTCAGCGGTTCTCCGATCGGGTTGAATATTACGTTCGCTCCAGGCCCCGGTATCCGCGGGAGATTTTGGATTTCTGCCGGAGCGAGCTGTGCTTGGCGCCGGTGGATCAAGTTGCCGACATCGGCTCGGGCACGGGGTTCCTCAGCGAACTTTTCCTGCAAAACGGCAATCCGGTCTTCGCCGTCGAGCCGAACGATGCCATGCGTCTGGCGGCCGAGAAAAGTCTGAGCCGTATTCCCACCTTTCACAGCGTCAAAGGCACGGCCGAGCAAACCGGTTTGCCGGCCGGCGCCTTCGGGTTTGTGGTTGCCGGCCAGGCGTTTCACTGGTTCGATCGCGACCGGGCAAGACTGGAATTCCAACGCCTTCTTCGGCCCGACGGCTGGGTTTTGCTGGTCTGGAACGATCGGGAAAGAGATCCTGCGGCGGACTCGTTTTCCGCGGCGTATGACGCCATGGTCAGCCAATTCCAGATCGACTGGCACAAAGTACGCCATGAAAGCATCACCGCCCAGGACTCGCGGGTTCTGGCCGATTTCTTTGCTCCCGGCGGCTATCAACACAAGACATTTGCCAACCCCCAATCCCTCGATCTCGATGGTGTGCTCGCGCGGGCGCTGTCGTCGTCCTATCTCCCGCTTCCCGGCCAGCCGGGATGCGATCGAATGCTCGATCGCCTCCGCGAAATTTACCGGCGCCACGCCAAAGACGGCTGCGTCGTGCAACAATACAATACGAAAGTGTATTATGGCCGCCTGAGTTGAGGCGTTCCCGATCCCCATGTTTGAACCACTGACCCAACGTCGCTATCTGATTTCCTTCAAGGCCTCGCGTCTGGCGCAGCAATTGGCGGACGTGCTGGTGATCGGCGGGGGGGTTGCGGGGTTGCGCGCCGCCATCGCCGCCGCCCACGAAGGCGCCGACGTTCTGCTCCTCACCAAGGATACCCTCCATCAATCCAACACCTGGTACGCCCAGGGCGGCATCGCCACCGTTCTTCAGCCCGCCGACACCATCGAATCCCACGTTCAGGATACGCTGGCGTGCGGCGCGGGATTGTGCCAGGAAAAAGCCGTCCACATCGTCGTCGAAGAAGGGCCTCAGCGCGTGCTGGAACTGCTTTCCTGGGGCGCGAATTTCGACAAACAGGCGGGCAATCCCGCCCAGCTTTCTTTTGGCTTGGAAGGCGGCCACAGCATCGCCCGCATCATTCACGCCTACGGCGACGCCACCGGCAAAGAACTGGCGCAAACCCTCATCAATGCCGTCAAGAGCCGCGAAACCATCCGCGTTTCGGAAATGTCCTTTGTCATCGATCTGCTCACCGAACAGGGGCAATGCCTGGGCGCCCTGGCCATGATCAAGGGCGAGATCAACCTGATCTGGGCGAAGCGCACGATCATCGCCAGCGGCGGGGCGGGTCAGCTTTTCCGCGAATCCACCAACCCGAAGATCGCCACCGCCGATGGACACGCCATGTCCTATCGCGCCGGCGCGGCGCTTCAGGACATGGAGATGGTCCAGTTTCATCCCACCACCCTCTACGTCGCCGGCGCCAGCCGCGCCCTCATCACCGAGGCCGTCCGCGGCGAAGGCGCCCATCTGGTGGATCGCAACGGATACCGCTTCATGAAGGACTATGACCCGGCGGCGGAACTAGCCGCCCGCGACGTCGTCAGCCGGGCCATCGTTCAGCAAATCCGCAAAACCAATTTCACCCACGTCTATCTGGACGTTCGCCATCTCCCGCCCGAACCGTTCAAGGAGCGATTCCCGCAACTGGCGCAGTTGCTCGAGCAATTCGACATCAAACCCGCCCGCGATCTGATCCCCATCCACCCCGCGACCCACTACATGATCGGCGGCGTGGATTGCGACGAGCACGGCAAGACCACCCTGCCCGGCCTCTACGCCGTCGGCGAAGCCGGTTGCAGCGGCCTGCACGGCGCCAACCGCCTGGCGAGCAATTCACTGGTCGAGGGCCTGGTGTTCGGCGCCCGCGCGGGAACTGATTCCGCGAATTGGGCCATGTCCCACGAGGTCAAGTTCCCCCATCACCTGGAGCATCGAATCGCCCGCTCCACCAGAACGGAATTGGATTTGACCGACGTCAAAAGCTCGCTCCGCAGCATCATGTGGCGAAACTGCGCCATCGAGCGCACCGGCGACCGTTTGTCCGAGACGCGCGAAATCATCGCTTTCTGGAGCCGCTACGTGATGGACAAAACCTTCACTCCCTCCGACATGGGCGAGGACGCAATCCCCGGCTGGGAGTTGCAGAACATGCTGACGGTTTGTTTTTTGATCGCCACCGCCGCCTACACGCGCACCGAGAGCCGCGGAGCGCACTATCGCCTGGACTATCCCGACCGCGACGACGAGCACTGGCGGCTGCACCTATTGTGGAAACGGCCGATGGAAACGCCGATTCCCAAACCCGTCGATTAACCCTCGCAAAGATCAAGGAGTTGATCGATCGAGGCGATAGTTTCCGGGCATGGCACAGTTTCCGGCGCTTGCCCTCCGCGACAATTGAGCCAGATTGATCGAATGCCCACCTTGCGTGAACCGGCTACATCCACAACGGGATTATCGCCGACAAAAATCGCCTCCGATGCAAGCACGCCGAGCTTTTCCAAGCCCATTTGGAAAATCCGCGGGTCTGGCTTGCTGATTCCGACTTCCTGCGAAATGAGCACTACGGAAAACAGCGGTCGAATCCCCATCGCATCAAGCTTCGTGTTCTGCGAAGCCGTAAACCCGTTGGAGATCACGCCCAGTTTCAAGCCTTTCTGATGCAGCGTTTGCAGCGTCGAGGTGACGCCGTTCCGCTCGACGTTGCACCGCGGAAAATTGTCGCGCCAGAAGTCCACGAGCCGTTCCGCACCCGGGGCTTGCCGCCAACGTAGGGAAGACTGTAAATGAGCTCCCAGTTCTTCCCGCGCCGCATATCCGCCCCTGTCGCCCCCATGAATCACACGGATCACTTCATGGAGTTCACAACCCCCCAAATCCACCCCAAAGCGATCAAGAAACCTGCCCGCCAACCGCTCGATGGATCGCGATCGGTCCGTCAGGGTATCGTCCAGATCGAATAGAACTGCGCGAAGGGTTGCCATTGAGAAAATGAGGATAGCAGTGCCATGAACACCCGTCACTTGCCTGCACGGGCGATTTCGGGCATATCATGTTTATGCGCAAATCCCGTGACCGCCAATTTACGGTGCTTATTGAGCGCGACGGCGCCGGTTGGTACGTGGCGAGCGTTCCGGAGTTTCCAGGCTGCCACACGCAGGCGCGTTCGCTCGACAAGCTGATGGTGCGCATTCGCGAGGCCATTGCGTTGTGCTTGGAGGTGGAACGAGGCGAGCCCTCGTCCTCCGAGTTCATCGGCGTCCAACGCATTGCCGTTTAATCATGTCCCGGTTGCCCCGATTGCGAGATTGCGACTCGCCTGATTCGTCGCGCTCATTGCCGAGCTTGTGTCCTCCTTCTAGAATCCCCCCACACACATGCCGATCCCCATCGATCAACAGATTCAACTCCTCTCCCGCCGTTGCGAGCGAATCCTGAGCGAAGAGGATTTGCGGCGCAAATTGCAAAGCAGCGCCCAGACCGGCAAGCCGCTGCGGATCAAGTTCGGCATGGATCCCACCGCTCCCGACGTCACGCTCGGACATGCGGTTCCGCTCACCGTCATCCGGCAATTCCAGGAATTTGGACACAAGGCCGTGCTGATCATCGGCGATTACACCGCCCGCGTCGGCGATCCCTCCGGTAGAAACGCCACCCGCCCAATCCTCAGCGGCGAGCAGATCGACGCCAACGCCAAAACTTATCTCTCCCAGGTCGGCAAAATCCTTCTGACCGATCCGGGCCATCTTGAAGTCCGCTGGAACGGCCAGTGGCTCGGGGCGATGAACCTGATCGACCTGATCAAGCTCGCCAGCAGAAAGTCCGTCGCCCAAATGCTCGACCGCGACACCTTCAAGCAGCGCTTCCAGGCCGGCGGCGACATCCGCATTCACGAATTCCTCTATCCGCTCCTGCAAGGCTGGGATAGCGTCGTCATCGACGCCGACGTCGAGATGGGCGGCAGCGATCAGCTCTTCAATAACCTGGTCGGACGCGAATTCCAGAAAGAGGAAGGCAAGGACCCGCAGGTGGTCATGGTCACGCCGCTGCTCGTCGGCACCGACGGGCAGATGAAAATGTCCAAGAGCAAGGGGAATTACGTCGGCGTGACCGATCCCCCCTCCGGGCCGGATGGAATGTTCGGAAAGATCATGAAGCTGCCCGACCATCTCCTGGAGAACTATTACACGCTTTTGACGGACGTTTCCCCGGAACAATTCAAGTCCGCGATAGTCGCCGATCCGCGCAACGCCAAGGCGGCGCTGGCCAAGTTGATCATCGCCTGGCTGTACGATTCCGCCGCCGCCGACGCCGCCGAGGCCCAGTTCATCAAGACGACCCACGGCGGCGTGCCGGACCAAATGCCGGAGATGGCTCCGCTGGGAGAGAAGGTCGTGCTGTTGGCCGAAATATTGGTCGTCGCCGGATTCGTCGCTTCCAAAAGTGAGGCGTATCGCAAAATCGCTGAGGGGGCCGTAAAAATCGACGGAGAGAAAATAACAAATCGGCAGGTTGCCATAACCTATGCAACGTTACCCAATGCCGATCCGTCGGGCAATATTCATCCAATTCACCTGCTAAGTCTAACTGATCCGGCTGTTATTCAGTTGGGAAATCGAAAATTCGTCCGCATTAAGCGATAATCCCGTAATTGGTGGAGGCAGTTCATGCGGTAGCCGGGGCAATATGATATATTGTTCCATCAAATGACCACGTTGCGTGCGCAATTCGATGGAAAGGCGCTTGTCCCGGTTGAACCGGTTGATTTGCAAGCGGGGCAACTGTACGAAGTCGATGTTCGAGAAGCCGACTTGCCCACGTCGCCCTCCCCCCCGCAAGCTCTCCTGCATTTGCTCCAATCTCTTCCCAAGCTTCCGCCCGATGGCATCGATCAAATGGAAGCGGGGATCAAGCGGGGAGAATTGCCGATTCGTTACGAAGACCCATTCGGCAATGGCAGTGAGGGCTAGCTGGTGCTCTTCCATTTGGATACGAATGCCGTAAGTGATTTGATCCGCCAGGATGCAAGGGTGCTGGCGCGACTGGCCGCCATAAATGCCGCTGATGAGCTTCGAACCTGTGTTGTCGTTCGCGGCGAGATTCTTTTCGGCATCGATCGTCTTGCTCCGGGAAAGAACCAAAATGAACTTCGCGAACGCGCAAGTTCCATTTTTGCCCACGTAGCCTGCCAAGCCATTCGGCCTTCCGCTGACGCAAGCTATTCCCGGATCAAATGCGCCTTGGAAAAAATGGGGTCCGTGCTGGGAGAAAACGATCTATGGATCGCCGCTTGCGCTCTGGATTTTGGAGCTATTCTCGTCACGCGCGATCGAGCCTTCCAGCAGATATCGGGCCTGGCAGTTGAGGACTGGACGCATTGATCCCCCTTGTTCTGATCCCTTGCGCCCCTTAGGATTCGCAAACTGTTTCAGGAGACCCAACAATGCCTCGGCAATGGCGTGTCGCGATCATCGGAACGGGAATCGTCGGCACCATGCACCTGCGGGCCATGGGGCAGTTGCCCAACTGTCAGATCGTCGCGATCTGCGATCTGGTCCCCGACAAGGGCCGCCAAGCCCTCGAGCGGACCAAGATCTCGGTCCCGCTCTATACCGATCTGAAGGAAATGCTCCGCAAGGAAAAGTTGGATTCCGCTCACGTCTGCACGCCCAGCGGCGATCACCAGACCCCCGCCATCACGGCCATGGAGCGGGGGCTGAACGTCTTGGTCGAAAAGCCCATGGAAATCCTGCCCGATCGCGTTGACGAGATGATCGCGGCGTCGAAAAAATTCGGCGTCCGGCTCGCCGGCATTTTCCAGAACCGTTGGGACGACGCCAACGCCGTTTTGCACGATGCCGTCAAGCAGGGTCGATTTGGAAAAATCGGCTGGGCCGGCTCGATCACGCCCTGGTATCGAACCGACCAATATTACGCCGACGGCGGCTGGCGCGGGACCTGGAAGCTCGACGGCGGTGGGGCGGTCATGAACCAGGGCGTTCACCAGGTCGATCTCATTCAGTGGATCGTCGGTCCCGTCAAAACCGTCAGCGCCTTCGCCTCCAGCCGAATCCATCCCAAAATCGAGGTCGAAGATACCCTCACCTGCGCCTTGCAATTCGAAAACGGCGTCTTCGGAACGTTTGTCAGCACCACCGCGATGTGGCCCGGCGGGCAGGTGCGCATCGAAATCGGCGGTGAGTTCGGCTCGGCCGTCAGCGAAAATGGGCTCAAACGCTTCGAGTTCAAAAACCCGCTTCCCTCGGACCAGCAACTGCTCGAACGCTATGGGCCCAACCGCGACAAAACCAGCGGCGGCGGCAAGGCGGCGACCGATATCGCCCTCGACCTCCATACCAAGAACATACAGGCCGTTTATCAGGCGTGGGATCGCGGCCAGGACGCCGAAACCTCCGGCCCCGAAGCCCGAAAGGCCGTCGCCATCATTCGGGCTATGTACGAATCCGCCCGAAATAACGGCACTCCGGTCGATGTCAAATAGATCGCCCGTGCGATGGGCGCGGAAGGCGAAGCCTCCGTGGCGGAAGGCGAAGCCTCCGCGGCGGAAGGCGAAGCCTCCGCTATTGCCAATGAAATCGCCGTTTCGCGGAACCCAAAATCCATGCCCACCATGCCCGTCATCGCCATCGTCGGCCGGCCCAACGTCGGAAAGAGCAGCCTGCTCAACGCCCTCGCCGGCAGACGCATCAGCATCGTCCAGGACTTGCCCGGCGTCACGCGCGACCGCGTGTCGTATCCGCTTGACGTCGATGGCCGATTTGTCGAACTCGTGGACACCGGAGGATATGGGTTCGTTGACCCCAACCAATTGACCGAACACATCCAGCACCAGATCGAACTGGCGATGGCGCAGGCGAATTTGGTCCTGCTGCTGGTGGACTGCCAGGCCGGTCTGACCGGCGGGGATGAGCAGATCGCCGCCCTGCTCCGCCGCCGGGGGATCAAGACCCTGCTCGTTGCCAACAAGGCCGACGGCCCCAAGGCCGACGCGGCCCTCGGCGACTTCGCCCGCCTGGGGTTTGGCACGCCCATCGGCGTCTCCGCGCTCAACGTCCGCAATCTCGACCAGCTTCTGGCCGCCATCCGCCAAAACGTCGATCTTTCCCACGCTCCCACCGAGTTGCCCGCTCCGCAGATGATGCTGGCGATCGTCGGCAAGCGAAACGCCGGCAAGAGCACCCTGGTCAACTCCATCGCCCAGCTCTACGAGGGCGATCCGCAGCGCGTCATCGTTTCCGAAATCCCCGGCACCACGCGCGACAGCATCGACGTGCGCTTCGAGAAGGAAGGCAAAACCCTCATCGTCATCGATACCGCCGGCGTGCGAAAAAAACGCCGCATGGCCACCAACGACATCGAGTTCTACAGCTTCCACCGCGCCCAGCGCTCCATTCGCCGCGCCGATGTCGTCGTCATGCTCATCGACGGCCCCGAGCCCGTCAGCGACCCGGACAAGAAACTCTCGCAATACCTCGCCGAGCAGTTCAAGCCCGTCCTCCTCGTCATCAACAAGTGGGACCTCACGCTCCAGAAGCTTCGCGAAAACCGCAAGGACATCGCCGACGGCTCCGTCGACGAGTCCCAAATCATGCAGGAATTCCGCGAGTATCTCGATCAGGAACTCAAGCAGATCGACTACGCCCCGATCGCGTTCATCACCGCCAAGGATGGAAGGAACATCCAAATTGTCATCGATGCCGCCCAGCATTTATTCAAGCAGGCCAACACCCGCCTCACGACCGGGCAACTCAACCGGGTCGTCCGCCAGATTTTGCAGGAAAAGCACCCCAGCACGCCCAGCGGCCGCAAGGCGCGGATCTATTACGCCACCCAATCCGCCGTCGCCCCGCCCACCATCGTCCTGTTTGTCAACAATCCGAAGTTTCTCGACGAAGCCTATCAGCGCTTCATGATCAATCGCTTCCGCGAACTGCTTCCCTATCCGGAAGTTCCCATCCGCCTGGTCATCCGCGGCCGGCAATCCCGCAAGCCCGCCCCATCCCTGGACGAGGCCAGCGACGACCAGATCGAAAAACTCTCCTGATGATTGAGCGGCTTGTCTTGTGGGGCCTTCCCGAAAAGATTACCGCCAAGGAGCGAAGCAGCGAAGTTGCGCGAAGAATTATCAATCTGACTTCGCGCAACTTCGCTGCTTCGCTCCTTCGCGGTAAGCGCCTTGGACCAGAATTGCCCGGGCCTTGAAATTGCGACGCAGGAAATGGGCATACCCGTCTGGTGATCGCCGCAGCTTCGCCCACATTGATTCCTGCAGCCTTGCCATGTCGCGCATCCGCTGCTGGGGCGTTTTTCGCCGCCAAAGCTCCCGCCTCCACCGGTCGCGCAACGCCAATTGCTCGTTCACGTCTTCCATGGCGCCGTGATTCTACCCCAACGCCGGCCCGTATCGAGGCCCCTATTCAGCGGATATCCTCCCCTGGACGCCTCAATCGGATTGCCGATTGCCAATTGCCGATTGCCAATTGACTTGCGGCAAATTCACAATCGGCAATTCATTTCCCCAGCCCTCGTCACATTTGCTGGCAGCTCGAAAAAAACTGGACATTGCGCCAAAAGGCCGATACAGTATTAGCCAAGGTAAGCAAGACTGAAAGATTTGAATTCCGTGACAGTTCATTTCTGCCCGCAATTTCTTCTCCTTCATCTCCTACCGTTTGGGCCAAAAGGTTGGCCTCTTTTCATCGGACCCGGAAAGTAAAATACGGGTTCATCGCCCAACTCCAGAGGAGAACAAAAATGGGCAAGAAGTTGTATGTCGGTAACATGAGCTACGAAATGGATAGCTCGGCTCTGCAGGAACTGTTCGCGGCGCACGGCACCGTCCAGAGCGCCGAAATCATCTCTGACCGGGAAACCGGCCGGAGCAAGGGTTTCGGATTCGTCGAGATGGGCAGCGACGCAGAGGCCCAGGCGGCCATCGCGGCCTTGAACGGCAAGGAACATGGCGGCCGGGCCTTGACCGTCAATGAGGCCAAGCCCCGAGAGAGCCGTGGCCCCGGCGGTGGTGGCCGCGGCGGTTACGGCGGCGGCGGCGGCGGTCGCGGCGGCTACGGTGGCGGCGGTGGCGGCGGTGGTCGCGGCGGCTACGGCGGCGGTGGCCGCGGCGGCTCCAGCGGCGGCGGCGGCGGCAACCGTTACTAATTCGAATAGCGTTTCCAGGAGAGAGCCGTACCAATGCGGCTCTCTCCTTTTTTTATGCGCCGGCAAGACGCGACGATTGAGTGGTATGCGATAATCGGCCAGCAGTTCCGCGCCTTATTGCGGGCCGCATGAGTTCAAGTCCCTTAACCCCGATGCAGCAGCACGGAATTCCATTTTGGTGGCATATCGCCGCTATCTCTTTGCCACATGGACTCTTGCTATGATTGGGCGGTTCAATGAGTCACAGGCGAAGCCCACGGAAGACCTAGACTTATGATGACCATGCAGCGGGATATGAACCACAGCCCGATCAGGTTGTGATGAAATCTGATGAAAATGTTGTAAGCTCGTGACGCCATGCCTCCCCCGGCGAGCAACCTTTCGATCACGGCCGATGACGTCGGTATCCACTTCCTACGAAGTGGTCGAGATGACATCGTCGTGGAATGGGGCGAAATCGAAAGCATCGATGCGGCTCGATGCGACGCTGCCGACGGATCTTCATTCCTCGAAGTCTATGTCAACCACATTTCGGGTGTCGACTTCTACTTCCAGAATGTGGAACTCGGTTATGAGCAGGTCATGGCGTCAATGGAGCTGCATCTGATTGGCTTCTCTCGTAATCGAGCTGAGGCGGAGGGCACTTGGGAACAGAAGCTCGACACTCCGGTCGTTTGGAAGCGAGATGTATCGGTTCAGCCGTTCCAGTTGCGTGCCCCAAAGATAGATACGCGCGATCCCTCCAAAGAGGAGCTCACGCAAATGGAATCCGCTCATCGCGCGACGATTTCCACGCAGGAGGTGAGAAAAAGTTCAATAGCCGTCCCGTTACCCCGAATTATCATTTCAACCGCACTGCGGGCAGCCGTTTGAGCCGCTGGTTCTGCGGATCGACTTCGATGCCGACCGATTCCAGCGCCGTGACGCCCAGAATGGGTTCGATGTCGTCTTGTCCAAAAATGATCGTGGCTCCGACCACCTCGCCCATGAATTCGACTTTGGCAACGCCGATTTCCATGACGATTTCAGTGCCATCGGCCAATTCATACGTTCGTTTTCCTGCTGGCTCGACGCCAATGGCGCGTAAGTGCTTGGCTGGGGCCATACAGTCAATCGCGCCGGTATCGACAAGAAACAGTGCCTCCCAACGCCGCTGAGGGTCGGCGGGATTGCTTACGGCGACCGTTACGTGCGTTGCGCCCATTGGCGGGAGCATAGCCATGATGACGAAAAAGTGAAAGTGCGGCGGCGCAGCGCCAGAGGCGTTGCAATCGCGATCAGTGCCAACGAACCCGGCTCGGGTATGGCGGTGAGAACGACGCTTGTCGAGGTATAGGCGATGTTGAAATGGCCGCTGGGGTAGGTCGGATTCAAAGTGGAAAACGAACCGGTTCGAGTTCCGGCGGTAAGGATGGTGAAGGTTTCGTCGTAGAAGGGGGTGAAGCCGTCGGTCAGGGTGACGTCGAGGGTTCCGGATAGAGAGGCGGTGCCGGTGGCATTGAGAAATCCGAAGTCGGCGCCGGCGCTCGGGCCGCCGATGCCGATGTCCAGTTCATCGGTTTGGTCGTAATTGCCCGTGATGGAGAGCTCGCCGGCGGTCCCGCCGGCGCCGGCGCCGGCCAGGGAGAGGTCGCCATAGTTGTTGACGGCGCCGGAGGTATCACTGGCGTTGGCGATGCTCAGGCTGGAATTCTTGTTGAGAACGTCCAGGCTGGAAGAGGCGACGAGTTGACCGCCGGTTTGGGAAAAGACGCCGGTGCCGGAGTAGCCGATTAAAATGGACCCGGTGGCGTTGAGGGTTCCGCCGGAGAGATAGTAATAGCCCGTGGCGCCGAGGTCGCCCGAGGCCATATTGATCGTGCTGGCGTTGTTGGTTCCGCCGCTCTGGTTCATGGTGCCGGTTCCGAATTCGCCGATGTATTCCAAGGCGGCGAGTGTGCCGGTGCCGGAGAGATAGTAGGTCCCGCTGGAATTCGCGGCGGCGCCGAGGACGAACGCGTTGGTGGAATTGTTCATTCCGGCAGATTGCGTGATGGTGCCGGAGCCGGAGGCGCCGGCGACTTCCTGCACGCCGACGGTGAGCGTGCCGCCCGTGATCGCGACGAACCCGCTTTGGCCGGAGGATTGTCCGAGATTGATGGAACTGGCGGCGGCGTTGCCGGTGGAGATTTGCGCGGTGCCGCCGTTGTTGATGTCGGCGACACCGGAGGAGCCTGGGACGCCGGCGGTCCAGTTGCCGCCGGTAAACCAACTGCTGGTCGAGCCCTGCCAGACGGTGTCCGCGGATAGGGCTTGGGAGTAGAAGATGACTGCCAAGAATGGCAATGGAAGATGGCGGCAACAGTAGCGCAGCGAGGGGCGATGTGAGGGCATTTTCCCAGGAACTCCTATGTGAAACTCCGCCGACGAACGTCGCCTTCCAACTTGGTCATTGTACGGATTTTCGGATTTTGTCAAGCACTTTGAACCCGCCGTTCGCATGGTAAGATCGTTCCAATCATTGGAAACAACGCTTCCATCGCCGACGGATACGCTATCGACCTGCGGAACGTGACCAAAATCTATCGCCGGCGCGTTCATGCCTTGCAGGGCGTGGCGATGCAGGTGCGCCGCGGCGAGATTTTTGGGCTGCTCGGGCCGAACGGCGCGGGCAAGACCACGCTCGTCAAGATCATGGTCACCGTCGTCCGCCCCACCAGCGCCCAGGGGACGATCCTTGGGCATCCCATCGGCCACAAATCCACTCTCGGCCGCGTGGGATATCTGCCTGAGAATCACCGTTTCCCGCGATATCTGACCGGAAGACAGGTGATCGAGTTTTTCTCCGCATTGGCCGGGGCCCCTCGCCAGGCCCGCCGGCATCGGGCGGAGGAATTGCTCGATCTCGTCGGCATGACCAATTGGGCCGATGCCAAAATCTCCCAGTATTCCAAGGGAATGCTTCAACGCATCGGCTTGGCGCAAGCGCTGGGAGCCAACCCGGATTTGGTCATCCTCGATGAACCGTCGGATGGCGTCGATCCCGGCGGCCGACGCGACATCCGAGAGGCGCTTTTGCGCCTTCGACAGCGGGGGGCCACGATCTTTGTCAACAGCCATCTTCTCAGCGAACTGGAGACCGTATGCGATCGCGTGGCGATCCTTGTCGGCGGCCGGGTTGCCCGGCAAGGTTCGGTTGATGAGCTGACTAGGGCCAGGCAGTTTTATCTTTTCGAGTTGGAGAATCCCGCCTGGCCCGCGGTGGCCGCCGCTTTCCCCGGAACCTTCGATTCCGTCGCCGCTCCCGTTCCCGGCCAGCCGGCGCGCGGCAAGCTGGCCGATCTTTCCTGGTGCGAATTCGACGGCACTCTCCTGCGCATCGGCAAGACCGAACCCGCCGAGGTCCAATCCGTTCTCGACGCCCTGCGCGCCCGGGGCCTGATTATCCGGAAATTGCAGGTCATCCGCCCATCCCTCGAGGACTTGTTTTTCGAAGCCGTTACCGATCCCGCCACCGCCCGGCTCGCCCTGCCCGGCGCGATGCCGCCCTCTCTCCCCATTGGAATCCAATGACCCAAACTCTCGCACTGCTTTTGGATGCCTATCGCGACCTGAATGCCAGGCGAATGTTCTGGATCGTCCTGGTCCTGTCCACGCTGGTGGCGGCCTCCTTCGCCTGCATCGGGCTCACCCCAACCGGGTTCGAAATCCTCGTCTGGAAATTCCCCTCGGTCTTTTTCAACAGCAAATTCATTACCCCCGGCGATTTCTACAAGAGCATCTTCCTCAGTTTCGGCATCGGGTTCTGGCTGACCTGGCTGGCGACCGTGCTGGCACTGATCTCCACCGCCAGCCTCTTCCCCGATTTTCTGGCCGCCGGCGCCGTCGATCTTTACCTGTCCAAGCCCATCGGCCGCCTGCGCCTCTTTCTCACCAAGTATTTCTGCGGCCTGCTCTTCGTCGCCCTGCAGATCGCCTGCTTCTGCGCCGCCAGCTTCTTCGTCATCGGCATTCGCGGCGGTGCCTGGGAGCCGGGAATCTTCCTGGCCGTTCCCATCGTCGTGCTCTTCTTCAGCTATCTGTTTTGCTTCTGCGTCCTGGTCGGCGTGTGGACGCGCTCGACCGTTTCCGCCGTGCTCCTCACTCTCTTGTTCTGGGTTTGCATCTTCGGCGTCCATACCACGGAAATGTTTTTGCTGACCATGCAGTTCACGCAGGACAACTCCACGGCGAGACTGAACAAGGAAATTCAATCGACCGAAAAATCCCTTGCCGAGGCCCGGCAAACCGCCGCCACGCGCCCGACCACCCGAAACGCCGGCCGCGTGGACAGCCTCCAATCCCAACTGGCCCGCGACCAGCGCCAACGCGCCGACACGGGCAACTCGTTTCAAGTCGCCCACCAGATTTTTTATGACATCAAGACGCTTTTGCCCAAAACGTCCGAAACCGTCGCTTTGCTGGAGCGCCAATTGATCGACAGCGCCCGCCTCCAACGCGTCGCCGATGCCCGCCAGGACAACTCCCAGGATTCCCAGGTCGATTTCAACGGCAACCCCGTGGACGTCAAGGCCCTCCAGGCCGCGATCCGCAAGCGCACGGTCGGCTGGATCGTCGGGACTTCCGTGGCCTTTGAAATGGTTGTGCTCGCTCTGGCCGCGTGGCTGTTCTGCCGCCGCGACTACTAAAGCCGGTACACCACCGTATCCCCGATGGCTCAGAGCCAAGAAACGTCTTTGCCAAAATTCCAAACCTCCATCCCACGCAAAATGATTGACAGCGTTCGTTGACAAATGTAGTTTATGGCTTCAAACCGGAAGGCCGCATGAGCGTGCCGGAGACCGAACACTCCAAACCAGAGCCTTGGGAAGCGGAACTGCGACGCGTCCACCGGGCGCTCCGTGTCGTCAGCGCTGCCAATAAAGCGCTGACCGTTGCTTCGGACGTCGTTGCCTGGTTGAACCAGGTGTGCCATACCGCCGTGGAAATGGGCGGCTATGCGATGGCGTGGGTCGGATTTGCCGAGACCGACGAACAAAAAATGGTGCGGCCGGTGGCGCAAGCGGGATTCGACGCGGGGTACCTCGAAACCGCCAACATCACCTGGAAGGACGAACCGCACGGGCGCGGCCCGGTGGGAATTGCCGTCCGGACCGGAAAGCACTGCCTCGCGCGCAACATCCCAAACGACCCCGCCTTCGATCCCTGGCGCAATGAGCTCGTGCGAGAAGGGTACGAATCCGCCATCGCTTTACCCCTCAGCGGCGACGGGCGCACCTTCGGCGTTCTGGCCATGTATGCCAAAGAGGTCGATGCGTTCGGGTCGAAGGAGATCGAAGTCCTGACCGAGCTGGCAAACGATCTGGCGAATGGCCTCATCGTCGTCTTTCGAGCAGGCGTCCAGCGGCAAACTGCCACCGAAGCCCTGGCGGAAAGCCAACGTAACCTGCGGCGTGCCGAGCGGATATCCCAGCTCGCGCACTGGGACCGCGATCTGGCAACCAACGTTCTCACCTGGTCGGACGAACTCTACCGGATCCTTGGTCTGGAGCCGCAAAAGCGCATATTCCGTTTCCCGGAGTTCGTGCAACTGCTCCACCCCGACGACCGGCCGAGCGTCCTCAAGGCGACGGCCGAGGCGGTACAGAGGCCCGGACCCTTTCATCAGGACTATCGGGTCATTCGCCCAGACGGCCAGTTGCGTTACATCCACGGCGAGGGAGAAGTCATCCGGGACGATGCCGGCCGCCCTTGCCGGACCGTCGGCTTCCTTCAGGACGTCACCGAACACCATCTGGCGAAAGTCGCCTTGGAAAATGCCAATCGATCCCTTGAAACCAAAAACATCGCGCTGCAAGAAATTCTGGCGAACATTGAGGCCGAGCGCGACAAGATCGGGCAGTGGGTCAACAAGAACGTTGGGAAAATCATTCTCCCCCTTCTCCAGTCCCTCAAGGAAGGCGCCACGCGCCAGCAGCAACGCGCCGTCGACGAGATCGAAAAATGCCTCGCAGAGATTATTTCCCCGTTCATCGACGAAATGGCCCACGCTGTGAGGAACCTCACGCCGGCCGAGCTCCGCATTTGCAGCTTCATTAAACGCGGACTGGGGGTAAAGGAGATCGCGGAACTCGAGCACCTTTCGCCGGAAACCATTTCGGCGCATCGACGAAACATCCGACGCAAGCTTCAAATTGCCCATCGAAAGGTCAATCTCACCAGTTATCTGCGCAACGTTCTCTCCGACCCTCCCGCCGCCTCGCCTCGCGGCGCATCGGGTAGTTCTTCTACCTGATCCCTACCCTCTTATACGCCGTTTATGTTGCGTTGTTGCCGCCACCGTAATTCCGATCTCATACTACTAGCGTAGTCGAAGGATGTTGACGGACATATTTCCGGCTTCAATTGAAGCCTGAAAGCGAGGGTTGCCATGAGCGAGCCGGTAAATATTGCGAGCACGATTACACGTTTCCTGCGGGAAGGCAGTCTCGGGGCCAGCCAGTTGAGTTTTACCGATCGACAGGTGATTTTTAAGCCCTGCGATCCGGCCGCCAGTTTCTTCATTATCGACTCGGGTCAGGTTCGCGTGTTTCAGTCGGTGCCGGGAGATGGCCTGCGGCTGCTGACCATTCTTGGGACGGATGAATGCTTCGGGTTCTCGGCCCTCGGAAGGCTGCCGGTTTACGACAAGCTCGCCATGTCGGTCGGCAATACCGTGGTCCGCGCCATTCCCGCCGACCGCTTACGTGAGGCTCTGCTCGCCCGCGGCGATTTGACCATGCAGTTCATCGAATCCATGGCCCGCCATCTCTTTGACGCCTGGTCCGAGAGGAGCAGTTTCGCATTCCAGGATTGCCGGCTCCGGTTGATCCGGACCCTGTTGCGCTTCCGCAATTCTCCGGCCGCGCGATTGGTGCCCGGCGGCGTCGAGCTGCGAATCACCCATGCCCAACTTGCCGAGGCCGTCGGCGCCGCACGCGAAACCGTTACTTTGTGCCTGATCCAACTGCGGCACGAGAACCTGGTGCAAACCAGCCGAAGCCGCGTGACCTTCAATCCCCAGGATTTGCTTTCTATCGATCCGCAGGCCGATTCCCTGCCCGAATTAGCGATTGCCGGGTAGCAGCGCCGTCGCCGCGTGGATGACGACCCGATTGCGTCCCCCGCCCTTGGCCTGATACAGCGCCGCATCCGACAGACCCAGCAATTGCTCCGCCCCGGGCGGGGCGTTGTTCTTTCTCGATGCGATTCCCACCGACATCGACACCCCGTCGTTCTGCCGCAGCACGATCGCCGAGCCTTGCCCGAATTCATCCCGGATGCGCTGCGCGACCTGCGCCGCTTCCTGCGCCGAGGCGTGCGGCAACAGCAGCACGAACTCGTCTCCCCCATATCGCGCCGCCACGTCCATCCGACGCATGTTCGCCGATATCACCTTCCCCGCCACCGCCAAAAGCTGGTCACCCACCGCGTGGCCCTTCGTGTCGTTCAACTGCTTGTATCCGTCCAGGTCGATCATCACGCACGACAGATCGCTGTCCATGCGCTCGCTCTCGGCGAACATCTGATCCAGAACCCGGTTGAAATGCCGCCGGTTGTACAATCCGGTCAGCGCATCCGTCGCCGCAAGCTCCTCCACCATCTTCAGCGATTCTTCCAGTTGCGCGTTCTTACGTTCCAACTCGGCGCGCAGTTTCTCATTTTCCTTGTACAGCTTGGCGACCTCCAGGTTCTTTTCCACCACCAGCGGGATCGTGGCCAGGTAATCGCCGAACTTCACGACGTAATCCTTGGCCCCCTTGCGGATCGCCTCGGCGGCAAAGTGGCCGACGTTTTCGCCAGTGACCATGACGACCGGGGTGGCGCAAGCGCGGCGGATTTTTTCCAGCAACTCCATGCCGCTAATGTCGGGCAGGTTAAAATCCGTCAGAATCAGGTCGAACGCCCCCAGGTCCAGTTTCATCGCCGCCGCGCCGCTTTCAACCGCCTGCACCGTCCTGGCGCCGAAATGCGCCTCCAGCGTCTCCCCGATCAGTTGCCGCTGATCCGGGTCGTCTTCCACGATGAGCAATTTAAGCCGTTCCATGCCTTCGCCTTCTGCAGGGCCATCGCATTTGGCGATGGCGTTCAAGGGTTCAAGGGTTCAAAAGTTCAAGATGAACGTTTTTTCCATTGAACCCTTGAACCCTTGAACTCAAGCCGCACACTCAAATGCGATGGCCCTGCCGCCTTCTCCCTCCCGCTCCGCCTGTCCTATCGGCCGGTTTGCCCGTAAGGTGAACTCCCGCCGCCGCTTATCGCCGGCACTGATCCGGCGGTATGTGATGGTCCGGATACTGATGGATCGTCAGCCAATAATTCGTGCTCGTCAGCACGGTTTTAAGGAATTGCTCCGCATTCGCCGGCTTGATCGTGTAGCTGTTCGCCCCGGCCTTCGCCGCCATCTCCATCTGCCTCTCGTCGCTCACGCCCGTCATCATTACCACCGGAATATCCCGCAAATCCGGATTCGCCTTGATCGCCTTCAGCACCGCCTGACCGTTGATGCCCGGCATCTCGATATCCAGATAGATCAACCCCGGCCGCGGCGCACGCCCCCATTTGCCCCGCCGATGCAGGAAATCCAACGCCTCCTGCCCGCTGGATACCTCAAAGATCCGGTTGTTCACCTTGCACTGGCAGATCGCGTCCTGGATCAGCATCCGGCAATCGACGTCGTCGTCCACCAGCAAAATGGTGATCTCCTCCATCCGGCCGCTCGCCATTTCCGTCTTGGCATTCATGCTACATTTCTCGCTTTCGAGAGTTCCCCAGACTCCGGCACGAACTGGCCGTTGATCGTGAATCGGAACGTGCTTCCGCGCCCCGGCTCGCTTTCCACCCAGATGCTTCCCCCGTACGTCTCGATGATGCTCTTGACGCACGACAGCCCGACCCCTTTCCCCGGTACGTTCCGCGACGCCGAGTTCCTTCCACGCCGAAAAATGCAAAACACCTTCCCAACGTCCTCCGCGTCGATCCCCAGTCCGGTGTCACGCACGTAAAACTCCGCTTCCGTTGCTCCCACCATGCACCCCACGTGAATCTCCCTCGCCGATCCTTCCCCCATGTACTTGATCGCGTTGTCGATCAGATTCTGAAACACCTGCCGGAATCGCGACCTCTCGCCGTTCACCGCCGGCAGCGGAGTATCCACCATCAACTGGATCTGCCCGCTCCTCAGGTCGTTCTCAAATATTCCTTCCAGCTCCCGCACCAGCACGCCCGTCTCCACCCGTTCCATCTTTTCACGCCGCGTTTTGATCCGCGATAGCTCCAGAAGCTCCGAAATCAAATCCGTCTCCACTTCCACGTTCTTCTGAATCCTCTGCAACCGGTGCACGATCTCCTCGTCGAACCGCCCGGCGTGCTTCATCAGCAGCATCGACGCCATCCCGCTGATGTTCCGCAGCGGAGCGCTCAGGTCGTGGCTCACGGCACGCAGGAAATCCTCCTTTTCCGCGATCTCGCTGCTCAGCCGCCGGTTGGCCGCCTCAAGCTGCCCCGTCCGCTGCGCAACCTTTTGTTCCAACTCGTCGTTGGCTTCTTCCAGCCGGCGATTCGCCTGCCGCAGGTCCTGCTGGCTAACTTTGACCGTCGCGATCATGGCATTGAAGGACCGCGCCAAATCGCCAATGGCATCGCTCCGGTCCATCTCCACCGCCACGTCCAGATTGCCTCCCGCGATCCGGTTGGTCGCCCGAACCAGTTTGCGGATCGGTAGGAAAATGCGATGCACCAGCAGATAGGCCAGCGGTAAAATCCCCAGAATCACCACGCATCCGATTCCCATCGCCATGTAATTGACCCGCTGGACCTGCAACGTTTCCTGCGTCGGCGATATCCCCACCGACACGTACCCCAGCAGCCGCGATGCCCGATCGCGCGACCCGGTTTCCAATACCGGCTGGCATACCTCGAGATATTCCCCCAGGGCCTCCGACGTTCCCATCCGCACCTGCGACAGCGAACTGATATCGGTGCTCAGCAGCGACGGCGGGGCCGAACGCATCGATCTCTCCCGGCTCGCCAGGGCGATGCTCTTTCCCGACACGTCGTAAAACGCCACGAAAAGAATATTGCGAGCCTTGAGCAACTCGCCGCCCATCTCCCGCATCGCCGCGACGTCACCCGTGGTCATCGACGGCCGCGCCGCCATCGACAGCGTCACCGCCGTCTGCCTCGCCTGGTCCCCCAAAATCCCCCTCACCTGCGGGTCGATCCGCGACGCCCACAGCCAACACGTCCAGCCCAACGCCCCCGTCAGCAGCAACATCACCACCACGACGATCTTCCCCTCCAGACCCACGAAGCGCGACAGGCGCGCAAGGATTGGGTGCGGCCTCTGTGCGTCCGCTTGCTCCGGGTCCGACCCCGAAGCGTTCGGTCCGGTGATGTCGCGTTGTTCCGGCAATTCCATCAAGATTCGCGGTTTCCGCCGCATCAGTCTCATCGTCGTGACGCTCCCCGCGGTTAAGATGTGGCGGCCGTGCGGCCTGCGCCGGTGAAAAATTATGGGACCCGCCATCGACCCCGCCATCGCCGAACTCGCCGCCGACGCCACCTGGCCCGCCGAGCTATCCGTTCCGCTCGGTCCTTGGCGCCTCCGCTTTACCCACGGCGATTCCCACCGCGCCAATTCCGTCCGAACCGTCCACGCCGACACCTCTGAATCAGCGACCGCCGATTGGCCCGACCTGATCTCTCGGGCCCAGGATTTCTACCGCCGGCACCGCTTGCCCCCGATCTTCCATGTTTCCCCCGCCACGATCCCCGCCGATTTGGACCAACTCCTCGCCGCGCGCGGATACTCCATCGAAAAACCGTCGCAAGTCTGGTCTGCCGATCCTGCCCAAGTGATCCACGCCGCAGCCCGCCAAAATTCCATCGCCCAGATCGTCCTGCGCGACGCCCCCGACGAGGCCTGGCTTCAATGCGCTTTGGATGAAAGCGTCGGCCCAGCCAAAATCCGCCAGCAGATTTGCCGCCGCGTTCCCGCTCCTCGCGCCTTCGCCTCGGTCGTGGACAAAACCCAGACCGTCGCTACAGCCCTGGCCGCCGTCCATTCCCCCATCGCCTGGCTCTATTGCATGGCCACCGTCCCCGCCCACCAGCGCCGCGGCCACGCCCTGAGCCTCATTCATTCCGTGGCCCAATGGTCCACCGCCAACGATGCCACGGCAATTTATCTCCAAGTCATGGCCGACAACGTCCCCGCCCATGCCCTGTATGCCCGCGCCGCATTCGCCCGGCGATACGATTATCACTATCGCGTTTTGCGCTCAACGACGGCATTTCCTTGAAAGTTGAGCGTTGAGTGTTGTGTGTTGAGCGTTGCATTTTCCGCTCCAGTGATACCCAATCCCGCCAAATGCCATGCCCCTGACGAACCGCCCCCTTGTCCCCCGCCCCCACATCGCTATACTTCCCATCCCCGCCGGGCATGCCTCAGAACCATGCCGGTTGGATGTCCGCGCGTAAGTCGGTTCGCCTTTTTGCGGCCGCCGCGCATGTTTTGAGACGGGCTTATCGCCCGTGGAAAGCGATCTCCCATGGGCCGCTATACCGGTCCCAAACTGAAATTGTCCCGTCGTGTCGGCGTCCCCATTGCCGACGTTCCCAAACATACCGCCCGCGGCGAACTTGAATTGCCCGGAATGCACGGCTACCGCGGCCGGCGAAATACCGAATACGGCGTTCGCCTCTGCGAAAAGCAGAAACTCCGCTTTTACTATGGCATGTACGAAAAGCAGTTCCGCCGATTCCTCAACATCGCCAAAAAATCCAAGGGCAACACCGCCAACACCCTCATGCAGCTTCTGGAATGCCGCCTCGACAACGTCCTGCGCCGCCTCGGCGTCGGACGCACCATCTGGTCCACCCGCCAGATCGTTTCCCACGGCCACGTCATCGTTGACGGCCGAAAGACCGACATCGCCAGCTATCTCGTGAAGCCCGGCCAAGCCGTCACCTTCAAGGAAGGCATTCACAAGCACCTTCGCGAAAACATGGAGCAGAACGCCGGACACCAAGTCCCCAACTGGCTGGAATGGAACCCCGCCCAGCTCACCGCCAAGATCAAGGCGGTCCCGGCCCTGGAAGACGTGCCGTTCGAGGTGAATTTGAATCTGATTATCGAATTCTACCGGTAATCTCCCCACCGGGCGTTTTCGCAAAGATCACCGCGAAGGCGCGAAGAAGCGAAGTTGCGCGAAGAATTATCAATCTGACTTCGCGCAACTTCGCGCTCTTCGCGCCTTCGCGTTAAAATTCTTCAGGTTGCCGGCCCAGCCAGCCTTGTGCTCCTTCGCGGTAACGTCTTTTCCGCACCGCCCCAATCCGCAAAACCTCTCGAACTCCCGACATTACCGGACGTAGTATTCCTAAATCATGTGTTCTGCCGATCTTGCCTATATTCCGCATTCTTCTCTGGATTTCCAGGTTCAAGTTGCAAAATTCTCTAGTCGATGTTCAAATAGCGAAGATAGATAAGCAGGCTAATCGGTGAAGCCTGTAATGTCTTCGCCGAGTTTAACAGTTCGCTTCCGAGGAAACCATGAAGACAGTCTTTACCACGGGAGAAGCCGCCGAAATCTGCAAAGTGTCCCAGCAGACCATTATTCGCTGTTTCGACAGCGGCCGGCTTCGCGGTTTCCGCGTCCCCGGCAGCCGATTCCGTCGCATCCCACGCGACGCCCTGGTCGCATTCATGAAGGACAACGGCATCCCGCCGGATGCCCTCGACAACGGGAAACTCAAAGTCCTGGTCGTCGATGACGATCCAGAGATCGTCGAACTCTTCGTCGATGTCCTGGAACGCGACGGCCGGTTTGAGGTTAAAACCGCCAGCACCGGCTACGACGCCGGCATCCTCACCCAGGAATTCATGCCCGACCTGGTCATCCTCGATTACATGCTCCCGGACATCAACGGCAACGTCGTTTGTCAGACCATTCGCAAAAACCCCAGTTTCGAGCACATGAAGATCGTCATCGTCTCCGGTGTCGTCAACCAGGACGAAATCAACGATCTGCTCAAAGCCGGGGCCGATGATTTCGTCAAGAAGCCTTTCAACATCGAAAAGCTCATCGAACGCATCGGCGAGATGCTGGCCGCCTGATCTGGACGGACCCACTCCTCTGGACGCGAACCGATTCATCGGCCATGCACGGCACCGCGGGTTTTCGCGCCGTAAGTTGCGTTGAAATGAATCGTGCTGTCCCCTTCCCTTTCATCCCCGCAGGACGATCATTCAAAGACAATGCCGTCATCTCCGGATCATCTTCAGCCCCGGCGCGTCGAGCTGATCCTTCAGCAGCTTGAGGAGCTTCCCACGCTCCCCGCCGTCGCCATACGCGTCCTTCAGGTGGCCGCCGACGAAGAGTCCTCCGTCCGCGACATCGTCACCCTGATCGGCAGCGACGCCGCCCTGACCGCGCGAATTCTCCAACTCGTCCATCGAGCCGATCTCGGCGTCCGCGCCGAAACCGTCACCCTCGAGCGGGCCATCGTTCTGCTCGGTTTCCAAGCCCTCCGCAGCGCCGTTTTGGCCGTCTCGGTTTTCGAGACCTTTTCCACACCCAATCCCCATCAAACGCATTTCTCCCGCGAGGAGTTCTGGAAGCATTCGTTGGCAACGGCCTGCTGCGCCGAGTTGTTGGGCGAGGCGATGGAGACCGCCTACGGCCACGACGCCGGCTTCCGACCTTCCGAAGCTTTCGTTTGCGGGTTGCTCCACGATCTTGGCAAGATCGCCTTGGATGCCATCCTTCCCAAGAGTTTTGCCCGCGTGGTCGAAGCCGTCGATTTGCTCCGCGGAAACATCGCCGACGTCGAACGCACCGTCATCGGACTGGATCACATGGTCGTCGGCAAACGCCTCGCCGAGCGGTGGGAACTGCCCCAGATCATCCGCGAAAGCATCTGGCTCCACGGCCAGTCTCCCGATGCCCTGCCCGATTCCGTCAAATATCCCCGCATGATCAATCTGGTCACGCTGGCCGACCTGATCGTCCGCCACCAGCATTTGGGCTACAGCGGTAATTATTCCTTCACGCTCAGCCGGGATCGGCTCATCGAGGCGGTTGGCCTGACCGCCCCAAGCGTTGAAAGCGCCGTCACCAGGCTCGTCGATCGCATCGAGTCCCGCGCCGGCGCCCTTCAGCTCGGCCAGACCAGCACGCAGGAACTCTATCATCAGGCGCTGCAGCGCGCCAATCAGGAGCTCGGCCGGGTGAGCGGACAACTGGCCGCCAAGAACCGCCGGCTTGCCGTGCGGGCGCAGTTCTTCGACGCACTGAGCGCATTTCAGGGCCACCTTCGCCCCGATGCCGCGCCGCAAACCGTCCTGCGCGCCATCGGCCAGACTGCCGTGGGCGTCCTGTCCGTCCGCTGCGTCGCCGCGTTTTCACTCATGCCCGCCCAGGATTTCGCCGAAGTCCTCCTCTTCGACGAGGCCGGGGAAATCTTCGAATCCTCTCTGGTCGATTGTCCGGCCAGGCCGGCCGTCGGCGACGGACCCGTCCTCCACGCCGGCGATGAATTGGACTGGCTTCTCTCCGCCATCTCCCCGCGCCTGGTCGCGGACCAGCGCTATTGGATTTGTCTTGCCGCCGAAGGAGCATGCATTGGGGGCGTCGTCTGGGGCGCCGTCGCCGGCGAGGGCCAACGCCTCGGCCCTCAGGCCCAGGAACTCAGCGCCATGGCCAGCGGTTGGGCTCTGGCGCTCCGCACCGCACAGGTCCGTGATGAAGCTCGCGCATTGGCCGAGCAATTAGCCGAGGCCAATCGCCGACTTCAGTCGGCCCAAAACCAAATCCTCCATTCCCGCATGATGACCAGCATTGGCGAAATGGCCGCCGGCGCGGCGCACGAGATGAACAATCCCCTGGCCGTGATCAGTGGCCGATCACAGTTGCTGGCGGCTCAATTAGCGGACCCCAAGCAACAGGCCATGGCGCATCTGATTAACGAGCAGAGTCATCGGCTCAGCCAGATCATTTCCGAGCTGATGGATTTCGCCAAGCCCGTGCCGCCGCGCCTTCAGGAATCGGACTTGGCCGACCTCGTCGCCCACGCTCTTCACGATGCCAAGCAGCACACCGATCCTGCCGATAGGACCATTGAGTTGACCATGGGCGACGTCCCCCCGGTCATGGTCGATCCGAAGCAGGTCGCCGCCGCTCTCACGGAAGTGATCGACAACGCCCTTTCGGCAACCGATCCTTCCAAGGGACACGTGGCGATTCACGCGGCGTACGACCCGTATTCGTCCCGCGTCGCACTCACGATCGCCGACAACGGCTGCGGAATGGACGAGGACACCCTTAAACGGGCCTTTGATCCGTTCTTCAGCAGCAAGCCCGCGGGCAGACGCCGCGGACTTGGCCTGCCCAAGGCGCTGCGATGGTTGGAATCCAGCGGTGGGTCCATGCGGCTGGAAAGCCGCCCGCAACTGGGAACCAGAACTTTAATTCTGCTTCCCGCGGTCAACGGCGACTCCGCTACCGACCGGCACGCCGATAACCGCCTGCCGGAACAATGACCGCTGCATTGGAGTTATGATGACGCCTGTTCGACAACCCCCTCAGACCGAGCGATCCGTTTCGCCCCGCGTCCTCGTCGTTGACGATGAGTTCGACGTGATCGAACTGCTCAGCGACGCGCTGGGCCGCAACGTCGATTGCCGCCTGGTTTCCGCCCCCAGCTTTGCCCAGGCTTCTCAGGTCATTGAAACCCAGGCCGTCGATCTGCTGATCGTGGATTTACATCTCCCCGACGGCGACGGCGCCGAACTCCTGGCCGCCCTGCGGAAACGTCATCCGCTGGCCAGTGCGATCGTGGTCACCGGCTTGCCCAGCGTCGAGACCGCCGTCTCCGCCCTCCGGCACGGCGCGGTCGATTTTCTCGCCAAGCCCTTCACACTCGATGAATTCCTCCGCCGCGTCCGCGCCGCCTTGCATCGCAACGCCCTCCGCGCCAAGAGCGAGAGCCGCATCGACCGCCTTCGCCTTGCCGTGCGCCGTCTCAACGACGCCCGCAGGCTCGTCACCAGGAAGGTCGATCTCCTCTGCAACGATCTCGTCGCCGCCTACGGCGATCTTTCCCGACAACTCGATTTGGTCCGAACCACCGAATCGTTCCGCGGCGTTGTTGTCAGCTCCGACGATCTCGAACAGATGCTCTGCCATGCCATGGATTGGATCCTGCGCCAGATCGGCTACGCCAACGTGGCGATCTGGTTGGCCGGGCCCGACCCCGATTTCCAGCTTGGCGCATACATGAAATACACCATCGCCGGTGAGCCGGCGCTGACCGAGGCCATGCGCGACGGACTGCTCCAAGTCCTCCGCCGCGACGGCATGATTCATCTCAACCCCGATGAAGCCGCCAAGCTGATGAGTCCCGCCGAGTTGCGGTTTCTTCGCAACCAGACGGTCCTCGGCATTCACTGCACTTATTTGGGCGAATCCCTCGCCAGCATCGTCTTGTTCCGCGAGGGCGCCAAGCCGTTCACCTCCGACGATGCCGCCACCCTCCGCGCCATCGCGCCGGTCTTCGCCATCACGCTGGCGACCATGGTCCGCGGCGAGATCGACCAGGATGATACCGACCCGGCCGACGATTGCGACGGCCCGCTCTTGGACGAACCGGACGATTCTTCTCCCCGCAAAAAGAAAAAGGACGACTCCGATTGGTGGAAGCGCGGCGAACCGCCTCCGTTTTGACGGGCGATCCTTTCTTCGAATTAATCCCATCCTGATGAAATCTTGATTGCCCCTTGCGCGGCGGGCCGATATCATTTCCAACGTACGGTTGTTCTGCTGATATCCGTGATTGGAGAGCATTATTGGTTAAACCTATAATCAACCCCTGGGGATAGCCGCCGACGCTACGGCATGCCCGCTTAGACGGGAAGCTGGATGCGCCGGATAACGGGAGAAACCTCCTGCTTCGGGCAATCACCCACTTTATTCAAAGGGTTTGATCAACCGCTTTCACACGATTTTGGCGGATCCCCCGTACTTCCACGCCTTGGGCGCCGCGCCCAACCTTGACGCCTTATCATTCAATTGCTATTTGCGCGCCGGCAAAAGGGCCGCCGGCGCCGGCAAGCGCCCAATTCCCTGCGGAAATATGCAACTTTCCGCCCCCTTTGACCATCTATAAGATTGCAACTCGTTCATTTTACGCCGGTTTACCTTATGGGTCGTTTCGATGTCAGCCCTGAAAAATGATATAATTACCGCACGAAGGAAACGCCAATGAAGTACTGCAAACGATCTTATCTTGCTCTGTTCGCCGCGGTTACCGCCATTCCATTCCTTGCCAAACCCGTTCTCGGTCAGATGCGCGTTGACACCAGCGGCCACGCCATGGATGCCAACCCCCAGATTGGCAGCGGGGGATACAACCTGGCTACCCAAAACCCGCAGGTGAATTGGTCCCAGTACCAGAACGCATTGATCAATAGCAGTGTCGGCGGATTTGGCCCCGGCGGCCGCGCGTACAACGGCTTCAACATGGGCGCAGGTTACACCAATCCGTTCGGCTTCCGCGGACTTATGGCCGGACAGGGCGTCGACCAATTCATCACCCTCACCAACGGCGTGCCATCCACCGCCGAACCCATGGCTCCAACCAACCAATATTCAGCGCCGTCGGCATCTCAGCAGATATTTAACGGATTGGTCAATCACCAAGTGGCGCCTCCAGGATTGCAGACCACCGTCAACACCCTCGGATACGTTCCCGTGCAGCCAATGGTGCAGGCGCCCGAAGACCTCCGCCTCGGCGCTGTCGAATTCAGCGGCCAAAGTCAGGTCCTTCCCAAACCAAACGAAATGATCCTCCCCGGACCCGTCGATCCAACCGCCAATCCCACCACCCCAGCCCAGCAGCAGTTGTACGCCTCCACAATCTATGGAGTCTTGGCCTTCAACCCCCAACAGCCCGCACCGGAAGACCAGAACAATCCGCAGTCCGGCGTCTTCGGCCAGACCCCCCAGACCCCATTGCAGCAAGGTGGGATCGCCCCATCCTATGCTCAAACCCCCTTCCAGGCTCAGGTGAGGGAATTGCGACAGGAACTCGACACTCAAAGCAAAAACGGCATCGGAACGCAAAACGTCTCCAACAGCGTCGGCGCGTCACTGCTCAAGCCCCTCCAGCCTGGCGGTGAAAACTCCAATCTCCAACAACCGTTGCCCTCCGTCGGTCCGGAAACTTCGCTGTTGAAGTCAACCAACATCGCTCCGGCCGCCGGCGACGTGGACACCGGCCAATCCAACCGCCAGTATCTCCCCAACGACGCCAACCTGCCGCCGCCGACTCAGCAAAGCGCTTTGTACGCCAAGCTCCGCCAAAGCTTGGACGATTACAATTCCGCCAATTCGCTGACCGATGAGCAGGCCAATCGAAAATTCAAGGAGATTCTCCACCTTCGCAGCCTTGCAAACTCCAATGCCGAACATGGGTCCAACGTATTGAACGGCCCCGGCGCGGGCGCTGCGGCAAATCCCGGTGAACTCCCCAGCGGAATTCCGAATCCCGAAGAACCCAGCCCCGGATCAGTTCCCAATGTCGGCCACATTTCCGGCCCCGAGCAAAACAATCATCTCCCCAAGCCGGGATTTAACACCGTGCCCAGCAATATCGGCCCCGGGCCTGGCGCTGGCTTGCCGCCCGTTTCCGCTCCGCCCGTCCCCATCGACAGCTTCGCCACTGGAATACAAGCCAAGGGTTTGGCCGGCCTGATCGCTGGCGCTGAACTCAATGTTGAGCAACATCATTACGACAAGGCCATCGCCCAATACAACGCGGCCATCGACGTCGCCCCGAACAATCCGCTGATCCTCATGGCCCGCGCCATCGCCGAGCTTGGCGGTGGGTATTACGCCCAGGCCAACGCCGACATACACCTCGCCGTCGCTCAGGACCCGGCTGTCCTCATGGGGCAGTACGACCTGCAAAAACATCTCGGCGCCGATCGCCTCAAATCCCTCGTGGCCGATCTGAAGCAAATGGCCAAGGGTTCCGACGACGACACCCTCCACGCCTTCCTGCTCACCTTCGCCTATTACAACTCCCAGCACGTCGGGCAGGCCGTCGATTGGCTGGACATCGCCGACAAACGCGCAAAAGGTCAGGATCTCGCCATCGTACAGATGAAGAAATATTGGAACTTCAACGAAGACCAGCAACCGGCTCTGACGCCGCCCCCGGCTCCGACGCCGCCCGTTGCCAAGCCCAATTCCGCCGCGCCGTCAACGCGTCCGTCCGGTAAGAACTAACCGAAGCACCGCACGTAATTGCAGCGCCGCGCAAAAAAAAGGCCCCGGACGGGGGGATCCGGGGCGTAACTCCCTTTAGGAAGGGAGGTCGTCCAAGGGGGTGCTTGGACGGTTGAGGGCCGTAAAAATCGTTTGGAGCTCAACTCCCCCAAACGCATATTTTCTCAAACTTACCCGTCTCCCGCCTCTTGAAGGGGGAGACTCAACTTCTGAAATATTAGCGGCACATGGACAAAATGCAAGTGGTAATTTCAACCGCTTCACCTCCCGAGCATCTTGGCTCAGGTAACGCCATAATGCAAAATGGGTTACATATCGCCCATCAGGCGTCCAAGATATGTGGAATCCGCCGCCTTTTCATAGGTCATCCCGGCGGTGATGGTGAATCGCGCCGCCATTTCTATCGAGGTCGATGCCCCAAGTTTATTTTCGCAAATTGCCGCAGTTTGCTATGTTCCTGCAGAACTGCCCCCGAGGCGCCCCAATGTCTGTTAATATTTCATAATCCTCTTGATGCCATGCCGGTGCCCCATACACTTTCCAAAGTTGTGGAGAATTAACGAAGTATGAGCAGGACTGTGCTCTCGCTATCGACCCGCTCGCCTTCCACCGAGGCCGCACTTCCCCTCCCGGGGGACATCGCCACCGCCACGCCCCAGGACATGGTCAGCCCCGCTGATATTCTCATTCAGGCTCGAAATGTCAGCGTCTTCTACGGCGCACATGAGGCCATCAAGGCCGCCTCCTTCTCCATGCCCCGAAACCGCATTATTGCAATGATCGGCCCCAGCGGTTGCGGCAAGACCACCTTTCTTCGTTCCATCAACCGCCTGAACGATCTCATCCCCGGCTGCCGTGTCGAGGGTGAATTGCTCATCTCCGGCCAGAATATTTACGAACCCAAAGTGGACCTGGTTGCACTTCGACAGCAGGTCGGCCTGGTTTTCCAAAAACCCAATCCGTTTCCAAAGTCCATCTATGACAACATCGCCTACGGCCCGCGGCTCCAGGGCGTCTCCCGCCGCGCGGAATTGGACGCCATCGTCGAGGACTGCCTCCAGAAGGCCGCGCTTTGGGAAGAGGTCAAGGACCGCCTCAAAACCAGCGCCTTGGGAATGTCCGGCGGCCAGCAGCAACGACTCTGCATCGCCCGCGCCCTGGCAACCCGGCCCACCATCCTTCTCATGGACGAACCCTGCAGCGCCCTCGACCCCATCGCTTCCACCAAGATCGAAGACCTGATGACCGCCCTCCGCGCCAATTACACCATCGTCATCGTCACCCACAACATGCAGCAGGCCGCCAGGGTCAGCGATTTTACCGCTTTCTTCTACATGGGAGCCTTGGTCGAGTATAATGCCACGTCGGCGATGTTCACCAATCCGATGCGAAAGCAGACCGAGGACTACATCACCGGGAGGTTCGGGTGAAGAAAAACCGGTCGATAACCAGGGCCGCATGTCACATCATCTGAACGATCTTCTTGAAAACCTGCGAACCCAGGTGGCTCGCATGACGACGCTCGTCCTTCAGGTTGTCGAGCAGGCTTGCGATGCCGTCTTCACCGCCGATTCCAAGCTCGCACAGGAAACCATCGGCCTCGATCAACGCATCGACGACGAGGAAGTCCGCGTCGAGAAGAGCGCCATCGACCTCCTCGCCCTTCAACAGCCCGCCGCCGTCGATCTCCGCACCGTCACCACCATCATCAAGGTCAACGCCGATTTCGAACGCATCGCCGATTGCGCCGTCAACATCGCCCAGCGAGTCCTGCCCCTTTCCCAACTCCCCGATTACGAGCCCCCAGGCGACTTGAAGCTCATGGCCAACACCGTTATGGCCACCCTCCGCGACACCATCAAGGCGTTCAATCTCCGCGATGAGGACTTGGCCCGCCACGTCATCAAGAGCGACGATGTCGTGGATGCCCTCTATCACCAGATCGTCCAGGACATGATCTGCCTCATGGAAACCGACGGCCAGAAGGCCAACGCCGAGCTTGGCAACATCATGATCGCCAAGAATCTCGAGCGCATCGCCGACCACTGCACCAACATCGCCGAGGACGTCGTCTACATTCACACCGGCCGCATCATCCGACACCTGCGCGCGGTGTGAGGATTAATCCGTCGCTTGCCAGTGCATCAATTTCGTGTAGCCGGCGAGCTTGCTCGCCGTATTGGTCCAAGTCCCGTCGATTCGGCGCAAACGATCCGGTCAGCATGTAAGGGGTGCTGCCCGCCTCGAGTGCGGAGATCGTCTTCTTTAGTAATTCCGCTTGTGACATTTCGCGACCCGCTTCAAATACAGCGCATGAATCTGCCGGTCATCCGCCTCCGGAAATCGCCTGTGCAGCCCCTGGAGAAACAGTCGTTTTCCCAGTTCGGACAGTTCCATTGCCTTCGCCAGACGCTGCGCCGGCGTGATCCTCCGCAGCACATCCAAGTACCGCTGCCGCGCTGCAATGGACTTGAGATCCGTGGAGACGATTGTACGCCAAGTCGCGGCAAATGACGCGAGCGTCACGTCCCTTCATAGTGATTTCGCATATTCAATCATGCCTTGAAAATCGACAACGACCGCGGCTTCATTGCCGACGACCCAGGCATCGTGGCCGGACGGCAACAGGGAAACGTCGCCCGGCTTGCAGTCGAACTCCGTGCCATCGTCCATGCGAATCCGCAGAACCCCCGAAACGTGATACTGGAAGTGCGGAGCTTCGCAGCTCTTGGTCTTTGCAATCGGCTGCACCGACGTGGCCCATCGCCAGCCCGGCTCGAAGATGGCTCGGCCAACTGTTGCGCCGCCGACTTTGATCAACTCCAATTTGCCTTTGGGAAACTTGCGAACTTCATCCGGTTTACCGAAGTTCTTCAATTCCGCCTTCTTCATATGTCTCCTTTCCGTTCCCACGCGAACAGTTTAGGCCAGGAATGGGCCGAAAGTCGAAGCCTGAGAATGTGCGCGACATTCCCAAGCTCAGATCCCCCAAGCGGCGGAGATATTCCCAAAAGTAGTGGATGGCCGCGACAGTTTAAGCGGCGAGCTTCGTTCCATCTTTGAAGACCACTCCTGCGATCACCTCCGGCAGCAACGTGCTGCCGTTGAGTTTTCGCCAA
>JBEKEC010000037.1:0-57536 GCA_050014015.1 Tepidisphaeraceae bacterium
GGTCAAAGGAATATGGCCCCGCCGCGGTACAAGACCAGCCCCCGGATCGCCGAAGGAAGACAGCGGCGCCAGGGGCGCGGTGGAATTGTCTTGACAATTCGCTTCTTATAGGTGTTCTCCTGTCTCGCGCAGCGGGGGGTGGGGGGGTGGGATGGGACATTCGGGGGCACAGTGGGACATTTTTTGTCGCGATTCCAAAAATGAGGCTGTCGGGAAATGGGATGAATTGCCCGTCCAACAACTGCAATTAGAGATATAACTCCAACTATAATTCCCCCATGCCCCGATTCGAAGTTGTCAGTCCGTTCCAGCCGCAGGGCGATCAGCCGCAGGCGATCGACAAGCTGGTTGCCGGCCTCCAGAAAGGCATGCCTTTCCAGACGCTCATGGGAGTCACCGGCTCGGGCAAAACGTTCACCATGGCTCACGCCGTTGCCCGCGTGAATCGGCCGACGCTTGTGCTGTCTCACAACAAAACTTTGGCGGCCCAGCTCTACGAGGAATTCAAGGAACTGTTCCCCCACAACGCCGTCGGATATTTCGTCAGCTATTACGACTATTATCAGCCCGAGGCGTACATTCCACAGCGGGACATTTATATCGAAAAGGATGCCAGTCGAAACGACGATCTCGATCGCCTGCGCTTGTCGGCGACCAGTAATCTCGTGAGCCGCAACGACGTGTTGCTGGTTGCTTCCGTGTCGTGCATTTTCGGCCTTGGTTCACCCGCGGATTACAAGGCGTCGGTCCTGCCGATCCGCGTGGGAGAGGCCACCGACCGCGACGCGATCCTGCGGAAGTTGATCGACCTGCAATACGCCCGCAACGACATGGATTTCAAGCGCGGCACCTTCCGCGTCCGCGGCGACGTCGTCGAGCTTCATCCTTCCTACGAGGAATTCGCCTATCGGATCGAGTTCTTCGGCGATGACGTCTCGGCCATCGACGCGGTGAATCCCCTGACCGGCGAGGTGATCCGCGGCGAAGAGCAGGTCTTCATTTATCCCGCGGTTCACTACGTCATGCCGGAGGAGCGCGTCCACGGCGCCGTTCAGTCCATCCGCGAGGAACTGGACCAGCAGGTGATGCATTTGCGCGGCCAGGGAAAATTGCTGGAAGCCCAGCGACTGCTCGCCAGGACGAAATACGATCTGGAAATGATTCTGGAGGTCGGCTATTGCAGCGGGATCGAGAATTACAGCCGGCATCTGGACGGCCGCAAGCCCGGCGAGAAGCCCTACACCCTGATCGATTATTTTCCGAAGGATTTTCTGCTGATCATCGACGAATCGCACGTGTCGCTGCCGCAGCTTCGGGCGATGTACAACGGCGACCGGCAACGGAAGGAGGTGCTGGTCGAGCACGGGTTCCGTCTTCCCAGTGCGCTGGACAACCGGCCGCTGAAGTTCGAGGAGTTCCAGAAGATGTGGAACCAGGTGGTTTTCGTCACCGCCACGCCGGGAAAATTCGAACTGGAAAAAACCGGCGGGGAAATCGTCGAGCAGGTCCTCCGCCCCACGGGTTTGTTGGACCCTGAAATCGTCGTGCATCCCGCCCAGGGCCAGGTGCCGCATCTGCTCGGGCAGATCAAGGAGCGCGCCGCGCTCGGCGAGCGGGTCTTGGTCACCACTCTCACCAAGCGTCTGGCGGAAGACCTCAGCGCGTACATTCAGGAGGCCGGCCTCCGCGGGCGATACCTGCACAGCGAAATCCAGACTTTGGAGCGCTCGGAAATCCTCGCCGATCTTCGCAAGGGGGATTTTGACGTGCTGGTGGGAATCAACCTCCTGCGGGAAGGTCTGGATTTGCCCGAGGTTTCCATGGTCGCGATTCTCGACGCCGACAAGGCCGGGTTCTTGCGCAGCGAAACCTCGTTGATTCAGACGATCGGGCGCTCGGCGCGGAACGTGAACGCCCGCGTGATCCTTTACGCCGACAGCATCACGCCCGCGATGAAGAAGGCGATGGACGAGACCGCCCGTCGCCGCGAGCTTCAGATGCGCTTCAATGCCGAGCACGGGATCACTCCCCAAACGGTCCAGAAGGCGATCCGCACCGGCATCGAATCGGAGATGAAAGCCCGCCGAACCGCCCGCGAGGCGATTCACGAAAGCCAGCAGCAATTCGATCAAGGCGAATTGATCCGGCTTCTGGAGGAGGAGATGTTGGAAGCCGCCAAGAACCTGGAATTCGAGCGTGCCGCCCAGCTCCGCGACAAATTGAACGAAATCAAAGGCGTCCCAACGATCCGCAGCGCCCGCTCCTGGGAGCCGGAGGTGACCGAGTCCGACCAGCGCACAAAAATCTGGCAGCCGCGCAGCAAGGGGAAACAAAAGCGAACCGCAAAATGATCCTCCGTTTAGCGGCCGCGCTTGCGCGGCGTGTTTTCGGCAATCTCTCGACCGCAATCGGTCGCAAGACTAAAATCCAAATGGAGCATGGCGATGTCCATTCAGTTTCCCAAATTCGAAGACATCCGCGAGATCATTCAACTCGCGCGGCGCGAGGATCTCGGCGAAGACGACGTCACCAGCCGATTCATGATCTCCGAAGATGCCGTTGGGGTCGGAACGGTGTTGCAGAAGGAAGTGGGCGTGACGTGCGGGTTGCCGATTGTGGAGATGATCTGCCGCACTTACGACGAGCGGTTACGGGTTGAGCCGATTCCAGGGTTTCATCTGGACATTCTCGAGGGCCGGTTCAGCGACGCCAGGTCGTTGCCGCTCTTGCGGGTGCGCGGGCCGATGCGGTCCCTGTTGTCGGCCGAGCGGGTGATCCTCAATTTCTTGCAGCATCTGAGCGGCGTGGCTACGCAGACGTCGCGGTTCGTGCGCCGAGTCGAGGGGACGGGTGCGAGGATTTACGACACGCGCAAGACCCTGCCGGGCCTGCGGGTACTGGACAAATACGCGGTTCGCCGCGGCGGCGGATACAACCATCGCGCGGGCCTGTTCGATGGGCTTCTGGTCAAGGACAACCATATTGCCGGCCTTCCGCTGAAGGAGTTGGCTGGTCATTTGTCGCAGCGGATTGCCCGCAGCCGGGCCGAGCGGATCGACCGGTTCGTCGAGATCGAGGTGCAGAGCCTGGAACAGTTTCGGGAGGTGCTGAAGCTGGAGGGCGAATTCGTCATTCTGTTGGACAACATGGATTGCCCCAAGATGCAGACGGCCGTGGAATTGCGGGACCGCGCCGGCAAAAAGGGGAAGGTGCCGCTGGAGGCCTCCGGTGGCGTGACGCTGGAGACCGTCCGTCCCATCGCCCTCACGGGCGTGGACCGGATCGCCGTGGGCGCGATCACTCATTCGGCTTCGGCATTGGACATCAGCATGGAAATCGAGGGGCAGTAGTCATTGGTCAATTCGTCCGATAACGGATCCCACCCCTTCGTTCCTCATATCTGTCCTTGGCAGATCAAAAGTAAAGTTGACTACAGACCGCGTCGATGAGTCCATGGAATTCGATGGAACTTGGAGGACGAACAATGACCAATAGACGCGGCATCGCACGTCGGGGATTCACTCTGGTGGAAATCCTGATCGTGGTGATTATTTTGGGGATTTTGGCGGCCATCGTTATCCCGCAGTTCACCAACGCCAGTCAGAACGCCCGCGAAAGCAGCCTGCAAAGCACGTTGCAGACGCTGCGGAGCCAGATTCAGCTTTATAAGCTGCAGCATGGCGATTCGCTGCCGGATCTGGTGGCAGACTGGACGCCGCTGACCGGTCCGACGAGCTATGGGAACCCCACGCAGACGTTCGGCCCGTACATGCAAGCGATCCCGGTGAACCCGATGAACGGAAACTCCAACGTGGTGAATGCCGCTCCGGTGGTTACCGGCGTCGGAACCGCGCCCACCGTCGGCACCGCGTGCGGATTCGTGTATGACTATAACGGCGGCGCCGGCAGCGGCCTGATCTACGGAACCGACAACAGCGGGACAACCCCCGGAACCGTCGTCGCCGGCACAATCAGCGGCGGCGCTTTCACCGCCTATTGATTGCGACACAACTGGATTCGATACCAAGGCGGTTTGCATTAACCGCCTTCTCTATTTTGCCGATTCTGACACAAGGAGAATCTATTGTTCGGCGAGGCAGCCAATAATCGTCGAGCCTGCCTGCGTCACTTCCGCGCAGGGCGGAATGTCCGCGCATTTACGCTGGTGGAGATCCTAATCATCGTCGTGGTGCTGGGGATTCTGGCCACGGTGGTGATCCCCCAGTTTTCCATGGCCGGCCAACATACCCGCCAGAACAGGCTCAAGGACGACCTGCAATATCTGAGAACGCAAATCGCGGTATTCAAGGCGCAGCACCAGGACGTTCCACCGGGATATCGCGGCGGCAATCCGGCCTCGACGCCCAGCGCCGACCAGTTTGTCGCCCAGATGACCGAGCGTTCGGACCTCAATTTCCGTTTGAGCGCGTCGGATTCCACCGCGTTTCCCTATGGGCCGTACCTGAAGCAGGTGCCGTTGAATCCGGTGAACGGATTGAACACGTTCGAGATGGTCGGGAACAACCAGCCGATGCCGGCGCCCGACGGCGGCACGGGATGGATTTACCAGCCGCAGACCCAGGAAGTGATCCCCAACCTCACGGGCAAAGATGACAGCGGAGCAGCGTATTCCAGTTACTAATCAAAGAGCCAGGCGAAGGGGCTTCACGCTGTTGGAAGGGCTTACCGCGTCCGTGGTATTGGTCATTTTGGTGGTGGGAGTGGTGGGTTCGCTTTCCACGTCATACCAGCAGAGCCAATCGGTTCGCGCCAATTCCACGGCCGTGACGTTGGCGCGGCAGCTTGTCGACGAGATCGTCTCCAAGCCGTTCGATGGTGATGCCGCCGGGACCGGCGCCGGGGCGCGCAGCACGTTCACGGACGTCAGCGCTTACAACGGCTATTCCGATACCAGCACCGCGATGCCGTTGCTGAATGGCGGAACGCTGGACGTAACAGGCGACGATAATTACGCCCGCCAGACCACGGTGGTCGTGGGCGCCCAGCCGACCATCAATGGCACTCCGGATAATGTTTCTCCCGCAACCGATTTTGCGATCGTGACTGTCAACGTCACTTGCCCGGATGGGCAGATCATCTCCATACCCGAATTCGTGGCGAAGTATGCGATGCCCCAGCAATGAGGAAATTGTTCGTGACCCAATCGCAAACAACCTCGCATGCCAAACGGGGATTCCTGCTGGTTGAATTGGTGATCGGCCTGGTGATCGTCGCGCTGGTCATGCTCGGCGCCGCAGCGATCATGGGCGCCGTGGCCCAGGGATGGAACGACCAGGACGTCACGCGCTCCACGCAGCTTCAGGCGAATCAGACTTACGTTCGCGTTCAGAACGCGCTGGAGGGGGCGAAATACGTGGGATATTGGAATGCCGGCTCGATGGACGGCAGTTCATCGCCGGCCACATCCATATTCTTTTGGCAGAACGACAATTTCGGTGGAGTGGAGACGGGTGATCCCTGTATTGGTGAAATGGCCCTGATTCAGTTTGATCCGACGACGAACACGCTTTGGCTTTATAAGTGCCTCTCGCCGTCGCAGATGAACGGCAGCCAACAGACACAGGCGGCACAGGTGTGGACGCTGTCGGACATCGATCAATCGAGTTATGCGTCGCAGTTCACGCCGCAGAACTACAGCTTCGTGCAAAAGCAGGCCCTCGGTGGGCCGGGGGAGCAGGCGGATGACGGGACACGTCTGAAAGTCTTGAGCTTCGGGGTCAACGTGAGCTCGCTTTCGAGCACGACGCAGTTGCCGGTGATTGAGTATGCGATTCACTTTCAGCAAACCGATGGCACGAAGCTGGCGCTATACAACACGACGACGATTCGCGGCCCGGCCACGCAACCACAATGAACGCAAACCGTCCAATTCGGCCTTCCTCTCGCAGGCGCGGAATCGCCCTGGTGTTGGTGCTGCTGGTGATGGCGTTGGCGGGGATATTGGCCTACGCGATGCTCTCGGCCGCCGCGGTGCAGGCGACGGCCGGCGCCAACGCCGCGGCCGCAGCGACCGCCCGCGCACAGGCGGAATCAGGAATTCATCTGGCGATGTATTACCTGCTCAATCCCGGCAATGCTCCGGCGTCCTTCAGCCCGCCTTGCAAAGTAACCGCCACGTTCGCCACGACCCAGCCAGCCGCGACGATTCCCGGAAGCGTCACGATCCAGGTCGGTTCACTGTCAAACCACTGCTATTCGGTCGTTTCCACGGGCTCATCGGATTCGTCTGCGGGAGTCAACCCGGTGATGCGAACGATCACCGCTGAAATCCAGGTCGGGTCACCGCTTCAGATCAACCAGGCGGGGGCGTTTGACTCCCCGATCACCGTGGGATTGAACGCCACCTTTTCCAGTCCCAATCCGAACGCGCCGGCGATTGCATCCAACAATGCTGTCATAAACGACGGCCATATCACCGGGAACGTGACCGCACAAACTTTCTCGGGCACACCGCCAACCAACGGCTCGGTCACTTTGGCGCCGGCGATTTCGCCGCCCGCGCCAGCGAGCTACCAATCCGTGAACGACTACACCCAGCCCTACGTGTACCAGGGAACGCTCTACTACCCCGTCTTGATCGGGAGTTCGATCAGCACAGCCACTTCCCTGGGCCCAACGCCCGGCAACCCGCTGGGGATCTATTACACCACGGGCAATCTCAACGTGAGCAAGTCGTTGACCATCAACGGCACGCTCGTGGTCGGGGGAACGGGAAGCCTGACGAATAGTTCAAGCATCACGATCACGCCGCTGACTTCGCAGCCCAACACCTATTTGCCGGCGCTGGTGGTGAACAACAAGCTCTGGATGAGCGGACATAGCGCCAGCCTGAACGTCACCGGCGTGACTTACGTCGCCAGCGGAATATGGGGCATTAGCACCAACAGTGCGACCAACGTCACCATCAACGGCGCGTTGCTGATCACCAGCAACGCGATCGCCAACACCTACACGGGCACAACCTCGGTGACGTACAACTCGACTTACACCAACATCCCGAATTTTGACGCCAGCGATTGGGCATCGAACTCCAGCGTCAAAATCATTGCCTGGAGCGAATGATTCCGATTTCTCGCCGAAATGGAGAAGGCCATGAATACGCACAAACTTCTGACGATGGTGCTGGTTTTGCAGGTGATCACGATCCTGAACCAGTGGTTCGGCGGTCCGATATCCAAGGCGCGGGCACAAATCCCGGATGCGGGGGCGCAGCAGATGGAAATCATCGCGCAGCTCAAGAACAGCAACGAAACGCTCAAGGGAATCGACGACAAGCTGGACAAGATGGGCTCAATATTCCAGTCCGGGAAACTTCAGGTCCGGCTTTCAAAGCCCGATGACAATCAAGAGAAGTAAGCCCGGCCGCCAACCGAGGTTGCGCTATGCGTGGGCAATCTGTCGAGCAAATCCGCGATCCCGGTCCGCGCGCGCGGGCCTTCACCCTCATCGAGGTGTTGGTGGTGGTGTTGATCATGGGGATCGCTTCGGCGGTGATCTTGCCCGAGGTCAGCGGTCAAGACGACATGAACGCCGCCGCCGCCGCCCGCATGGTCATGGGCGACCTGCTCTATGCCCAGAACCGGGCGATTGCGATGCAGCAATATGAATACGTCGTCTTTAACCAGACGGGTCAGAGCTACAGCCTTTACGACGGCACGTCGTCCGGGCCGGCGACGACGCCTCTGACCCATCCGATCAACGGGATCAGCTACGTGATGACTTTTGGGCAAGCGGGCTGCAACAACGTCTCCAGCAACGTGACCCTCGGCTCCGTCAGCTTCAACGGCCAGAGCACGATCGCGTTTGATGAGACGGGTGTTCCCTATTCCTACAGTTCCGGCCCGCCGACGCCGCTCACTGGAACCGGAACCATCCAACTGGCGAGCGGGAATTATTCCGTGACGATTTCGGTGGCGCAGGACACCGGCGAGATCACGGTGAACTGAAACGCAAAGCTGGATTCGATATGTTTCGATTGAATCGACCGCAAATTCAGCCCATTGGCGTGGACATCGGCCACGACAGCGTGAAGATGCTGCAACTGGAGGCGCGCGAGCAGTCGCTGGTGGTGCACGCATCGGCGCGGCGGACGCTGGACGTTGACGGCGCCGCCGCAGGGCAAAGCAGCCCGGCGGAGCTGATTTCTCCGCAGGCGGCGCAGGCGATCCGCGAGCTTCTGAGCGGTGGGAATTTCGCGGGGCGCACGGCGGTCGTGGCGTTGCCGCGGCACGTCGTCCACGTCAAGAACCTTCGCCTGCCCCCGATGCCGCCGGGCGAATTGGCTTCCGTCGTCGACTTCGAAGCGCGCGGGGTGTTTCCGTTCGACACGGCCGAAGCGCACGTGGAGTTTCTGGTTGCCGGCGAAATTCGCCAGGGAACGGACGTCCGCCAGGAGGTGGTCGTTCTGGCGGCGCGGAATGCGGACGTGGATCGCTTCGTAGAGCAGCTTCACCGCACGGGCTTGGTGATCGATTCGCTGGACGTCGAGCCGTGCGCCTTGTATCGCACCGTCGATCGGTTCGTGCGCCGGCGCGAAGACGAGCAGGAAGTCCACGTGCTGGTGGACGTTGGGACGCGATGCACTCAGGTATTGATCGGCAAGGGGCGGGATATCAGCTTTTTCAAGGCCATCGAGATGGGCGGGGCGGATTTCAATATGGCGGTGAGCCGGAAGCTGGGCATCCGGCCAGACGAGGCGCGCGCCCTGCGCCGGCGGCTGTCGGAGCAAGACGACGGCGAGCACCCGGATACGGTGCGGCTTGCCGTCCTGGACGCCTCGCGCGGCGCCATGGAAAGCCTGACGCGGGAGGTTTCGCTGTGTCTGCGGTATCACTCGGTGACGTTCCGCGGCCAGCGGCCGCTGAAGGTGCGCGTCAGCGGCGGCGAGGGGGGCGATCCGCAATTGTTGGCGATGCTGCATTCGGTATTGGGGATTCCGGTGCAGCCATCGCGTCCGCTGTTCAACCTGGATTGCGCGGCGATGCGGGGCTTTGACCATCGCAAGCCGTCGGGGGACTGGGCCGTGGCGATGGGTCTGGGGCTGAAACGAAGCGCAGGCAGATTCGCGCCGATGGACGGGACGCCGCGAGCGGCCGCCCCCGCCGCGCCTGCGGCGCCTTCATCGACGGCGGCCTTGCCGGCGGCGGAGCCGGCGACCGAAGCGGCGCCATCGGCTGCCGCCGTGCCGCGGGAGGTTGTCCATGCGTGAACTGGAATTCTTGCCCGGCTGGTACGCAACGCTCCGCCAAAAGCGGCGCATCCTGGTTACTGAGGCGTGGCTGGCCATGGGCATCGCCGTGGGCCTGGGGCTCTGGATGATTCTCTCGGCCCGCAACGTGATCGGGAAGGAAACGCTGCTCAGCACGCGGGAAAAACAGCTCACCCAGTCCAACTATGAACTCCAGAAGCTGGGGGAATTGGAATCGCTCAAACGTCAGATGTCGGATCAGGCCAAGCTGATGGCTCACGTGGGCCTGAACGTGCCCATGGCCCGGCTCGTGGATGCGCTGGAAAAGATGATGCCGAAGGAGATGGCGCTGGTGGACGTGACGGTGGAATCACAGGAGCAGCTCAACGCCCAGCCGAAGCCGCTCACCCCGAATGCGGAGCCGAACCGGCAACTCGTGGTGACGCTTCACGGCGTGTCGCCCAGCGTCGTCGAACTGGGGAATCTCATGATCCACGTCGCGGCGATTCCGAATTACGTCGAAGGTTCCGTGAAGACGTCGGACGTGCATCAGAATGGGCACGTGATGACCGATTTCAAGATTTCGTTCGGCATCAGGCTGAACGACCTGGAGAACTAGGAATTTTCAATGCCGAGTTTGAAGACGCAAATTCATTGGTTCACCCGGATTCAACAGACGCTGGTCGGCGCGGTGTTGGTGACGGGGATCGCGTTTTACTCGCTGGTCTATCGTCCCGAGACGGGGCGGCTTCAGACGCTCACGAACCGGATCAGTGAAAAGGAAAGCGAGCTATCCACGGCCGAATCGCAGGCGCGGGCGGCGCAGCTGGTGCAGGCGGACATCAATCGCCTGCGGGAGACGCTGGCGGATTTCAAGAGGCTGCCGGCGAATCCGGGGGATTTGGGTCAGTTTCAGATCGACATGGCCCAGTTGGCGCGGCGTGACAACCTGAATGGATGGTCGGTCAGTTGGCCCGGGACGCCCAAGCGGGACGAACAGTATTACGAGTTGCCGATCAGCTTGAAATTCGCCGGCGAATTCACGGACGTGTTTTCGTTCTTGCGGCAGATGGAAGACCTGTCGCGGCTGACGCGCGTCAAGAGCCTGACGATCCAGGGCAACGGCGCCGAGGGCCAGGTGCAGGTCGAGTTGATGATGAACCTTTACTATTCGGAGGGATGACCATGCCGATCGCCCAGGCCAAAACATCCTGGTCCGAAAAAATGTTGGGCGCGTTTCGCGCTTCGCCGGGGCGGTCGTCAACCATCAGCGGATTGGTTCTGATTCTCGTGGCGGCGTGGGCGCGGTTGCTGGTGATGGGCCACGCGCCGTCCGCGGCGCACGGGGCGATCACTTCGGCTGCGCCCGGCGTACCGGGACCGGTCGAGCCGCCGGCCCAGCACCGGCCCGCCGAGACGGGACCGTCGCTCCAGCAATGGGTGCGCCAGCCGGTCGGACCGCTGACGCGAAATCCCTTTGTGATTCCATTTGATTGCTATCCGCGCGACGGCTCGAAGACCACCGCCGAGGCGGCGGAGGGAACCGGTTATTGGGACCTTGTGAGAAAGTCGATGTCCTCGCGAGCCGATCAACAGGAACAGCGGCAGATCCTGGTGGACAACATCCGGATCGCGGCCGAGGCGCTGAAGTTGGAATCGACGATCGTGGGCCCCACGCCGGGCGCGATAGTCAACGGTCAGATGGTGCGTGAGGGAAGCGAGATCGCGGGCTTCCGCGTGCTGAAGATCGAACCGCGGCAGGTGGTTGTCGAGCGGGAAGGCGTCAAGCTGGCCGTCACCATGGATTGAAGCGGCGCGACCGGATTAAGGACCTTTATGTTTAAGTGGACCAGATCAACCGGTCTTATTTTTTGTGCCTTGTTGGCCGTTTATAACGGTCCGGCGGCATTTTCCGCCGGGGAAACGCAGGCAGGATCTACCGATTCCACCAGCAAGGTGAAGTTGATCGCCGACGCCGACGCGCCCGCCCCCGCCGAGGCTCCGTCTGGAACGCGGGTTGTCGCGGCGGACTCGGGGACCTTCAGCATCCAAATCAGCAACGACGACAGCCTGATCCACGTGCTGCGCCTGATCGGCGACGAAGCGCAACGCAGCATTATTCCGAGCCGGGAAGTTCGCGGCACGGTGCCGGCGATGGACTTGAATAACGTCACCCTCTCCGAAGCGCTGGACGCCATTCTGCAAAGCAACGACATGGCGTGGCAGCAGAAGGGGAACCTGATATTCGTCTATACGCAGAAGGAACTGGCGGACCGGGTAAAAGCCGCACGGAAGATGACGACGAAGATAATTGCCCTGCATTACATCCCGGCGGCCGATGCCCAGGCCCTGATCAAACCGGCCCAAAGCACCGACGGCCAGGTCGCCATAACCAAGGACGCCATCAGCGGAATCGACACCGGCGATGGCGGGACGGCCAGCAGCAGTGGCGCCGGCACCTCGGTCGGCACCGGCGGCAACAGCGAATCGGGCGTCGATATGATCGTCGTTACCGATTACCCCGAGAACCTCGCGCAGATTTCCAAAATCATTCAGGAGGTCGATCGCCGTCCGGTGCAGATTCTGGTTGAAGCCACCATTTTCGAAGCCACGCTCAGCGACAATAACTCGATGGGGATCGACTTTTCGCTGATGGGGGGCGTGAACTTCGCCGACCTGATGGCCAGTGCCACGCCGCTGACTTCCGCTTTGAGCGGAAGCATTCTCAGTACCCTCAGTACCGCTAGTTCCGCTGGTGCATCGGGGACTCCCACGGCTTCGGGTTTGGTTCGCCAGGGCTATGTCGGAGGCACCAGCGGGAACTATGACCAGCAGGTTCCGGTGGGGGGCCTTCAGATCGGCGTCGTGCGTGACAACTTAGGCCTGTTCATCTCGGCGCTGGAATCCGTGGCGAATACCACGGTGTTGGCCAATCCCAAGGTGCTGGTCCTGAACAAGCAGGCTGGCGAGGTGCACGTCGGCCAGGAACTGGGGTATCAAACGACGACGGTGTCGCAGACGACCTCGACGCAGACGGTTCAGTATTTGGATACCGGAACGATTCTCAGTTTCCGGCCCTTCGTGGGGGACGATGGGTACGTCCGCATGGAAATCCATCCGGAAGACTCGACGGGTTCCGTAACCAACAACCTGCCAAGCAAGACGACCAGTGAGGTGACCAGCAACGTCATGATCAAGGACGGCAACACGATCGTGATCGGCGGCCTGTTCCGGGAAGTCAGCCAAAGCAGCCGGAACCAGATTCCGTTTTTGGGAGACATTCCGCTGATCGGCGCGCTGTTCAGGAGCAAGACGGATCAGACCCAGCGGCAGGAGATCATCATCCTGCTGACGCCCCACGTCATCAAGGACGACTCTCTCTACGGCAACGCGAGCGCGGAGGAGATGAAGGAAGCGGAAAGGGAGCGCGTGGGCGTGCGGAAGGGGATGATGTGGTGCGGTCGTGAGCGGCTTGCGGAAACGGCGTACGAAAACGCGGTCGCGGAGATGAGCAAGGCGAAACCCGACGTGAATCTGGCGCTGTGGCATCTGAACTGCGCGATCAATCTGAATCCGACGTTCATCGAGGCGATCGACTTGAAGGAAAAGATCACGGGCGTGCAGGTCACGGACGTGGACAACTCGACGATCCGCGGTTTCGTTCGCAGGCAGATTTTGGCGGAAACGGCATTCGAACCGGCGACGAAGCCGGCGATGGCCGGCAGTCGGTGATTTGAGACATACGGAGTTGCCATGCGGAAATTGCGTCAATTGAGCGTTGTTTTGCTGTGCCTTCTTGGAGCGTGCTCCAGCACGAAGGATCCGACGGTGCAGGAAGCGGCGATGAAGCAATGGAACAACGCTCGCTCGAACGTTCTGTCGGGGCTGGCGGCGGACCAGTACGCCAACGGCAACTTCGACAAGAGCCGGTCCACGATTGACCAGGCGATTCGGCTATCCCCCGACAACGCCGCGGCGCACGTGCTGTCGGCGAAGCTGTATATAGAGGCGGGGCAGCTTGAGGCGGCGGAGAAGGAATTGGCCCTGGCCCGCCAGGCCGATCCGACCAGCGCGGAAGCGGAATATCTTTCGGGCGTGGTTTACCAGCGCTGGCAGCAGCCGCAACGGGCGCTGGAGTTCTATCAGCATGCCTGCGACAAGTCGCCGGCGGAATTGGCGTACGTGATGGCCAAGGCGGAGATGCTTGTCGCCATGGACCGGCGCGACGAGGCGCTGACGATGCTCCAGGCGAAGGTCGCATATTTCGAGCATAGCGGGGCGATCCGGGACGAAGTGGGATTGCTCCTCGTCCAGCAAGGCCGATATCCCGAAGCCATCGAAATGTTTCGCCGAGCCGGCATCCTGGCAACGGACGACCTGACGATCCGGGAACACCTGGCGATGGCGCTGTTTTACGGCAAGCAGTATTCCGAGTCGGCGGGCATTTTGTCGGAACTGCTGACGAGCGGGAAATTTGAAAAACGTTCCGACCTGCTGGCAGCGATGGGCGAGTGTCAGCTTCAGACCGGACATGCCGGCCAAGCGGTGCAGAGCTTCCGGCAGGCGTCGGAGATCGGGCCCGATTCGATGGGCGTGTGGCTTGGCTTGGCCCGGGCCGAGTTGCAGCTCGGCAGCCCGCGCCGGGCGGAGCTTGCCCTGAATCGATGTCTGGCGATCGACGAGGCCAGCAGCCAGGCGCATTTGCTCCTCGGCTACGTGCAGCTCCGTCAGGATCGTTTGAGCGAGGCTTATGCGTCCTTTGCCCGTGCGAGCCAACTCGATCCCACCGACACGGTGAGTCTGTGCATGGTTGGATTGACGCTGGACCGTCTGGGCCGTGGTTCGGAGGCGGCGGCGTGTTATCAGCGGGTCCTGAAGATGAACCCAGGTGATGAGATGGCCGGCCAGCTTCTGGCTCGCCTCGATCTTAGGCAATGAAATTTGTCATGGAGACGCTGGTGCGCTCGGGAAAAATTCTGTCGATTCTGATGGTGACCTGTCTTGTCGGAGGCATGCTCTGCTCGATCGGGTCGCTGCATTCGCTGTGGTCCAGCGGCCGCTTGGACCTGGGCATGCTCGGTCCGGTGTTGTTTGTGGCGGGTGGGGCGGCGGGGCTCCTGGCCATCACCAGCTTCCGGCGGAATTGCCGTATCCTCATCGAAGCCATCCATCGCATGACGGTGCAAGGGAAACTGAACAATCTACAGACCGACAGCCACGAGATTCGCCCGCTTATCAGCGCGGTCAACGACATGGTGGAGGCCGCCGAGCGCTGCATGTCCGACGCGGTGCTGAAGATGAAGGAACTGGAAATCCAGTTGAAGGTGGCCACGAGCGAGCGGCAACACGCGCAGGCGATCATCTACAGCATTTCGGATGCGGTGCTGGTCACCGACACGTTCGACGAACTGGTGCTGGCCAACGAATCGGCGGCCCGGACGTTCCAGTTTGACCTGGAGCATTCGCGCCGGGCGCCGGTCGAGGACATCCTGCGCGATGAGAAGCTGGTGGAGATGGTCCGCGACATGCGGCAAAGCAACAGCAAGACCGGCCGGCGGATCGTCGAGCACAAAATCAAGGGACCGGGCGAAGAGAAGATTTTCAAGGTGACGTTATCGGCCGTGGCGGACGACAACGACGCCCCCGCGGGAGTGGTTACCGTGCTGCACGACATGACCCGCGAGAAGGAAGTCGCGGAAATGAAGAACGACTTCGTCTCCAGCGTCAGCCACGAGCTTCGAACCCCGTTGGCCAGCATCAAGGCGTACGTTGAAATGCTGATCGACGGTGAGGCCGATGACGAAAAAACCACGCGTGAGTTTTATGAGGTCATTCAGAACGAGGCGAACCGGCTGAGCCGGCTCATCGACAACATTCTGAATATTTCGCGGATTGAGTCGGGGCTGGTGCAGATCAACAAGCAGCCGCAGAGCCTGATGGTCATCCTGAAGGAAGCGTTGGAGGTGATCGCGCCGCAGGCGCGGACGAAGCAGATATCGCTGGTGGAGCAGCTCACGCCCGCGTTTTATCAGACCAGCGCGGACAAGGACATGCTCTATCAGGCGGTGCTGAACCTGCTGAGCAATGCGGTGAAATACACGCCCGAACGGGGAACGATCACGGTCCAGACCACCGTGGATGAGGCCAAAAGGAAGGTTATCACCCGCATCAGCGATACGGGGGTTGGAATTCCACCCAAGGACCTGCCGTTTGTGTTCGATAAGTTCTACAGGGCCGAGGCCAACAACCACATGGCCAAGGGAACGGGGCTGGGACTGTCGCTGGTGAAACATATCATCGAGACCGTCCACCGCGGAAGGATGTTCGTGGAGAGCCACGTAGGCAAGGGAAGCTGTTTCGGGTTCGAGTTGGATTTGTCTGATTAGCCGGGGCCCCCGGCGATAGAACGCCGGGGTCCGGCGAACGGGAGCGCAATGGCGGCCAAGAAGATTCTAGTAGCCGACGACGAAAGCCACATTCTGCACGTGGTGTCGCTGAAGCTTCGAAACGCGGGTTTCGAGGTGCTGACGGCGGCCGACGGGCAGGAGGCGCTGGAACTGGCACAGGCGCAGCGGCCGGACCTGCTGATCACCGACTATCACATGCCGCAGCTTTCCGGGCTGGAATTGTGCCAGAAGCTGAAGCAGGACCCGGCGACGGCGGGAATCCCGACGATCATGCTGACGGCGCGGGGCTATCAACTGGATCCCAAGGATACGCAGGAGAGCGGAATAGCGCGGATGTTAAGCAAGCCGTTCAGCCCGCGCAATCTATTGACGGCGGTGAATGAGGTGCTGCTGGAAGCTGCCGCGTGAAATCCGCACGGATGCGAAATGACGATCGGCAAGGTGTGAGGATATGACGTTGCAGGCACAAGAGCGTCCGTTGGGGGCCGCGGGCGGAACGTACTGCGTTCCGGCGGCGGTGCTGGACAATCTCGCCGCGCGCGTCCGCGCCTGCGGATTGTTCCTCATGCTGCTGGACAAGGACGGGTCGGTGGTTTGGCACGATCCGCAAGCGGCGATGTTCTTCCATCGCTACGTCCTGCCCCTCGTGCAATACGGCGATCCTACCGATCCGGGGCTTGTGGAAAGAATCCGAAAACTCGGGGCGAATTCATCGGTCACGGCCTGGAACACGTTTCCCGGCGTGATCCTGGCGGTGTTTCCGTGCGTCGAGCGGCGGCAGATCGGCGGTTTTGTGGTCCTCGCCGGCCGTAGCGTCGATTTCAATCTTTCCGAAGAAGTCCTGCGCGTGTGCAGCCGGCTGGGTCTGGACGCGGCGTGGCTGCGACAGCAGGCCGAGGAATTGATCGCCTACAACGACCAAGCCATTCAACGTCAGGCCCGGTTGGTTACAGGGATGCTCGAAGACCAGATGCGCCTGGCGGGGTTGGCGTCGGAACTGAATTCCTTGTCCGGTCATTTGGCAAACGCGTACGAAGAACTGAGCCTGATTTACCAGATCAGCGGAGGCATGCGCATCAACCGTCCGGCCAACGATTTCTTCAAACAGGCCTGTCTGGACGTGTTGGAAGTGATGGGCGTGCAGGGATTGGGTGTGGCCCTGAGCGGGGAAACCCTGCCGGGCCATGAGCCGCTTCTTTACGGGGCGCTGAGTCTTCCGCCGGGGACCGTCCATCGCCTGGCCGAGCAATTGATACCGATGCTCCGCGAGCGGAAAGGTCCGTTGCTGGTAAACGACCTGGTTGCGGACAAATCGCTCGATTGGCTGGCCAAACACGTCCACCAATTGATGGCCGTGCCGCTTCAGCGGCAGGACATGGTCATGGGCTGCCTGTTCGCGCTGAACAAATCGGGCGGCGATTTCGATTCGCAGGACAGCAAGCTGCTCAACTCGATCGCGAACGAATCGGCGATCTATCTCGAAAACGCCATCCTGTTCGACGACGCGCACGGATTGATGATGGGATTGTTGCACAGTCTGACCAGCGCGGTGGATGCCAAGGACGCGTACACGTGCGGCCACAGCGAGCGCGTGGCGCTGCTGGGGCGGCAATTGTCGCTCGAAGCGGGGATGGGCGAGGCGTTCGGCGAGCGCGCGTACATGACGGGGCTGCTCCACGACGTCGGCAAGATCGGGGTTCCGGAAAGCGTGCTGCAAAAAACCGGCCGGCTTACTCCGGAGGAATTCGAGCAGATGAAAAAGCATCCGGCGATCGGCGCTCGAATCCTTCAGGACATCAAGCAGATCAGCGACCTGATCCCGGGAGTGCTCCATCACCACGAGCGGTATGACGGCCGGGGATATCCGGCGGGGCTGATCGCGGAAAATATTCCACTGATGGGGCGGATCATCTGCCTGGCCGACTGCTTTGACGCGATGACTTCCAACCGGACTTACCGCAAGGCGATGCCGCTGGAGGTTGCCCTGACGGAAATCCGCCGGTGTTCGGGGACGCAGTTCGATCCTTCCCTGACCGAGGCATTTTTACGGATCGGCGCCGAGAAGTTCCGGCAACTCCTGGCGGCGAACCCGGGCCGGGTCCGGCACCTGGGAGAACTGCAACAGGGACTGCGCTGTGCCTGACCGCTCGCAGCCGGAGGGAAAGACATGCCCATCAAGTGCGAGGAATACAGCCAGGTCTGCGTCATCGAGGTTCAGGGCGATTTCCTGGCCGACGCGGCGGGTCAATCCAAAAAATCACTCGAAGAGCACATCGAGCAGCGCCAGATCGTCGATTTCGTCGTGGACTTTCAAAAATGCGGATTCATCGACAGCGACGGGCTGGAAGCGATCCTCTGGATGAAACGGCGCTGCGAGGATCTGTTCGGCCGGCTGAAGCTGGTCAACCTCGATGAGAACTGCAAGAAGATACTGGAGATCACCCGCCTGGCGCACGAGTTCGAGTGCCAGGCCGATCTCCCGACGGCTTTGAAGACGATGCGGTGAGAGACGCATCGATGCGGTGAGGGATTCACCGCCGCGGTGATGAATTCATGATTGCGACGACGCAACGCAAACCTCTGGGGCAACTCCTGCTGGCCAAGGGCCTCATTCAGCAGGACCAGTTGGAGAACGCGCTGGAAGAGCAAAAGCGCAGCGGACACCAGAAACTGCTGGGCGAGATGCTGGTCGAGCTGCGAATCTGCACGGAAGACCAGATCGTCGAAACGCTGGCGCAGGCGTACGGGGTTCCCTACGCGCGCGTCAGCCCGAAGATTGCCGATCCGAAAGTCATCCAGGTGCTTCCCAAGGAGTTTCTCGAAAAGCATCAGACGTTGCCGCTGTATCTGGTCGAGGGGGTGCTGACGGTCGCGGTTCCGGAGCCGGCGAACGTTTTTCTGCTGGAAGAGATCGAGCGGCTGAGCGGGTACCAGGTGCAGGTGGTGGCGGCGACGGCGCGCGACATCAAGAGCACGCTTCAGGCGTATCTGCCCACCGACAAGGTGTTCGTCATCGACGACATCATCGAGGAGGTGGAGCCGGAGGAATTCAACGTCATCGAGCAGCCCATCCAGGACGTGGTGAACCTGGAGGCCGCCGCGGGCGATTCGCCGGTGATCAAGCTGGTGAACTACATCATCTACAACGCGGTGAAGGAAGGCGCCAGCGACATTCACGTGGAGCCGGGCGAAGCGACGCTTCGCATCCGCTATCGGATTGACGGTTGCCTGACGGAGAAGATCCGGCCGCCGCACCAGATGCACGCCGCCGTCGCCAGCCGCATCAAGATCATGGCCGGGCTGGATATTTCCGAGCGTCGGCTTCCGCAGGACGGCGGGATTCACGTGATGATGGAAAAGCGGCCGGTGGACCTGCGCGTCAGCACGATGCCGGGAAAGCACGGCGAGAAGGTCGTCATCCGGGTCATCGACAACGAGAAAGCATCGGTCAACCTGGAAAAACTGGGTTTCGAATACGACACGCTCAAGGCGTGGCGGAAGCTGATCAATCTTCCCAACGGGATCGTGCTGGTCACCGGCCCCACGGGATCGGGAAAGAGCACCACGCTCTACGCGTCGCTTCAGGAGCTCAACCGCGGCGACGTGAACATCTGCACGGTGGAGGACCCCATCGAATACGCGCTGACGGGAGTCAATCAGTTCCAGGTGAACGAGAAGGCCGGATTCACCTTCGCCAACGCGCTGCGGGCGCTGCTGCGGCAGGACCCGGACATCCTGATGGTGGGCGAAGTGCGCGATACCGAGACCGCCAAACTGGCGACCCAGGCCGCGCTGACCGGGCACCTGGTCCTGAGCACTCTGCACACCAACGACGCACCGGGCGCGATCACCCGGTTGTACAACCTGGGGATCGAGCCGTATCTCGTGGGCGCGACGCTGGTCGGCGTGATGGCGCAGCGCCTGGTCCGCAAGCTCTGCCAGCACTGCAAGGAGTCGTACGCCCCCGGCGTGAACGAGAAGCGGCAGATCGAACGCCTGGCGGGGAATATCGACACGCTTTTCAAGGCCCGCGGATGTCCGCGCTGCAGGAACCTGGGCTTCAGCGGCCGGATCGGAATCTACGAACTGCTCGTTCCCGACGACGCGATGATCGAACTCATCAGCCAGGGCGGTACGCTCAACGATCTCCGCGACATCGCCAAGAAGCAGGGGATGACCACGCTGCGCGGCGATGGAATGGAAAAAGTCAAAGCGGGAATAACGACGTTGGAGGAGATTTATCGTGTCACAGCTTAAGGAAATCCGAAATCCGAATGACGAATTAAACCCGAAGCCCGAATGACGAATGAAGACAGTTCCGGGCTTCGTCATTCGGATTTGATTCGTCATTCGGATTTCGGATTTCGGATTTAACAGCCATGCCCACATTCGCCTATTCCGCTCGCGATAACGCCGGCGCGCCGTTGAACGGCACGCTGGTGGCCGAATCCGCCACCCATGCGGGGCAGATGATCCGCGCCGAGGGGAAATACCCGACTTCCATCACACCGGCGGGGGTCGGCGCCGAACCGGCCCGGCTTGGCCCCCGCGGGGCGCGCATGTCGCGCAAGGACCTGATTCACGTGGGCACGCAGCTTGCCATCATGATCGACACGGGCGTGACCCTGAGCGAAGCGCTGGAATGCATCGCCACGCAAAGCGAAAAGCCGAACGTCAAAAGAATCCTGCAGGACGTTTGCCAGGACGTTCGGGCGGGCCTTGATTTCAGCACGGCGATGCAGAAGCACCCGCGGGCATTTCCCCGGCTGTTTGTGGCGCTGATCACGGCCAGCGAAAAAAGCGGAATGATGGCCAAGCTCCTGCATCGCGCCACGAATTATCTGCGCGACGAGCACGAGACGATCCGGCGCGTGCGCGGGGCTCTGACGTATCCGGCGATCATGCTGGGATTCGCGATGACGACGACGACGTTTCTGCTGGCGTTCGTGCTGCCGCGGTTTACCGCGATCTATGCCGCCAAGAAGGCCGCGCTGCCGGTGCCGACCCTGATTCTCATGTCGATCAGCAACTTCATCGTCACCCAGTGGCCGGTGATACTGGTGGGGCTGGGCACGCTGGCGACGGGCATTTTCCTTCTGTTGCGTCATCCACGCGGGGCGCGGGCGTTTGATTACCTGCAACTGCACGTGCCGCTGCTGGGGCCGATGTTCCGCAAGCTGTATTTGTCGCGCGGCCTGCGGCTGGTAGGCACGATGGCCGGCGGCGGAGTGAGCCTGGTGGATTGCGTCAATACCGCGAAGGACCTTTGCCGGAATTCATATTTCAAAAACCTTTGGGACGAGGTTTCGCGGCAAATCCAGGCGGGCAAGCAGTTTTCCGAGCCGCTGTTCGCCGATCCGCTGGTCCCCCGTTCGGTTTCACAGATGCTGCACAGCGCCGAGCGCAGCGGCAAGCTGGCGCAGGTGATGGAACAGGTGGCCGGATACGCCGAGGACGAATTGAAGCATTCCATCGCCGACATGACCCGCTACATCGAGCCGATCATGATCGCGGTCATGGGCGGAATCATCGGGTCGGTGGTGCTGGCGTTGATGTTGCCGATCTTCACGATCAGTAAGGTCATCGTCAGATGAATCAAAGACGATTGAACCGCCCGCGGTGAGCTTGGTCGAACCGCCAAGCGATTTCAATTCCCATCACCTTCCCCGAACGCCCACGGCGCCGCCGTGGGGTTGCGCTGGCTCGATTCGATTTCGAATAAATCGGAGAAGAACTTTCGCGCGGAGGCGCTGTGGCGCGGAGACGAAAACACCGCGCCTCAGCGCCTCCGCGCGAACTAATTCTCTTGCTTTCTCGCGGGCCCAAACGCCGCAAGGCCAGATGGCCAAGCCACGCCCTGGCGCAAGTCAGGCCTCGGCTGAAGGCGGCACGAGTGCGATGGCCATGAATGCGGCCAAGCCGAACTCCCGGCGCGTTCGATTCCCCTGGCATTACGCGCCAGTGGCTTTCCACCGCGCCCTCCGCCGCTTTCGGACGAGCAGGCCGAGGCTGCCCAGACCGAGCAGCGACAGGCCGACCGGCTCGGGGACCGTTGCCTGGAAGTCGCTCAGCACGATTTCATCGGCGTATTGGCCGCTGCCGTAATTGACCTGGAAGGTTCCATACCCATCCGCGGTTTCCAGCCTGCCGCCGTTAGGGACGTTTAGGAACGATCCGCTCAACGTGAAGCCATAGCCAGAAACGAGCGTCATAACCAGGAACTGTTCGCTGCTGGTAATCGAGGATTGGAACCCATCGGCAAACGCGATGTCCAGATCTCCGCCGAGCGTGACGTTGCCCTCCATCGTAAGGGAATCGTAACTGCTTGCCTGAGCAGTTCCGCCGATGTTAAAGATCAATTGGCTCGGATCGTTTGCGAAGATGATTGGATTCGCCCAGACAAGCCCCGAGCCTTCAAGCGTTCCTTCGCCGAGGTTAAGACCGTGTTCGACATAAATGGTCCCGCTATGAACCACAAGTGCGCCATTATTGGTGAAGTTGGATGAGCTGACGTAGAGGAACCCACCATTGGACGCTTCCAGTGTTCCATTGTTGGTTGTCGTCCCGGACACGTAAAGAGTGCCTGTAGAATTGTTCGCATTTACGATGCCGTCGTTCACCAAGGCGGCACTAATTATCCCGGCTCCAGAAATGGTATGGCCGGAACCTTGGATCAGCGTACCTCTGACTCCAAATTTGCTGTTATTGAGATTAAGCGTGCCCGCGCCGAAAAGATTGCCGCCATTGAAGTCAATGTAGGGATATGCGTACTCATTGTCGTAAATAGTAATTGTTCCATTGTCGGTCATGTCCCCGTTGATATCGAGGGTGCCGTACAGAGATACACTTCCGTTGTTGGTTAAGCCGCTGATTGAACTAGTGTTCCAGTAGGCGTAGTCAAAGAGGGATCCGCCCGCCTGCACAAGAACCGTCGCGCCGGTAATAGTCGAACCCAACTCCGACCCTGACAATTGCAGACTTGTGTTAGGACCGACAGTGATGGTACCCCCGGAGATGGTAGAGCTGGCAACGACGATACGGGATTGCGCGGACGATGTGCCTGAAGAGGTGATCTGGCCGGCGTATCCCTGGGTGAGAGTAATGCCATCGAAGACGATTTCACCCCCATCGGTCCCCTCCATCAGATTGTTGTTGATGGAATTTGCGGTCAGCTCGAGTGTGCTTCCATTGTTGTTGGCATTGACGATGCCGTTGTTGGTCAATGCCGCGTTGATAGTGCCGAGGCCTTGGATGGTGTGTCCGGCGGATTGAGTCAATGTACCGTTGATTGCAGCCCAACCGCTACCTCCCAGGTTTAAGACGCCGGTACCGCTCAGCGTGCTGTTTGAGAAAGTGACCGTGTCAAAAACACCGTCTCCGCCGCCGGTAATCGATAAGATGCCGTTGTTGATCGCGTTGCCACTGATCTGAAGATTGTTGCATTGCGCGGTAGTGCCGGACGAGATCAAAAGGGTACCGCCGGAAATCGTCCCGCCAAGGTTCCAGGTCGTACTTGAGCCACCGACCGCACTTGAGCCACCGACCGTAAACGTGTCGGTCGGATTGAGGGTCAACGTGCCGGTTAAATCGGCGGTGCTGTTGGTCAGATTCAGCGAGCCGATTGCCGCCAGCCCGAACGTTCCGCCGAGAGTTAATGTGGAATTGGCGCCAGAGATAGTACCGCTATTACTCCAAGCGCCGGACAAGGTCAGCATGCCGGCGCTGGCAATATTGAGACTAGTTCCCGGGTCGATGGTGACGCCGTTAAGTGTCGCATTCGTCACGGTCGTCGAGCCGGCGGAACTGATGCTACCCCCACTGATTGTACCGTTCGTCAGATTGAGATTAGTACCGGCTCCGAGGGAGTACGTGGTAGCGCCATTGGCTGCTATCAGCGTTCCTCCATTGAGGTTGAAAGCGCCGGAGGTGACGGTCAGTCCTCCCAAAGTCAAGTTGCCGCTGTCGCTTAGGGTGGCGTTCGGGGAGCCGATGGAAAGGCTGTCAACGGCAATGTTGCTGCCCACCGTTACCGTATATGCGCTGGTGCCCGGCAGCGAGATGGTTGCCTGATAATTAGTCCCCACCGGTGTGCCATTGTTAGGATAATTTGTGTTTGGCGACCAGTTGTTGGCCGTGGCCCAGTTCCCGCCGCCGCCGGCTATCCAACTCTCGTTCACATCCGCCCAGGCGTGATGACCATGCGTAGCGACGGCGAACGCAGCGGCGGCAAGCAGCGGAATGGTTTTGCGGTTCATGGTTCTCCCTTTCCGTTTGCGCTTGCAATTCGGTCGAATGGCCAAAGTCCGAGGCAAGCGCCAAGCGCTTTGCGACCCAGTTGCAGGCCCATTAAAATGAGATGGAGAGCCGCCATTTCAAATATACGAAGCCTCAACGGATTATCAAGTTAAATTGGGTTAAATAAGGCAGGTTATGGTGCGGTTGATTGTCGCAGGGGCAATCGCATTGGGAGATATGATTGTCGTCAATTGCGAATCGTCGAATGTCGCAACATGCCGGGTTGACGCAAGATCGTTTGGCGAACTGGGTCGGGTAATGGAGGGTCAGCTATTGAGCGGTTGGTATTGGGTGATTTGGAACATTTCTGCTTTTGTAGGGGGTTTGGATCAGTACGGCGAGCGAGCTCGCCGGCTACACGGAATCCTTACACCAATGTTCTGGGGCGGATGGCGCGGTCGAGCGTTGGAGTCAGCAGGACCGTTGCCAGGAGCGCGATGTAGGGGCCGATCATCACCGAGGCGTATAGTTGAAATACCGCTGACAGTATGCCGAGGAGGATGGCGAAGATGGCGCGGCCGCGTCGGGTGATGGGGCGCAGGCCGGGAGCGGTCGCTAGAAAAAAGAGAGTGAACAGCAGTGGCGAGGCGAAAACTTCGTAGTTGACGAACGTCAGTGCGGTTGGCCAGCCGAGATAGTGGGGGCGGAAGGCGAACCATCGCCATTGGGCGGCGGCCTCGGTGATGTAGATGGGGATGGGAAGGGTGAGCATGGCGGCCATGGCGGACAACGTGCCGAGCAGGGGGATGCGGAAGTCGATCAGTCCCTGATAGAGAAGGAACAACCCGCCGGCGATGATGGCGATGGCGCTGGCGTTTCCGATGGTGCTGCTTTGGCCGCCGACGATGAGGTTTTCCAACGGGGGCATGCGGTCGCGGATGAGCATTTGGACGGTGAGGCTGGCGCGTTCGGGGCGTTGTTGGGAAGAGGTATAGGCCAGGAGCCGGTCGCCGACGGGCTCGCGGCGGAGGGAATCATATCCCGTGGGCGGGGTGAGGTCATACCACGGGTTCTGATCGGACAATTCCTCGGGGGACGGGTCGGAATTGAGCAAATCGCCCACGAAAAGCCGATCCGGCCGCAACACGTATCGCGGAGCGAGCAGTTCGTGAAAGAGGACGAACAAGAGCAGGATCGTCACGACGGAGGGAGGAACGCGCTGGGTGCCGAGGCCGCCGAGCAGCCAGATCAAAATCGCCAGGGTGATCCCGGCGGCGGGGAGAATCGGCCAGACGATCTGGCCGCTCACGGGCGGGCGGGTGAACAGATGCGGCGGGAGCATCAGCGCGACGATGATCGACAGCCAGAGGCAATGCCAGGTGCGGACTTGGCGTCCGCGCCAGCCGATCAGGCGGAGGATGGCCAGGGTGCCCAGAGCGCTGAGGACGACCACCGCGGCGGAGCCGACGGCCCGCCAGCCGTAGACCGCGAATCCAGCGATGAGCGGAAAGAGCGTCGCCAGGATTTGCAGCATGAGGAACGTCGGCACGCGGATTCCACTGTGCAGCGGAGAAGCCGCCGGGTCGAGCCGCCGAAGGGTGGACGCCTCGGGCATGAGATGAAGGTACGGTGGGGGAGGGAAAATGCCAAACGAGGGAATGCCCAAGAGTGAAATCCGAAACTCGAAATTCGAATGACGAATCAAATTCGAAATTCGAATGACCAAATGGCGTTCGTTTCGAATTTCGAGTTTCGAATTTGATTCGTCATTCGAATTTCGAATTTCGAGTTTCCGCGCAGCGGACTTCCCGAATCGCTTCCAGCAATGGCAGTTCCGATGGACACACGTGTGCGCACACGCCGCATTCGATGCAGGCTCCGAGGCCGGCTCGCTCGGCGATCTTGGCGTCGCGGCGCTGGGCGGCATCCAGCAGCAGGGCTGGATTGACCAGCGTGGGGCAGGCCGCGACGCACCAGGCGCAGCGGATGCACGGCTCGGGAATGATGGGAATTTCGCGGGCGGTGACGTGAATCGTCAATTCACCGCCGGCAATGACGGCGTCGGGACGCAGGCGCAGATCGCGCAGCAGATCGCCGCCGCGAAGAATGGTTTCCTCGGGCCGGATTGACAGCGCTTTCAGAACGTGCTGCACGGTGGTTCCGACTGGGACCTGGAGAAAATGGGATTGCCGACGCAGGTGGTGGTGGACGGCCACGGGCACGGTGAGCATGGGTTGGTCACGATTGGCGGCGTTTCCGACGGCCATGGCGGCGGCGGCGTCGAGCACCAGCACGCCGCGCGTGGTGGGAAGATTTCCCGGCCGCAGCCGGCGATGCGTCAGGCTGTAAACCATCAGCGTGGGATCGGATTGCGGATAATCGTTGGCCAGATCGACAACCTGGAGTTTCGTTGCCAGGACCGATTGCCCCAGCGGCGTCAGCCAATCCGTGTTGGGGGATGACTCCACCGCCAGGATCGCGCGGCGAGCGCCGGTGATCCTCGACAGCAGCGTTACTCCGGCAATGACGAGGTCGGCATAGCCTGCGGCGATGGCGGCATTGAGCCGGAGGCTGGCATCGCTGTCCAGTATCGTGCAGATCAGCGTGTCGATGGGTCGGGCGACAACCTGGTTCAGTTGGCCGATCAGATCGGGGCTGGCGTGGCGGTCGGCCCAGACGCCGGCGGCGCGAATCCGCTCCAGCCATGCAACCAGCGAATAGGAATCGTTGTCGGGAGGTGACCCAGAGCGGGTTTCTTGCGGGGATTGGTGTGAAACCGTCAACTCCACCGCGGCGGCGGGGCGGCCAGTGGTCAGGCGGATGGGGCGGACGGCTCCCAGGATTCCATCGGCCGGGGCCAGGGGGACGTGTGATGACTCGGCGGGTTGATCGACCAGCGGCTGGCCGCGCCGCACCGATGTGCCGGGCGGTTTGACTTTTACTTCGCCGGCGCTGGCGACGCCGAGGGGCACCAGCAGGCGATCCGGTAATGCCACCTCCAACAGTTCCGGAGGCCACTGGGGCGCTGGTTGCGGAAGTTCCGGAACTCCGCGCGAGGGCTGCGAGGGTTTTCTCGATTCAGATACGACGGCCCATCCCATTCCTTCCGTAAATGCGCCCCTGTCGGTTACGCGGTGGCCAGTTCAATACCGATCTTCTTGCAAATGGCCTTCAGCGCGTCGGCGGCCATTTTGAACAGCGCGGGGCCGCTGAATCCGCTGAATTGTTCGGCGGCCTTGAGGTGCGGCTCAAGGCTGAGGAAACCGCTGTAGCCGCTCTTTTTCAGGTCCAGAAGGATCTCTTCGAGGTGCCCGTCGCCGTGCCCGGCCGGGACGGCGCGGTCATCCTTGCCGATCACGTCCTTGATGTGGATGTGGATGGTATAGGGCTTGAGCAATGGCCAGGCGTCCAGGGGATTTTCACCGACCTGCACCAGATTTCCGAAATCGAAAGCCGCGCGAAGTTTCGGCGAATCGACCGATTTCAGGATATCCAGGCAATATTTTCCCGTGTCGCCGTAGATGCCCTTCTCGTTTTCGTGCACGAGCGTGACGTTGCGGGTCTTGACGTAATCGGCCTTGAGGCGCATCCGGCGAACGACCTCGTCGCGATGCTTGTGGATGTCCTGGCCTTCCTGGGGCGGGTAATAGCTGAAAACCCGGATCAGCGGGGCGCCGAAAAATTCCGCGGAGTCCACGGCGATCTTGAACCGCTCGAAATGCTTTTCCCACGGCTCGTCGATCTTCACCTTGCCGATGGGCGAGCCGATGCAGGCGACGCCCATGCCGTTGGATTTGAGCTTGGCCTTGATCTCGATTCGGACGGATTTATCGAAATCGAGGACGTTTTTCCCCCAGACTCCGCGCAACTCGAAATGCGTGACCCCGTTCTCCTTGCAGCATTTGATCTGCTCGTCCAGTTCCGGGGCAATTTCATCGGCAAAACCACAAAGCTTCATCACGGCGGATTCTCCTTAATGTGAGGCTTGGCAATCGTCGGATGGAAAACCGGCGGAGTCAAGCGGCGCTATCTTCTGGCGTTTGGCTCGGTGCGAAAGACCCGCTGAAGCAATTCTGCCTGAACGCGAAGGATTGTCACCCGTAAAATGGGACATCAAAGCCAGTCGGGTTCCCGGCCATCGTATCCAACGCCCGGCGCTCGTTCGCGACGCCGCCACGGTAAGTCCGCTGAGCCGCTGCCCCTCAATGATCGCGCCGCCATTCTTGGAGGCGCGGACGATGTGGTTTGTTCATGCCTTCCCTCGGCGGGGTCGTGATCTTCCGGTGCCGTATTGGTATGCTTTCTGCCGCGATGAGCATGTTGGGGTTTGGGCAATTCTTCCGGACGCTGGCGGAAAAGAGGACGCGATGCGTCGCGTTGACGGCTCCGGCGTTGCCGCATGGCCGCCTGATTCCGCCGGCGGAGGGGTTGCTGTTCTCCGCCGGATTCTTAGGCAGCGCCGTATGATGATTAAGCTCCTGCGTCAACTGCTCGCCATCGCAATCCTTCCGTTCACAGTTACCGTTCTGGTTCCCATTTGGATTGCACGGCACTACGGCGTGACGCTAACCATCGGTCGCTCAGCCGGCTCCCTCCTGGTGCAATTTGTGGGCCTCGCCGTGCTGGGCCTGGGCTTTATCCTTTTTGTCGTCTCGGTGTGGCAGTTTGCCACCGAGGGGAAGGGCACCCTGGCCCCTTGGGATCCTCCGCGGGTGTTCGTCGTGCGCGGACCGTATCAATTCGTCCGCAATCCTATGATTTCCGGGGTCATGTTGTTGCTGTTCGGTGAGGCGTTGGCGCTGCTGTCGCTGCCACACGCCACCTGGGCAATCTGCTTCGTGATTCTCAACCTCATTTACATTCCCCTCATTGAGGAGCCACGGCTGGAGGGACGATTTGGTGACTCATATCGGGAATATCGTCGGCATGTTCGGCGATTCATCCCGCGCTTTCGGCCATGGCGTCCCGCGACCTGACGAAGTGGCGGGGTCTGCCGATAGCGAATGGGCAGCCATCATTCACGACTATTCTCTTCACACCGGACGCGGTGGCGTATCGGCTGAGGACAAAACTGTGCGGGTCATTCGCCGAGAGACGCGACTACCCGTTTTGAAGATGACCTAACCCCTTGAAAAAGCATCACCCCAACGTCATGGGTTGTTTTTTGGCGGGCCTCCAACAATTTCGGCGACAAAGACGATTGAACCGCCAAGACGCCGTGACGCCAAGGTGGGGAATGCGACATTCGTTCCTAATCTTGGCGTCACGGCGTCTTGGCGGTTCAATTTATGCTCTCCTGGGAACTTGGGTACAGCCGCGGGGCAGGGGTTTGGTTTCCTTTTTTCTTCCGCATCCTTAATATCAGTCGCGCGAAGATGGAAGCAACCAGCCATTACGAGCAGGAGCGCCGGCAGAAGTTGGCCAAGCTGCGCGAGTTGGGGATCGAGCCTTATGGCCAGCGGACGGCGGGGATTCAGCCGCTGGCGACGATTAAATCGCTCTACAAACCGGAAATGGGCCACGACGGCGGGCCGGAAATGATCGGGGCCGGGCGCGTCATGCTCAAGCGCGACATGGGCAAGCTCAGCTTTCTCACCCTCCGCGACGAGAGCGGGGATTTGCAGGTTGCCCTGGACAAGAAGCGGCTTTCGGAGCGCGACTGGCAGGTGCGCGATCTGATCGATCTGGGCGATCTGCTCGTGGTCGGGGGCAAGCTCGGCCAGACCAACAAGGGCGAAACGACGATCTGGGCCAATTCGGTGTCGATGGCCGCCAAGGCGCTGCTGCCGCCGCCGGCCAAGTGGGAAGGCCTGTCCGATGTCGAGCTTCGGTATCGGCAGCGCTACGTCGATCTGTGGGCCAACCCCGAGGTGATGCGGGTATTGAAAATGCGCATGCGGGTGGTGGATGAAGTCCGCCGATTTTTGGCCGGGCGGGGATTCGTCGAGGTGGAAACGCCGATGATGCAGACGCTGGCCGGCGGCGCGGCCGCCAAGCCGTTCGTGACGCATCACAACGCCCTGGACATCCCGCTCTACATGCGGATCGCGCCGGAACTTTATCTCAAGCGTTTGCTGGTCGGCGGATTCTCGAAGGTCTTCGAGTTGAACCGCAATTTCCGCAACGAAGGCATCAGCCCGCGGCATAATCCGGAATTCACGATGCTGGAAGTCTATGAGGCCTTCGGATCGTGGGAAACCATGGCGGATTTGGTCGAGGAGATGATCTGCCACGTCGCCGAGACTCTGTTTGGTGGCTTGAAGATTGAACATAAAAATGCGGCCGGTGAGGTGACGAAAACAATTAATTTGGAGCGGCGATGGCGAAGGGTGAAGTTGGCGGATTTGGTGGAAGAGTGCATGAGTTGGAAATTCGATAAGCGTTGCCTTCAAGATGCTCGCAAAGATTGGGTTGAGCTATTGCACCTCGGAGCCAAGCGCCGCTATTCTAGAATCAGCGTCGCCGAATTGCTGCCAAACTTGAAAGATCCTCAACCTCATGAGATTGAGGTGACACGAGCAATACACGCCAAAAGCATGGCAGAGGCGATAAAGGACCACTTCACTAGGCTTCAGCTTCTGCCTCAAGAGCAATTGGCGGTAGTCTACGAAAAACTGGTCGAACCGACGCTGATTGACCCCTGTTTCGTTACGCACTTCCCTTCGGTAATTGTTCCACTCGCCCGCGAGAACAAGGACGATCCATATTTTGCGGATGTGTATGAGTTGGCGATCAACGGCGTGGAGATTTCACCGGGATATAGCGAATTGAATGATCCTGACGTGCAGGCGAAACATTTCGCGCATCAGGTCGGCGATAAAGACGAGCAGCAGAAGATGGACGAGGATTTTTTGAATGCGTTGCGATACGGCATGCCGCCGGCGGGGGGGCTGGGGCTGGGGATCGATCGGCTGGTGATGATGCTCACCGGGGCGGAAAGCGTTCGGGACGTGATTTTGTTTCCCCTGATGAAGCCACGGGAGAGCTAATGAAATTCCAATTATTGCCACGGATGAAAATCAGATGGACACAGATAAATCCAAAGAAGAATCTCACGCAGAGGCGCAAAGGCGCAGAGAAGACAAGGCATTTTCTTCTCTGCGCCTTTGCGCCTCTGCGTGAGCTCTTCTGCTTTGCATTTCATCTGTGTCCATCTGATTTTCATCTGTGGCAAAAATCGCATTTCTTCATTCCAGGCTAAATGCCCATCGTTCCCATCATCCTCTGGACGCTCGTCGCGCTGGCGCCGCTGGCGACGGTTTTCGCGGTTTGGCGAATCGTCACCGGGCCGCGGTTGATTTCAAAACTCATGTTCCGGTATCTGATGAAACGCCGGATCGCCTGGGTGTCGCTGGTTGCGGTGATACTTTGCACGGCCATGGTGCTGATCGTCATCAGCGTCATGGGCGGCTGGCTGAGGATGTTTCGGCAAACGAACCACGACCTGATCGGAGACCTGATCGTTTACCGCCTGGGGCTCGATGGATTCGAGCATTACCAGGAGATGATCGATGAGATCCGCAAGATTCCCGACGTGAAGGCCGCCACGCCGACGATTCATTCGTATGGGCTTGTCGAGATCGGGCTGGCGCACACGGAGAATCCGATTCGGAACATGGTGGACGTCGTGGGGTTGGACATCAGGCAGATCGGGGACGTGAACGGTTTCGTGAAGAGCCTGCATTTGCAGAAGGAGGTGTTGCGGGCCAGGGCGGATGCACTGGCGGCCGGGGCGGCCCAGACGCAGCGCGATGCGGCAACGCGGATTTCCGCCGGGGACAATTTCGAGCCCTTCGATCCCGCGCAGCTGGCGCAGGAAGAATCGGCGACGGCGGATTCGCTCCGCGCCAAGGCGGCGAGTTTCCCATCGTGGGACAAGCCCCTTCCCGATTTTGTCTATCGCGAACAGTTTCCCCAATCCAAGCGCGATCCCGCGACATGGGGCGGGATCATCGTCGGAAGCGGCGTGATCGGCCTGCGGAGCGATGATCCGCGCGAAAGCATCATTTACAAGGCTCGCGTCAAGCTGACGGTGTTGAAAGTGAATCTTGGCGAATCGGGTCCGAGCCTGCAAGACCAGACTTCGACGGATTATTTCTGGCTTACGGATGACAGCCACACCGGCTTTTTTCAAGCCGATCAGGCAACCGTGTATTTGCCGTTTGACGTTCTTCAGAAGGAACTGGGGATGGGAGAGCATCCCTACACCACGGCGACGGGCGAAACGGGAACGGAACCGGCGCGATGCACGGAAATCCTCATCAGCCTTAGGCCCGATGCGGACAGTTATTCCACGAGGGATAAAGTATCCGCGGCGGTCAACGGCGTTTTGGAGCGATATCGCCTGTATTATCCCGAGCCTGGCAACGTGCGGGTGGAAACCTGGGACCAGCATCAGCAGTATTTTCTCAGTGCCGTCGAGCATGAAAAATCGCTGCTGGTGATTCTCTTCGCCATCATCAGCGTGGTGGCGATCTTCCTCATTTTTTGCATTTTCTTCATGATCGTGATGGAGAAGACGCGCGACATCGGGATCGTCAAAAGCGTGGGCGCCACCAGTTCGACGGTGGCGGCGATCTTCCTGGGCTACGGACTGAGCATCGGGATTTTCGGGGGCGGGATGGGGCTGCTGCTGGCGTTTCTGGTCGTGCATTACATCAACCAGCTTCATGCGTCTTTGGCGTATCACACGGGCTATAAAATCTGGGATGCCAAGACTTATATGTTCGATACCATCCCCAACACGATGGACCATCGCGACGTGGTGGTGATCGTGTCGATCGCGATTTTGTCTTCGGTGTTGGGGGCATTGGTGCCGGCGATCCGGGCGGCGAGGATGAACCCGGTCGAGGCTTTGCGCTGGGAATAAATGGCCGCGAAAGAACCGTCCATCCTCGTCGCCAACGGAGTCCGCAAGACCTTCCGCATGGGCGACAGCGAAATCCAGGTGCTGAAGAGCGTGAATTTGGCCGTCGCCCCCGGCGAATTCATCGCCATCGAAGGGCGCAGCGGCTCGGGGAAAAGCACGCTGCTGCACATCCTAGGGGCCCTGGATGAATCCAACGGGGGCGAAGTGATGTTTGACGGGCGCGACGTCGCCAAGCTTTCCTCCGCCGAGCGCGCGGTGCTTCGCTGCACGCAGTTTGGATTCGTCTTCCAGTTCTATCATCTGCTTCCGGAGCTGAACGTTCTGGAAAACACGATGCTGTCGTCGATGATCCAGAACAGCCTGGCCGGATTCAGGGCGAAGAAGCGGGAGTTGGCGGGGCGGGCGAGGGAATTGCTCGGTCAGATGGGCCTGGAGCATCGCCTGCGGCATAGGCCGGCGCATCTGAGCGGCGGGGAGCGCCAGCGCGTCGCCATCGCCCGCGCCCTGATGAATCAGCCGCGGGTCGTGTTCGCGGACGAGCCGACCGGCAACCTCGACGCCGACACCGGCCGGCAGATCATGTCCGTGCTGGAACGTCTGCATCAGCAGAAGGGGCAGACGATCGTGTTGGTCACGCACGACCGGTCGCTGGCGCAGCGAGCCGATCGCGTGTTGGTCCTGGACGGGGGGGAATTAGGGGAAGTTGCAAGTGGGGAGGGGGAAAAGTGCAAGTGACAAGTTACAAGTTGCAGACAAGATGGCGACTCTTCCACTTGCAACTTGCAACTTGCCACTTGCTACTTGCAATTTGTAACTTGCTACTTCCTTACCGTTTTTCCCAATCTCCGTTAATATACCCCCCATGTCACTCAAGATCTGGATCGACGGCAAATTCTACGATAAGGAAGACGCGAAAATCAGCGTTTACGATCACGGCCTGCTCTACGGCGACGGCGTGTTCGAGGGCATCCGCGTTTATCGGGGCCGAATCTTTGAATGCGAGGCCCATCTTCGCCGGCTGTTCGATTCGGCGAGGGCGATCCGGCTGGCTCCGCCGCGAACGGCCGAGCAGCTCAAGGCGGCGATGGAAGAGACCGTCAGGATCAACAATTTTTCGGATTGCTACATTCGCCTGGTGATCACGCGCGGCGTGGGATATCTGGGTCTGAATCCCAACCGATGTCCCACGCCGACGGTTTTCATCATCACCGACACCATCGAGCTATATCCGCCGCAGATGTATGACAAGGGGATGTCGATCATCACCTCATCGGTGGTGCGGACGCATCCCAATTCGCTGTCGCCGCGGATCAAGAGCCTGAACTATCTGAACAACATCCTGGCCAAGATCGAGGCCGCCGATGCCGACGTTCCGGAGGCGGTGCTGCTGAATCAGGAGGGAAACGTCGCCGAGTGCACGGGGGACAACATCTTCATCGTGCGTATGGGTAAGGTTCAGACGCCGGCGACGGCGGATGGCATCCTGGAGGGCGTCACGCGTCACGTCATGATCGAGTTGTGCCAGAAGCTGTCAATTCCCTGCGTCGAGAAGTCGCTTCAGCGGCACGATTTATACATTGCGGACGAATGCTTCCTGACGGGCACGGCGGCGGAGGTGGTTCCAGTGACCCGGATCGACGGGCGGCCGATCGGCGCCGGGACGCCGGGGCCGATCACCCGGCGTCTGATGGAGGCGTTCCATAAGCACGTGAAGGAATAGGGGGGGTCAAGAGCTCAAGGGTTCAAAAGTTCAAGGGAAAACTCCCTCCCTTGAACCCTTGAACTCTTGAACCCTTGAACGCCATCGCTGTATGCGATGGGCATGCAGGGCGTTCAATCACCATTTGACACCCCGCGGCCGTGCCATTACAGTTTTTTCGTTTATTAAAACCCATGGAGGTTTTGATGCAGGAATATGAGAACCTCAAGCGCCTCGTGGCTGAGGCTGAGGAAGACGTCAACAAGGCGGTTGGCGGGAACAAGGCGGCGGGGACGCGTGTCCGCAAGAAAATGCAGGAAGTGAAAGCTGCCGCCACAGATATTCGCAAAAAGATTCTCGAAGGCCGCAATACCGCCGAGCCGGGCGCGGCATAGGACGGTCGCGCCGCGCGGCTTGGCCGCGGGCCGGCATTCCGTGCCAAATCCAATCGTCTTTTGATTCATCGCGTCAATCGACCTGGCGGAGCGTCTGGCACTCCTTATCCCCATGCCGCCACAACTGCTTTTTGACATCGCCGGCCTCGACCTCAGCAGGGACGTCTTCGACCAGGAGTCCGTCCGCCAATGCAATCCGCACCGCGGCGACATGGAGATGCTCAATGGCATCGTCCACGTCGATGAGAAGCGCCATCGCCTCATCGGATATAAGAACGTCCGCAGCGATGAATTCTGGGTCGCCGGGCATATCCCCGGGCGGCCCCTGCTTCCCGGCGTTCTGATGGTCGAGACGGCGGCGCAACTGGCATCGTTCTACGCGCGGAAATTCATCGGCTGGCCGGGTTTTGTGGGCTTCGGCGGCGTGGAGGACTGCCGATTCCGACAACAGGTCGTGCCGCCAACTCGCATGTACGTCCTGGGTGAACAAATCTGGCGTCGTCACGGACGCTTGTTTTGCGCCATGCAGGGAATTGTCAGGGGAAATCTTGTCTTCGAGGCTAAAATCATCGGCGTGGAAATTTAGATCGGTCAATGCCGTTTTCGCTCATCCAACCCCTCTTTTCCGTTCCCATCGCCTGCATCGACCTTGAAACGACCGGGGCAAGCGCGCAGTTCGGCGATCGCATCATCGAGGTCGGGATCGCCCGCTACGAGAATGGCCGGAAGACAGGCGAATACCAGCAGTTGATCGATCCGCAGCGCCGAATCGGCGCCGGGGTCACGGAGCTGACGGGTATTACGCAGACGATGTGCCAGGGCCAGCCGACGTTCGCCCAGCAGCTTGGGGAAATGTTGCCGTGGCTGGGCGGGGTGGCGATTCTGGGGCACAACGTTCGGTTCGATCTTTCGTTTCTGCTGCGTGAGTGCGATATGGCCGGGCTCGATCTTGGCCGGGGGCTGGAAAACCCGCACGTGCTGGATACGGTGCGGATTGCCCGGCATCGGTTTGGCCGGGGAGGCAATGGGCTGGGACGGCTGTCGCGGCGATTGGGGTATGAGCCGCCCGCCGCCCACCGGGCGCTGCCGGATGCCTTGACAACCGTCAGGGTATTCGAGTTGCTGCTGGCGCCGGTGGGTGGATGGAATATTTGCCTATGCGATGCGCTCAAGGAGCAGGGCGGGGTGATGGGCTTGCAGCCGGCGTCGCCGCGCGAAAGCCTGCTGCCGCTGGAGCTTCAGGAGGCCCTGGATCAGCGCCGGCCCGTGCTGATGGAGTATCTGGACGCCCGGCAGATGCGGACCCGCCGGGTGGTTGACCCGATTGCGATTCGCCGCTCCGGCGGAGAATTGGTGTTGGTGGCCCATTGCCATCTGCGGAACGACCGCCGGAATTTCAAGCTCGAGCGAATTGTCCGGTTGACGCGAATCGAGGCGGAGGCCGACTCCCCCGTTTAGCCGGCGAGCTTGCTCGCCGTTTTGCTGGCCGTATTGATGACCCTTGTCCGCAGGCAATACCGAGGTTAAAAACCCAACATGGACCAAGCCCGCCGCGTCATGGCGTTTATCCCTGCCCGTCTGCCGCCCCTCATGCCGACGATACCAACATGACCTCCGCACAGATTCGCCGGCAATTCCTCGACTTCTTTGTTCAGAAGCACGGGCACACGTTCGTGCCCTCCTCCCCCGTGGTTCCGCTGGATGATCCCACGCTCCTGTTCGCCAACGCCGGGATGAACCAGTTCAAGCCGATCTTCCTCGGCCAGGAAAAGCGCCCCTACACCCGCGCCGCCAATACCCAAAAGTGCATCCGCGCCGGCGGGAAACACAATGACCTCGACGACGTCGGCCGGTCGCGGCGGCATGGCACGTTCTTCGAAATGCTCGGCAATTGGAGTTTTGGCGATTATTTCAAGCGCGGAGCCATCGAGATGGCGTGGGAACTGCTCACCAAGGTCTGGAAAATGGACCCGTCGCGGCTGCATGTCAGTTGCTTCGAGGGCGATCCGGCCCACGGCGTTCCCCGCGATGCCGAAGCGGCCGAGCTATGGAAGCAAATTGCCGGCTTGCCGGACGATCATATCCACTATTTCGGCAAGGACAATTTCTGGGAGATGGGCGACACCGGACCCTGCGGGCCGTGCTCCGAAATCCACATCGACCGCACTCCCGACAAAACCGGCGGTAAGGATGTCAACCGCGAAGACCCCCGCGTCATGGAGTTCTGGAACCTGGTGTTCATCCAATACAACCGCAACGTCGACCGCACGCTGACGCCGCTGCCCGCCAGGCACGTCGATACCGGCATGGGTTTTGAACGCATTTGCTCGATCCTCCAGGACAAGATGGATATGTATGGGATCGACCTGTTTGATCCATTTTTCGCCGCAATCACAACCCTGAGCGGCTTCAAATATACGGGCAAATTCCCCAAGACGAACGCGCCGGACCCGCAAGCCGAGGCTGCCGATCAGCAGTTGCGGCACGACATCGCTTTTCGTGTGATCGCCGATCACGTTCGCACGTTGACTTTCGCCCTGACGGATGGCGCCGTGCCGAGCAACGAGGGACGCGGGTACGTGCTGCGGAGGATTCTGCGCCGGGCGGTTCGGTTCGGGCGGCAGCAGCTTGGATTGGCCGAGCCGTTTCTCCATAAGCTGGTGCCGGTGGTTGTCGATTCAATGGGCGAAAGTTTTCCGGAATTAAAGAAGGATCCCAACCACGTCATCAACCTGATTAAAGATGAAGAAATCTCCTTCGGCAAGACGTTGGATCGCGGAATTGCGATATTCCAGCAGGTTGCACAGATCATCGACGAGTATCAACCGATCTTTGCTGGGGGGAAGCGCGAAGTTCCACCGGGAAGCTGGTTAAGTCTTCAGATTAATCTAAGCAATGAAGCTGTAACGGAAGATATTCTGAACCGCCGAATACCGGCGGTAGTCGCATTTAAACTCCACGACACCTACGGTTTTCCCATCGATCTGACGCGCATCATGGCCGAGGAGCGCGGGATGTCCGTGGATATCGCCGGCTATGAAAAGCTGATGGAGCAAGCCCGCGAAATCGCCCGTGCCGGGGGAAGGGAAGAAGAAACGAAAGTCGCCGAACTTCCTCCGGATGCACTGGCCCGGCTGGCGGCGACGGCCGGCGGACCGACGGATGACTCGGCCAAATTCGGCCACGATGCCATCGAGGCCAAGGTCCTGGGCATCTGGAACGGCAGCAACTTCGATCCATCGGCGGACACCTCGGCGGACCAGGAAGTCGCCATCGTGCTCGACCGCACCAACTTCTACGCCGAAATGGGCGGCCAGGTCGGCGACAGCGGGGAATTGCAAGTGACGCGGCAAACCTCCTCTAACCCCTCGCCCGGTACTCCGGGAGAGGGTTTGGGTGAGGGCTCTTGGGCCGATTCGAAGAAGGCCCTCACCCCAGCCCTCTCCCGGAGTACCGGGCGAGGGGAAGTAAGCGCGGGAGAATTTGACGTCGATACCACCAAGAGCGTCGGCGGATATGTCCTGCACATCGGCCGAATTCGCGGCGGAACACTTCGCGTCGGCGATACGGTTCAAGCCACGGTCTCGCCTGTGCGCCCCCGCACCGAGAAAAACCACACCGGCACCCACCTTGCCAACTGGGCCTTGCGCGAAACCCTCGGCGATGGCGTGCAGCAGAAAGGATCGCTGGTCGATCCGGAAAAACTCCGCTTTGACTTCTCGCATCCCAAGGCGATGAGCGACGAGGAAATCGCCCGCGTCGAGAAAATGGTCAACGAGGCAATCGACAAGAAGCTTCCGGTTTATGCCCAGGAGGCTTCGCAGGATCAGGCCCTGAAGATCAATGGTCTGCGGGCGGTTTTTGGCGAGAAATACCCGCCCATGGTTCGCGTCGTTTCCATCGGCGCGCCGGTCGGCGATTTGCTGGCAAATCCAAACGATCCCAAATGGCGGCAATTCTCGATTGAATTCTGCGGCGGGACTCATCTGGCCAGTTCGGACCAGATCGGCCGATTCGCCATCACATCGGAGGAATCGGTCAGCAAAGGGATTCGCCGGATCGTGGCGTTGACGGGCGAATCCGCAACGGCCGTGGAATCCGCGGCCGGCCGGCTGGAGAGCGCAATCGCCGGCGCGCGACAGGTTGCCGATGCTGACTTGGCCGCGGCGATCGCCGAATTGCAGGCAGCCGTCGCCGCTCCGCTGCCGCTGAGAGCCAAGCGCCGCGCCCAGGCGGCGATCGTCGAACTGCAAACACGGAACCGGGCCTACGAGAAGTCGAGCCGCACGCAATCCGCGGGCGGCGGCGTGGACGCGGTGAAAGCCGCCGCCGATCTTCTGGCCCATGCCCCGCCCTTGGCCGGGGGAAAGCTTATTATCGGACAAATCCCGGGCGCCACGGACGAGCAGCTTCGTTCGGCGATCGATTCCCTGCGGAAGAAATCGCCGACGCACGCGATTTTGCTGGCAGCGTCCGATAACGACAAGGTGACATTCGTCGCGGCCGTGAGCGACGACGTGGTGGCCAAGGGCCTGAAAGCCGGCGATTGGGTGAAGCAGGTTGCGATCGTTGCCGGCGGCGGGGGAGGCGGGAGGCCGCAGATGGCGCAGGGAAGCGGGAAGGATGCGGCGAAGATTGGGGAAGCGCTGGAGGCAGCGCGCCGCATCGCGGCGAAATTCGAATGACGAAATCCGAATGACGAATCAAATCCGAAATCCGAATGACCGAATGAAGACCGTTTCGTCATTCTAGTTTCGAATTTGATTCGTCATTCGGATTTCGTCATTCGGATTTCACCAGTGCGCTGCTCGGATATGCAGGATTCACGGGTATTACAAATGGGGCACGGGCATCCGTCATTTCGCCCGTGCCCCGCGAGTGACTACTTCGCCGCCCGCCTCTTGGCCTCGTCCAGCTTCGCCTGCGCATCGTGATCGTTGGGATTGGCATCAACGATTTGCTGGTAAAGCGTGACCGCCTTGTCGTACTGGTGCTTGGACATGTACGCATCGGCCAAGCCATAAGTCCCGGCGTTCACGCCAGGATATTTCTGGACCATTTTCTCCCAGATGGCGATCGCATCGTCGAGTTTTCCCTGCTGACGATCGATCAACGCGAGGCCGTTCATGGCCCCGGCGGCGTCGGGATCATTCTTCAACGCCGACTCGAATTCATCCTTGGCTCTATTCAAGTTGCCGGTGCGGAGCAGCAGCCAGCCCATGCCGTTGAGGGCGTTGGCATCGTTGGGATTATCCTGCAGCGCCTGCTCGAAGAGTTGCCGCGCCTTGTGGGTATCGCCCTGGTTCATCGCCACCCATGCTTGTTGCACGGTTTTTGCGACCGGGGCGTTGGCGTACTGCGGCGAAATCTGCTTCTTCAGCGAGTCCGGCAAATTCTGGTTCTTGGCCGCATCCAGCATCAGCTTCACCTGATCCAGTTCGGTCCCGGTTGCCTGACCGGAATCCACGATTTTTTGCAGGTAAATGGCGGCCTGGTCCCACTTTCCCTGCAAGAGATAAATCTTGCCCAATCCCCACCACGCCGCCGGCGCCGATGGCGCGGCCTTCAGCAGATACTGCTCCGCCTTATCCAATTCATTTCGCGAGAAATAAAGCTGTCCCAGGCCATTGAGCGCGGCCGGATAATTGGGTTCCAACTCGATGGCCTTCTTGAATGCATCCTCCGCTTCCTGGCCTTTGCCGGAGTCAAAATCGCTCCAACCCAGGCCGTTCCAGGCGTCCGTCAGTTGCGGATTGATGCGCGTGGCCTGCTGGAATTTTTGCGCCGCCTCATCGAAGTGATGTTGTTGCCACAGTTCCCAACCCTGCTGGACCAATTGTCCGGCATCGGCGGCAGCACCGTTTGATTGCAGCAAAAGCAATGAAATTACACCCAATAAAGCGATCATGGCTGAACCTCCAATCGTGATGAAGATTCGTCGGCGGCGTTTCTTGCGCCGGCGTTCCTCTTTTTCCAGCGATGAGATGAGCAGATCATCCGCCCGCCGCATCGCGTCATCCAGCCGCGACTGTTCATCCGGAAATGCTGGCGTCGCGGCTTCCAGCGCCCGCTCCGGTAACCCGTTGACGGAACTCATCAGCCACTCGCTTTCATCGGGCCGGGGACTCCCCCGGCTCGTTCGTCACTAACTAAATGTCCTTGATCATCTTGGCGGCCTCTTCGGCGCTGGACCGCGACGTGCCGACCGCATCCAGCAGATTTCCCTTCACCTGCCGGGTTTTGCCGATATCCGCCCGCAAAGTCTCGATCACCTTGTCCAGCCGGGACCGGATCGTGGGATAGGAAACTCCCACCTGCTCGGCGATCTCCTTGAGATTTCCGCCCGAGAGGAGGAACATCTCGATAAACCGCTGATGTTCCACGGGCATCCTGCCGAGGCGGGACATCGGAAAATCCGCCTGAACCGAGATCCGGCAGCGCTGGCAACTCATCTGCGTCACCGTCATGGGCGAAGAGCAGTACGGACAATCGCTGCCGACCGGGCGAAGTTCATTCATAAAGCTATTGGAAGTATTTACTTTGAAAGATCAATAAAATCAATAAAAATCGGTGATAATGTTCAATATATTTACAATTGCGTCGAAAATCGGGACGGCTCTCGAAAGCGATTGTCATTGGTCATTCGTCATTGGTCATTTGTAAATGCAATTCGCCAATGACAAATGACCAATGACCAATGACCAATGACATTTGCCCCCAATCTTGACAGAACCCATTAACCCAAATACGCTTGAAATCAATGCCCGGCGGGTATCGTCCCGCCGTGACTTTTTATTGGCGGTTCGGTTTTTGATCCGCCGGGAGTTTGCCGCATGCAGCCGGTCATGAAAATCAGCAAGTCCCGCAAGCGTAAGCGGCGTTCGCATCACGCGTTGCGGCCGATCCACTACGTCCGCTGCCCACAATGTTCCAACGCCAAGCTTCCGCATTGTGCGTGCGACAATTGCGGGTACGTCAATCCGAAACTGGCGTTGCAGATGGAGACCGAGCAGGCCTGATTCAGGGAAGAGCGGGTTTGGGATATGATGGCTCTCATTGGCCCCGCGGAAGGCGTAGCCTCCGCAGCGGAAGGTGTTGCCTCCGCGCGGAAGGCGTAGCCTCCGCAATCGAAGGAGATTGCCGGTGCGAGTTGCGGTGGATGTGATGGGTGGGGACCATGCCCCCGCCGAAATCCTTCAGGGATGCTGGCATGCCGCGCCTTTGCTCACGGATGGCGACGTGGTGTGTCTCGTCGGCGACGAAGGGGAAATCCGCCGCGGGCTGGACGGTTCCTCTCTTAGCGGCGAGCAAAGAAAACATTACAAGGTAATCCCCACGACGCAGGTGATCCTGATGGACGATTCGCCGGTGGAGGCGATTCGCAGCAAGCCGGACAGCAGTATAAGCGTGATGTGCAAGCTGGCGGCCCAGGGCGAGGTTGAGGCGGTGATCTCGGCGGGGAACACCGGGGCGTGCGTGGCGGCGGCGCAGTTGCGGATGAGATTGTTACCGGGGGTCAGCCGGCCGGGGATTGCCATCATTCTTCCGACGTTCCATGGCCCGGTGGTGATCTGCGACGTCGGCGCCAACCCCGAGCCCAAGCCCAAACACCTCGAGCAGTACGCGATCATGGCCGGCACCTACGCCAGCGTGGTCTGCGGCCGCAGCGAGCCGCGCGTCGGGCTGCTCAGCATTGGCGAGGAAGACGCCAAGGGCAACGCGCTCACCAAGGAAGCGCGCAAGATGATGCGCGATGAGCCGCTGATCAACTTCATCGGCAACGTCGAGGGCCGGGATTTATTCAAGGGCGTCGTGGACGTGGTGGTGTGCGACGGGTTCGTGGGCAACATCGTGTTGAAGTTCACGGAAGGGATGGCCGATGGGCTGTTCCGCACGATCGCCGCGGAGATTGAACAGGCCGCGCCGGGGCTGATTCCGCAGTTCGAGCCGATCATGCGGAAGATTTATGCGAATCACGACTGGCAGGAATACGGCGGCGCGCCGCTGCTGGGCGTTGACGGGTATTGCCTGATCTGCCACGGCCGCTCCGAAGCCCGCGCCATCAAGAACGCCATCCGCGTCGCCAAGCAGCTCACCAACAGCCGGATCAATGAAAAGATCGTCGAAGCGATCGAGTGTTCCATTCCAGTTGCGGAGGAATAAGAATTAGTTTCTAGTGCCCGGTCTCTGGTTTTATTTGTTATTCAATGCAAATGTTCTCGGCCATTCTCGCGGGTTTCGGCAGTCAATTGCCGGACAAACGGCTTACCAACGACGATCTTTCGAAGATGGTCGATACCAACGACGACTGGATCACGCAGCGAACCGGGATCAGGGAACGCCGGATCGTCGTCGACGGTGAATCCACGGCGTCGCTGGCAACGGCGGCGGCGCGGAAGGCGATCGCCTCGGCGGGTTTGGAGCCGGCGGACGTCGAGTTGATCGTCTGCGCGACCATCACTCCGGAGATGGTGTTTCCGTCGACGGCCTGTTTCGTGGGTGCGGCGCTGGGGTTGGGCGGGGTGCCGGCGTTCGACTTGTCCGCCGCGTGCAGCGGGTTCATCTACGCCCTGGTCGCCGGCGCCAATTTCGTCAAGGCCGGGCAGTTCAAAAACGTCCTGGTCATTGGCGCCGAAACTCTCAGCCGGATCACCGATTATACCGATCGCTCGAGCTGCATCCTGTTCGGGGATGGAGCGGGGGCGGTGGTGCTGAAACGATCCAGCGATCCGAAAAGGGGGCTTATCTACAGCTCGCTTCATGCCGACGGCGCCGGCGCGGATGCGATGAAGTGCATTCCCGGCAGCCGGTTCCCGCTCAACCAGCAGATGATCGTCGACCGCAACCAGTTTATGAAGATCAAGGGGCGCGAGGTGTACAAGTTCGCGGTCACCAAGTTCGAGGAATTGATCCACGAGGCGATGCGCGCCTGCGAGTTGACCGCCCAGGACGTGAAGCTGATCATTCCGCATCAGGTGAATCAGCGGATCATTGATTCGGCCATGGAAAAGCTTGGTCTGCCGTCGGAAAAGGCGTTTGTGAACATCGACCGATATGGCAACACGTCGGCCGCCAGCATCCCCATCGCTCTGGACGAGGCACACCGAGGCGGGCGGTTCAAAACCGGCGATGCGGTGATCTTCGTGGCATTCGGCGGGGGACTTACCTGGGCCAACGCGGTTGCGAGAATCTGAATGGCCTCCACCACCGATATCCTTTGTCCCGGCCAGGGCGCGCAGATGGTGGGAATGGGCAAGGCGCTGTACGAGTCGTCGGCGTCGGCGCGCGAGCTTTTCCAGCATGCCGGACGGATTCTGGGCTTTGACCTCGGCGAGGTTTGCTTCCACGGCCCGGAGGATCGCCTCAACCAAACCGACATCAGCCAGCCGGCCATTTACGTCACCAGCATCGCCAGCTTCAAGGAGGCGGCTGCCTCGGGGACGTTCGACGCCGCCGCGGTGACGGCCTTTGCGGGGCTGAGCCTTGGCGAATACACGGCCCTGCATCTTGCGGGGACGTTTGGGTTTGAAGAGGGGTTGCGATTGGTGGCCTTGCGCGGCAAATACATGCAGGAAGCGGCGGTGGCATCGCCGAGCGGGATGGTGGCCCTGATCGGGGCGGATGAACCGACGGCCCGGCGGCTTTGCCTGGAATCGGCCGCGGGCGAGGCCCTGGTCCCCGCGAATTTCAACGCGCCTGGACAGATCGTGATAAGCGGAACGAGCGCGGCATGCGGGCGGGCGACCGCGGCCGCCGAGGCGATGGGCATCCGCACCATGCCCCTGAAAGTTGCCGGGGCGTTTCACAGCCCGCTGATGCAATCCGCCGCCGACAAAATGACCGCGGAATTGGCGAAAGTGGACTTCTCCCGCCCGGCCAAAACCGTATACTCCAACGTCACGGCCGAGCCGCATCACGAGCCGCAGTCCATCAAGAAGCTCCTGGTCGAGCAGATTATCTCGCCGGTGCGATGGGCGCAGACGATGCAGGCATTGGCTCAGCAGCCATCGGTGGCGTCGCATGAAGCGCGATTCATCGAACTTTCGCCGGGCAAAACGCTGGCGGGCCTGGCCAAGCGAATCAATCGCCGCCTGCTGGTGGAAAGCCTCGGGTAGCCTGGGGCAAAGCCCTATCCGCTAGGAGCGCAGAACGATGACGGAAAAACGCGTTGCCGTGGTAACCGGTGGATCGCGAGGCATTGGCGCGGCGATCGTGCGGCGGCTGGCGGGCGACGGGCTGCACGTCGTGGCGCTGGCGAGGAACTTGGAGAAGCTTCAGCAGGTCTGCGCCGAAGCGGTCGCCGCCGGTGGCGCCGCCGAGCCGGTCGTCTGCGATATTGCCGATCCCAAGGCCCTGGCGGCCGCGGTGGAGGGCGCGGCGGAGCGGCTGGGCCGGATCGACGTCCTGGTCAACAATGCCGGCATCACCAAAGATGGACTGCTGCTGCGCATGGAGGACGAGGATTTTGATTCGGTGATCGCGACGAACCTGAAAGGCGCATTCGTGGCGATTCGCGCCGCGGTGCGGCCGATGATCAGGGCCAAGGGCGGGCGCATTATCAACATCAGTTCAGTCTCCGGGGTCGCCGGAAACGCCGGGCAGGCCAATTACGCCGCCAGCAAGGCGGGGTTGATTGGCCTGAGCAAATCCGTCGCCAAGGAGTTGGCTGGGAAGAACATAACGTGTAACGTCGTGGCGCCCGGATTCATCGTTTCGGACATGACGGACGTGCTGAGCGAGCAGATCAAGGAAGGGGTGAAGAACTTCATCCCGCTCAAGCGGTTCGGGATGGCGCAGGAAGTTGCCGCGGTGGTCAGTTTTTTCGCCAGCCCGGATGCAAGTTATGTCACCGGTCAGGTATTATGCGTGGATGGGGGAATGGTCATGTGAGCGTGTCGTGACGTGAGCGTCGTGGTATGAGCGGTTGGCAAAAGGCTTTGGCACCGCTATAGTCTCCCCACTTGGGCCGCGGTGGCCCTTGGGATTTTTGGGTAGGGCAGGTGGATATGGCAGAAGAAATCGATCAAAAGGTCATCGAAATCGTCAGCGAGCAGATGGGCGTGGATAAGAGCGAAGTCACGCGGGAGACGCACTTTATAAACGATCTCAACGCCGACTCGCTTGATACCGTCGAACTCGTCATGGAGTTCGAGGATGAATTCGAGCTGTCCATTCCTGACGAAGAGGCGGAGAAAATCCAGACCGTTGGTCAGGCGATCGACTATATCAAAGAACATTCCAGCAAATGAGCGGGCGCCGAGTTGTCTTAACGGGTTTGGGCGTCGTCACTTCCCTCGGCGATAACGTCGAGGAAATGTGGGCCGCGCTCTGCGCCGGAAAGAGCGGCATCTCGCTTATCAAGCGCTGGGACGCCAGCGCGTATCCCACCCGATTCGGCGGGGAATGCACCGACTTCGATCTCACCCGCTACGACGTCTCCCGTTATACCGAGGAACGCCTCCTACCCAAGCGGCTGGACCGGTTCGGACAGTTCGGCATCGCCGCTTCCATCAGCGCCGTCGGCGATTCGGGAATCGACTTCGAGAAAACCAACCGCTATCGCTGCGGGGTGATCATCGGCAGCGGCATCGGCGGCATCGAAACGCTTGAGGACCAGAACAAGATTCTCAACACCCGCGGAATCAGCCGGGTCAGCCCGTTTACCGTCCCGCGGCTCATGGTCAACGCCGCCAGCGGAAACGTGTCGATCATCTTCAAGCTCTATGGCCCGAACACCGCCGTCGCCACCGCCTGCGCCACCGGGTCCAACGCCATCGGCGACGCCGCCCGCTACATCCAGCACGATCAGGCGGACGTGATGATCGCCGGCGGGTCCGAGGCGGCGCTGTGTGCGCTGGGGCTTGGCAGCTTCTGCGCCGCCCGGGCGCTATCCACGAGAAACGACGATCCCCCCCGCGCCAGCCGGCCCTGGGACCGCGACCGCGACGGGTTCGTCATGGGCGAAGGCGCGGGCGTCGTCGTCCTCGAAGAATTCGAGCACGCCAAAAAACGCGGGGCGAAAATGTATTGCGAACTGGTCGGCTACGGCATGAGCGCCGATGCCTACCACATCACCGCCCCCGACGAGCAGGGCCACGGCGCCAGCCGGGCCATGGAGATGGCCCTCCGCGACGCCAAGCTCTCGAGCGATCAGGTCGATTACATCAACGCCCACGGCACCAGCACCCCCCTCGGCGATCTCGCCGAGACCAAGGCCATCAAGCATTTCTTCGGCGATCACGCCAAAAAATTGGCGATCAGCTCCACCAAGAGCGAGCTGGGTCATCTTCTCGGCGCCAGCGGCGGCGTGGAAGCGGTCATCAGTGCCCTGACCATCGACCGCAATCTGATCGCCCCGACGATCAACCTCGACAATCCCGATCCCGAGTGCGATTTGGATTACGTCCCCCACAAGGCCCGCGAACGCCACGTAAACGTGGCCATGAGCAACAGCTTCGGCTTCGGCGGGCATAATGCGTGTTTGCTGATGCGGAGGGTGTAGGGGGCGGGGCCATCTTTTGTGGCCGTATCAATTCTTCCGACATCAAAGGCGATTGAACCGCCAAGACGCCATGACGCCAAGGTGAAATCATCTTACGCGGAGAAATCCGCAAACCATGGCAACGTTTCCTGTCGCATTTTCCACCTTGGCGTCTTGGCGTCTTGGCGGTTCAATTCATCCTCTCCCGAAAATCTTGGCGGAGAATATCGAGCGCGAATGCGTCGGCGGTTCTGAAGCGCCATTCGAGCGATTTTGAAGAGAATCGAACTGGGGAAGGTTTCGGCGAGGCGTTAGGCGGCTTCGGATGGCGACAGCGTTTCCACTGAAACAATTCCGCGTAAGCTGATCACCTCTACGTCCTCCGCCAGAGCTTTGTGCGGCTTGGCGGCAAAAACGTAGAGAGAGAGGTGGGCGATGAAACAAAGTCCGGGATTGCGGATATCAATGCTCCGGCCGTCGGCCAGATGAATCCGTAGCGGAATAAACGGGTCGCGATCCAGCTCTTGAGCCAGCGATTCGGGATTCATTACCATATTCTACGCTTCCGCGGGAATGCCGGCAATTTTGCGGATGGGGCGAGAAGGTTTGTCGGAGTCGAACTAGGGCCATCGCATTTGGCGATGGCGTTCAAGGGTTCAAGGGTTGAAGGGTTCAAGGGGAACGTTTTTCCCTTGAACCTTTTAACCCTTGAACCCTTGAACCTTTGAACGCCATCGCCCAATGCGATGGCCCTGATGTTTGGCCGCTCCCTATTGCCATCTCCCCGCAACGGCCGATAATAACAATTAGAGGAACGGATGCCCCTGCTGCACTCACCCAAACCGCCCCAGGCGTCTCCCAGCGAGGGGGAACTGGATCGGATCCTCCGACTCAAAGTTCCCCTGATCGTTCGCCTGGCCGAGCGAAAGATGCACTGCAGCGAGGTCCTTCGCCTGGGGAGCGGGGCGATCATCGAATTTTCAAAGAGCAGCGACCAGCCGCTGGAACTGCTGGTCAACAACGTCGTCATCGCCCTGGGCGAAGCCGTGAAAGTCGGCGAGAACTTCGGCCTGCGCATCCGCCAGGTCGGCGACACCAAACAAATCGTCGAAGCCCTCGGCGGCGAGTAAATTTCCCCGGAACGGGCTCAAAAAACGGCTCACGCAAAGGCGCAGAGGCGCAAAGCCGAGAAAGAATCTTTGCGCCTCTGTGCCTTCGCGTGAGCCTCTTTCTTCAATGGATATCAAATCGAATCAGATAGGACGTGAGCGGTATCTGAACGGCATCCATTCTCTACGGCGGCTGGCCGGTACCGCACGCGCTTTACCAATCGTCAAGCGAGAGTTTGCACTTCGCAATGAAAGAGGCCAAATGCTGTGGTTTATCGCAGAGTTCCTTCAATTCCTTGGTCACTTGTTTGCGGAGAGTGCTCAAGTCATGCGGCGCGAAATTTGCGAGCCGGCCGTACTTGATATAACTCCAGACGCCATCGGCCGGATTCAATTCTGGCGCGTATTCGGGAATCATCTCCAAGACAACCTCTCGCTGGGAACGCAGATATCGGCGCACAGGGTCAGCCGAGTGAATCGGTATTGAGTCCCAAATCACGGTAATCGGCGATCGGAGTTCCTGATGGACGTACTTGAGGAACGACGCAATCGAGTGACCGGTGAAGTTCGTGTTGTCCGGCAGCAATCGGAAATAGAGATTTAGCCGCTTACGTTTCGGACTTACCGCCATGGCGCAGACCGTCGATATCCGTCCGTGGGGGTCGGACACCCGAGTGACGGGGCGGCTTCCGCGTGGAGCGAAGGTTTTCCGAAGTGTTGGCTGCAACATAAAGCCCGCTTCATCGACAAATACCAAGTATGCGCCGCGTTTTTGAGCGCGCCTTCTAATCTCGTCGAAGTCCTGTTCTCGCCATTTGGAGATCTTCTCCTCGTCTCTTTCGCGCAGAACTGTTTGCGGCTTTATCGACGACCACCCGAGGTCCGTTTTCAAAATTCTCCATACCGTCGTATGTGAGAGGTCGAGTTGGAATTTCGACTTAATGAGTTCCCCCACACGCTGAATTGTCCAAAGCTCGTTGATCCAGCCATGCGCAATCGCTCCTTCTCTTAAGAAGGCTTCAAGTTCAGAGAGCCTGTCGACAGGAAATCTTTTGAGTGTGGCCGACTTTGCTCGCTGTTTTGGCGAAATAGATCCTGTTTCACGTCGGCGTTGCTTAAGGCGGTGAACCCAAGCCCGGGAGACACGATACTTGCCTGCCACTGCTTTTGTAGGCATCCCAGAGTCGCTGTCGTAAATAACGCGCACTCTCAGATCTTCCGAATAGGCTTTCATTGCAGGCCTCCGGCAGATACGTGCCGGTATTCAGGCACGGACTGTTTCGAACGAATTAAAGGTGACGCGAACCATTAACCACAAATGACTATAAAAGCGGCCCTATCCAATCCCGGGGACAAGAGGTAATCCATCGCGGCCATGCAGGCGGCCCGGCTCGGCGAGAGGCTCACGGAAACAGCCCCTTGAGCCTGCACGCCTCGGCCACTCGGCTTATGGCGATCGTGTACGCCGCCGTGCGGTAGTCGCAATCGGCCTGGTCGGCCTTGGCGTTCACCGCATCGAACGCACGCTCCATCACCTTCTGCAATTCCTCGTTCACCTCCTTCAAGGACCAGAAGAAATTCTGCAATCCCTGGACCCATTCGAAATAGCTGACGGTGACGCCGCCGGCGTTGGCGAGGATGTCGGGCAATACGGTCACGCCGTTGTCGCGGAGGATTTCGTCGGCCGGGGGAGTGGTCGGGCCATTGGCGGCCTCGACCAGGATGCGGGCCTTGACGTGCGGGGCGATCTCCGCGGTCACGGTGCTTTCCATCGCGGCGGGGATTATCACGTCGCAATCGCAGGTGAGGAGTTCTTCGTTGGTGATGGCATCGCCGGTGGGATAGTCGGTCAGGTCGCCGCGCTCGCGGTAGTAAAGGCTCGCCGCCTCCACGTCGATGCCGTGCTCGTCGTAGATTCCGCTCTTGCGTTCGGTGATGGCGAGGATGGTGGCGCCCATCTCGTCGAGGAGGCGGGCGGCGTGCGAGCCGACGTTGCCGAAGCCCTGGATGGCGATGCGCGTTCCTTCGAGGGTTTTGTTTTGGGTCTTGAGGAAGGCGCGCAGGACGTAGGTGACGCCGCGGCCGGTGGCCTCCTCGCGGCCGGCGGAGCCGCCCAGCGAAACGGGTTTGCCCGTGACCACGCCCAATTCCTGATGGCCCACCATCATGCTGTAGGTGTCCAGAAACCAGGCCATGACCTGCGAATCGGTTCCCACGTCGGGGGCGGGGATATCGTGGACGGGGCCGATGATCGGCAGGATTTCGCTGACGTATCGCCGGGTAATTCGCTCCTTTTCACCCGGAGACAATTTTTGTGGATCGCAAACGACCCCGCCCTTGGCCCCGCCGAAGGGAAGATCGACCAACGCATTTTTCCACGTTTGCAGCATCGCCAGGGCCATGATCTCGTCGCGCTTGACCGAACCGTCGAAGCGGATTCCGCCCTTGAACGGCCCGCGCGCGTTGTTGTGCTGGGCGCGGTAGCCGGTGAAGACTTGGATGCGCCCATCGTCCATCTTCACCGGACACGACACGGTCAGCACGCGCTTGGGCGAGGCCAGGACGGCGCGCCAGCTTGGGTCCAGGTTCATCTGTCGATAGACCCGGTCGAAATATTCGTGGGCGTTTTGCCAGAATTGGGAATGATCGGGATTGGCGCGGAGCAGATCAGTTTCTTTCATAGCCGTGTCCTGCATTGGTTATCTCGATTGCCGGCGGATGGTCATGTCGAAATTCTTCACCATCGACTTATACATCGACCAGATTCCCATGGCATAGGCGGCGATGGCGACGGCGCAGACGAGGAACGCCGCGACGCGGACGCCGGCTGGATCGTAACTGGTTCCGGCATTGGGGTTGAAGCCGTTGCCGGCGAACTGGTAGGGGTCGATCAGGATGGTCAGGAGGGTGAAGGGGCTGAAGGCGCCGATGGCCGCGGCCAGTTCGGGGGGCGTGCTGGATTGGAGGACCTGATACCCGCACCAGCCCAGCGCGGCGCACGCGCCGACGATGATGCCCACGCTGCTCATGACGGCGCGCACGGTGGTCCGGCAGCGGAGGGACATCTGCATCCCCAAAATCGCGGCGAAGGCGCAGACGATGATGAGCATCGCCGGCATCGTCAGCATCGCCTCGGGGAAGACGATCCATTGGAAATTGCTGTCCCGCGCCGCCAACCAGCGCACCAGGTCGTGAACGATGAACAGAAGCGAGCTGGCCACGGGCACGGCCAGCAGCGGAAGGACGAACGCGACCAGGCCGCGCAGTTTGCCCCAGATGTAATACCGGCTGGTGATGGGCGTGGAGAGCAGCAGGTCAAGCGTGCCGTCCTCCTTCTCCCGGGTGACGGTGCTGGCGGCGGCGTTGGAGATGATCAGCAGAATCACCGAAAATTCCACGATCGTCAGCCCCAGCAGCCAACTCCTCGCCTGCTCTGGATCGAGTTCTCTCGGATATTCCTTGAGGTTGATGGTCGCGATGGCCTGGTTGGCATCCTGCGTGAAGTTGGCGACTTCGTACCGTCCATAAAGATCGTCCAAGGTCGCGGGTGCGTCGGCGAGTTTCACTTCCACGCCGGGCGCCACCGGGATTTCCGGCTGACCGCTGCCTTCAACATAGAGCGTATTTTTCGCCGGATCGTAACTGTGATTGATGGACTGTTTCGGCGTGAGTTCGGTGCTGTGCATCGCCAGAAGCACGACCGCGCCGATGATCCCCAGCAGGATGAATCCATATCGCAGGAACGTCGCGCGGGCGGCGGAAGCCTTGGTCCTGGCCTCGCGCCAGGCGATGGGGTTGTGCCAGACGGGCCGCGGCTTGCGCGACCGGTCGCCCGCGCTCAGCCGCAGTTTTTGCAGCAGCCAGCCCTTGATGCTCGTCGTGGACTGCGCCAATCGGCGCAAAAACAGCACCGACGGCACCATCATCGCCAGGCTCAAGAAGAGCATGAAGCAGACGTAAAACGACGCCGGGTTGGTCCAATACCATCCCAGCGGCCAGGTTTGGTAGCTCTGGGGCAAATCCGCCAGGTTGGGCGGCAGGTACAACCGGTCTTTGAAAATCACCCGAAGCGCCAGGAAGGGGTTCAGCGATGTAAACCAACTCGTCGAGGTGGGGACCCTGTTACCGGTGCTGTCTACCCAGTCGAGACGAAAGAAATCCACGCGGTCCAGCAGGTATCCGCCGACCAGGTAGACCACGATGAACAGGTAAAAGCTGAAGATGGTTCGGCGGGTGCCGACCTTGAAGGTGGCGATGGCCATGGCCATGGCGCCCGTGACCATGGCGGTGCTGGCGGCGATGAGAAAGCTGAAGACGATGCTCTGGATCGCGACGCCGCCGAAAATCTGCGTCACCGCGAAGACGGGAATGCCGCTGACCAGCAGGGCGATGATGAAAAACTCCCGGCTCAGAAGCGAGCCAAGGACGATTTGGCCGTTGGTCAGCGGCGTGGAAAGGAGAATGTCGTAGGTCTGGCTGTCCCGCTCCTGGGTGATCGCCCCGGCGGTGAAGATGGGGGAAAGCAATGCGACCAGCCCCAGTTGCAGATACGACATCTGTTGGAACAGCACGGTGGATGTGTGTGACAGGTCCGCCAGATTGCCGGGGTCGCCGCTGCCGGTTACCAGAGTATAGAGGACGACGACGACCAGAAGTCCGAGATATCCGCAACGGATGATCGCATCCCGCCTCTTTTTCCCGGCGTTTTCGACCACGCGGAGAAGGATCGGGTTTCCCGGAACCAACCGCCAAAGATAATCCGCGATTCCGAGCAAGAGTTATTGCACCATTCCCTTCGTCAGCCGCATGAACGCCGTTTCCAGGTTCACCTCCTCTTCGCGAAGGAGATTGATCTGGAACCCCGCCGCCACGAGTTGCGACGGGATGAAGCTGTAGTCCTGCACGCCGGTCTTGAGCGCCACCTCGATATACCCGTTGTTGGGTGCGGCGGATTCGACGTCGGGATGCTGGGCGAGCAGCGCCGCGGCCTGCTCCGGCGCGCGGAGCACGCCGACGTGCACGACCGTTCCGGCCCGGGCGCGGCGGACGATGTCCGCCACCGGGCCGCTGTACAGCAGCTCACCCTGCTCGATGATCCCCACCGTGTTGCACAAATCCGCCAGCTCCGGAAGGATGTGCGACGAGATCAGGATCGTCTTGCCCATCCGCCGAAGCTCTTTGAGAAGCTCGCGCATCTCGATCCGCGCCCGCGGGTCGAGGTTGCCCGCCGGCTCGTCCAGCAGCAGCACCTTCGGATCGTGCACCAGCACCCGGGCGATCGACAGCCTCTGCTTCATTCCTCGCGAAAGCCCGTCCACGGCGGCGTCGCGCTTGAAGCCCAGATCGGTCAGTTCCAACACGTCGTTGACGATCTTCGTCCGCTGGGCGCCGTTGATGTTGTACGCGGCGGCGAAAAATTCCAGGTATTCCTGCACAACCATGTCCTCGTACGCGCCGAAATAATCCGGCACGTATCCGATCAACGGCCGGATCGAGCGCGACTGGTATCCCACCACGTAATCGCAAACCCGCGCCTCGCCCCAGGTGGGCTGAAGCAGCGTGGCGAGGATTTTGATCGTCGTGGTTTTCCCTGCCCCGTTCGGGCCGATGAATCCGAAGCAATCCCCCTCGTTGATTTCGAGATTCAGGTTCGACAGCGCGACCAGCGTGCCGTATCGCTTGGTGAGATTGACGGTCTTAATGACGGCGGCCATGCGAATTCACCTTTGCGTTACTGCATCGCCTTTTACTACTGCCCGCTGGGCTTCGTCGAGGGCGTGCTGGAAACGGCGGTGCGGTCCAACGGCAACACGAACTGATAAATCGTCGTTCCATACCCGCTGACCGGCTCGTCGGAAACGGTCAGCGGCACGGGCAACGGAGCGACGTTTTCATCCTTGCCCACCATCGCCCGGGCGCAAATCACCAGACTTCCCGCGCTCATGGCCGGAGATAAATCCAGCACCCTCGCCCCATGACGCCGCAGTTCATAGCGATTCGATTTCTGCCCGCTCTGCTGGGCCCATGGCGGCAAACGATCGAAAAACGTCAGCATCGGCAACGAATAATCCAGGTCGCTATCCAGGTTCGTGCTTTGTTCCCGCCAAAACTGGCTCCAGGATGTCGGTGTATCTGTTACGTTCATCATCCAACCGTAAGACGGATCGACGCCCATTATCTTGCCGCGCTTATCGGGGTCCGCCAGATCTATCAGGTTCTTATTGGTCATCAAATCGTCGAGCTTCAGCGAATCGTCCTTGGCCCATTTTTCAACGTAGATAATGGCATCCTTGTCCGGATCACCTTGGCTGAAGCTCGGCTGCTTGAAGCCGAGAAACACGTGCCACAAATCATACCCGGTATGGTTGATCAGCGTCCCCACGAGGTGGGTGCTCTGGTCAATCTTCACCTGCTGGGTGTCGGCCGCCAGTTCGATCGCGCCTTTGATCTCGCCCACCCAATGCGCCTGCAATTTCTTCGACGTGCTGCGAAAGGGGATCGTCACGGACAGCGCACCGGAATCCGACGCATCCGGCACCGCGATCTGGTATTCCGAATATGAAGGCAACTCATCGGAGTTGGAGGCATATTGCGGATGGAGGCTGAACGGGCTGAGGAAGCTGATCTCGTGCGGCGCGGTGTCGCCCAGGCCGATGGCCTTGAGCCCGTCCTGGTGAATGTAGAGTCCGAACCGGCTGTCGATGACGCCGTAGGGCTCGCCCATGGCGTAGCGCACGATGCTGACGTGGCGAAGCTCGGGCGCGCCGCGGACGACGATCTTGACCAGCACCGCCGTCACCGCCGTCGCCGCCACGGCGGTCGCCCCGAACAAAAACCAGCTTAAATTCGCCCGCTTTTTGAGCGCCAGCACCAGGTACGTGCCGGGACCGGCGATGCCCCAATACAGCGCGAAGAAGAATCCCGCGATGGCCAGATAGACCGCGGCCGTGCTCCTCAAATCCATTCCATCCCGGCTCACCTGGGTTCCCAGGTCCAGCGCCGTCTCGGCGCCAGGCCAAAGGTCGAGTGCGCCGTTCTCCGGCGCCTTGTAGTCCTCGGGCACGTCGTTGGGATTGTTCCAATCGAAGACGCGGTCCCAGACGTAGCGCCAGCCGGTCTTGGCCTTGCGGGTGAGGGCGGCGTTGCCCAAATCCTGCGCCACCCAGGTGACCGCCCCCAATCCCACGCCACGCCGCGCCAGCCAGGGCGTGAACGACGTTTCGCCTTCGTCCGTCCATTGCATCCACTCATCCACCTTCGATCCCGGCAACGCGGGAACCCGCGCGACCTTGAATGGGCCGAGGTCCTTCGGCCAAGCCTGGCCGCCGGTGTTTGCCAGGGGATGCGCCAGCCGGACCAGAACGTCCATGTCCGTCCGGTCCACGGTGGGGATCGCCCATTGGCCGTTGATCTGGCCGCCCACCGGCAGGATCGGCTCGAACGGTTTGATCTTGATCGACTCGGGCGGCTGGCAGATGACGAGGTTTCCGCCCTGGTGCACCCATTGCAACAGCGCTTCCAGCGACGGCGTGTGCGTGCCGGAAATCAAAAAATTCGCGTCCGCGTCTATCCACACGATCGCGTCCACCGCCTCGTACCCGATCACCTTGGACGGCAAATCCCGCGGCGCCACGGCCACCGCATCCACGTCCTCCAACACTCCCTTTTGCTGCGAATAATCCGAAATCTCCGGCTGGTCGTTCCCATCCGACACGAACAAAATCAGCTTCCGCCCCCGTGAAGCATCGCCCGCCGACCGGGACGGATCGACGTTCAGGATCGTCGAAGTCAGCGGCAACGTCGAAATCTGCTTGCCGTCCTTGTCGCATAGGAAAACTTTTAGCTGGCTGTTCAACGTCGCCAGCGTCGTGGTCAGATCGGTGGCATCCGGCAATCCACCGTCCACGGGCTTCGGCTTGAAATAGGCCCAGAAATTTTCCGTCGTCGCCGGCCGGCCCTCCACGTTCCCGCCCAACGCCACCGTCTGGGTGTAAGTCACGCGGTCGCGGTCCAAATCCTCCTGCACGATCTGAATCTGATAGGATTGCGGATCGGGGCTCTGGCTGGTCAATTGCACCAGCATCGGCGTCCAGCAATCCGGCCGGTAATGGTTATTGAACCCCAGCGAAAGCACCTGCCCCCTGGCCTGCGCCAAAGCCATCGCCGGCATCGCCAAGACCAGGAGCCCCGCAAGAAAAAGACGCATCAAGAGAAAACTCTACGCCCGCTGAATTGGGGCGTCAATCAATGCCCCTTCTTCGCGCCTCCGGTGCCGTGACGCCTTGAGACTCTGCTATTTCAGCATGTTCTTCCCCTCTCCTCACGTAGGGCTTTGCACAACAGAAGCGTCCTGCACGATGGAACGCGGGGCTTAACAACGGAATAACCATTCTCATCAAGATTCACCGGCAGGCGGGTCGAAAAGCGGCGACGGAGTCTGTCGCGCAGTGCCCTGAGGCACGTCCGCCGATATTCAACCGCCTTCGGGAGGTCTTTTCATGTGCAGGTGGTGAGATGTCACCTTGGGTGACAAAGGGTACAACACGAATCTTGCGGCAGAATTTTATGTCCTATCGGTCCTGCACCGACTTGGACTGGATGCCAGCCTCACACTTGGAAACAAGAAGTCGGTAGATATCGCGATCATCCGCGGTGCCGGCGAAGCGTACACGGTTGACGTCAAGGGCCTGGCGGGAAAAACCGGGTGGCCTATCGACAACATACCGACCGGCAAGAAGGGCCATTTCCTGGTGTTCGTGTCCTTCTTGGGGAAAATCGATAAACCCGAAGTTGCTCCCGAAGCATACGTGGTTCCATCTACCGAAATGGACTTGCTTGCCTACGATGCCCCGGGTGGCCGACGACTGCTTCAGTTCAAGACGATGAGGGAAAATGCCACTCGATTTAAAGATAAATGGGAATTGCTTATCTAGTCTTGGCCGCACAACGGGACTGCTGAAAATGGTTCTGTTGTGCAAAGCGCCCATATACTCATGGGGAGAGGGTCAGGGTGGGCTGATGAAAACCCTCGATGTTTTCGCTGAGATCGGGTTGGGCGAGCGTCGCTGATTTGTTGCGCCTCGTGGAGACGGCCAAACCAAGAGACAAACCACGGCGCGAAGAGCGCGAAGTT
>JBEKEC010000038.1:0-54319 GCA_050014015.1 Tepidisphaeraceae bacterium
CCATGAGGCGTATCCTTTTCTGTCCCGCGTGGGACGCTGGTGAACCGCTAAGCACGATCCACCGAAGGTACGCCGCTTTTATTCAGCCGCCAACCATCCACGACTTTCGGTTATAGCTCCAACAAAAGTCAACAAATATTTTCCACCCAAGGCGTTTGCGATAACCAAAAATACAATCGTTCCTAAGAACTAGAGGGAATGGAACCGGGACGAGGCGATGGAACCAGGACGTGAGCGCTTGACCAGACCGGACGATGAGGAGAATGGCTTTAGCGCCAAGATTCCCCGCCATCACCCGCCGAAAAAAATATTTCCAAAAAATCCGCTGAATTCCAAAAACACGTCCAATTCTTTCACCTCCAGGCTATAGGTGTAGAGGGCGTAGGTTTTTCGATGCCGATCCAGCCGTTATGCCGGCTCGGCTTGAACCGCGACAAAATGGCGGACCGATGCTTTTTCAAGTGGGCCCCTCGTGTGACGGTGACAAAACCCCCCGCGGCGCTGTCGAAAACAGGGGTTTTGTCACCGACGCACCAAGGCCGATTCTTCAACCGTAGTTTTATGACGACCGCCAAAGCAAGAAAATTCAAACCGACCGCGGATTACACGGATTGAAACGGATGGGAAAAATGAATTCATCCATTTCTTATCCGTGTTATCCGCGAAATCCGTGGTTGGACTCCCTTTTTCTTCTCAGCGTTCTCCGCGGTCTCTAGCGAAGCGGGCGGTGAATCCGTGCTTTTCCGCCATCCGAATCGGACCCGTTTCCCATTTTCCGACGCCTGGCCGCGCGACGTTCGGCTCGCCCGCCGAATTTTTGTCTGTTTTGGGGCGCCGACATCGACACTGTGGCCCCTCGCGCTATCGAAAACCGCGTCATTGTCAGCGCCCCGGAGAATTGTTTTGTAGCTTTGTGTTGTCCAAAAATCCGACGTGCAATTTCCCGGAATGCGACGCTACCATCCGCTCACCGGATAGGCGCCCGGAAACAAGACTCCATTGCCAAACCCAAAACCGCAGAAAAAGCCCGGCCCTCCGCAGAATGTTCCCCAACCGGACGTATCCGCCGAGTAATAGTAATACCGATCGTAATCATCCCCGAATCGCGCCGGCGGCGTGATCTGGCTGAGGACGTCGCCGTCGAAATACCGCGATCCGCCGCGCCCGATCGTCGGACCGGCCAATTCTATTTGGGGCCGTGGGTTGGCACTGGTCGCGCGATCCGCTGGGCGGGTGGGCATCAAAATCCGCTGCGTACGATCCGCCAGCACGTCCTCGACGCTGAACAAATCCCGCTCCGCTGCGTCGCTCCGCAGCACGCCCAGCGATTTCCCCGTGCTCATGGAAATGACTTGCCCACTAACGCGAATCTGCCCATCGACCACTTGGATTCCGCCGAAAACGACGGCATCGGCACCGGTGCCGGCCGATTTCGCCATCGCCATCGCGCCCGCCGAATCCACCGGCGCGATCCCCGCCACGATCACCCCGGAGATTCCCGATGCCCGCTGCAGGCCGGTCGCCAAACCTTCCTGCATTGCCCGCCCCAGCCATTCATGCCCCGGCTCGCCCCGCACGTCAAACGGCGTCACCGCCACCGTGAACGTCGGCCGGGTCGTGCTCGAATCAGCCTGTGCCGCCGCCGCCAATCCGGCCAACGCAGCAACGCATATTCCGATAATCTTTCGAACCATGATCTCCTCGGTCTTTATCCATCATAACGCCCATTCGCTCCGGTCGGGCCGGCAAAACGCTTTCCATCCCGCGTCCACCGAGAATCATGACCCTGCGGGATGTTTTATTCCGTCCGTGCGGGCATTGTGATCCCCAAGGATTGGCAGTCCGGCATTTCTGCAATTTAGCCCGGATTATTCACCACGGATGACACGGATATCACGGATGTTCAATGTTGGAAATTAGTTATGATCGATTCCATGCTTTTCCACGGCGCGCAGACTGCGCGCATCGCGGTTTCGGAACTATCCTGATTCATCCGTGTTATCCGTGAAATCCGTGGTTCCTCTGAATTATCCGGGTTAGGTGCATCGGCCGAAAACCGCTCAATCCAAAAGCAGTTTGAACGCATGATTCCATTGGTTTTTGGCGAAGCCGGGAATGCACCACAGCATGCACAGCGGTTCGATGGCGCGGGCGGACTCGGCCCGGCCCATGTCGGCGGTTTCCCAGCCGAATTGATCCAAAATTTTCCCGACGGCTTTCTTGCTGTCCTCGTCATTGCCGCAGATGAACATCGTGGGTTTGCCGGCCTTGAATTTGGGATTCACCATCAGACCGGCGCCTACGGAGTTGAACGCCTTGACCAAGCGGGCCTTGGGGAATTGCCGCTGTAGGCGTTCCATAAGGGATTCGTTGTAATCGGTGAAGAATTTCAGCACGCCATTCACTGGCGGGGCGTCGGCGATGGGATTCGTGGCGTCGATTACCGTCTTGTCCGCGAGATTGGATTCTCCGGCTGATTTCAGGACGTCCGCCGCCGCCGTGCCTTTGACGGCCAGGACGACCGCCTCCGCGAATTTGGCGGCCTCGGCGAACGAACCGACCCGGGCGCCCGGATTGGACTTGGCCCAATCGGCCAGTTTCTTTCCATCGCGAGTCCCCAAGGTGACCTGATGACCGTGTTTCACAAAGCCGCCGCCAAGGGCCTTGGCGACATCGCCCGATCCGAGTACGCCGATTTTCATAATGCCGTCTCCTGAATAAGAAATCTGATTCGACCGTGTGGACAATAGGCTGGCATGCATCGCCTTGTCCAAGATTTCGGGTGGAAGCGAGCCACGCTCGCGGATTGGAAGGCACCCCGTTCCGCGCCCATTGTTCCATGGCGGAAGCGAAGGCTTCGTGAAGTGCGTCCTCGGCGAGATCGAAATCACCCAGGAGCCGGATCAGGGTTGCGAATACCCGGCGCGATTCCGAGCGGTAAACGGCGTCGATCGCTTCGCGCGACCGCTCGTTTGTGTGCTCCTCTTCCCTCAATCCAGCATCCCCTGAGCCACCAGCACCGCCTCCTGCCGAACCGTCAGCAATGATCGCAACTCGTTGCGGGCCACGAGCAGGTCCTGGCTCGCCTTGGCTTTGGCGTCGCGCAGCATGTCGAGCTTGTTCTTGATCAGGTCGGGATTGCTGTTGAGATCGTCAACCACCGTCTGGAGATCGGCCGACGCCTTATCCACCGGGGAGAGATTTTGACTGTTTTGCGGGCCGTTTGTCCCCTGGCCAGGAGGGCCGCCGAAATTTCTGAACCGGGCCATTCCGCCTTGCGCCTCGAGCTGCGCATCGGCCACCTTTTCCAGCGCCGGCAGGATGGCCGCGAATTCCTCGTCGCTCGCGCCCAACGGCTGCTGAAGGATCAGCAGACGCGCTACCCGTCCCGCTCTCTGCATCTTCTGCTGATTCCTCTGCATGATCGGCCCGAGTTGCTGGAATATCGACTGCCGCCATTGTTGGGCCTGATCCGGGTCCATGTTCTGGTTCACAGTCCGGAAATCCTGAAACACCTGCTGCATCAGCTTGGGCAGCTTCGCCTCGTCGAAGTTGGGATCATCGAGGTCGGCCGCGAATTGGCGCACCTCCTGCTCGACCTGATATTGCGTGGGCGGCGGCGCCGGTTTCGCCGGCGCGGCCGGGGCCGCGGCCTGCCCCCGCGCAAACCTGATCCCCACCGCCATCATCAGTGCACATGCAAACACGGCGATCTTCATAATAGATCTTTTCATACGATTCCCCTTTCGTCGTCTCGACAACGGCAAAATTATTCGGCGTCCATGCCGAAATAGCGGCCTCCTCATCATATTATCCCTCAATTCGCCGGCACTTCAATGCCCCTGGCCAACCACGTTACAATCGGGTGTGCCCAAGTATCTGGGCCATGAGAATCGGCCGGCTCAATTTCGAAGCAGAGCCGGCCGGTCCTCCGGCCGATCTTCGGCACCCGGAAGTTTGGGCGCACCCTTACAACCCCGCCGCCTGTTTGTAAGGAGGGTATCAACCCGCCACCCAGGCTATGGTTGCGGGGAATAACCTATGGCAACCCGCTTTCAACAGCATGTACGTCGCCGAACCGCTCAACATGATGGGCTCGGTCGCCGAGCTATTCCAAAGCCATCCTCCGTTGGAAAAGCGTCTGACCAACCTGATCGGCCGCGAATCGACGGGCGCGCTGCGTTAATTGGGCTTCTAAACCACCGACCGCTCTTGGGCTGGCTGGCGGCTGATTTGTTCCTTCCACTGCCGGATCAGCGCGGCGGTAACTTCGGTCCGCATTTTCTGCCGCAGCTTCAGCGTGGCCCGGATCATGCTCCACCCGTCTCGCACCATCCGCACGGTGGTCGGGTCGATATATTTCACGAAGATCGGGGTCTGGTCGATTCGCATTCGCGCCGCGCCGGCCCAGGCCAGCAACTCCACGTCAAAGAAGAATCCATCGGTTGTGATCTTCGGGCCGAGAACCTCCCACGCTCGCGCGCTGATCCCCTTCAGCCCGGCCTGCGTGTCGAGAATGGTGATGGGCAGCATTTGCCGAAGCCACCAGTTGAATGTCCGGCTCATCAGGTGTCGCCGGTAGATCGTGGGGAAGTCGCGCGGACTCATCCAAAAGAGCGATTCCGGGCTGGCGCGGTTGGCCACGGCAAGATCGGCGCCCGATTCCAGCAAGCGCAGGATTTTCAGCGCCTCGTCGGGGTCGTACGCCAGATCCACGTCCGTAAAGACGCGGTAGGGCGTCTTTGCCATGCTCAGCCCATGGCGAAGCGCGTAACCCTTGCCGCGATTGGTTTCGTAAGCGTCGATCTGAACCTGATTCCCCAGGTCTGCCACCAGCGCGCGGAGTTTTTTCGCGGTATCGTCGGGATGTCCGTCGCAGACGAACAACACGCACCAATCCGGATGCTCCCCGAGAAACCGGCGCAGCCGCGACACCGTGGATTCAATGAACTCCGCGGCCTTGTAGGTCGGCAGCACCAGGGTGCATTCAAACGATCGGCTGGAATCTTGGGAATGCATCATGTTCTGACAAGGCCCATCGTACTGTCTTGACGCCGCCGAATCATGCCGCTTGGCCCAGATTTTAACTAAAAATATGACGGGAGTATGAATGCCCGATTGAGCGTTCCACGAATTTCGGGTATTCATGGAACCTTGATGATCGAATCGAAAATGACGGCGCGTTCGTGAGCAACGAGATCAGCGACAAACATCTGTCCCAATTCGCGTGGATGCTCTGGGGGATGATGTTCGTTTTCGTCGCCGCCCTGGTCCTTCACAACGACAGGGAAGACAACAGCAACGAATGTTGGGGCTACGCGCGGGCAACTTCCGCCTGGTGGGCCGGGGAGAATCTTTACGACACCACGAATATCGACGGCTTTCTCTATCTTCCGCAATTCGCCGTCATCTATACGCCGTTTGCGGTTCAGTGCCCGGGACGATTGGGGTCAAAACTCACTCATCCGATCGGGGACGTGCTCTGGCGGCTGGCGGGGCTGTACGTCTTCTGCATTGGGCTGTGGCGAATGTCCAGGCTCCTGTCGCCGAGCCAGGCGCTGCGCGTCTTCGCGTTCAGCACCATCATCGCCCTGGCGCCGACGTACAACGCCCTGCGTAACGGGCAGTCCAATCTGCCCCTGGCCGCGCTCATGCTCCACGCCGCCGTCGAACTCGTTGAAAAACGATGGTGGCGCGCCGCGATCTGGCTCACCATCGGGTTTGCGGTCAAGCCGATTATCCTGGTCATGATCCTGTTGGCCGGGGTGCTTTACCGGCCGATGAGCTGGCGGCTGGCGATCGCTTTGGCTGTGTTCCTACTGTCGCCGTTCGCCGCCGGGGGATTTCATTATGTTCTGACGCAATATCAACAGTGCTGGATCAAGCTGTCGATGTCCTCGCAGCCCGACCGCGCGTTCAGCGACCTTCGCGGGCTTTTCTGGTCGATCGGATGCGTGATCCCCATGTCGGTATTTACGGTCATGCAACTGATCGCGGCGGCGGCGACGCTGGCGCTCTGCTTCGTCGCCTTCCGCCGCTGGAACGAACCGGCCGCCAGCGCGTTCATGCTGACGCTGACCGCTTGTTACCTGATGCTCTTCAACCCGCGGACAGAGGGCAACTCCTACGTGATCCTGACGCCGATGATTGCCTTGCCTGCGGCGCTGCTCTTGTTGGACGACCGCCGCCGCCGGGCGGCGTGGATCCTGGTCGCGTTGTCGATCTGGCTTACCGGCAACCTCTGGGCTTACAAGTATACGGTGCATTGGATGAAGCCCCTGGCCTGCATCATCTTCCTCATCCTGACGCTCCGTGAGCTGCTGCGCAAGAGCATCGCGGATTGGCCGCCGTCGGTGCAGGCGCGGCCGCCGGCTCCATAGCTGCGAGAAAACTTCACCCCGCCCCGAACGCCGCATCGCTGTTCTCGAATATTTCGAAAACCCGCGTCATCTTGCATCGTTCGAGAACTTCCATGACTTTGGGTTGGCAGGCCGAGAGACGGATGTGGCCCCCATATTGGCGGAGGCCCCGATGCGATTCGGCCAGCATGCCGATGCCCTGGCTGGACATGAAGGTGAGTTTGGTGAGATCGAAAACGACAAGGGGCGGACGCTGGGCGGAAATGCGGGCAAGCTCCTCTTGAAGCAGATCCGTGTTCGGTGGGAGGCCGAGTTCGCCGTCGAGAGTAACCAGGAGACCGCCAGCGCGCTCTTGGACCGAGAATGCCAAGTTAGGCGAGCCGCGTCCTGACATGATGCCTTCCACTTCTGAGCCTTCAAAGACTAACGCGGGGGGGCGAGAAATGGAAGTCTGAAGGGTTTGACGGGAGGGGTCGAAAGCAGGCCGATTTCGGTTATCGCAGCTTGATCGTCGCCAGGGCGAGCATCGCCAGCATGGCGCCGACCAGCCAGAAGCGAATAACCACCTGGGTTTCCGCCCAGCCTTTGAGTCTGAAATGGTTATGGAGCGGGGCCATGAGGAAGATGCGGCGGCCTTCGCCGTAACGCCGCTTGGTCATTTTGAACCAGCCGATCTGAAGGATGACGCTAACAGCCTCGGCGACGAAAATTCCGCCGCAGAGGACGAGGAGCAGTTCCTGGCGGATGACAATGGCGATGTAGCCGAGCAGGCCGCCGAGGGCCAGGGAGCCGGTGTCGCCCATGAAGACCGAGGCCGGGGCGCAATTGAACCATAGGAATCCGAGACAAGCGCCGACCATCGCGCCGGCGATGACGGCCATTTGGGCGCTTCCGGGAATTCCGGGGAGGAGCAGGACTTCGACGAGATAGCGGCCGCCGACGGGATAGCCCTGAAGCAAGGCGAGGATGAGGAACGTGAAGCTGACGATGGCGGCGCAGCCGGAGGCCAGGCCATCGAGGCCGTCGGTGAGATTGACGGCATTGCTGGTGGCGGTGAGGACGAGGGTTCCGACGAGAATGAATACCGTGGGGGTCAAGAATATTTTGAGGTTTTTGAAAAATGGGAAGTAGAGGGTGTGGCTGTTCGGGTCCTGGCTGTAGAAGTAGGTGAAATAGGAGAGAAGCGCGCCCAGGCCGATCTGAAAGAGGATTTTTTCCAGCGAGGTAAGTCCCTGCCGGCTGACGTGCTGACCCGCGGGGAGGAGTTTTTCGCGGCGATGGGTGGTGAGTTTCAACCAATCATCCACCGCCCCAACGGCTCCGAGCCAGACCAGGCAGATCAATCCCATTCCGACGTAAAAATTATCCAGATCGGCCAGGAGGAGCGTCGTCAGGGCGATGGCGAAGATGATGAGGATTCCGCCCATGGTGGGCGTGCCCTTCTTGGTCCGCATGATTTCGTCCATCTGGGTCTGATCGAAGGCCGGCTGGTCGCCGATTTTCTGGCGCCGAAGCCAGCGGATGACGCCGGGACCGAACAGGATGACCAATGCGAAACTGAGGATGACCGCTGCCGTGGATTGAAAAGTTACGTCGTTGAAGACGCGGAGGAATCCCATGCGGTGCGATTCGAGCCAGGCATACTGCGATTTAACCAGAAGATAGATCATGGCATCAGGAGGCGGCGGCGAGAGGCGAAGCCTTCGCGGCTAAAGGCAAGGGCCGGGATGCGAGGATCGCCCGCGCGACGGCCTCCAGGCCGATGGCGCGCGATCCCTTCAGCAGTACCAAATCGCCGCTCACGAAATGCGATGCGATCGTCCCGGCGCTGGCGGCATCGGGGAACTGCTCGACGCGATCGGCCGGCATCCCGAGCCTGATCGCTTCCGACGCGACGGCCCGCGATTCGACCCCGACGCAAATCAGCAGGTCGGGCTGGAACTCCTCGGCGAGGAATCGGCCGATCTCGCGATGACATTCCGCCGAGGCTCCTCCCAGTTCGCGCATGTCGCCGAGGACCGCGATTCGCCGCCCGCGAGCCGGGAGCGATGCCAGCGTTTGGATCGCGGCCCTCATCGACGCGGGATTGGCGTTGTACGCGTCGTTCAGTATCCGCACCCCGGCGGCTTCGATGGGTTGCAGCCGCATTTCCGGACCGGTGGATTTGGCCAGGTTCTGGACGATCTGGCGGTCGGACAACCCCAGCCGCCTGCCGACCGCGACGGCCGCCAGGGCGTTGGCGGCGACGTGATTTCCGAGCAGTGGAACGAACGCTTCGATGTCCCCGGGCTGAATCGTGAAATGCGTGCCGTTCCACGAGCAGATTGCATTGGACGCCCAAACGTCGTTCGCTTTGGAAAAGCCGAAGGTCAGGCAATCACCGTGGAAACCGGAGACGGCCTCGGTCAGCGCGGGGTCGTCGCCGTTGATGATGAGCGTCCCATCGGACTGGAGTCCCTCGATCAGGCTGGCGTTTTCACGTCTTACGCCATCGAGATTGCCCAGGCCTTCCAGGTGCTCGGCGGAGCAATTGGTGATGATCGCGATGTCCGGCTGGGCGATGTGGGTGAGGTTTCGGATTTCACCGGGATGGTTCGTGCCGAGTTCCAAAACGAGATAATCGTCCGTCGGATCGGCGGGAAAAATCGCCAGCGGAACGCCGATGTCGTTGTTGAAACTCCTGGGCGACATCGTGCCGCGGAGGGTTTCCCGCAGGGCCGAATGGATGAGATGTTTGGTGCCGGTCTTCCCGTTGCTGCCGGCGACGGCGATGACTTTGCCGCGGAATTCCTGGCGCACGCGGCGGGCCAGAACCCCCATGGCGGCGCGCGTGTCCGGCACGCGGAGCAATCGCAGTCCGGCGGGTGGATTGGCGGGGGCGTGATCGACCAGCGCCGCCGCCGCGCCACTCGCGTGGGCCTGGTCCAGAAAATCGTGGGCGTCAAAATGATCGCCGCGCAACGCGATGAACAGGGAACGCGCCGTCATCTTCCGGGTGTCGGTGCAGACCGCGGCGATTTCCATGTCCGCGGTGTCGGCCGATACGTCGGCCCCTCCGGTCACCCGGCGAATCGCGGCAAGTGAAATGGGATTCATACTTTGGAATCCCTTTTGGGAAACGAAGTCTTCTGAAGCACCATTTTGGCCTCTTCGAGGTCGTCGAAATGACGCTTGGTCTGGCCGACGATCTGATAATTTTCGTGTCCTTTTCCGGCGAGGAGGACGACGTCGCCCGGCTCGGCATCTTCGAGAATCTTCGTGATGGCCGCGCGCCGATCGGGCTCGACGATCGGCGGCCTTTGGCGGCGGTTTTGGAAGCCGGCGAGAATCTGCTCGATGATTTCGCCTGGATTCTCGGTGCGGGGATTGTCGCTGGTGACGTAAACGGCGTCGGCGAATCGTTCGGTGGCGCGGGCCATGAGGGGCCGCTTGGTGCGGTCGCGGTCGCCGCCGCAGCCGAAGAGCACGCGCAGCTTTCCTCGCGTCAGTGGACGCAATGCGGTCAGGACCTTTTCCAGTGCGTCATGGGTATGGGCATAATCCACGAGGACCGCGAAGGGCTGGCCGGCGCGCACGGCCTGCAAACGTCCGGGGGCGCCGGGGGCATCGCGCAATGCGCCGGCGATCTGATGAACCGAAAGCCCGAAGACTTCGCCCACCAGGGCGGCGGCGGTGAGGGCATTGGCGATATTGTGTCGCCCGATCAACTCCATCGCCACTTCGTCGCTGCCGTCGGGAGTGTGCAGGACGAATCGTGATCCCTGGCTGGTGATGGCCAAATCCCTGGCTTGGTAGTCCGATGCGGAGGCTATGCCTTCCGCGTCCGGGCCGAATCCAAACCGCACGGTACGCGCTTCGCAGCCGGCGAGCATGCGATCGGCCCACGGGTCGTCGGCGTTGACCACGGCGATGGCATTCTCGTCGAGCAATTGAAAAAGGATGGCCTTGGCGGCGGCGTATTGATCCATCCGGCCGTGATAGTCCAGGTGATCGCGCGTGAGATTGGTGAACGCCGCGCCGGCGAAACGGACGGATGCGACCCTGCCCTGATGCAGTGCATGGCTGGAGGTTTCCATGACGCAGGCCCGGCAGCCGTTGTCGCGCATGGCCGCCAGAAGTTGGGCGACGTCGATCGCGCCCGGCGTGGTCATGTTTGCCTCGCGGCGGTCCTTGCCGTCATCTGTTTCCACCGTGCCGATCATTCCACAGCGAAGGTTGGATTTGTTCAGGATGTGGCGGATGAGATAGGCCGTGGTGGTCTTGCCGTTGGTCCCCGTGACGCCGACGACGCGCATTTGGTGGGACGGGTGCCGGTAAAAGATATGGGCGATGGCAGAGATGGCGGCGGCGCCGTCGGGGACGATCACCTGTGGCACGGTGCAATCGGCGATTCTGGCCTCCGTCACCAGCGCCGCCGCGCCGCGCTCGGCGGCTTGGCCGACGAATTTCTCGCCGGCGGTTTTCGTTCCGGTGCGGGCGACGAACAGATCGCCCCGCTGCGCGACGCGCGAATCCTCGCAAATGCCGCGGATTTCGACGTTGGCAATGCCGTCAAGATTGATTTGGGGATCAAGCTCTGCGATGAGCTGATGGAGGAGCATCGGGACTTCCTTTTCCCAGTAACGACGGGCGGCCATGCTCGTCGAAAACGAATTTACCACTTGGCGGACGAAATGCAACGGCGACGAGGAAGCCGGATCTAACTTTCCCGTGTGGCCTGCAACCGGTTCAAAGAAAGATCTCACGCAGAGACGCAGAGAAGTAAGAAAAATCAGCCTCCCCACGCAAAGGGGTCGTGTCATCGAGCTTTCATCCGCTGGGTCAATCTCGATTTATCGGGAGAGGAACCTATGGCTGAGGGCAACCTGTCAAACGACGGCGATGATAGGAGCCGGATGAGTTGAGAGGCTCATGTCCGGTTCTGGGAGGGTGTGGGGGTGAAACTCCCCCGCGCTACTCACCTTTCAGCAAGCCGCTCGAGGCGTCCGCGGCTCTGGAGTATCTCCACAACCAGCGGATAGCTGAGGCCGGGCCAATTCGGGCAGCCGGCTAAGCTCTTACGTTCGCGCGCTTTTGAACTGCCACGAAAAAACGGCACGCCAGTTCTTCACGGAGAGGGTTTGCTGGCCCTTTTTCAACTCCGCGAATTGCTGGCGTGTCTCTCGTTCTTGGACGGTCGGCTCTTCGTAGTAGTTACGCTATTGGCCGTCCGTCCACTTCTCAATGCATTATAGTTCACTTCACGGAATTGGCGACAAAAATATCGCCGGAATTGAAGATTTTCTTCTACTTTTTGCCGGGGAGTGCCGATGTGTTAAATGGCCCAAGACCTGCTCAATACACTCTTCCAAGCCCTTGTGGCTATTGTGAATTAAATGAGCATTTGGTCTGGGCCATTTTTGTTTCTGCACCGCGGGATGCTGCGATAGGCGGCGCTTCACAAGACGATCCGCGTTCCCCGGCGATAGTGGCGGGGCTTACCAATCACGTTTGGGAGTTAGGAATTCGACGATTGATTGTTGCTCCGGAAGAGCTGGGATGTAACTCTCCCAGTCGGCCTCTTTCTTCCCCACGGGCAATCCGAACGGCTCACAGAGGATCAGCCGCAGGTCCAGCAGGGCCGTGATGGTCCGGCTGAGCAATTGATCGTTTTGGGACTCAAATTGTTCTGCCGCGACGTGCAGGCTATGTCGGCGGGTTGATAGCGCCTAACATGTTCTTGATGCCTTCGACCCTTCGCGCCAGCCGTCTTCGCTATCAAGACTACCGAAAGAACCTGAAGCAGCGGCGGCTTCAGCGCGATTTGGCCGGCGGCGATGCCAGCATCCATGGCCCATCGCATGGAGCCGGTGATCCCAAAAAGCGCAAACCGCGATCGCGTTCGTTCATCCGGCTGCTGGCGGAATTCTGGGGAATGCTCCGGGGATTTCGCCAGACGGTGATCCTGGTCCTGATCGCCTCGGGAATCTCCACATTGCTGGGTCTGATCCCTCTTTACGGCACAAAGATCGTCTTCGACAGCGTGCTTCGCGAGCGGCCCCTCCCGCCGCAAGTCCCGTATTGGATTCATCTGCCGCATAGCCCGCATCGCCTGCTGGCGATCGTCGCCATTACCATGGTTGTATTGGCGACCGCTTCTGAATTGGTCGGACTTTGGAGCCGTTGGCAGACCACGCGCATGACCAAGCGCGTGCAGGTGTCGGTCAGGAAAACCGTGTTCGACCATGCGGTCCGCCTTCCCCTGCATCGGGTGTATGACCTGAAATCCGGTGGAGTCGCGTCGATTTTGCGCGAGGACGCCGGTGGCGTGGCCGACCTGATCTTCTCCATGCTCTACAATCCCTTTCGCGCGATCATTCAGTTGCTCGGCAGCCTGACGATTCTTGCCTTTGTCGATTGGAGGCTACTGCTCGGATCGCTGGTGCTTTTGCCGACGGTCTGGCTAACGCACCGCACGTGGATCAGCCGAATTCGCCCAATCTTCCGTGACATCCGCTTCACGAGGCAGAACATGGACTCCCACGCCACCGAAGCGTTCGGCGGAATGCGCGTGGTCCGATCGTTTTCCCGCCAACAGTCCGAAGCCGCCACTTTCACGCGCAACGGGCACATGATGGCCCGGCAGGAAATCTTCGCCTGGTGGTGGATGCGCGGGATTGATTTCACCTGGTCCGTGCTCATCCCGTTTGCCACGGCCCTGCTGCTGTATTGGGGCGGCAGCCGCGTGCTGAACGACATGGAGAAGCTAAGAGCGGGGCTGATTGCCCCCAAGCAGGCCCTGACCGTCGGCGACCTGGTGATGTTCCTCGCATACCTTGCCGCATTGCTCGGTCCGATCGCGGCGCTCGCCGGCAGCGCCACGGCGCTTCAGAACAGTCTGTCCGGGCTGGATCGGGTGCTCGATCTGCTCGCCGAGCCGGTGGAGATGCCCGCCAAGCCGGGGGCGATCGAGATTCATCGCGAGAACGTCGTCGGGCGCATCACGTTGCGAAATGTCTCCTTCACCTACCCCGCCTCGGCTGCGCCGGTGCTGCATGAGATCAATCTGGACGTGAATCCGGGTGAGATGATCGCTCTGGTCGGCCCCAGCGGGGCGGGGAAAACGACGCTGTGCAATCTCATGGCCCGATTTTACGATCCGACCGTCGGCGCGGTTCTTCTCGACGGCGTGGACCTGCGCGACATGACCGCCCACAGCTATCGCCGCCTGCTTGGAATCGTCGAGCAGGACACGTTCCTGTTCGACGGCACGATCGCCGAGAACATCGCCTACGGCCGCCGCGGCGCCAGCGATGAGGAAATCATCCAGGCCGCGAGATTGGCCAGCGCGCACGAATTCATCACCAAGCTCGCCGATGGATATGATTCGCTTATCGGCGAGCGCGGCGTGAAACTCTCCGGCGGGCAACGGCAACGCATCACCATCGCACGCGCCATCCTGGCGAACCCGCGCATCCTGATTCTCGACGAGGCGACCAGCAATCTCGACACGGAATCCGAGCGTCTCATTCAAGGCAGTCTGCAAACGCTGATGGCCGGGCGGACAAGCTTCGTGATCGCCCACCGGCTCAGCACGATCGCCCATGCCAGCCGAATTCTGGTATTGGAGAACGGCCGAATAATCGAGCAGGGCCGCCACGATCAACTCATGCAAGCCAGCGGGCGATACCGCAAGATGGTCGATCTGCAAACGAGCGTCCCGCCGGGGCAGGGCTTGGCGGCTGCGACAATGGCGGAAGAGCATTTTTAGGGGCAACACCGTTCAACGACCGGGCCAGCTTTTTTCCGTTAGCCACCGGCTTTGCCGGGGTTTTCCGCACGTGATGGATGGCTGGCGCTATGCGACGCGATCAATGTCGGATTGTTTTGGGGTTGGCGGTTCGACGGGTCTACCTTCCAGAGGGAGATCGCGACCGCATTCCGGGCATCTCATGATTCCAGCCGCGATGGTTCCCGTCAGGTCGTATCTGCATGATGGGCAATAGCGACTGTTGCGGTTGCCAATAACTCTTACGCGGTCAAGAAGCAAAATTGCAGAGATGCCGGCAATGTAAATGGGGAATGCGATGAGAAACCCGTATCGCAAGCGCAAGAAGCTGTACATACAACCGGCGATACCAGCCGGAATAGCCAAGAGCCAACGGCGTTTGACGTTGAAACCAAGGGATGAGTTACACTTGGGACATTTCCACTCGGCCCAGACCCAGGAACGCAACCAATAACGGGACCAGTGCACACGCTCACCGCAGACGGGGCAATCGCGGTCGGATATGAGTGTGTGCGGTGGGGTATCGTCTGGTTGCATGTGAGATGGGGTTCGATGCTTGCAACGCGACACGTTTCATCGAAGCCAGATCATAGGACATTGTATGCGACGCTGGCCGGTCAACAACGGCGGGGAGGAGAGTTGGTCGGAGGTGTCAGAACTCCAGCCTGTTCAGATCCCGCGGGCGCAGACGATTGACGCAGGTCTTGTCACTGACACACATTTAGGAAGGTTTGGAAAATGGCAAGGTGGACTTGGGTGGCACGGAACCGAAACAGGCGGTACAACGCAAAGCTGCGGTGAGCAATCCGAATTTCGGCACAGTACGCAAAATGGTCGACGGCGTCAGTCGGCCGCGGTCCGTACGGGAAATCCCGATTGAGGAAAGTCGCAATGGAAAACAGACAGCAAAGTGCAGTGGAAATCAATGACCTTGTACGGGGATATCAGGCGGCTTGCGTCATCATGGCCGCGGCGGAACTGGAGTTGTTCGACCGCATGGAAGGCCGGCCATTCACCGCCGCCCAGGCGGCGGAGAATCTGCGGGCCGATTTGCGGGGAATAACGATCCTGCTGGATGCTCTGGCGGCATTACAACTGCTCGGCAAGCACGGGGAACGGTATGAGCCGGCGGCGAACATGGTGGAGGTTTTGACGGCTGGCGGCTCGCGCAGCATGTTGGCGATGGTGCAGCACCAGGCGAACTGCCTGCGCCGCTGGTCGCATTTGGCGGAGGTTGTCAAAACCGGGCGGCCGGCGCCGCGCCAGCCGGGCATTCGTGGGGCCGAGGCGGATTATGCGTCGTTTATCGAAGCCATGGACAACATCGCGCGTACGGCGGCTGCCAAACTCATCGCCGAGCTTCCGCCGCCCAAATTCCAGCGTCTTCTCGACGTTGGCGGGGCATCGGGGACGTACACGATCGCGTTTCTGCGCGGCAATCCGACAGCGCGGGCGACGATTTTCGATCTGGCTCAGGTTTTGCCCCAGGCGAAAGAACGATTGAAAAGTGAAGGATTGTCCGACCGCGTGGACCTGGTCGCCGGCGATTTTTATTGCGACCGGCTGCCGGGCGGGGCCGATCTGGCGTGGCTGAGCGCCATCGTGCACCAGAATTCGCGACAACAGAACCGGGAGTTGTTTGCCCGCATTTTCGAGGCTTTGGTCGGCGGCGGTCAGCTTCTCGTCCGCGACTTTCTGATGGAACCATCGCGGACGGCTCCCGTGGGCGGAGCGTTGTTCGCAGTGAACATGCTCGTGGCGACTGAAAACGGCGGCACGTACACGTTCGAGGAACTGCGTGACGATTTGGCCGCGGCGGGCTTTGCCGATTTACGGATTCTGCGGCGCGACGACACCATGCATTCCATCATCGCTGGGCGAAAATCCTGAAATGCCGCGCTCGATTGGCCACGATTCAAGGCCCTTCCGCCGAAACACCGATCAAAACCACCCCATGCGGCGTCCTGGCAGCCGGCGGGGTAAGAATCAAACGGGTATCTGCCGGGACTATTTGCGCCTGCGATTGAAAGGACAACCCCAGCGCGGCTGACCAAAAAACAAGGAGGCGAAAGAAACGATTCATAGAGTAACCGTTGAGTAACGCCAATTACCTTCGGCGTCGGCGCATCAACAGGTTTGTGCCGGCGATCAGTAGCAGGGACCCGGTTGCCGGCTCGGGAACATCGGCGAACGTCGGCAAGGGCAATCCGTTGGCCGCGGCGAAGGCGTCCAGCGCCGCAACGGCGCCGGCCGAGGCCGCGCCGCTCACGCTCTGGTTGAAATTCGCCGCCAGGTCGGTGAAGTCGGCGGCGTTGACCAGGCCGTCGTAGTTGAAATCGCCTTGGTCCCAGCCGGTGACCGGCTGGTTGAAGTTCGCCGCCAGAATGGTGAAGTCGGCGGCGTTGACCAGGCCGTCAAGATTGGCGTCGCCGAGTAGTGTGTACATCACTTCGATCTGACCGGAGGACAGGCCGGAGACGATGCCGTCCTTCCCATCGGCGTAGCCGATGCCATAGAGAAGGCCATTCGTCGGTGTTTGTGCGGCCGTGGACATAATGCCCGGGCCGTTCCATTTCCCGCCGTTGTAGCCGGATTTGACGTACCCGGCGATCGCCGAGATCGGATCGCTACTGGTGTAATCGATGAACAGGTGGTGATTGGTTAGATTGAGTTTTCCCCCGCTGTTGATGGTCAGGGAATTCACGGAGTCGGAAGTTCCGCCAGTGATGGCAAGCGAGCCGGTGGAGTTCACCGTCACCGACGCCTGATTCAATCCGACGGCCGTGGCGGTTGCCGATGCTCCGGAAGAATTGCCGATGAGCAGCGTCCCCGTTCCGGTGACGGCTCCCAGATTGGCCGTGCCGCCGGTCTGCGTGAACGTGCCGGCATTGGCGGTGCTGGCGGCGGTGAGCGTTCCCGCGGATTGGCTGAAGCTGAATCCCGAACTAACCGACAGGCTCCCGGAAATGGCTATCGAGCCGCCGTCCACGGCCAATGTCCCGTTGCCGGCGGTGAGGAGGTTTGCCGCGGTGACGACTCCGGAGCCGGCGCCGAGGATTAACTTGCCGGTTCCCCCGGGAGCAATGCCGGTCGAACCGTTGCTCATTCCGCCGACATAAATTGTGCCGGATACGGCTAAAGTTCCTCCCGTGATGGTGTACGTGCCGGTGCTGCCGGACAGCGCGGCGATGTTCATCGTCCCCGCGGAGACGCTGGCTGTTTCGGATTCTGTGACCGTTGCAGTCCCGGAATTACCGACATAAATCGCCGGGTCCGGCGCGCCGTTCAAGCCGACTTGCACGGTCCCGGCGCTGAAAGTCGCCGTCGCGGACGATCCGGGGGAATTACCGATGATGAGCCCGCCGTCGAGCACGCAGGAGCCCGAAGCCCCGTTCACCACAAGCGAGCCGCCGTCCTCCAGCACGAGATAATATGCGTGACCGGAAATGCCTTGAGAGTTGTCCAGAAGGAATTCGCCGTTGGTCAAGGTCAGCGAAACACCTTGGATGCTCGTGCTTGAAAACGTCACGTTTCCCGCGTCGTTGGTGGTCGGAACATAGGACACGGCGCCGCCGGCGTTCACGATCAGCGACGCGCCGATATACGCCGGCACCAGATTGCTCCCATTGAGCCAATGCGATGAATTGATCGAATTGGCGCTGCCGTCCCAATTCAGGGTCCTGGCCGAAGTCACCGGTGTGTAGCCGATAACGTCCATCGCGGCCAAGTCCACGGGAGACAAATCCGCTTCTTCACCGGTGCCGAGGCCCGCGTCGCACGCGTCGGGCTCATAACTCAGCCAATCCTGCAAGTCGCCCCCATTGGCGGGATTGTTGTAATCCTTGAGATTTGTTGCGCCGGCGTCGATGGAAAAATAGACTCCGCTGTCCGTCTGATTGACGCTGGGAGTCCCCGGCGCCGTAAAACGGAACAGATCGTAAGGCAGCCATCCCGGCGCGGAATCGAGCGACTCACCGAGCCCGGGGATCCGGCCCATGCATTCGGTCAGCTCGTGTTCCGCGACGCCGATGAAATCAAAATCACCCGGTACGTTTCGGTTGTTCGGATCGAACGTGTAGGTGTATTCGGTCCCAAAGGAGAACGTCCCATTGTTGCCGGGATCGGTTGCAGAAATCTGACCGAGCACCTTGGCCTCGGCGGTTGGAAGCCAGAAGTTTCCGCCCCCGGTCGGATCGGTGGACGAGAAATTCGCCACCGCCGTCGCATCGACTGCGGTGCTCGCGTGTGACGACAAGAGGGCGGTTACATCCGAATAGGCGTAGATGCCGGTCAGACCGGTCCCGCTGCCGCCTAGTCCGCTTGAACTGGCGACGACGTTGATGTTGACCGTGATCGGATCGGTTATGACATTCTCAATCTGCTGAGCGGCATAGGCTGTAGCGCTCTCAACCTGGGAAGCGTACGAGAGGCTGGTAACACTGGAATCATAAGAAAGGTTGAAGGTGAGTCCCCAAGCCGGCTTCGATCCGAAGCCGGGCAAAAGATCAACTCCCAAAACCGCCAGCGCAAGCAGTCCTCCCCTTCGAGCGAGCCGCGAATATGGCCGAATTGCCCTCGTCTCCATTTCCGATATCCCGCGCCAAGGTGGGCGGCAAAACGACTCGAGTCATACTACCGAGAAACTTCTGGAAATGGGAAGGAAAAACCGGGCGGACATGCTCGGCGGGGTGCGTGAAATTTGCTGCGAAGAATTTCCCCCTCCCCATGTACTCAGGGGGAGGGTTGGGGTGGGGGTCGAACGTCGATTGGCCCACGAATCCCCCACCCTGGCCCTCCCCCGGAGTACCAGGGGAGGGGAAGAAGACGCCTCGCAGATAGTGTCACGCACCCGGCTCGGCGCGGCGGGATCGAACGAATCGCTCGGTATAACTTGTCCATTGGCCCATGGTCCCCACGAGCGCGCCAAAGCGCTGGCCCACGACCGTTCCGAAGGCCCGTCAATTCACGGCGGATTCCCGGAGGCAGAGGAATTCAAAACGATTTGAAACCCTCTTCACATCCTTGGCAGCTTCACGTTTCGGCCCACTGAAACCGCCGTCAGCAACCGCTTGCTGTAGACCGCGGGATTCGGGTATTCTTGCGCCCCATGAGACCGAATTCCTTGCCCCGCCTTTTCTGTTCCGCTCGGCGAATTTTGGGTTTCGCAATCCTCGCCGCCTGCGGCTGCGCCCCGAGTCGCGGTAAGGAAGTCGTCCAGCCTCCCGCCGCGCCGCCACGGTATGTCTGGAAGAGCGTGCAGATGGTCGGCGGAGGATTTGTGGATGGCATCGTTTTTCATCCCACCGAAAAGGGCCTGCGCTACGCGCGCACCGATGTCGGCGGGGCGTATCGCTGGGACGATCGGCAGAAGCAATGGATGCCGATCCTCGATTGGCTTCCCTACAAGGATACCAACCTGATGGGCTGCGAGAGTATTGCTGTCGATCCAGCCCATCCCAACCGCGTTTACCTCGCGTGCGGAATGTACACCAACCCTACTACCCCGAACGGGGCGATCCTGCGCTCGGATGATCGCGGGGGCACCTTCCAGCGGACGGATATGCCGTTTAAGATGGGCGGCAATGAAGACGGTCGCGGCAATGGTGAACGCCTGGCGGTCGATCCCAACGATGGCAACGTGATTTATTTTGGCTCTCGCCATGACGGGCTGTGGCGAAGCGCCGACCGCGCCGTGACCTGGTCCAAGGTAAACAGCTTTCCCGATGTGACCGAAGCCCGCGCCACGACGAGGGCGCCGCGCGATCGATTCGGTTTCCCGGGGCGATCCTCGGGGGTGGTCTTCGAAATCTTCGATCCGCGCAGCGGCACGGCGGGCGCGCGCAGTTCGACCATTTACGCCGGCGTTTCACTGATGGGCCGCAGCAATTTTTATCGCAGCACCGACGCCGCCGCAACCTGGGCCGCCGTGCCGGGAGAACCGACCAATCTCCGGCTTTCGCATGGGGTGATGGCGTCCAACGGAACGATCTATCTGTGCTACGGCAGCGCCCCCGGTCCCAGCCGCATGACCCGCGGCGCCATCTGGAAGTTCGACACGAACAGCGCCCAGTGGACCGACATCACCCCCGAGAAACCCCAACCCTCAACCCGCCCGGCAAGCGGCCCCGGCGGAGGCGGCGGCTTTGGCTACGGCGCGGTTTCCGTTGATGCCCATGACCCCGACGCGCTCATCGCCAGCACCTTCACCCATCCCGACGGAGAGGAACTTTTCCGCAGCACCGACGCCGGGAAAACCTGGAAGCCCATCTTCCATAAGGGCGGCGGAACGTTTGATTATTCCGGCGCTCCCTACGTTGCCCACACGGCAATCCACTGGCTGCTGGATATCCAGATCGATCCGTGCGATCCCAATCACGCGATGTTCACGACGGGATATGGCGGCTGGGAAACCTTCGATCTCACCGATGCCGATGCGGGCAAGGCCACCCACTGGAGCGTCATGAGCAAGGGAATCGAGGAAACCGTCGCCATGCAGCTCGTCAGCCCGCCGTCGGGCGCCCACCTGATCAGCGCCATCGGCGACTACGGCGGATTCGTACACTGGGACCTGGACAAGCCCAATCCCGACGGCAACTTCGATCATCCCAATTTCGGCAACACCGGCGGTGTCGCGTTCGCCCAAAGCAATCCCGACATCCTCGTCCGAGTGGGCAGCGTCGCGGGTGGCCAGCGCGGCCGGGGAACGAATGTCGCCTATTCCCTCGACGGCGGAAAAACCTGGCAGCCGGCGCCCTCCATGCCATCCTCCCGAAGCGCTATGGGCTCCATTGCTGTAAATGCCGACGGAACCCGGTGGATCTGGACCCCGGCGCGATCGTCGCCATTCCTCACGCTAAATCGCGGCGCAACCTGGAGGCAAATCCCCGGCCTGCCCGCAAACACGCGCGTCATCGCCGACCCGATAAGTGCGCGGAAGTTTTATGCAATGGCCTTGTTCGACGGCAAATTGTTTATCAGCAGCGACGGTGGAGAAACGTTTGAATCAAGACCTCTGATCCTGCCCGGCGGCTTGCCGCAGGCCGGTGAACTCGGGGAGAACAATCGCGGCGACCGCGGCGACAACCGCGGCGGCCAGGACCGTATCTACGCCACGCCGGGCCTGGAAGGCGATCTCTGGATCGCCGCTTTCGATGGACTTTATCACTCCGCCGACACCGGCCAGAGTTTCGTCAAGATGGACGGTGTGGAGCAAATCCACGGTTTCGGCTTCGGCAAAGCCGCGCCCGGCGCCGGCGTCCCCGCGTTGTATCTCATGGGAATCGTGCGATCCAAAGACGCCATCTATCGTTCCGACGATTTCGCCAAAACCTGGGTGCGCATCAACGACGATCGGCACCAATACGGCCTGTTGTTGCAGATCACCGGCGACCCGCGCATCTATGGACGAGTTTACGTCGGCACGCACGGCCGCGGCGTTCTTTATGGCGATCCCGCCGATTAGGGGTTGTGCGATATCCACTTCCGGAAAATCAGGCGCGATTCTCGATCAAAAGGGATAATTCATCGGCCACTCGCTTGATGACGCTATCCCAATCCCCACGGGAGGGCTGGCGGAATAATCGCATCGTCGGATACCAGGGGCTGTCCTGTCGCTCCAGCAGCCAGCGCCAGTCCGGCACGTGCTGAAGCATTACCCACACCGGCTTGGCCAGCGCCCCGGCCAAATGCGGCACGGATGTATCGGTGGTGATAATCAGGTCCATCAACGACATCACCGCCGCGGTATCGGCGAGGTCTTTCAACTGCGGGCCGAGATCGACCAATTCCAATCCCACCGGCGGATTTTTCGCCTGCTCGCCGGCCGGACCTTTCTGGAGACTGTAAAACTTGACGCCTGGCGCGGCGGCAAGTGGCGCCAACTGTTGCAAATTCAGCGATCGCGTTAGATTCGCCTTGAACCGGGGACTGCCCGACCAGGCGATGCCCACCCTCAACCGCCCGTCGGTTGGTCCAAGCCTCTTGCTCCACGTCTCGACCAGTCCGGAATCGGCTGTCAAATAGGGGATCGCGGCGGGAATCGAATTCAAATCGGTGGCGAAGATTCGCGGAAGACCGACCAGCGAGCATTGCACGTCGAACGGTGGGATTGGTTGTCCGCTGACGACAACCCTGGCAACGTCCGGCATTCGCTCAAAAAGCCGGGCCAGTTCCGGCTGGCAAGCGATGATGACCCGTCCACCGCGCCGCGTCACCAGCGGAACATAACGCACGAACTGGATCGCATCCCCCAATCCCTGCTCGGGAAAGAGCAAAATCGTTCGCCCGCCAAGCTCCTCCCCCATCCATTGGGGCTGCGAAAAGGAAGGAGCGACCCACATCGACTTTACCCTCCATCGCCATTCGTATTCGGCCAAGCCCCGCTCGAAATCCCCGCTCATCAGCAATGCCAGGGCCAGGTTCCAATGCGCTTCGGCATAGTCCGGCTTGATCCGAATGGCCTGCTGACAGGCGGCGATGGCCTCATCAAGTTGCCCTATGTCCTTCAATGCGTTGCCCAGATTATTGTGCGCCAGCGCGAGGTCAGGCTTGATCCGAACGGCCTGCCGATAGCATGCAATCGCCTCGTCGAGTTGCCCCATGTCCGTTAATACGTTGCCCAAATTGACGTGCGCCCCGGGGTGATCAGGCTTGAGCCGGATGGCCTGCCGAAAGGCCGTGATCGCCTCGTCAAGTTGCCCGATGTCCTGCAACGCGCTGCCAAGATTGTTGTATGCTTCGGCAAAATCGGGCTTGAGCCGAATGGTCTGGTGATAGGAAGCGATTGCCTCGTCAAGTTGGCCCTTGCGTTGTAAGGCGATTCCAATGTTGTAGTGCGCTTGGGCAAGGTCGGGATGGAGCCGAATGACCCGCCGCATCAATTCCAACCCCGCGTCCAAACGGCCCGCCTGCGCGGCCAATGTCCCCAACAAATTCAGTGCCTCGACATGATTCGGATTCTGCGAGAGGATTTGACGATAGATCGTCTCCGCCTCCGCGAAACGGCCCGCCTGATGATGCGACAAGGCGGATTCGAGTTGCTGTTGAAGGGTCATGTCGCCGGGCATTGTAATCGCCAAGCCCCGCACCGGTCGCCATTCGATACCAACCGGATTCGACGCGGCCGCTAAATTCCATGTCACGGAATTCTCCAGCTTACATGTCTGTTGACACGGCCATGACCCGGAATTAGCGTCAAAAGATGGAAGACCATCAACTCTGCGTCGCTCTCTCCGCTTTCTCTTCTGAAGTTCGGGAATCAAGCGTCAAGCGATTCCGGCTGGTCCGCCCGGAGCACCGCCTATGGCGCCAGCGCCAGGACCTTTTGAGCTTTGTGGACGTCCTCAAACACCTGGTAGATGCCGATCATTGGCTTTTCGACGTGCTGGATGGCATGTCCGCGTCGAGCGGCGTTACAATTTCGTCTGGCGAGGCGGATGCCCAAGCGTGGGACACGCTATTGCGTGAGTTCATCCAACTGGGAACCGAACGCTGTCGTCGCATCGATGAATTCACTAAAAGTGATTTTTCGCAAAGACAATTTGATTTGGGAAAACGAGGTCTGGTGTCCTTGTCCAATCTGATCTTGCGTTTCAACATCGATCACGAGATTCATCACCGTGGTGCGTTGCAACTATCCCTTAGACTCCTCTACGGATAGGCACTGCCGCTACTTTCGGCTCACATTCGCCCGCCCTGTCCTGGCCACGCAATGCGGCGAGGCGGCAGTCAGGATGCAGAGCGAGACGATGTCGCAGGACTTTTTTGAGGACCTATGCGGTGACGAAGCCGTTAGACACGGTGAAAGTGGTATCATTCGAACAAGGCCATGGCATGGCGGATAGATGAGACCTTTAGCCTGACCCGACCCTAAGCCGTTGAAAAGTCAAAGGAGCCGAAATGCGCACGTTTGCGATTGCCGTCTTGGCGGTTCTGATTGCCGCGTCAATCGCCTTCGCCGCCGACTCGCCGGTCCATTTGACGGAACTCACGGCCGAGCACATGGAGCACCCGGTTGGGATCGGCATTGCACAGCCGCGTTTGTCGTGGAAGCTGCAATCCGACCGCCCCGGTGAAATTCAGACGGCTTACGAAGTTCGCGCCGCCTCCTCGCCTGACAAACTCGATCAGCCGGACCTTTGGTCCTCTGGAAAAGTCGCCTCCGATCAATCGGTGCTCGTGCGCTGGGGAGGCAGGCCGCTCGATTCCCGGGCGATCGTCTTCTGGCAGGTGCGCGTCTGGGATAAATCCGATGAGGTCTCCGATTGGAGTGAGCCGGCATCGTTTGAGCTGGGGCTTCTGCACCCCGAAAGCGACTGGAAGGGCCAATGGATCACCGCGAATCTGCCTCGCTACGACATCATGGCGACACCGCTGGCCGGCGCGTCGTGGATCGACGGCGGAGCAACGCAGCAGCAGCCGACGGCAGCGCGCATCGCGATCGATTTGCCGGTTGACGCGAACGTCAAGACGGCCACCATCGACGCCGCCGCCGCCGGGTTGATTTCGCTCTACGTCAACGGCCATGCGACGCGCCAGGGCGCCAGCAGCCATACTGCGCCGTTTCACGCCAACTTTGGCCAACAACTTCAGCCGGGCCGGAACGTCATCGGCCTCTTTTCTTTGAGCGTTCGTGTCCGACCCGATGCCAACGCAAAGAACAACATCGCGGCCCACGCGGTCATCGAGTTGCAGAACGGACGGCGCATCGACGTGAACACGAATGGGAAGTGGAAGGCGACGGCCGCGCCCGGCGACAATTGGTTCGCCCCGAATTATGACGATTCAGACTGGAAGGCAGCAATCGTTGAAGGGCCTTACAGCGACACTCCGCCTATCCGCAGCGCCGATAGCACCATCGGGCCGGGCCGATATCTGCGCAAAAGCTTTATGGTCAAAGGCCCGGTCGCCAAGGCGCGGTTATATGCGACGGCGCTGGGCGTCTATGAAGCGTCCATCAACGGCAAACCTGTCAGCGACGATCAACTGACGCCGGGATGGACGGATTATTTCGAACGCACAATGGTTCAAACCTATGACGTTACGAACCTGCTACAGCCGGGTGAGAGCAATGTGCTGGGCGCTCTGCTGGGCGATGGCTGGTTCGCCGGCCGGGTCGGGTGGATGGGATTGCAGCAATACAGGCGGGTTGCGGATCACCCTTCATTCAACGCGCAGCTTGAAATTACTTATGCCGACGGTACGACGGAAACAATCGCCAGCGATAATTCGTGGAAAGGCGGCCCCGGCCAGGTTGTCGGTTCCGATGAGCAGCTTGGCGAGGTTCAGGATGCCCGCAAGGCCGTCTCTTGGGACCAGAGGTCATTCGACGATTCGCGATGGCCCAGCGTCACCACCGAGAAGCACGACAATATCGAGCTTGATCCCCAGCTTGGCGTTCCCGTCCGAAAGTTAATGGAGCTATCGCCGAAAAAGATCAGCCGCATGGGCGGCACGTGGATCGTCGATTTTGGCCAGAACATGGTCGGTCATGTCCGCCTGAGCGGTGTCGGGTCTGCCGGAGACCAGGTCGAAATCCAGCATGGCGAAATGCTCAATCCCGACGGCACGGTGTATAACGAGAACCTCCGCCAAGCCATTTCACTCGACGAATTCACTTTTGCAGGAACCGGAAAAATCGAAACCTTCGAGCCGCACTTCACTTTCCATGGCTTCCGCTACGCTCAGATCACCGGCTATCCAGGCGAATTGACGGCGGACAATATTCGCGGCATCGTCGTTGGTTCCGATATGACTGATACCGGGACGATCATCACCTCCAATGCCGATGTCAATCAGTTGGTTTCCAATATCCGCTGGGGCCAGCGCGGGAATTTTCTGTCGATCCCCACGGATTGCCCGCAGCGCGATGAACGTATGGGGTGGATGGGCGATGCGCAGGTTTTCGCCCCGACCGCGGCGTACAACGCCGATGTCTCCAGCTTCTTCACCAAATGGATGGTGGACGTGAACGACGGTCAGCTTGCCGACGGTCCCAGAGCCGGCGCCTTTTGCGTCACTTCCCCGCGCGTCGACAGCCGGGCGGCAGATTATCCCATTTGGGGCGATGCCGGCGTCATTATCCCTTGGGTCATGTACACGACCTACGGTGACCGCGCCTTCCTCGAACAAAACTACGACCACATGGCCAGGTGGGTCGATTTCAATCAGCGGCGCTCGGACAACCTTCTGCTCACCGGCGGCGCCGGTGATAATCTGGCGCCCATCAATGGGGATACGAGTCGTGGTCGTGCAGGGTCTGGCGGAACGAACAGCACCACCGCGGTCCTCGATACCGCATACTTCGCGCAGTCGGCGCGGATCGTCTCCCAAACGGCCGCGATTCTCGGCAGGACCGCGGATGCCGCGAAGTATGACAGGCTCTATCACGATATCTCCGACGCATTCGTGAAGGCGTACGTTCACGAGGACGGCAGCATGGTGGCCGGGACGCAAAGCACTTATGTCGTTGCCCTATCGTTTGGCATCATTCCGAACCAGCTGCACGATGCCGTCGCCAAGCATCTGGTCGATGACGTGATCAGCAAGGGCCATCTGAGCACCGGCTTTGTGGGCGTCGGATTCCTCAACCCCACGCTGACCGCCGTCGGTCGATCGGACCTGGCATATCAACTGCTGCTGACCGACACGTATCCGTCCTGGCTCTTCACCGTGAAGCAGGGCGCCACCACGGTCTGGGAGCGATGGGACGGCTATACTCCGGAGCGGGGGTTTCAGGCCTCCTCGATGAATTCCTTCAACCACTATTCATTGGGATCGATCGGCAAATGGCTCTATTCGGGAGCGGGAGGCATCGGGATCGACGAAGAACATCCCGGCTTCAAGCATTTCATTCTGGATCCGCAATTCTCGACGAAGTTCACGTCGTTCAAGGCGACGTTCAATTCGCCCTACGGCCTGATCTCATCCGCCTGGTACGTGGCGAGTGGTCGGGTGAGCTACGAGATTACGGTTCCACCCAATACGACCGCGACGCTGACGCTGCCCGCCAGCGGGAACGATCTGATGACTGCCGGCGCGCCGGCCGTACGCGGTGAAAATGGCACGTGGACGCTTGCGGCCGGCGCGTACGAATTCTCCTTCCCGGCGAGCGGCATCAGGTAGATTCCGCCACTACCGGGCCAGCCAGCCGCCGTCGACGGCGATGGTGTATCCGTTCACGTAATCCGACGCCGCCGACGCCAGGAACACCGCGACGCCCTTGAGGTCGTCGGGGGTTCCCCAGCGTCCGGCCGGAATGCGCTCCAGGATTGCCGCCGCGCGCTTTGCATCCGCCCGTAGCGGGGCCGTGTTGTCCGTCGCCATGTAGCCCGGCGCGATCGCGTTGACGTTGATCCGGTGGAGGGCCAATTCGTTGGCGAACAGACGGGTGATTCCCATGATGCCCGACTTGGAGGCGGTGTATGATGGAACCCGAATCCCACCCTGGAAGCTCAGCATCGACGCCGTGTTGATGATGCGCCCGCCCTGGCCCTGCTTGATCATCACCCGCGCCGCCGCCTGCGAAAGGAAAAATACCGTCCGGAGGTTGACGTTCATCACGTCGTCCCAGTCCTTTTCCGTGAAGTCGACCAAATCGGCGCGGCGAATGATCCCGGCATTGTTGAACAGAATGTCGATCCGGCCCAGGGATTTCACCGTCGAGTCGATGATGTTGGGAATGACGGCGGTCTTCGAAAGATCGGCCTGGATCGTCGTGCAGCGGCGGTGCATGGCCTCGATTTTCGACCGCGTTTCGTCCTGGTCGATCAGGTCGACGGTGGCGATATCCGCCCCCGCCTCGGCCAGCGCCAGCGCCAAGCCCTGGCCCAGCCCCCGTGCCGCTCCGGTCACGATCGCCACTTTCCCATCCAACTTGAATTGATCCAGAATTCCCATGTGCCGATACTCCCGTCTAAACGTTTACCCCTACAACTTGCCGGGCCTCACCGGAGGCTGATCACCGGGGCCGCGTCCATATCGTCGAATGCCTGGTTCTCGCCTCCCATGCCCCAGCAGAACGTGTAATTAGACGTTCCCACCCCCGCGTGGATCGACCAACTCGGCGAAATAACCAACTGCTTGTCCGCTACCACCAGGTGCCGGGTTTGCTGGGGTTCTCCCATGAAATGGAACACGCGCGACGTCTCGGCCAGATTGAAGTAAAGATAGACTTCCGATCGCCGCAGATGGGTATGGGGCGGCATGGTGTTCCAACCCGACCCCGCCTCCAACTCGGTGAAACCCATGACCAACTGGCAGCTCTTGATCCCTTCCAGGTGAATATATTTGTAAATGGTGCGCTTGTTGAGCGACGCCTGGCTTCCCAGCGGCACGGCGGCCGCCTGCGCCTTCTTTGCCAGCGCCGTCGGATGCGTCGTGTGGGCGGGATAGCTCAGCAGATAAAACTGCGCCGGCTTCTGGGCGTCGGCCGAGGTGAAGCGAACGTCCTTGGCGCCCCGTCCCACGTAAAGACAGTCGAGGTTCTCCAAATCGTACGCCTTGCCATCGACGTTGACGGCGCCCCTGGCCCCAATGTTCAGGATGCCCAGTTCCCGCCGTTCCAGGAAATACGCCGCGCGCAACTCGTCCGCCGTTGGAAGCGTCAGCGGCTCCTTGATCGGAACGGCCGATCCCACGATCGTCCGGTCCAAGTCAAGGTAGCACATCACCGTCTGTCCCTTTTGAAACAGGCTCTCGACCAGAAAATTCGAACGCAACTCGTCAGTCGTCATCGTGCGATAACGCACCGGATCAGGCATCAAATACGTCTTCATAAAAACAAGTCTCCTGCACCGTGCGGATGGATGCGGTCAATCGGAATTGCCCATTTGACCTCGCGCCGGCCAACCGAGCGACTCGATGTTAATGATGGTACATCGTTTTCACGTTCCGTCACAGCATCATTCCCCCGTGCGCATAAAGAGACAACTCCGCTTTCGCGGAGTTGTCACAGAGGGACACAATACTCGGCCGCAAGGCTCGCGGGGCAGATCTAATCGAGAACGTACGGATCAGAGCTTCCGGGGCCATCCAGGGCGATGGGGGTCGGGGTGGCTGACGTAATGTACCCGCCGCCAAGACCTGGACCGTCGTCATCATCGGCGACATGGTTCGAATTGGTGGCTAGGCAGTACCCGCCGCCAAGACCGGGGCCGTCGTCATCATCGGCGACTCGGTCCGAAGCAGTGGCCAGGCAGTAGCCCGACCCGCCGGGGCCGTCAGTTTGAATGGAATCGATTCGCGAGTTCGCTTGCGCGAAGCTGTTGCTGACCAGAACCAGGCTGAGGCTGGCCGGCACAAGGGCAACGACCAGGGTCCGAGTCATCCGATTTTTGAGGCTGGCAAACATGGCAAGCTCCTTACTTTTCCGGGTTCAATGAACCCTATGGTTTTAGAAACTTTTCGCCGTTTCTTTGGGCGTGAAAAGCAATTTGCTTCTCACCCGGTGTTACGGAGCTGTGGCCAAAACCTTACAGATAAACTCGAATGCTTTGAATGCCGCGGGTTTTATGGTGAATTTGGTGAGGTTCATCGAGGCAGGCCCTCACCCCAACCCTCTCCCGGAGTACCAGGAGAGGGGTTTGCGTGAGAATGCGGTTGCCCAGGATAAAAAGCGGCGATTGGGTATCGAAATGAGGGATGCCTTCTGTTACTGAAGAATTTCGGTCGTACTCTGCGTGTCCGTCAAGCCGTCAAAATTGAGAACAACGTGCTGGGTGATCGGCACCGCCGCATCGTCTTGCTCGGCGGCTTGCTGTCCGAGCCTTGGGCTCCATTGGATGTGGCAGAGGCTGTAACCCGCCAGGCCGAAAGCCATGCTGAATGGCAGGATAACGGCCACCAGCTTACGGTTGATGCGGCTTTTGAGTGTCGTGATCATGTTGGGGTCCCTCTTATTGCGGCGTTGCTCAGAACCCGTGCTGTGGAACCGTTCGCCGTTCCATATCGCGTGAAAAGCGATTTGCTTCTCGTTCAGTGGTACGCGGAGGTGGGTGCGACCCTTACAGAAAAAATTGCATTCGAAAAGCCACACTCACGCTGTTCTGAAATATCCCGACGCATCTTTGGGTTGTGCGAAAAAAAGCATCCCCACCCAACGTAGGATGGGGATGTCGGGGCGGAACATTGATCCGTTTCGCATTCGGCGTTTGTTAGGCAACCTGCTGGAGAACCAGATGGGTTCCGGCGAAGTCGAGGTAAATCACGGCGCCTTGGACGGTGGCCGTAAACGGGCACTGATTACCGCCGTAAACGAACATGCCCTTTAAGGTTTGGCCATCGAATTGAGCGCCGAAGGGGCATTCCGTGTCGCCGACAAGAATCACGCCGTTCACGGTCGAGCCGTCAATTTGGTCGAATCGAACGGTGATAGTGGTGCCGTTCATCGTGATACTGTATTTCCCGGCAAGCTGGTTCTGCGGGGCCACGGCCGCCGGAGTCAATTGGGTCTGGGCGAAGCTGGGACCGGCCAAACCGAAGGTCATGCTGAACGGCAGGACGGCGGCCACCAGCGTACGGCTGATACGATTATGGAGAGTGGTAAACATGTCGGGCTCCCTCTTCTTCTGGGGTTCCTCAGAACCCGTTTTTTGGAACCGTTCGCCGTTCCATATCGCGTGAAAAGCATTTTGCTTCTCGCTTGGTGTTACGCGGAAGCGCGCCAACCCTTACAGACAAAAATGCCGATTTTGCGGCCCAAATCCCGGTGTTCATTGGTTCCTGCATACAAAGGAGTTACGATTCGCCGCTTGGGAGGCGACTGGGTGGACGCTCAAGCCGCCACGGTGATAAACTGGATGCAAGATGGAAGCGGAAAATACGCGATCCTCTTTGCTTCGGCGTCTTCATGACCCCAATGATCGGCATAGCTGGGGCGAGTTTTACGAGGTGTACCATCCGCTTTTGCTGCGATACGTGAGAAGTCACGACGTGGAGGCTCACGATGCGGAGGATTTGGTTCAGGACATTTTTATAAACAAGCTGCGCCAGGCGATGACGGCGTTCGATTTCGATCGCGAGAGGGGCCGGTTTCGGACGTGGTTATTCCAGGTGACGATCAACGCCATTCGCGACTGGGCGCGCAGCCGGCAGAACCGCATCGCGGCCGTCGGCCAGGACAGTCAATTCACCGGCCCGGTAGTCCCCTCGGTCACGGAGGAACTGAGCCGGCAATGGGAGCAATACCATCACGAACAGATCATGCAGTTTGCGCTAAAGAAGAGCCGGGAATTCTTCGAGCCCAAAACATGGGCGTGTTTCGAGCAGCGAATGCTTCGGGGCCGCTCGGGACCGGAAGTGGCCGAGGAATTGGGCTTGAGCGTCAATGCGGTCTATACTAATGCACACCGGGCGCTCGAAAAGATTCGCCAGCTGTGCGAGCAGCACGATGAGGAATTGAACCCGCTTGGGGCGGCGTAAACGGAGCGGTTCGGCAATGATCATCGTTTGTCCAAGCGACGAGGAGCTGCTGGCCGTCGCCAGCGGCGACGCGCCGTCGTCAGACCTCCAGTCCCACCTCCAGGAGTGCAACCGTTGCGTCCGCAGGGTCGACGGCCTGCGACTGGAAGTGAAGGAATTACAGAAGGTTTTCGCTTCGACCGAGCACGATCCGAATCCATCCCCAACGCCGAACGTTCATCGCGCCCCGGCGTCCGAGGCGCAAACCACGTCTGCGGAACCGAAGATGATCGGCAAATACCTGCTCGTCGGGACGCTCGGCGGGGGCGGTCAGGCCAGCGTCTATCGCGCCGTTCATCCCACCCTCGACGAGCAAGTCGTTATTAAGCTCTCATCGCGAACGCTTGACGAGGGAGACTCGGCAAAGAACGATCGGCTCATCGCGGAGGGGCGCATTCTCTGCCAGTTGAAACATCCCAACATCGGGCGCGTTTACGACATGGATTTTTACGAACGCCGTCCATACCTGGTCATGGAATACGTGCGTGGCCGGGCGCTGGATCAGTATGTCCGCGACCGAAGTTTGAGCTGGCAAGAGATCGCTGCGTTGGTGGCGAAGGTCGCCAGGACTTTGGGCGCGGCGCATCGCCTCGGCATCGTGCACCAGGACGTCAAGCCGCAGAACATCGTCATCGACGAAAGCGACGAGCCGAAATTGATTGATTTCGGCATGGCGCGCCTGAACGGCGCGTGGACGGACGACCGATACCAGCCCTTGGGCGGAACGATCAATTACATGGCTCCCGAACAGGCCCGCTCCGATGCCCGGCGAATTACCGGCCGGAGCGACGTGTTCGCCCTCGGCGCGGTCCTTTATTTTCTCATTACGCGCGTGCCTCCGTACACCGGCGCAACGCGGGAGGAGAGTCTGGCCAAGGCGTCAAATTGCCAGTTCGATCGGGAATCGCTCGACAAAGCGGAAGCGCCCGCGCGGCTGAAGCAAATCGCGATCAAGGCGATGTCCGCATCGCCGGAGGATCGTTTCGCCAGCGCCGAGGAAATGGCGGAATCGCTGGAATCATTGGATCGCGCCAGGCGGCGGCGCCGGTGGCTCGTGCGGGCGCTTCCCGTCGTCATGGTGCTTGCGGCCGCGGGTGCGACTTGGTGGTGGTGGCCCCGGTCGGCACCCATGCCGCCCGGCGGACAGTTCCTGATTACTCCCGACGGTCAGAGCAGCCTGGACGGCAATTTGCCGTTGGTTACCGGGGAGAAGCTGAAAATCGAGGGGCGCGTCCCGCGCGATTCGCCGACCATCGTCTTTTGGGTTGGCTCAGGCGGGCAGGTGTTTCGCATGCCTGTCGCTCAGGTTCATGATCCCGACCAGTTCGATCACGTTTTCAGCCCGGACAAAAATAGCGCCACGGCTCTTTCGGGTCCGGCGGGAACGGAGTTTTTGCTGATGGTTTCCGGACGGGATTTGGGGGATCCTAAAAAGGCCGAGGCGCTCCAGTCGCAATTGCAAGCGTACTTCGCGGATCATGCGTTGGCGGAACTTCCGCCGACCGGCGCGGTGCTGGTTGATTCCACCGGGGTGCGGGCCCGGTTTCTCGATGGTGGCCAACGATCCCGCGACCCTGGCGGCGAAAGCGCCGATAGCTGCGCCGGCGTCTCGACGCCGCTGGATGGTCTCAGCCGGCAATTGAAGGATCGCGGATATTTCTTCGTCGGCATCGCGGTGGCGCACCAGGATCGACCGCAATGAGGACACGGGAATTGTTGCGAGACATCGTCGTAGTTTTCTGCGTCACAATCCTGTTGACGGCGCCGGCGAAAGTATCGGCCGATCCAGCCGCCACGGAACCGAGCACTGCGCCATCACAGGACGCGGCGGCGCAGGCGGGTGATCTGTTTACGGCGGCGTGTAACGATCTTCATTCCCAGAAAACCGAACAAGCGCTAGCTGAGTTTCGCGCCGCGGCGGATCTCTTCACCAAAGCTTATGGCACTCGGGAAACCAATGATACCGCTGCCTGCCTGAACGGCGAGGGTTCGTGTTTCACCCAACTTGGCCGCGATGCCGATGCGCTGCCGTTGTACAAGGCCGCCCTGGAGATTTGTCAGCGCGTTCACAAGAATCAGGACGATCCCGACGTGGCGGTGGCAATGACGAACGTCGCGACGTGTCTACGGAATCTCAACCACCTCGAAGATGCATTGCCGGTCTTTCAGGCGGCGATGCAAATGCGGCAGCGGATTCTCAATGGCCAGGACGATCCCGACCTTGCCGCCAGCATGAAGGATTTCGCCAATTGCCTGATCGGGCTGGGCCGCGATGAGCAGGCCCTTCCGATCTGCCAGGCCACGCTGGAGATGCGGCGACGCATTTCCAAAGGTCAGGACGATCCGGATGTCGCGATGTCGCTCGTTAACCTGGCATCGTGCGAGGACGACCTCGGCCGCGAGGACGACGCCCTGGCCGCTTACCGCCAAGCCCTGGAAATGAAACAGCGGCTGTGCAAGGGACAGGACGATCCTGACGTCGCCGCCACGGAAAATAGCGTCGGGTATTGCCTATTTTCGCTGGGCCGGTACGGCGAAGCGCTGCCGGTTTTCACGGCGACGCTGGAAATGCGGCAGCGCCTCTACAAGAACCAGGATCAAATCGATGTCGTGAGCAGTTTGAACAACGTGGCCAAATGTCTCGACGCGCTTGGCCGCGGCGCCGAAGCGCTGCCGGTTTATCAGTCGGCGTTGGAGATGATGCGGAGGCTGTGCAAGGATCAGGACAGCACCGATCTCGCCACGGTGATGGACAACCTCGCCACGTGCATGGAATCGCTCGGTCATTGCGACGAGGCGCTGCCGATTCTCCAGGCCGCGCTGGAAATGCGGCAGCGCATTTACAAGGGACAGGACGACACGGATGTCGCCGGCTCGCTGAACGATCTGGCGACCTGCCTGGGATATCTGGGCCGGAACAAGGAGGCGCTCGATAAATGCCAGGCCGCGCTCGACATGCTCAAGCGCATCCACCCAGGCCATGATTCCGCGGACGTGGCGACGGCGCTGGCGAATGTCGCGCGATGTCTCGACGAATTGGGCCGGAGCGGCGAGTCGCTGCCCGATCACGAGGCGGCGCTGGAAATGCGGCGGCGCATATACAACGGCCAGGACCACCCCGACATCGCCAGTTCGCTCAGCAATCTGGCCGGGTGTTTCACGTCGCTTGGGCGCAATGCCGACGCGCTGGCAGCGTATGAGGATTCCCTGAAAGCGTACCAGCGCATTTTCAAGGACCAGGACCATCCGGACGTGGCGCGCGCGCTGAGTAATACGGCGGTTGCGCTGGACAATCTCGATCGCTTCGCCGACGCGCTGCCGCTGCATGAGCAGGCACTGGAAATGACTCGTCGGCTTTACAATTTTCAGGATCATCCCGAGGTGGCGACGGATCTTAGCTTGCTCGCGGGATGCCAGCTTTCCATGGACGACGCCGCGGAGGCGCTGCCGAATTCGCAGGCGGCGCTCGAAATGCAGAAGCGAATCCATAAAGGGCGCGACCATCCAATAGTCGCGTGGAGCATCTCGGTGGTTGGCAAATGCCTTCGGGTACTGGCGCGGAAAGAAGAGGCTTTGGCGAATTACCAGTCCGCGATGGCCATGTCCGAACGTCTAAGCGACCCCGTTTCATATAACTACAGCAGCAAAGTGGGGGATATTCTGTTGTCGATGGGGAAATCCGGCGAAGCGGTTGCCGCATACGACAAGGCGATTAATGCGTTCGAGCAGGCCCGGGTGGCGTTGGGCGGCGACGAGCAGGACCGGATGAAATTCATGGACCAGAACGAGTTGGACGATTTTGATGCGTTCGACGGCATAGTCCGGGCTCAGCTTGCGCTGAATCGGCCGGATAAGGCTGCTGAGTATCTCGATCGCGGCAGAGCGAGAAGTCTTCTGGACCTTCTGGAGCGGGCGGAGCGCCAGTCCGGCGGAGATTTGCTCTCACCGATCGAAGCGAAGGCGGAAAAGGCCCACGATTCGCGATTAGTGGAGGAGATCAAAGAGGCCGGGACGGCGCTCGCCGCGGCGGACGAGCGGGTTCGGCAACTAACGTCCCAGATCAATTACGCCCGCTCGATCAACACGACCGACGCCGAGGCGCAGATCGATGAGTTGCAACCCAAACTGAGCGAAGCCTGCGAACAATACACGTCGGCGCACCGGCGAGCGGTCAATCTTGCCGGCGGGTCGACGTTCGCCGAATCGACTTCGGCGCAGCAGATTCAGTCTTTTCTCAAGCCAGGCCAACATCTGCTCATGTACTCGATTATCGACCAGGTGATTATCGTCATCCCGCCGGCCGGACAGGCGATCAGCGCCGTCGCACTAACCGATATTGACGGAAAGACTCCGATATCCGGCGCTGCGCTTATAAGGCCGATTTGGGCCTACCAACAGGCGATCATCAGCCATGGCCGGAGTTTCACGCGCGGCGCGAGGCTCGTGAACGACCATGCCGCGACGCGGCCAACCGACAACATGGCCCAGGACGGTTACGATCTTTTCCGTCGGCTGATGCCGCGCGAGGTCTGGCGAGAGATCAAAGACGATGATCTGGTGTTCGTGGTCCCGGACTGGGAGATGAACGGATTGCCGCTGGAGACGTTGGTTGTCCAGAAACCCGAGAGGCCGGATGCGAAGAACGATCAATACTGGCTCGATCAGGGACCGGCGATCTGCTACGGCCCGTCTGCCGCGGCGCTACTGAGGTTGTGCCGACAACAAGCCGGACACCCGGCAAAAGCCTTTGCGCATCAGGCCGTGTTGTTGGGCGATCCGGTCCTTCAGCGTGATGCGACCGATTCGCCGGGATCGCCGCCGGCCGTGGCGGAAGCGCGAGACGCAAGCCTCGCCGCTTACGGTCCTCTCAGTCCGCTTCCCGGCACGCGAACGGAGGTCACGGGCATTTATAAGGTGCTCACCGGCCAGCCATATACCGGCCATCACGATGATTCGGTCGTCGTCTTGCTGGGCGAGGATGCCACATCGCCGCGCCTTGCCGACGCGGTGGCAGACACGCGCTATCTGCATCTGGCGACGCACGGCCTGGCGAAATCCGGCAGGGACGCCATCTACAGCGGCATCGTTCTCACGCAGCCGCGGGCGGTCACTTCGCAGGACACAGGGCTCCTGACGCTTCAGGATTTGTTCGATCACTGGGGCGGCAAGCTTGATGGAACCGAACTGGTGGTGCTCAGCGCCTGCGATTCACAGGGGATCGACAAGGGCGGCACCAACGCCGTGACGGACGAAGGGGTCTTCGGCTTGCCGTGGGGATTCTGGTACGCCGGCAGCCCGGCCGTGGTCGCCAGCCTTTGGGAGGTCCAGGATGCCAGCACGGCAAAACTGATGGAGCAATTTTATCGAGACCTCCAAGCGCCGGAGTATAAGACAAAGCTCGCCGCGTTCACCGCCGCCCGCAAACAACTCAAGCAGGATTATTCCGAGCCATTTTTCTGGGCCCCGTTCATTTATCTCGGGAATCCCAATTGAACCGAGTGAACCGGAGGATACCGTGAGCAAAATTCGTTCGTTCGCCATCATTGCAGCCTTCGTCGTGTGTAGCAGCGCCGGACTTTCACGCGGCGACGATGCCGGACCGGCGGCTGCATTTTCCTGGCTGCACGAGGGGACCGTTTTGACGTATTCCAAACACGCGGCGATCGTGCCCGGCAAGCCGATCACCTGGAAACAAAACGACTATGGCGACTGGATCGATCCACGGACGGGACAATCCTACGACAAGTACGTCAACTACGGGACTTCCGCCCCGATGCTGGGCCAGACCAGGGTCCTGGCCATCGACGGCAACTCGGTGGCATTGGATAGCGTGACCTTCAACCTGGAGCAGAATCTCGGATTTGGCGATCCGATATTGCAGCCGAGCATGTCGCAGGTCGCCGACGTATCTTCAAACGACTATTGGAAATCCCCGGTCGTACTGGCAGGCGAGGCGACCGATGCGAGCAAAGGCATATTGGTGACGCGCGTCACTTGGCCGTTCCGCGAGCAAAGGCGCGATGCCGTGCGGATTCAAATCACCAATGACCGGCTTTACCAGTTGGAAATCTATGATCTTCAAACCGGGATTTGCCTTCACGTGGCCAGCGCGTGGGTATCGGGAGCAGACGCCGACACGCACATCACACGCTCCGATTTGATTCGCATGCGCGATCTGGCGATTCCATGGTCCAGCGAGCCGATTCCGCAAACGGCCCTGAACTCGAATTCCATGCACTACATCGGGCAATTGAAAAGGGGCGGCGTTTATGCCCGTCTGGCGCCGCAGGCGGTCACGATCGATTTCATGCTCAAGAAACGGGGGCTGCGATGGATCTGGTTCGACACCAAGGGGACGGTTTCAGGGCTGATGGTTGCCACACCCCCGATTCTCTACGGTCCCGGCGAGTTTTGCGGCCTGTGGATCGGACCCAAGTCTGCCGCGTCATTTCAGCAGGGACAAATCCTGGATAACGACCCGGATACGAAGATGAAAACGGTGGTCAGCAAGATTAACGGGCAGTCGGTCGAGATTACCTCCTCGAACATGAGCAGCGGCCGGGCATGCGTCTACGATCTGGCCACCGGAATCCAGACCGCATGGGCGGAGTATGATGCCCCGACCCAGACGAGCCAGGTCATGCAGCGGCAAATGAGCGGCCAATAGCGCGACTCACGCATGACCCTTTAAATTACTTTTTCGGATAGACCCGGATTGCCTTAGAATACGAGGCATGGATGACCAAGAGCCGCCCATCCTGAATTATGCCGATGCACACACGGACGAGTGGATTGCCATCGCTCGGTTCCCAGATGAGATCACCGCTCGCCTGGCGTCGAGCAAACTGGATGCGGCGGGCATTGAGGCCATTATTGAGAACGCGTTGGATCCTTTTGTGGCAGCCAGTTGGACCAGCTTGGCCGTGCAACCGGACAATGTTAAGGCCGCAATAGCCATTCTGACGGACAGTCCGGCCAAGCGATGGCTTGTCGGTCAGTAGGGGAGTCTTGGCATGCGTTAGGGGCCAAGACATGGTGGATGCCAGGGGTTCCTCCGCCCCTCCGGGGCGGTTTGGGGAGAATGATCCTTTCCACGGGTTGCGCTGCGCTCCACCCGTGGCCACATTCCGCAGGCCCCTTCGGGGCCGGAGTTGGCGCGCTCCCGAAAAACTGGGCATAACCAGAGCCCTCTCCGCCGAACATTTTCTTGCCAACGCCCGGCTCGCGCGGGAGGATATGCGTGGGTTAATCACAATCCCCCCAGCATTCAGGAGCATTCATGCGATACATCGCCGCGTTGGTTGTGGTCCTGATGGTCGTACCGGCTTTCTGCCGGGCGCAGACGCTGGCCGATCGACTGCCTGACGACACGGTGTTTTACCTTGGCTGGAAGGGCGTCGATTCGCTTGGGCCGGATTATGACCAGTCACATTTGAAGGGGATCGCCGATGCTTCGCACCTTCGCCAACTCCTGGCGGATTCTCTTCCGCGGCTGGTTCATCGTATCGGCGATTTCGATCCGCAGTCTGGGGCGGCAATCGACGCCGGGTTGCAAATCGCCGGCGACTTGGCACGCCATCCTTCAGCTTTTTATGTCGGCCCGCTGGATGCGGCAAATGCCGAGATGCCGATCCCCCGAATTGCTATCGTCTGCGATGCCGGCGCTGATGCCCCCGCCATGGCCAAAACGGTTGCGGATTTCATCGCCCAAGTCCCCGCCGGCGCCAACATTCGTTGCAAAACCGCGGATCAACGGGTGATCATCTCAACGTTTGATTTTCCCGATCAACCGCAAAGCACCCTGGCGGCCGATCGTGATTTCCAAGCTGCGTTCAGTCAGCTTGGGAAGGATCCAGTCGCTTCTCTTTACCTGAACGGCATCGCCATGAATGCGGTGATCGACCAGATGGTCGGCAAATTTGGCGGTCCATCGGTGAAACCGGTCTGGCCGGCTGTTCGCGATGCACTGGGCCTGGCCGGGCTTCAGCGCGTCGCCTGGACGAGCGGGCTGGACGGAAAGAACTGGCTCGATCAGGGATTCATCCAGGCGCCGGCGCCGCGCCATGGCCTTTTGGCCATGGTCGGATCGGAGCGGCTTTCCGATGACTTGATCAAGTTGATTCCCCAGTCGGCCACGGTTGCCGGGGTGGGATCGTTTGATGTCAATCAACTGCTCAATGTGATCCTCACCGCGGTTCAGCAGGCGGCGCCGGATAACGCTCAGCAGGTCAACAGCGTCACCCAGATGATCAACCAGACGCTCGGGGTCGATCTTCAGAAGGACGTTCTGGGTCTCTTCGGATCGCAATGGGTGTATTACGTCGATCCGAACAAGACCGGCTCCGGAAGCCTCGGGTTCGTCGGCCTGAACCGGCCCAAAGACCCGGCGCGCCTCGACGCATCCCTGACGAACCTCGGAACCGCCATCAATAACCTCTTGCACCAGCAACTCGGCGACAAGAAATTGACCCTCGAATTCAGGGAAACGACGCTGGACGGCGTTCAGATTCACTACTTCGCGGCGCCCGCGCTCTCGCCGGCCTGGGCCATCAAAGATGGCACGCTTATTTTTGCCATGTATCCCCAAAGCGTCGTCGCCGCCGTCCAACGGCAATCCGACGGGAAAGCGATCCTCGATAATCCAGAGTTTCAGCACGTTCAGTCGAAGCTAGGCTCGGATCATCCCGACTTTGCGGAATTGGACGGCTTCACGTTTGTCGATCTATCGCGCACGATTCCGCAGTCCTATGCAAGCTGGCTTTTCGCCTCCCAGCTTTACCTTGGCCTTGGCGATCTGTTCGGGTTGCAATCGCCGGCGATGGTGCTGCCGCCGCTCGATACGCTCCTCGCCCAAATCGAGCCGGCCGGCTCGATCAGTTGGACGGACGATTCAGGTTTTCACGAGAAGACCGTGTCCCCATTTCCGGGGGCCGAAATGCTCGGCGCGGACAACGCCGCCGCCGGCTATGTCATGCAGCTTGCGTCCACCTTGACGCCGACGCTTGTCCCTTTATTCAACCATGAAGTCGTCTATTCCGCGCCCGCCAGGGGAAAATAAGCCTTGGCGCCAAGCGAATGCGGCGCGGGTAAACTGCCGGCCGATGAGGTGCAATGGGCAAGAGCATCCTAGCTTCCGGACAGAGCGATCCCCTGGGGCATTTCGCGCGGATGATTCCCAACTGTCTGGCCTACGCGCAGGCCGCCAAGACCGCGGGCCGCAGGATCGTCGGGATCGCTTGTGAATTCACTCCGCGCGAGTTGATCCTGGCGGCAGACGCCGTGCCGGTGTGCCTGTGCGGCGGCTCGGCCAAAACGATCCCTGCGGCCGAGCAGCACCTTCCGGCCAACCTGTGCCCGCTCATCAAATCGACCTACGGATATCACCTGATGCGGAGCAATCCTTTCATGGAGATGGCCGACTTGATCGTTGCCGAGACCACGTGCGATGGTAAGAAGAAGATGTACGAATTGATGGGCGCAACCCGGCCGATGTACGTGATCGAGTTGCCCAACAAGAGCGATCGCGCCGAATCGCTTGGATATTGGCACGGGCAACTGGTCGCCTTCCGGGCCGAATTGGAGCGGCGCTTTGCCGTAAGCATCACCGACGAGGCCCTGCGGCGCGCGATTCGGCTGATGAATCGCGAGCGCGGCCTGCGCCGGCAACTGGCGTCGCTGATGAAACGCCCAAGTCCGCCTCTGAGCGGCCGGCAGTTGCTGGATTTCAAGAGCAGCATTTCCGGGATTGAGGCCGATCTGGCCATGTACGAAACGGCATGGAAGCAATACGAATCCAGCCAGGGCGATGCCTCTTTGGGCCGGCGCGTGCGCGTGCTGATGACCGGCGTTCCAACGGTCCATGGCGCCGAGCGCGTCGTCGATCTCATCGAATCCACCGGCGGGCTGGTCGTTTGCATGGAGAACTGCACGGGCCTGAAACCGATCCTTGACGACGTGGACGAAACCGCCGCCGATCCGCTCCTGGCTTTGGCCGAAAAATATTACCATCTGCCGTGTTCCGTGATGACTGCCAACGAACGCCGGTCCGACGTCCTGCGGCGATTGGCGTCCGAATACAAGCCACAGTGCATCATCGAGCTGATTTGGCATGCGTGCCTGACCTACGACGTTGAATCGCATCGCACGCGAACGCTCGCGGAAATGGACCTGGGTCTGCCATACCTGAAGATTGACACGGATTATTCCACTTCGGACTCGGCACGCATTCAGGTGCGTTTGGAGGCCTTGTTCGAAACCATACGGCATAGCCAGAGGATGACATGAAGCGAATCGACGGCATCGGTTTACCCCAAGTGCAAGCGGTCTATGGCGGACCGGAGGCCGACTTGTGGGAACTGGTCATGGGCCAGCAGATTCACGTTGGCGGCTTGCAATCCTCGCGAGCCTTGGCGGCGGCGGCGGGAATCCTGCCGGGATGGCGCGGCGTGGACCTGTGCTGCTGCACCGGCGCGGGCATGCGCTTCCTGGTCCGCTTTTGCGGCGTGGCACACGTGACCGGTGTCGATGCCACGCCACGCATGATCGAGCGCGGCCGCCAGCGCAACCAGGAGGAAGGCGTCGGCGACAAAATCGAATTCGTCCTGGGAGACGCTTCGGCGACGAAGCTGCCGGACGGCTTGGCCGATTTTGTCTGGGGCGAGGATGCCTGGTGTTACGTTCTCGACAAGCGGGCGCTGGCGGCGGAAGCGGTCCGACTCGTACGCACCGGCGGAACGATCGCCTTCACTGATTGGATGGAAGGCCCAACCCCCATGAGCGACGGCGAGGCCGGCCGCCTGTTGCGATTCATGAAATTCCCCAACATCGCGTCCATGAGTGACTACGTCGATTTATTCCAATCCAACCAGTGCAAGATCGTGGCCGCGGAAGATACCCGGCGGTTTCCAGCCGCCATCGACCTTTACCTGGCCATGCTGGATCAACAACTGACGTACGACGCGTTGAAGATCATCGGCTTCGACGCGGACCTGATGCGTACGCTGGGCGGCGAGATGCAATTCATGCAAGGCCTGGTGCGCGAACGCAAGTTGATCCAGGGGATGCTTGCGGCACGCAAACGCTGAAGCGGATGGACATTGAGCGGCAGAGTCCTTTACTCCTCGCCCTTCGTGCCGCCCGAGTGGATCGAGGCGCATGGCCTGGCGCCCCTGCGGGTTGTAAGTTTGCCGACAGAAGTCGCGACTGGCGCCGGCGTTTGTCCCATCGCCGCGGGATTGGCGCAGGCGTGGAAGGCTTCGCCTCCACCGGCGGGGGGTGGCGACGATGTGATCGTCGTCACCACCACCTGCGATCAGATGCGCCGCGCCAGCGAAACCATCGAGGGAGCCGGGCGCGTTTTTCTCATGAACGTCCCGGCGCTCTGGACGAATCCCGCGTCAAGACAACTCTATCGGGACGAACTGCTTCGCCTGGGGCGTTTCTTGGTTGGCCGCGGCGGAGGCTCGCCGGACCACGGCACGTTGATCCGGGTCATGATCGAGTATGACAATCGCCGCGCCTCACAGCGGATTTTCCCAGCCGTCGCGCCTGGCGCGGCGCGAGTGGCCTTGATCGGCGGACCGTTGCGGTTGGGTGACGACTGGATTGTCAGGATGCTTGCCAGCCGCGGAGCGTGTCTCGCCCTCGATGCCACTGAGACGGGCCAGCGCACCTTGCCGACGCCGTTTGAGCCGGCGCGGATGGAGGAGGATGCGGTCGGCGAGTTGGTGCGAGCGTACTTCGACACCATTCCAGACGCTTTCCGACGGCCGCTCTCAATGCTGCATCAATACCTGGCCGCTGCCCTGGACCAGCAAAGAATCCAGGCGATCGTGCTCATTCGCGGCATTTGGTGCGACTTGTGGCACGCGCAATTGCCATGGCTGCGGCAATGCGGCCGGCCGGTAGCGGAAGTGGACGTGGGCGGCTCCGCCAGCGGAGCGGCTTGCGACGCGGCACGCATCGGCACCCGCATCGAGGCCTTGTTGGAGGCGATCCGATGAGAGCTCCTCCAGCGCGCATTGCCTTCGAACAATGGGATCATCGCTACGCCGAACTGCTTGCCCAAGGCCTGCATCAACAGCCCTACGGCGGGCCGCTGCGCCGGCATCTTCAGGCTGGAGACAGTCGGCTTGCTCAGTTGTGTTACGACAACTCGCCGGCGGCGCTAAGGCTGTGGAATTTCCTGCTCAGTGAGGAGGATCGACTTCGCCAAGCGCGTGCCGCCGGCGATGTTATTGTCGGAACCATGAAAGACCTGGGGACGGTTCCGGTGATGGTTTACGCGATGGACCACGCGGTTGCGTTTTATCCCGACGGCGCGTGGTGGACGCCGTGCATGATGCACGCTTCACCCTGCGACCTGGCCCTCGCCGCCGCCGCGGGGCTGGACGAATCGTTCTGCCCGGTTCGGGCGATGGCGGGGGCCTTCCTGAGCGGCCGGCGTTTTCCCCGGCCGGACCTGCTGGTGTGCAGCGCCGGGGCAACGTGCGACGATTTCTCGGCCATCGCGGGGCGGCTGGAAACGCTGAGATTCCCCATCTTCTGGTGGGAAATCTGCGCCCGCCGCCACCCCGAAGCGGGCGAGGAGGCGGTGGCCTTGCCCGGTGGCGGCACGGCTCCACGCAGCCAGGTGCAATTCGTCGCCGGTGAACTGGAGCGGGTTCGCGCCCAACTGGAATCCGCCGCGGGACAAACACTGGATGACGCGGTTCTGGCTCGCGGAATTCAGGCGGCCAACCAAATCCGCCGCCGGCTGGCGGAAATTTGCCGGCTGGTCTTTGGCTCGAAAATATGCCCAATGCCGGCCCTTGAGATGCTGATCGCGCAGATGCTGGCGATCCACTTCTGCTCGGATCGCACCCAAACGCTGGAGGTGCTCACCGATTTGCTGATGGAAATCCGCCGGCGCATTGCGGCGGGGCAGGGGGTGCTGCCGCCAGATGCCGTGAGGATATACTGGGTGAATCCCGTCGCCGATTTGCGGGCCATGAATTTACTGGAGGACTGTGGCGGGCGTTTGTGCGGAAACGATCTCATGTTCGCTCACGCGACCGACGAAATTCCCGAAGACGCGCCGCCGTTGGAAGCGCTGGCACGTTGCGCCCTGGCCGACCCCATGGTCGGACCGGCCCACGACCGCGCGGCCCGAATCTGCCGCGAGGCCCGTGACCTGCACGCCCAGGCGGTGATCGTTTCGCGCATCGCCGGCGCGAGCCACTGCGCGTTTGAAGGCGGCGTGATTTGCCAGCGGGTTGGCGACGAACTCGGGCTGCCGGTGCTGGAGATCGAGGTGCCGTCTGTGAGCGATGCCCTGGCCCCGTCGTTGCGAACAAGGATCGAGGCGCTGATCGAGACCGCACGCCGCGGCGCGGAACGGAGCCGAACATGATTGTGGCCGGGATTGACGGCGGTTCGCGCACCATCAAGGTTGTGCTGCTGGACACGGCCAGCGAGACGGTGCTGGCCAGCGGCGCTTGCGACCAGGGTGTACGGCAGGAGGCGTTGGCGGCCGCACTGCTGGACCGGCTGCTGGGCGGCATCGGCCGATCGCAATCCGACGTGAAGCGCATCGTGGCAACGGGGTACGCGCGCCACCGCATCGGAATCGCCCAGCGGGCCATTACCGAAATCACTTGCCATGCCGTGGGAGTGCGGCGGCAGATGCCCGGGGCCATGACCATCCTGGAAATGGGTGGGCAGGACAGCAAGCTGATTCGGCTGGACGGCGACGGTTTGGTGCGCGATTTCTCCATGAACGACCGCTGCGCCGCCGGCACCGGGCGGTTCCTGGAAGTTGTCGCCGCCCGATTGGAAGTTTGCTTGCAGGATTTGGGCCCGCTGGCCGCGAGCAGCCAATCGCCGGCCAACATCAGCAGCACGTGCGTCGTTTTCGCGGAGAGCGAAATCATCGGCCTGCTGGCCGGCGGAGTTTGCCGCGAAGACATCGTGGCCGGCGTGCAGCGTTCGATGGCCCAGCGCATCGCCGCCATGGCCGCCGGCAACCCGGAAGAGCCGATCGTCTTCACCGGCGGAGTCGCGTTGGTGACCGGAATGAAGGCCGCGCTCGAAACCGCACTCGGTAAGCCGCTGATGCCTGCGTCCGATCCGCTGATGACCGGCGCCCTGGGCGCGGCGATCCTGGCGGGAAGGATGAAGGAATAGAGCGGACAGCCCCGGATTTGTCATCGTAAACCTACGATTGAAGATTGCTTGTTAGCACGGTGGTGACAAAACCCCCGTTTTCGATAGCGCGGCGCGGGGTTTCGTTACCGTTACCGGGGGGCACGTATCGAAAAAGCATGGGTCGGCCATTTTGTCGCTGTTCGGGCCGGGGGCTATTCCGGACGGGATAATGCCTGGATCGACAACGAAAAATGCGCCTCCCTCTAGATATATAGCCGGGAGGTGAAGGTTTTGGGGGCATTTTTGCCTCGGTGCGCTAAAAAAATGTGACGATTATAAAATCAGGCTGAACTTAAGTTCGAAGAGAAGGCGTCGGATTCAATTCCTCGATATGGGAACCTGAGCCGCTTGCCCCAAGGTAACGCTGCTATCCGTCGGAGCGGCGGCGGGTGAAGAGGTAGCGGAGGAATGCAAAGAGGCCGGCGAACTTGTAGGCAGGATCGATGTAGTGCTGGATAACGTAAAAGACGAAATAATACGCGCGGGCGAAACACCAGACTGAAATCAGCAACAGAGCGGCGATCTTTAGGGTGGGATGATCAAGCAGGATCAGGACGGAGGAGATCGAGCCGCCGATGACGAAGAGGCCGGCTTTGACGTAGAGAAGCTTGGGATTGGTAATGTCCATGGGCGGGATTGTACATCGAATTAGTGGACTGGCCGTTTGGGGCGCGCCGCAGGGACAGATCGGCGGCGATTGCAATTGAAGGGGACGCGAACGTTAATATTAAGGTTCGCGTCCCCTTCAATTATCCCCGTCCCCTTCAATTATCCTCAATCGGGACGGGAACGGGCAGCCACGCCGATCAGCGAGCTTGAGCGATGGCTGCCGGATAAGTGGAGGTCGCGGAATCCGAAATCGCCAGGGTCGGCATGCGGTCTATGGAACGCTCACATAAATTCCTGGAATTTAAGGAGCCGGCTGACTGACTGTCGGACGCGTGGAAGCGGCGGGTCCTGCTTGTGTCAAACTTGTTAAGTCCTGGTCCTGAAGAAAGTCAATTGAGTCGTTTCGATAGTGATGCAAAGGGTTCTCTACCCAATAAGTTTTATATCGATTATCTGGGCCGAATATGAGAGTGATGCTCTCAATCTCTGTAAGATTTGTAGAACTGAACGGCTCGTATTCATCCAACCTGTCCATCGCTACGAAGTACAGCACGTAGCGGTCATAACCTGCATCAGGAAAAAAAGGGTTAATGGTCTCTGGGGCACAAATATAATCCTGATCCGGTTCTCCCAGTCGTTTTATGACTTCGTCGGCAGGGGTTCCTTTGGCGATTTCAGGTATCTCGCGGACCCATTTCGCCAGTAGATCGGGGTAGACCACCCAAAGGTGTCCATTCCGAGGACCGCCCCGACTTAAATGTGGTTTCGCGTCATCGGCCGACACCGCCTTACCGGCGGGTGTGTCTGTGCAACCCAATTGCGTCAAACACAAGACGGGCAGGAGCGTAAGTCGCAATAACCACATAGATATTCCTTTCGTTTCTTCTTTTGCCTGCTCTTTTGCCAAAGATGTTTTGGGCGATTCAATAGGTACGACGATCATTCTACCACCCGCGCACGAAAGAGCCGCCCAGAGGCGGCGGGATTGATGGGCGCGGCGGTTTTGATCGCAGCCAGCAGCTCATCCAACTCCCAAACATGATCGGTAACGCCAGGGGCCATCGCCGGGGTAATCCGCGTGGTGCCGGGCGCCGGGCGGTTCAATCTTCCAGAACCGGCAGCGCCACGCCTTGGCGTTGGCGGGAGAAGCCGAAGGTGCGGACGATGCCGTGTTGGGGGCAGATTTGTTTGCAGTCGCCGCAGGCGATGCATTCGGCGGAGCCGACCTCGCGGCGAACGTCCAGGCCGACGGGGCAGACCTTGTCGCATTTGCCGCAGTCGATGCAGGCGTCGGAGTGAATGGCCATGCCCGTCAGGCTCAGCGGGGCGGTTAGGGCGTAAATGGCGCCCAGAGGGCAAAAGAGCCGGCAGAACGGGCGGCCGGAGATCACCATCAGGATCAGAAACGCCGCCAGGATGCTCAGGCGCAGGGCGTCGTGAGAAAGGCGTGCGAAACTTGGCGAAGAGTTGGCACCGAGAATTGCCGGCAGCGCGGCCGTCAGCGTGCCGCAGGGGCACAGCTTGCAGTAATACAATTGCCAGCGCGGCTCCTGCTCGACCGTGCTCTGGGGCGAATCGATCACAAGATTGGCTTGGCTCAATTGGTTCGGCACGGTGAAAACGGGAACGGTGACGGTCTGGCCGGGCGGCACAATGATCTGCGGAAAATCCTTCTGGTCCTGAAAGACGACGGCGGACGAGGCGTTTGCGCGGTAGGCGGCGCGGAGTTGCACGCCGTTTACCGGCTCGCTGCCGAGATTCGTGACCGCAACCGTAACGTTGATGTTGCCGTCGGCGTTCTTGGTCACGGCCGGCTTCTCGACGCGCAAAAATCCGGCCGGCACAAATCCAAGCGCCCACGGCAGCACCAATACAAGCAGCACCAGGGCCACGTACTTGCCGTACCGGAAGAATCGCGGAAGCCTGATCTTCGGAGACGGAAAGCGGTAGAGCAGATCCTGAAACAGGCCAAACGGGCAGGCGAACGAACAGATCAAGCGGCCGAAGGCCGCGGCCATCGCCAGCACCGAGGCGATGGCGAACACGGGGATGGCGTGCATCGCCGAGCCGTAGGCGATGACGCCGATCGGGCAGGCGGCGGTGGCCCAGGGGCATCCGTGGCAATTGAAGCCGGGGGAGCAGGCGGATTTCAGTTTGAATCGCTGCCCGAACATGCCGAGGTTCAGCAGCCAGCTTGAGATCGCCGAGGTGGCGAAGCGCAGGCGGAGGAAAAATGGAGGAAGTGAGGGAGCCATAAGAAAAGTCCTTGGCACTTCACGCAGGCCTTACGGCGGCCACGCGCCGCGTGGCCCGGGCAGCGGGGGCAGAGTTGGAATGCCTGGCCCCGCGCCCTTGTTTCCGCCGCCTCAGGTCTTGCAATCGCGTTCGCTGGCGGCCAGGGGCGAAAGGCTGTAGGCATCGTACATGTGGCCGAGCCGTCGCCCGAATCCGTCGTAGGTTGTTCCTTCGACAAACTGCGGCCCGGTGAGGTACTGGGCCGGCCCATCATCCAAACGCAGCACTTCGTGCCGCTCCCAACGGAGGGCGTAACCCAGCGCCGCCAAGGTGACGAGCAGGAATAGCAATCGCGGCCAAGATATTCGCCATCGTGTTTTCCACAGGGTATTCATGGGTGGTTACTCCTTTGCTGAACCGTGGTGAACGAGCACGCGGCCGGCGGGCACGCGGCGCGTCAAGCCCTCGGCATCGAAAGCATCCAGCATCGCCACCGCAAGCTTGCGGTTGGCGCCAATGGCATCGCGGAAGGCGTTCATTTCCACAATATCGGCATGTTGAAAGAGAGCCAGCAGTTTGCGGCGGCAATCGTCAAGAACGTCGTGGAGGACGAAGTTGCCGTCCAAGGCAACGACGGTGCCGTCTTCCAGAAGCAGTTTGGTGAGGACCTGCATGTCTGCTTCGGAAATGGACAGTTCATCCATGAGATTACCGCGTGCGGGACCGAGGACGCCGGCGTGGGCAATCCGGTCGAGGGTCTGCTGGCGAAGGTGAAGCAATCGCTCGGAGATATTGGGCTGAAACGACGCCAGGGCCAGCCGGCCGTGCTTGACGGCCAAGGCGCCATCTGCACTCAGCCATTGCGCCAAGCCGGCGAAGCTGCGGGTCTCCAACGCAAGCAACTGGCAGACGTGGGCGGGACTCATGCCCCAGCTATATGGGTTTCGCCGATGATAGTTTTTCAGGGCCTTGGCGAGGAGAGCCGCCAACTCGCCGGCGCGGCAGGCGACGGCCCACGCTCCGCCGCCCAGGTCGATCACTTGCCGGCTTGAGACGGCGCGGTCGATATGGGGCTGGGCGTCGGCGGCCTGGCATTGGGTGAGGCGCGTCAATTCGGATGTTTTGAGAATCGGGGCTGGGCCGGCGAGCACGGCGCCGAGGAAAAAGTCGCCTTGTGTGACGGCCTGCCGCGCCTGCTCAAATCGCGGGGCGAGGGGCGCGCGGCGGCGAAAACGCTGCGCGGCGGCCGAGAGGACCGTGCCGCCCCCGAGTGTTTCGTTGGCGGCGGATTGACGCAGGATGAAGCGGTCGCCGGCAGCGGCGACCAGCGGTTCGGACAGGACCAGATGCGCCAAGGCTTGTCCGCCGAAATCAATGGATTCGCTATCCAACAGCTTGATGGACGCATCGACGACGGCAGTGCCGAGATGAAAGCGGGCTTCGAATCGCCGCTTAAATGACTGGCCATCGCCGGAGTTTTGGAGCGTGGCGATCAATTCATTAGTGGCTTGGAAAATCCCGGGGGCGCAAAGCGTCATGCCCCGGGCCACTTGCCGCGGATCGATGTCCCGCAGATTGATGGCGGTGCAGCAGTTGGCGAAGGCGAGGTCGGTTTCGAGCTTGTAAGTTTGGATGGTGCGGACGGTCAGCGTTTCTCCCAGCGGCAGCAACTCGACTTGCTGCCCAACGCCAACCTGTCCTGAAACGGGAATTCCGCTGACCACGGTGCCGTATCCCTTGAGCGAAAAGACACGTTCGACGTTCATGCGGAAGGCGCGCGTGTCGCGGGGGCGCTGGCGGACGCGCTCCACCAAACGATCGATGGTTTCGCGAATCTCGGAGATGCCCTCGCCGGTTTCGTTGGATACGGGGATGATCGGCGTGTCGGGAAATCCGGATTGGGCGAGGAAGGCGGCAATATCCTGGCGGGCCAATTCCAGCATATCGGGGCTGACGCGGTCGATTTTGGTCAGGGCGACGACAATCTGAAGATCGCGGAGGAGCTTGACGATCTGCACGTGCTCGCGGGTTTGGGGCATGACGCCGTCATCGGCGGCCACGACCAGCAGCAGGACGTCGATGGAAGCGGCGCCGGCGACCATGTTGCGGATGAAATCCTTGTGGCCGGGCACGTCCACGATGCCCACCAACCGCCGCCCCTCCAACAGGCATGGCGCGAAGCCCAGGTCGATGCTCATGCCTCGCGCCTTTTCCTCCGGCAGGCGGTCGGTTTCACAGCCGGTCAGGTTCTTCACCAGCGAGGTCTTGCCGTGATCGACGTGTCCGGCAGTGCCGACGATGGCGTGCAGGATTTGGGGCGAGGATTTTACGACGACCGGCACGCGGCCCCCTTCGTGGAGGCGAAGCCTTCCACGGCGACAGCGCTGCGCACGGCCTCGATCAGCAGCGGCAAGTCGCCTTCTTGCAGAGTCCTCATATCCAAAACCAGGGCTCGATCCTGAAGCCGGCCAAACACCGAAGGCAGGCCCATGCGCAGCCGCCGGTTCAGTTCATCGGGCGGAATTTGCTCGTGCTTCAGGCGCACCACCTTGCTCGCAACCGCTTCGTCGGGATTGGCGCCGCTGCCGACGTAGGCGGCATCGTCGGCGATCGAAACGGACAACTGGGGCAACGATTGAATGGAATCGGCAAGCTCGCGGGCTTGCGCCAGCAATTGCTCCGCCGGCCGCGCCAACATGCGATAGAGCGGGAGTTTTTCCCGCCAGGCGGGGGCATTGAGGAAATGGATCAACGTTGCCTGCAAAGCGGCCAGGGTTAGCTTGCCAACGCGGAACATGCGGGCGAACGGGTTCTTGCGGATGCGTTCGATGGCGGCGGCGCGGCCGCAGATGATGCCCGATTGCGGACCGCAGATCAGCTTGTCGCCGCTGAAGCAGGCGACGTCGATGCCGGCAGCGATGGAATCGCGAACCAGCGGCTCGTCGGTAAGCCCGAATTCGCGTAGCGGAACCAGTGCGCCGCTGCCCAGATCGTCAATCACGGAAATGTTGTGCCTTCGGCCCAGTTCCACCAACTCCGGCACATCGGGCGTGGAGGCAAACCCGCGGATGCGGTAGTTGGACGTATGGACGTGGATGATCGCGCCGGTGCGATCGCTGATGGCGTTTTCATAATCGCGCAGGTGCGTGCGGTTGGTGGTTCCGACCTCGCGCAGCGTGGCGGAACTTTGTGCCATCACGTCGGTCATGCGGAAAGAGCCGCCGATCTCGATCAACTGGCCACGGCTGATGATGACCTCCTTGCCGGCGGCCAGGGTGTTGAGGATCAACATCGTGGCGGCGGCGTTGTTGTTGACGATGGTGGCGGCCTCGCAGCCGGTCAGCTCGATCAGAATCCGTTGAACGGCGGCCTCGCGCAGGGAGCGGTCGCCGGATTCCAGGCTGGCCTGCAAGACCGAGTAGCCATGGCAGGCGGCGATGGCGTCGATGGCCTCGCGGCACAGCGGGGCGCGGCCCAAGCCCGTGTGCAGCAGAATGCCGGTGGCATTGATGGCCCGGCGGCCGGCCGCCTGGCTGAGACGCGCCAGGCGGAGGCGAAGCTCATCGGCCAGTTGTTCGAGGCTCAACATCGATTCGATCGCGCCGCCGCGGATGTCGCGGCGCAAATCATCGAGAAAGGACCTTAGTTCAAAGGTGGTAAGCCCGTGGCCAAATTCACGCGCCAATTCGCGTCCCGGCTCCGAGGTCAGAACCTGCGTCACCGAGGGAATCGTCCGCAGAAGATCGACGGATGGGTTGCCCATGTCTGCCTGCGATCCTTCCCCCAGCGGCGCAAGGGAGGGGGAGAAAAATGGCGGAGGCGTATGGGAATCGAACCCACCCGGGCCTTTGTCAGACCCGCAACAGCTTTGAAGACTGCGAGCGCCACCAGGCTACTGTCCGCCTCCGTCTATGGATCATTCATTTCGCACCGTATTGTAGAACATCGCCACGGGCGCTCCGCCGAACGCGATGCCCAGGGCGGCCGCTTCGGCGATTTCGTCTTCCGACGCTCCGGCCTGTCGAGCCGCGTTGGTGTTTATCGTAACACACGGGGCGCACTTACTTATGATGGATAATGCCAGGGCGATCAGTTTCTTATGCTTGGTCCCCAGAGCACCCGGGGAGTTGACCGCGGTCAGGTAATTCTTGAGCGCGTCGGCTGCCGCCGCCGGTGGAGGGGCGTCGGAATGGCCGTGGGGTTGGGCGGTCGGCGGCTGGGGCGGATCGGCGCAGCAACTGGCGGGTTCGGCAACGGGCAGGGGCAAAGGGCCGAACTGGCTCGCCCGGCGGCTATGAGCAGCGATTCGGCCGCCGGGGCAAGGGCCGCTCACCCGGCCGATGATCGCGGCGCCACCAACACCGTCCGCGTGCAATGCTTGCAGGTATTGTTGGGCGCAATCTGGTGAGAGGAATACGAGCAAACCGCCGGAGGTCTCCGGGCCAAGCAGGATCGCTTGCTGCGCGTCGGCCAGGCCCGACAGGTCAAGAGCCGCGGCATCCAGGGACTGGCGGTTGCGTTCCACCGCTCCGGGCAGCACGTCCTGCCGAGCCAACTCGGCAACGCCGTCGAGCAGGGGGATGCCGTCAAAATCAACGGTGATTTCAACGTCGCTGTTACGCACGATCTCGATCATGTGTCCGAGCAGTCCGAAGCCGGTCACATCGGTGGCGGCACGTGCGCCATGGAGCGTCATCAACCGTCCGGCGGCCTGGTTCAGCGCGGCCATGGAATCGGCGGCGGCCCGCGATGCCGGGTCCGACGCCAGACCGACCTGGTGCGCGAAACAAATGATTCCCGTTCCGAGCGGCTTGGTCAGCACAATAACATCGCCGGGAGCGGCTCCGCTGTTGCGCACCCAGCCGTCGGGCGGGCACGTTCCCACGACCGCGAAGCCGCACTTCACGTCGGCGTCATTGATGCTGTGACCGCCGATTACGCAGATGCCGGCTTCGGTCATCTTCTCGACTCCGCCGAGCAGAATCTGCCGCATGGCTTCGACCGGCAGCTTGTCCACCGGGAAGCCGATGACCGACAACGCCACCTGCGGCGTGCCGCCCATGGCGTAAATGTCGCTCAGCGAGTTGGCCGCGGCGATCTGGCCGAACGTGTAGGGATCGTCCACGCAGGCGCTGAACACGTCCACGGTGAGAATCGTGGCCGAATCCTTGCCAAGCAGGATGACCCCGGCATCGTCGCCGGCGCTGGCGCCGACCAGGACGCGCGGGTCGTCGATCACGGGCAAGTCCGCCAGCGCCAGGCGCAATACTTCCTTGCTGATCTTGGAGGCACAGCCGGCATTTCGCACGTGCTGCGTCAAGCGCACCGGACCGTCCGTCGGGGGAGGCGGTTCGCCGGCGCACTGACAGTATCCCTCGTCCTTGAACACGTCGCAGGGGCAGGGCTGATGCGGATCGCAGATGCAATGGCCCAGGGCCATCGACCGCCGCATCACCCGCCGCCGCTTTTCCAATTGAATCGAGGTCATTTGGACTCCGTGGCCCTTTGGCAAAGATTACCGCGAAGAGCGCGAAGTTACGCGAAGTCAGATTGATAATTCTTCGCGCAATTTCGCGCTCTTCGCGCCTTGTATGTTCAAGAATACCAAGAGACGTTCTACTATGCCTCGTCGTGTTCGCGTGACGACGAGCGCAGCGAGGAGTCATGCGAACACGACGATCGGCCCAAAACCGATCGCGTCCGGGCC
>JBEKEC010000039.1:0-54103 GCA_050014015.1 Tepidisphaeraceae bacterium
CCTGCCTGGCCATCACGCAGAATGGCCACAATCTGTTCTTCGGTGAATCGCTTCTTCATCACAGCCCTTTCCGGGCCGCGATTCTATATCATCAACCTGGGACATTTTCGGGGCGCAGGACAGGAAATCGAACCGGATTGCTTTTCATCGCCCGCCATCCCTTCGCAGAATACGATTTGATTTGAACGAAGCCCCCAGTCGGCGACGCCTAAAATGCTAGGTATAGCCTGTAGAGGTATTCCCATCGTAACGGCATTTTGCTCTCGTGCAAGGGCGAGAGTCAATTTTTATCGTGGCAAAAAAAGTGCGGCGTCTACGGAAGGAGCGGGGATGGTCACAGGAAGAATTCGCCGCCAAATGCCACCTTCATCGCACATACGTTGGGGCTATTGAGCGGGCAGAAGAAAATCTCACGTTGCGCACTTTGGATAAGCTGGCGAAAGCCTTGAGCGTACAGCCGGCCGACCTCTTGCGGTCGTGAAATCAAGCTACCAATTTCCAGACTGCGGTCTTTTATAGGGGCAACCCATCAGGCTCCGTTGCCGCCAATTCAAAGCGAGCCTTACATTCAATTTGATCCAAATTGAATGCCCGGCAAAACTATGGACTTGAGCAAAGACATTCGATCCCCCTCGGACTTCAAGCGGAACACCAGCGAGCTGATGGAGCACATGGAGGAGAGCGGCGAGCCGATGGTCTTGACGGTGAACGGCAAGGCCAAACTGGTCGTGCAGGATGCCGCCTCCTATCAGAAGTTGCTGGAATCGATTGACTACGACCAAGCGGTCAAGGGCATTCGCCGCGGCTTGGAAGATGTGAAGCGGGCACGAACGCGGCCCGCTCAACAGGCGTTTGCAGGGATTCGCAAAATGGCTCGCCGCAGTGAACGTGCTTGAATCCCGCATCCGCTTCGTTCGCGCTTCGCAACTTCGCGATAAAATATGCCACGTTATGGCAACAAAATCGTTGTTGAGCCCGGTGAGACACAATTCCCTTCCATCGGAAACAGATGCCCCCACAAATTGCGATAACCGATTATGGCACAAGCAAATATGACTTTGACAAAACCTAGCGTACACTAATCAAAACCCATAAAGTGTCGCATTTTGTCGCATTCTGTCTCATGCCCGGATGGCGATAGGCGCGCGGATTTCATCGCAGGCTCACCCCCCTGTCATGCCGATGCAACCGAAAGCCGACGTTCAATCCGGACCACGACTTATGCATCACATCGTTATCCTGACGCATCAGCATGATGAGTTCGATCAAATGACTCATTTGTTGCATGGGGTTTGCCAAGTCTGGCGTGAAAATGGGATCAAGGTGACCGTGCTGCGCGGAGTCGGGCCGCGCGTGGAAGCTGATCTGGCCATCCTGCACGTCGACGTGACTGTCGTGCCGGACGAATACATTCAGTTCATGCGGCTATATCCGGTGGCCATCAATCCGACCGTCAAGGACATTTCCAAGCGGCACATCAGCGCGAACCTCGTCCATCGCGGCGACGGGTACGAGGGGCCGGTCATCGTCAAAACCAATCGCAACTACGGCGGAGGCCGGGAAGCGGAGATGGCGCAGCAGTCGTCCTGGTTTGCCAAATACGCCCGGGCGCTACGCCGGCGGTTGCCCTGGAGCTTGCGCGCCGAGTTGGACGTTTGGGAATATCCGATTTTTGATTCCGTGAGTCAGCTCCCGCGGGCCGTCTGGCACAATCCGGACCTGATAGTTGACCGATTTCTTCCCGAACGCCGCGACGGGTTTTACTGCATGAGATCGTGGATATTCCTCGGCGATGCCGAGGAGAATAATCTCATGTACGCCAACCAGCCGATCATCAAATCGAAAGTCGCCGTGCGAATTGAGGAAGCCCAGGTGCCGGACGAACTGCGGAAGATGCGGCGCGAGCTCGGCTTCGATTTCGGCAAGTTCGATTACGGCATCGTCGATGGCCGGGTCGTTCTTTACGATGCCAACAGAACTCCGGCGGTGCGCAGCATGACGGACAACCTGCCGACGTTCAGGTTGCTGGCCAAAGGCATCGATTCGTTCCTCCATCAACCGCTGAAAATCGCCGGTTGATTCTATGGCGTTTCACAAAAGATTACCGCGAAGAAGCGAAGACGCGAAGGTGCGCGAAGAAGACATCCTTGCACTGGCATTAGCTTCGTCAGTCAGCGTGAAATATGCTGAAAGGAGATGAAAGCAAGACCTTCCGCCGTTCTTCCCTTCGCGCTCTTCGCGCTCTTCGCGGTAGAAAATCTGGCTTGGTCGGCAAGCGCGCCGGCGACGGATTCGCAAGGGTCTTGGCCGTTCGTCCATCCGCAGGACCATTTCAGCGGCGATGCGATGCTCGACCTGCGCGGGCTGAACGAAGCAACGGCCGGGCAGAGCGGATTCGTGCGAGTTTCCGGTGATGGCGGATTCGTGCGCGGCGATGGGACCCCCATTCGATTCTGGGCCTGTGGAACAGAGTTGTATCTCGCCGACGACAAGAAACTCGCCAGCCATGCCAGGTTCCTGGCCAAGCTGGGCGTGAACATGGTTCGGCTTCACGCTCAGATCGGCTCGGACAGCAAAACGCCGGAATTGACCGATGTCAATCAAAAGCAGATCGACGGCATCTGGCGGGCGGTGGCGGCGTTCAAGCGGGAGGGGATCTACGTCACCATTTCGCCGTATTGGGCGCTGGACCGGCCGGCCACGCGATGGGGGATCGAAGGATATGAGCATCATGGCGATTTGTGGGGATTGCTATTTTTCAACCCGACGCTGCAAAAGGGATACAAGGCGTGGGTCCGCAAGCTGTACGCCGAAACCAATCCTTACACCGGCATCCCGCTGGCGCGCGATCCGGCGGTGGCGATCATCCAGGTCCAGAACGAAGATGGAATGTTCTTCTTTACGATGGATGGGATGAAGCCGGCGCAGAAGCGCCTGCTCGGCCGAGAATTCGCGGCCTGGCTGATTGCACAATACGGCTCGCTGGATAAGGCCTGGGATGCCTGGGACTACATCACCCAGCCGGGCGACGATTTTCCCGCCGGCGAGGTGGCGATCCTGCCGGTCTGGCAATGGACCCGCCCCCAGCATGGCGGGATGGCCCGGCGATTGGCGGATCAGCTCCGGTTCTTCGCAGAGACCCAACGCGGGTTTTACGAGCAGATGGTCAGGTTCTATCGCGACGAGCTCGGTTGCCGGCAACTCATCAACGCCAGCAACTGGCTCACGGCCGATGTCGTCCGGCTCAACGACGTGGAGCGCTACACCAATACGGCCGCCGACGTGATGGCCGTCAACAAATATTTCAATTCCGTTCACGACGGGGCGAACACCGGCTGGCGCATCGACCCCGGCGACCATTTCACGGATCATCCAGGGGTACTGAACCCGTGGGATTTGCCGACGAACCTGAAACAGGTCGTGGGCCATCCGATGATCGTCACGGAAAGCACCTGGGTCGCCCCGATGGATTACCAGGATGAGGCGCCGTTCCTGGTCAGCGCATACGAATCGCTGGCGGGGATCGCGGGATATTACTGGTTCACCGCCAAGGCGGAACAATACGACGACGATCCGTGCTTCCCATTTGTGGAGGTGAACGGCGAGCATCCGCAATTCAAATGGACGTGCTCAACGCCGGCGCTGATGGGCGGTTTCCCCGCCGCCGCGCTGATGTATCGCAACGGATATCTGAAGCGTGGGCAGCCGGTCGTGGTGGAAAACAGACCGCTTGCGGATTTGTGGAACCGCCGTCCGCCGCTCATCTCTGAAAGCGCCGGATTCGATCCCAACCGAATGCCGGGCCAACCGCCACAACAGCCGCAGGCGCAAACCGGCGCCGACCCGCTGGCGTTTCTGGTCGGGCCGGTAACGGTCAACTACGGCGTCGCCGGCCAAAACACGGTTGCCGATCTCTCCGGTTTCGTCGACCGCCAAAAGAAGATCGTCTCCAGCAACACCGGCGAAATCCGGTTGGATTACAACATCGGGATGTGCACCATCGACGCCCCTTGCGCCCAGGGCGCAACCGGCCTTTTGAATCATGCGGGCAACATACACCTGAGCACGATCGACATCGCCAGCGGCAACCGGCAGGCGTCCGTTCTGGTCGTCTCCCTGGACGGCCAGGCGCTGAGCGAATCGCGAAGGATTCTGGTTCAGGTCGGCACGCCGTCACGCCTGTCGGGTTGGACGCAGGAGCCGGCCGACTTCGGCGGCAACGATAAAAAGCAATACCACGGGTTCCGGATCGTGAAGATCGGCAAGCCGCCGTGGATGATTGAGAATGCGGACGTGACGCTGACGATCCGGAACACCCGTTTGACCAAAGCCACGGCCCTGGACGCGGCGGGCTATCTGGCGAAAGAATCGTCGCTTGCGCCGGACGGCGCCGGAGTCGAGTTGCGATTTCCCCCGCGGGCGATGTATGAGATTCTGCAATAGGCGACGGCCGAAAATGCCCCCGGACCCGCCGTCCGCCGGCTTTTTTGCTATCGCCGGGGGATGTTCCCATACCCGGAGTTATGTCATTTTGTTGGACTAATTCACATCGAGACGGCAATATAAGAACGGGTGAATGATGAGATTGCGGACAACTCTTGATCCGATCCAGCACATATTGCCGGTAAAGGTGAACCTGCCCGCCAGCGCGACGCTGTCTCCGCAGCCGCAGTCCGTGTTTCAGAGGCTCAAGTGCCTCATCATCGTGCCGGCGTTCAATGAAGGCAGGTCGGTGGCGAAGCTGGTGCATCGGCTGCACCGTGCGCTGCCGGATTGCCATGTCCTGGTCATCGACGACGGCTCGACCGATGACACCGCCCGGCAAATTCCCCCCGGCGCCACGGTGGTCAGCCTGCCATTCAATCTGGGGATCGGTGGGGCGATGCAAACCGGGTATCGCTATGCAGAGTGTCACGGATACGACATCGCGATCCAGGTGGACGGCGACGGCCAGCACCGCCCATGCGAGGTGGAAAAACTCGTCGGCGCGCTGGTCGGCGGCGGCGCCGACCTGGCGGTTGGATCGCGATTCCTGGCATCGACCACGTTCGCCCCGTCGTTCACGAGAATGACCGGCATCAAAATGCTGAGCGGCTGGATTCACATCCTGTGCGGCCTGAAGATCACCGACTGCACCAGCGGATTCCGCGCGGTGAACCGCAAAGTCATTCGCGCCTACGCCCACTGGTACCCGGAGGATTATCCCGAGCCGGAGGTCGTCCTCCTGCTCCATCGCTCCAAATTCAAGGTCATCGAGATCCCCGTGCGCATGCGCCGCCGGATGTACGGCAAGAGCAGCATCAGCCTGATCCGCGGATTGTATTACGTTCTGAAGGTGAGCGTGTGTCTGCTTCTGGACATGATTCGCCAGCCGTGGCCGAGCGGAAAAATCGGCTCGCCGTGAAAGGTGGCTCGCCGTGAAGACCGGCCTGCCGTGAACGCCGATTTCGAGGTTGTTTTTATGATCGCCCGTTTCATCCTCCTGGGTTTCGGAGTCACCGTCCTGATTATCGCGATCCGCCGGATGCGAGCCTATCGCCTCAAGGAACGGCACATGCTGATATTCCTCTTCACGGGGTTGCCGTTTTTGGCGTTGTCGATCTGGCCGACGGCGGTCGGGTGGGTTGCCCTCAAGATGCACGTGCAATACCAGACGGTTGGGCTGCTGTGCGTCGCGGGGTTTTTCATACTGGTGATTTTCGAGCTGCTCACCATCGTGAGCCTTCAGGACCGCAAAATCTCCGCGCTGGCGCAGATCGTCGGCATCCTCATGGAAAAGCACGGCATGAGCGACCGGCTCGGCGCGGAAGGCAAAGCCTTCGCTATGGAAGGCAAAGCCTTCGCTATGGAAGGCAAAGCCTTCGCGGCCGACGCCACCCCGGCGCCCTCCTCCGATACCGTGCAACCCTGATATGATGCGGGTCGCGATTCTGATCGCCTGCTACAACGGCCGAGAGTGTCTGGGCGATTGCCTGCGCTCCCTGCTGGATTCGCGCGATTCGGACGTCGATGCCTCCATCATCCTCATCGACAACGCCAGCACCGATTCCAGCGCCGATTTCGTCGAGCGACAATTCCCCCAGGTCGAACTGATCCGCCTGAAAGACAACCGCGGCTTCGCCGGCGGGATCAATGCCGGCTGGGAATACGCCCGCCGCAAGTTCCCCGACCTGCAATACGTCGCGGCGATCAACCAGGACATCATCGCCCAAAGCGGCTGGCTGGCGAAACTGGCGTCACATCTGCGCGATCACCCCTCGACCGCCGCGGTTCAGCCCAAGGTCTTGCTTTGGCCCCAAAAGGACCGCTTCAATACAGCGGGAAACCGCTCGCATTTCCTCGGCTTCGGCCTGGTCACCGCTTATGGCCAGCTCGACGACGGCTCATTCAACCAGAGCCGCGAAATTGATTTCCCTTCCGGAGCGGCGGTCCTGATCCGCGCCCAAGCCCTCGGCGAAGGGGAAATTTTCGACGACCTGCTTTTCCTCTATCTCGAGGATGCCGAACTGGGTTGGAAGCTGCGCCAGCTTGGCCATCGGATCGAGTACGTGCCCGACGCCGTCATCTGGCACCAATACGCCTTTCACCGCGATTTCCGGTTCTATTTTTATCTGGAGAGAAACCGCTGGTATCTGCTGGCGACGTATTACAAGACGCCGACGCTGCTGCTTCTGTTGCCGGCAATCCTGGCCATGGAAATGGGCCAACTCTATTTCGCCTGGCGAAACCGGGTGCTCGGTCAAAAGCTGGCGGCGTGCGCGTTCTTCGCCTCGCCGCCAAATCTCTCCCGCCTCTTGCGCCGCCGGCGCCAGGCGCAGCGACGACGGCGCATCGGCGACCGCCAGTTCCTCCGCCCGTTCGTCGGTGAAATCGACCTGCCCGAGCTTCGCAGCCAAACCCTCCGCAGAATCGGCAATCCGATCCTCCGGACCTACTGGCGATTTGCCCGCCCACTGATCTTCTGGTGATTGGGCCGTTATTTCGCTCCGGCGGCCCAGCGGTCAACGATGTCGCATAGCAGATGCACGATCATGACGTGCATTTCCTGGACGAGCGAAGTGACGTTGCCGGGAACGATGATGGCGTGGTCGGCCAGTGAAGCGGCTTTGCCGCCGTCGCGGCCGAGGAGGGCGACGGTCACGGCGGATTTTCCCTTCCCCGCCCCCAGGCCGCGCAAGACGTTGGGGGAATTGCCGGAGGTGCTGATTCCGAAAACCACGTCGCCGGGCCGGGCCAGCGCCAGCACCTGTCGGGCGAAAACCTCGGCGTAACCAAAGTCGTTGGCGATGCAGCTCATCGCCGGGCCGTCGGCGCACAGCGCCGTTGCGGGCAGGGGCCGGCGGGTGCGGAGAAATTTTCCGATCATCTCCTCGGCCAGGTGCATCGCATCCGCCGCGCTGCCGCCGTTGCCGAACGTCAGCAGCCTGCCCCCGCGTCCGAAGGATTCGCACAGCAGGTTTCCCACTTCATTGATCTTGGGCAGCAGCTCGGCGGAAACACGCTGCGCCAGGGCGATGTGCTGCTCGACGTAGGATTGATGGATTGGGTTCATATTGGAATTCTCGGGCGGTCCGGCCGCTTTTGCAAAGCCGGGCGTTTTCGCCGACGCCCGCCGGAGGTAATATCATCGCCGCATGATTTCCATCGTGATCCCGATCTTCAACGAGCAGGAGAATTTGCCGGAGCTTCGCCGGCGGTTGACCAAGGCCATGGACGGCGGCGGGCAGGACTGGGAAGCGATCATGGTGGACGATGGAAGCCGGGACGATTCACCCAGAATCCTGAGGGAAATTCACCAGGAGGACGGCCGATTCAAGGTGGTGACGCTTTCGCGGAATTTCGGGCATCAGCCGGCCGTGTCGGCCGGGATCCATCATGCCCGCGGAGATTGCGTGGTGCTCATCGACGGCGATCTCCAGGACCCGCCAGAAGTCATTCCCGAAATGATCCGCAAGTGGAAGGAGGGATTTCAGGTGGTTCTCGGCGAACGCGCCAGCCGAACAGACGGGGGCGTGCGCGGCATCGGGTTCCGCCTGTTCTATCCGATTCTACGGCGCATCACCGATCTCCCCGATGCCCGGGATGCCGGAATTTTCGGGTTGATGGACCGGGCCGTGGTCGAGGAATTCAACCGCCTGCCCGAACGAAACCGATTCATTCCGGGTCTGCGAAGCTGGCTGGGATTCCGGCAAACCGCCCTGGCCTACGACCGCGCGGAGCGGGCGGCGGGAAGCCCCAAGCAATCGCTGACGCGCCTGATCCGCTACGCCGTCGACGCCATGGTCAGCTTCAGCAACAAGCCCCTTCGCGCTGCCACCTGGCTTGGATTCTTCGTCTCCGTCGCCGCATTCCTCCTGGCGATTTTCTACGTCGTCACCTTCTTCGCCTGGCACAAACAGATTTCCGGATTCACCACCCAGATCGTCTGCATTCTTTTCCTCGGCGGCGTGCAATTGATTTCGGTGGGCATTCTGGGGGAATACATCGGACGGATTTATGAAGAGGTGAAACAGAGGCCGCTGTACATCGTCCGCCAGCGCATCGGAATTGACGAGCCGCGGCGCGACGGAGAAAAAAAAGGCCCCGGAGACCCACCCTCCGGGGCGTCGGCACCCAAATAGATCAGTGTCAACGATGGTAGCGCCCGTAATACCTCGGCCCCCAGCCGTAGTGATAAACGTAGCGCGGGCCGGGATACGTGTAGACATAGCGATACGCGGGCGCCGGCGCGTAAACGATGACAGGCGGAGCGCAGTCAACCGGAGCCGGTGCCACGATCACAGGCGCCACGACCACCGGCACGGGCGGCAAAATCACCGGCGGCGCGACTACCACGGGCACTGGAAACGGCCACCCAAACCGGAAGCCGAAGAAGAAATTCGGATGCGCCGAGGCGACGGCCGGCAAACCGGAAATCAACCCCGAAGCAACAAGCAGCGCAAGGCGTTTCATGGCAAGCTCCTTTCTTTCAAATGTCCTCAGATTAGAAACGCGACGGGAAGCGGCGAAAGACGCAAGTTGTAAATACCGGATTGATAGGCCGTTAAGATTATTCTGGCCGCCGACTTGCCCCGCGGGGGAGCCGAGGCGGAATTCCGTCGCGCCTTTCGCTCACGAATTTCGTTCCAGAACAAGGTTGTCGCGATGGATGGCCTCATCATACGCCGCATCGGCGAGCAACTCGCGGATTTGTTTGCTCTTTTTTCCGCGAATGATTTCCATCTGTGAAGCGGAATAGTTGCTCAGGCCGCGGGCGATGATGCTGCCGTCGGAATCGGCGACGGCGACGACGTCGCCGCGGGCGAAATCGCCTTCCACTTTGACAATCCCCGCCGGGAGCAGGCTCTTGTTGTGCTCGGCGAGGGCGCGGCGGGCGCCGTCGTCAACGAAAACAGTGCCGGCAGGACGGACGGAGCCGATCCATCGGCTGCGGGACGATCTCTTCTTGCTGGCTTCGGGAACGAACAGGGTGCCCAACTCTTCCCCGGCGAGCAGGCGGGGAAGAATTCGCTCCATCCGCCCGTCGGCCACGATCGCCACTTCGCCGGCATCGTTGACCATCTGAGCAGCTTGGAGCTTGGAATCCATCCCGCCTTTGCCCAGCGTGGATATCTTCTCCCGCACCAAGCCGCGGCCTTCGTGGACGTGCTTGACCAACCGCACCGGCTTGTCCGCCTCGTCCAGCAGGCCATCGACAACGGTCAGCAGCACGAGCAAATCCGCGCGCAGGGCGTGCGCCAGCAGCGCCGCCAGGATGTCGTTGTCACCGAAGCTGATCTTGACCAGTTCCGCCGTGCTGACCGAATCGTTTTCGTTGACGATCGGGACGGAATTCATTTCGTGGACGGCCAGGATCGTGTTACGAAGATTGAGAAAGCGCGTGCGGTCGTCAATGTCCTGCCGTGTCACCAGCAGTTGGGCAACCGGGAGACGATGCGGCTCAAAGGCATCGGCCCAAACGTCCATGAGCCGGCGCTGGCCGACGGCCGCGATGGCCTGGAGCTTGGCCAAATCGGTCGGCCGCTGGGGCAACCCCAGCACGCTCAATCCGCAGCCGATGGCGCCGGAGCTGACGATCGTGACGCGGATGCCGCCTGACCGTAGTTCGGCGATCTGGGCGGCGACCGTGGCGACGAACGCCGCATCGAGCCGACCGCTGTCATCGCTCAACAACTGCGTGCCTAGTTTCGCCACGACGTTGCGGACCGATCCAAGATATTCCTTGCGGACACTCATGCTCGCCCCATCTTCTTAATAACGTGGCATGCTTTCAAATCCCCGGCGACGATAAAGTTGAGCGCACGAACACATTCGTAATTGAATTAATATAAGCCCATTTATTATAATGACATACATCAATAAACGCCATTCTTGCGCCTTGGGAATGTTAAAATAGTAAAGAAAAATAATATGGGATACCGATACTCCCATTATCGCATATTATCCAAATTAACATGCGAGCGAGATAACTAAGTTGGCGGCAAGGACGCTTCCATTACCCTTTTTGGTGATTCCCCAGCGTCTGGGACGGCGGGGAACTTTGCGAGGCCTTTGCCAATGAGCTTATCCACACCCAGTGTCACTCGAGCCGAACAATACGTGAAGCCTTTGCTTGAGGGCGACCGCAGCCAATGCAGGCAGGTGATCGAACACGCCTTCTTCGAAGGCGCAACCGCATACGAATTGATCACCCAATTACTCTGGCCGACGATGGAAATGCTGCAAGCGCATTACCGTGAAGACCGGATCACGCAAAGCACGCTGAATCTGGCTACGCGCCTGAATCGCAGCATCACCGACCAGGTGTCATCGCATCTGGAGCGCCAGCCCGCCAACGGCCGCAAAGTCCTGATCTTTTGCGGGGCGGATGAGCCGGAGGAACTCGGCGGACAGATCACGGCCGATCTTTTCGAGGCCGATGGCTGGACGACGCGGTTTGCCGGCGGCGGAGTGCCGGATGACGAGGTGTTGAAACTGATCGGTGAATACCGGCCCAATCTGCTGGTGTTGTTCGGCACGTTGTCCAGCGGGGTGCCGGCGGTGCGGAGACTGATCGACTATCTCCGCGAGGTCAACAGTTGCCCGGAGATGCAGGTGATGTGCTGCGGCGGGATTTACAAGCGTGCCGAGGGCTTGGCCGAGGAAATCGGCGCCGACCTGTACGCGCCGGACGGCGCCCATGCCGTGCATGCCGCCAACGCCAATCCCACCCGGAAGGCCACCGTGGAACAGCAGACGGTCGGCCGCACGCGCCGAATTCGCAAGGCCGCCGCCCGGAAAGCCGCCAGCGCTCAGCGGCATTTGGCCAAGTCGCATGGCGATATTGCGTGATTCGCGGGGGAATTTGTAAATAATTTTTGGTCATCGGAGCCCCGGATTTACATCCGGGGCTTCGGATTTTTCCTGGGTCAGTTCGCGCAAAAATTGAACCGGTTCCAAAATACGAAGCGACGGAAATCTCTGCTGAAAACCTCTGGCCTCGGGGCGGGATTCGTCCATCAGGTCAAGCAAATCGCGATCCCGCGAGACTATAAGCTTGGCCTGGGCCGCCAGGGCCAAGTTCACGTAATGCGCGTCGTCCGGATCGCGATCGTACCTAAAAACGACCGGAACCTCTGTTACGACGGTTGCGACCTTCAGGATATTTTCAATCAGCGTTTCCGTTCGCTCGATCGTCACGCCAAGCCGGGCGGGGGTGGGCTTATTCGGCGCGTCACGTATTTCAGAAAGCAGCGGTTCACTGACGAACAAACGCACCCGATCTTCCAGCGCTGACCGGATGCACGTGCCAGCCGGGCTTTTCAGGTTCAAAAGAGCCTAAACGTAGATGTTGCAGTCGTAAACGACTCGCTGGCGATTGGCGGCACTCATGGCGCGTGACCAGCGCGGCGCTTGGCGCGCGCGAGATGCTTCTCTCTTTCCAAAACATCGCTCAACTCATCGTCCGTCATGCCACTGTCCAAAAAGTTCTGATAAACCGGGCCACAAATTTGTTCCAAAGACATTGGCCTCTGGACGGTCTGCTCGGCGATGACGGATAGGTAGCCCGCTAGATCGGTACCGCTGGCTGCGGCGCGCTCGACAAGCGCATCCTTTGTCTGCTCGGAAACGTGCAAAGTCAAAGGAAGCTCAATGGACTGGGATGGCGTAGCCATACGGCAGATTATAGCACGACTTCTTCACTTTGGACGAACGTTGCGTTCTTACTCCTTAATCTCCTTCCAAAGCTTGTCCTGCACCTGCTGGAACTGCGCGAAGCTGTCGTTCAGGTGGAGCATCAAGCGCTTCACCTGTTCGGGATCGGCGTTGGGGTCCTTCAGGGCGTCGCGCAGCGAGGCCGCGGCGTCGTCGAGGCTGTCGGCCCCTTCGGCGAACTGACGGACCGAATCGTAAATGTTCAGATTGGCCACCTCATCGGGCTTGGGTTGATAGAGCAATCGCCAGGGGCTGTGGCGAATCTCCACGCTGGCGTCTTTGAGATTGTCGCTGGTGGTTTTCAACGACACGAGGATGCCGTTCAGGCGGCTGCGATTGTCGGCCAGGATGGATTGCAGCGCTCCGGTCGCCGAATGAAGGTTGGCCGCCGCCGCCTGGATGTCCTGCATGGCGTTGGCGGCGCGATCGACGACCACGCCGGCCTTGCCCAGCACCGTCTGTAGCCGATCCAGGACTTCCGGGAGACGGCCGCGCAGATCGCCGCTGACGTGATTCAAATTCGCCAGCGTCTGATGGAAATCACCGCTGGACGGGCCGACGAATTGGCGCACCGCGTCGAGCATGCGCACGACGGCGTCCACGGCGCTCTGGTAACGGTCGATGATTTCCGGCACGCGGACGCGCAGGCCCTGGACGGTCGAGGTCATTTCAAATCCGCTCGCCGTCAGCGAGTCGGAAGTCGCCGCCAGCTTGTCGAGATCGACGTTCAGCTTCCCGGATGCGATCTTCAAATTGCCGAGGATTTGGATGACGTCTGGCTTCATCGCGGCCAGTTCGTGCACCAATCCCGTGACCTGATCGGGCTGGCCGGCCAGAAAATCGTCCGCGGCCAGGGGCGATCCAGTACCGAAGCTGTCGATATTGATCGACGACGAACCGGTCAGGCCGTGCTGGACGCGAATGCCGGCATCCTTGGCAAGGGGAAATTTCGCGGGAACGTCGATGAGAACCACGACGGCGGAGCGATCGCGGTCGATGCGGATGTCGCGGATGCTGCCGACCTTCACTCCGCCGATGCGAACGTCGTCCCCCGGCCGCAGGCCGCCCAGGTCGTCCTGCAGCGAGAACGCGACGGAGTAGGTGTGGAACGACTGGGTGAACCTGGCCGCGCCGCTGATGGCGACAATGACGAAAACGATCAGCCCCAGGCTGAGGATCATGAATATGCCGGCGCGAAGCGCGTTGCGTTGTTTGGCCATGGCTTAAATACCTTCCAGCGGTCCCAGGAGATCCTCTTCGTAACCGCCGGCCCGCCGCCGGTCCGTCAGCGGGCCCTCGGCCAATCCGAACACGAATTGATGGACCAGCGGATCGGGATGGGTCCGCATCCGCTCGGGCGTTCCCTCGGCGATGAATTTGCCGCGATCCAGCAGGACCATGCGGTCGGCGATGCGAAACGCCGAACCCATTTCATGCGTCACCACGACGCTGGTGACGCCGAGCTTCTTGTTCAGGTCCATGATGAGCTGATCGATCTCGGCGCTGGTGACGGGATCGAGGCCGGCGGAAGGCTCGTCGTAAAACAGCACCTTGGGATCGAGCGCGATGGCCCGCGCCAGTCCCGCGCGCTTTTTCATCCCGCCGGAAAGCATCGCGGGCATTTTGTCGGCGTGCTGGCGCAGCCCCACCAGTTCCAGCTTGATCTTCACCATGATGTCGATGGTGTGCTCGGCCAAGGCGGTGTGTTCGCGAAGCGGCAGGGCGACGTTGTCGGCGACCGTCATCGAATTGAACAGCGCGCCGCTTTGGAACAAGACCCCGACGGATTTGCGATAACCGTCCAACTCGGCGGGCGTCATGGTTCTCAGACTTTTCCCGAACGCCAGGATGTCGCCGCCGTCGCATTGCACGTTGCCGATCATCAGGCGCAGAAGGGTGGATTTCCCGGAGCCGGAGCCGCCGAGGATCACCAGCGTTTCGCCGCGCATCACGTCGAGGCGGATGGCGTCGAGGACGCCCCGGCCGTCGAAGGTTTTGCTGGCGTGCATGACCTGGATGACGGGTTCGGACGTGGCTTGGCCCTCGGACATGGCTTCACCAACCCACCGCATAAAATACGGCCGTGAAGAGCAGATCGACCGAGATCACCGCAACAATGGTCAGGACGACGGTGCGGGTGGTGGCGACGCCGACGCCCTGCGCGCCGCCGGTCACGCCCAGTCCAAGCCGGCATGCCAGGGCGCTGATGAGCAGGCCGAAGACCCCGGCCTTGACCAGTCCGGTGATGAAATCCCTGAGTTTCAGGGCATCGAAGCTGTGATGGAAATACTGGATGGCGCTGGTGCCGAGAGCGAGGTGGGAAACCACCATCCCGCCGATGCCGCCGACGAGATCGCCGACCACGCAGATGCAGACCATCATGACGGTGGTCGCCAGGACGCGTGGGACGACCAGGAAACGGATGGGGTCGATGGCCTGGGCTTCAAGGGCCTCGATTTCCTCGGAGACGACCATGCTTCCCAATTCGGCGGCGATGGAAGCGCCGGCGAATCCGGTGAGCACGACCGCGGAGATCAGGGGTCCCAGTTCGCGCCCGATGGCGATGGAGATGATGTCGGCGACCCGGTCGCCGGCGCCATAATCGCGAAGGATGGGCGCCATCTGCAACGCCAGAATTGCGCCGATGCAGAACGTGACGAGGCAGACGATGGGGATGCTGCGGACGCCGACGCGGTTCATCTGGGCCCAGAGATTGGCCCAGCCGAGCCGGCGCCCCTGCTTGTGGAACAGCGATCGCCCCACCCCGGCGGCGGCGTCGCCGATCAGGTACGTCAGGTCCCCGATGAACCGGAAGAATCCGGCCGTCGAGCTCAGCGCGAGAACCAGCGGTCGCAAAACGACGTTCATCGGCAAATCACAACGTCAGGGCGAATAAAAAACGTCAGGGCGAATCAAAACGCCAGGGCCTGCTGCTCGCTGGCCACCAGGATAAAAATCGAATCGAGCCGGGCGATTTCCAAAAGACCTCTCACGCGCGGCTGCAAGCCGACGAGCATCACCCGTCCCCCGGTCGGACGCAGCTTCTGCAATGCCTCGACCAGCACCGCCACGGCGCTGCTGTCCATGTAGGGAACCCGAGAAAGATTCAAGATCAATCGCTTGGCAGCGCCGCCGTCGAGCATCGACAGGACCGCGGAGCGAAACTCCGAACTGTTTTGCAAATCGATCTCGCCGCGCGCTTCGGCAATCACGGCGTCGCCCTCCCTTCGCGGGGCCGACACCACGTCCGTGTTCCATTTCGCATGCGCCATCGTCATACCAGCTTCTTCGTCAGCGTCAGAACCATCCCATCCGGCAAACACTCGAACTTCGCGTCGTCCATCAATTTGCGGATGCAAACCAATCCTAGGCCGCCCGGCGTCAACTCGTCTTCACATTTGCGCTTGATCGCCGAAGGATCGAAGGGCTTGGCCCAGTCGCGAATCACCACCCGCAGTTCCTTCTCGCCTTGCTCGGCGGTCACCAGGATCGGCTTATCGACCGCCCCGCCGTAGCCATGCCGTATGATGTTGGCCAGGGCTTCGTTCAACACCAATCCCACGGCCTGGGAGCGTTCATCGGCCATGCCGATGGACTTGGCGAATCCCTCCATTTCCTTGCGGACCTGGCGGAGATTAGCCGGGTGGCTGGTGATTTTCCATTGCTTGGTCATAAGCACGCCGCATTGATCTGTATCAGCGGTCCGACTAGGGCGATGGATGATCCTTCAACCATTGCCGCCAACGCTCGACGGCCGCGCGACGATCGTATTCGCCGTCGTAATACCGATAGCCCAGGTCTTGGCCGGTCATGCGTTTCAAGGCTGAGATCGCCGCGAAACGGATGGCCGAGTCTTTATCGTCCAAATCGTGAACCAGCCGGGGGATGGAAGTGCGGTCGTTCCGGTCGGCCGCGTCCTTGATGGCCGGTATCGCGCTGGGCGTGGAATCGCTGGTGAGCGATTTGGGATCCGGCGAATAACAACCGCCCACCAAACCGGCTGCGAGAACCATGATCCCGATCTTCCAGTTCATTCCAATCCGGCACGCTAGCGGAAGGCTTTGCCTCCGCACTGGGAAATATCGTCGCGGCATCCGGGGTTTCTGAAACCAAAGGATTATAGTATCGCTCGTCCAATAACGTGAATGGGCGGTTATCGGACATTTGTTTTCAATCGCCCGACCTCGATGTCCGCCTGACGGGTCGGTTCGGGAATGCGATATCGGCCCACACAGGCCATCGCCAGATCGGCCGCCGATTTCAGGTCGATCCGATGTCCGATGCTGATGAACACCGGCTTAACCCCGGTGCGAGTCCGCAGAACCAGTCCAATTTGCTCATCTCCATCCATCAGCGGCGAGGCCGATCCGGCGCCAGCCGCCGGCTCATCGAAGGTGCCGATGAGCCTGCTCTTGGCGATCCCCAAGCCGGGGTGATCCAGGAGAATCGAGATATGCGCCGCCAGCCCGCACCGGCGCGGATGAGCGTATCCCTGACCATCCAGGCATATCACACCCCACTCGTGTTTAAGTTTTGCCACCGCTTCCATGCCCGTCGGAGCTTCGCGAAAACTGAGGAAGGTCGGAACGTAGGGAAACTCGATCGGCCGGGTCGCATGAGCAACTTCGACGATTCGTTTTTCAATCCGATCATAAACCACGGCCGCCGCCAGAACCTTTTGTCTGTCCTCCGAGAACGCCGCATCCGCCCCGGCCACGAACCGCGGCAGCGGATCGAGCGGCTCGATCCGCATTTTCTTGCGTAGCGCCAATTGCGTTTCCTTCCAGCTTTTGACGATCGCCGGCCAATCTGGATCAGATTTCCCGCGCCGCATGGAAGCTTTTTACGGAAAAAGGTTGCCACAGTCCAAATCCTTGCTAAAGTATCTGTGGGAAATATGCGATAGTGGGAATATCCCACCAACGAGGTTACCATGGGCGCTACACTTACCAAGACCGCCGATGCCAAGGGCCGGATCACCATCGGCCCGCAGATCGCCAACCGCCTGATCTCGGTCACCAAAGTCACCGAGGCCGAATACGTTCTGAAGCTCGTCCGGGCCATCCCGGAAGACGAGGCCTGGCTCTACGAAAACCCCAAAGCCCTGGCATCGGTGCGAAACGGCCTTCGGCAGGCTCGCGCCGGGCAGTTAAGCAAAGGGCCAAGCCTCACCGCCGACAAGAAGTTGGCGGACCAACTGCGGGAATAGCCCATGTCCTTCAACGCCGCATGGACGCAGGAAGCCGCGGCCCAGTACGCGCAGCTCCGCGAAAATGCCAAGTCCTCTCTGGATTCCCGCCAACAAAACAAGAAGCAAAAAGCCGGCAAGGCGGAAGGCCTTTTCAAGCAGGTTCACGATTGCATTCAAAAACTTCTGAGCAATCCCGGGCATCCGGGCTTGCGGACGCACAAGTACGATTCCCTTGAGAATCCTTACGACGCCACCGCTCCCGTCTTCGAGGCTTACGCTCAAAACCGGACGCCGGGCGCTTATCGGGTTTTCTGGTGCTACGGCCCGAAACAAGGAGAAATTACGATCATCGCGATCACGCCGCATCCGTAGGGGGCTATTGTACTGGCGATTCTCCGCAGGAGTGACATTCTCCTGCATTTCCTTCGCACTGCCAACCATCAGAATTTGCGCGATTCGCAAAGAATTTGTGAACCACGGATTACACGGATTGCACGGATAATTTCTTCTCCCATCCGTGCATATCCGCGTAATCCGTGGTTCAATCGGTTTGGTTTGGTTGCGGCTTGGCCGCGCTGTGTCCTTCGCGTCTTCGGGGTAATCTATGTTCGAGATTTGCCAGCATGTTCGGTGAACCCACGATAAAAACCGCGAAGGCGCCAAGCACGCGAAGAGTGCCGCCCATCGATGAAAGCGAACTGCCGCCGATGCCCAAGCGGCTGTCCAACGGAAATTATCCGGCACTGGAGACTCTTCGCGTTTCGATTGCGCGCGACGTCGTCATAAGCCGCAAGGCGGCCGGACTGTCGCAGGCGGAACTGGCCCGCCGGGCCGGCATTCCGCCGGAGACTCTCAACAGGATCGAAAAGGCCAAAGTGATGCCGGATGAGGCCACGGTGGCCAAGATCGAAAGGGCGCTGGCGAAGAGGTGAGCCAAGACAACCATGCAACAAAACGGTGGGCGGGTACGCCCACCCTACCCGGCTGATTATGCGGTGGCCGAACCGCCACGGCGACCCACTCCCAGACATTCCACGACCTCGTCTTCAGATTGCAACACGCTGTTAAATGTATTAAGCCCAAGATCAGGGAACTTATATCCGTAGACATTCTTTTCAATGCGAGTAGTGTGTGAACCAAGCAGCTTCACCAGACCGCGGACGGAAATTCCAGTGATGTCTTGGCCGAACAATTCCACGGTAACGGTGCCGTACTCCGGCTTGGTCAACTCGATGTACTCAACGCGGCTCTCATCGTCGTAATGGATGATCAGACCCACGTTCTCACAATGATCCGAACGTACCTTAGATTTGTTTCCCTTGAAGAAACTTCGATACACGTAGCTGAAGGCATGGCTCACGTCGTTTTTATGCATGCCGAACTTGATCGGTCCAACACCCTCAAACGGCTCGACAACAAAGTGATGCGCAGTGCTTGTCGACATACCATCATCTCCCCGACATAACGGACGAAGCTCTGTGGCCGGTGATGCGACTGGCGCACGCTTGTCCACGAGCTTAACCAACCCTCTCACTATCGGCCGTAAATATCAAACTAAACCAATACCCAGTTGGAGTATTGGGTCAGTTTCCGCGTTTGAAGACCGTACGGCGGGCAAGCCCGCCGGCTACACGGAGGAACTGACCCACGACCGCGATTCGCCCGCCTTTGCCCTCCCCCGCCGCGGCTCCTACAATGACGCGTTCGATTTTCCTCAGCAACTCAGGTACGCCGGCCATGAGCTTGAAATACATTCGCATCAAGGGCGCGCGGGAGCATAACCTCAAAAATATCAACGTGGACATTCCGCGCGATCAGCTTGTCGTCGTCACGGGGATCAGCGGATCGGGGAAATCGACGCTGGCGTTCGACACCGTGTATGCCGAGGGTCAGCGGAAGTACGTGGAATCGCTGTCGGCGTACGCGCGGCAGTTTCTGGAGCAGTTGCAGAAACCGGACATTGACGAGATCGAAGGCTTGCCGCCGACGATCGCCATCGAGCAGCGGTCGGCGTCGTCGAATCCGCGGAGCATCGTGGCGACGACGACGGAGATTTATGATTATCTGCGCGTGTTGTTCGCACGCGCGGGGACGCCGCATTGCTGGATTTGCGGGAGGCAGATCGCCAGCCAATCGCCGTCGCAGATCGTGGATGCGGTGATGAAATATCCCGCCGGGACGAAGGTCATGATCCTTTCGCCGCTGATCAAGGGGCAAAAGGGCGAGCACAAGGACACGTTCGGGGCGATCAACAAGCAGGGTTTTGTCCGCGCTCGGGTCGATGGCGAGATTCTGGAATTGGAGGCCAATAAGCCGCCGGCGTTGACCAAGACGAAGGTACACACGATCGAGGCGATCGTGGATCGGATCGTCTTGAAGCCGGAGATACGTTCCCGGCTGGCGGACAGCGTGGAGACGGCGCTGAAACTCTCGCGCGGCGTGGTGGTGGTGACGATTCAAAAGGAGGCCAATGCCTGGTCGGACCAGACGTTCAGCGAGAAATTCGCCTGTCCGGATCATCCGCACGTTTCGCTGCCGGAACTGGAGCCGCGGATTTTCAGTTTCAACAGTCCGCACGGCGCGTGCCCGGCCTGTCACGGGCTGGGGACCAGCAGCGAATTCGATCCCGACATCATCGTGCCGGACCCGGCTCTCTCGCTGGAAAACGGGGCGATCGAAGCCTGGCGGAAAAACGGCAAGCGGATGAACATTTTTTACAGCCGGGTGCTGCGCGAGTTCTGCCGGGATTTCGGAATTTCCTATTCCGCGCCATTCAAGGACATCCCCAAGAAAATCCAGCAGATTCTGATGGACGGCACCGAGAAGCGCGGGGACGCGGGAACGGGAACGTGGTTCGAAGGCGTATTGCCCAATCTCCAGCGCCGGTTTGACAATACCGAAAGCGAATTCGTCAAGACCCGGCTGCACCAGTACACCTCCGAGCAGCCGTGCGCCGTCTGCGCCGGGACGCGATTGAAAACCGAGGCCGTGGCGGTGCGATTACACAGCACGACGCCCGGCCCCATCGCCGCCCCGCTGCCGGGATCGAACGGAATCCAATTGCCCGGATACAGCATTCACGACGTGACCAGCCTGACCGTCGAAACCGCCGGACGGTTTTTCGAAAACCTCCGGCTTTCCGAAGAAGGCGCGGCCATCGCCGAGCCGATCGTGCGCGAAATCTCCTCGCGGTTGGGATTCATGCTGGACGTGGGACTGGGGTATCTGACGCTCGACCGGAAGACCGCCACGCTGTCCGGCGGCGAGGCGCAGCGAATCCGCCTGGCGACGCAGGTCGGCAGCGGATTGGTCGGCGTTTGCTACGTCCTGGACGAGCCCACCATCGGACTGCATCAGCGCGACAACGTCCGGCTCATCCGCACCCTCAAACGCCTCCGAGAGATCGGCAACACGGTCATCATGGTCGAGCACGATGAGGAGTGCATCCGCGCGGCGGATTACCTGATCGACATCGGTCCCGGCGCCGGGGCGCACGGCGGTCAGGTCGTCTGCTGCGGACCGATGCCGGACGTGCTTGGAAATACCCACAGCACCACGATCAAATATCTCATCGGCGAATACGCCATCGTCGCGCCGCACGCTCGCAGGCCGGTCAATCCCGACAGGAGCGCGCTGGAGCTGCGCGGTTGCCGGCAGAACAATCTGAAGGACATCGACGTGCGCATTCCCCTGGGCGGCGTGATCTGCGTCACCGGCGTCAGCGGATCGGGCAAATCCACCCTCGTCAACCAAACCCTGTTGCCCGTGCTCAAGCGCAAGCTCTATGGCTCGAGGGTGAAGGCGGGAGTTCACAAGGCGATCAACGGAATCTCCAAAATCGACAAGGTGATCGAGATCGATCAAAGCCCCATCGGCCGAACGCCCAGGTCCAATCCGGCGACGTACACCGGCGTGTTCGACGACATCCGCAGGGTATTCGCCAAGACGCGCGAAGCGAAAATCCGCGGATACGAAGCCGGGCGATTCAGCTTCAACGTCAAGGGCGGCCGATGCGAAGCCTGCCAGGGTCAGGGGAAAAAATGCATCGAAATGCACTTCCTGCCGGACGTTTACGTCGATTGCGAGATTTGCCACGGCTCGCGCTACAACGCCGAGACGCTGGAAATCCACTATCGCGGAAAAACCATCGCGGACGTGCTGAACATGACGGTGGAGGAGGCGTTGACGTTCTTCGAGAACTTCCCCCACGTCGCGCAACTGCTCAAGGCGCTGAACGACGTGGGCCTGAGCTACGTCAAGCTTGGCCAGCCCAGCACGCAACTTTCGGGCGGGGAAGCGCAGCGCGTGAAGCTGGCGACCGAGCTGGGCAAGTCGGCGACGGGGCACACGCTTTACGTCCTGGACGAGCCGACCACGGGCCTGCACTTTGCCGACATCCATAACCTGCTGAACGTTCTCAATCGTCTGGCCGATTTGGGGAACACCGTGCTGGTGATCGAGCACAATCTGGACGTGATCAAGTGCGCCGACTGGATCATCGACATGGGTCCCGAAGGCGGCGAGGGCGGCGGCCGCATCGTCGCCGCGGGAACTCCGGAAACCATCGTGCAGGCTCCGCAGAGTTACACGGGTCAATATCTCCGGCCGAAACTGGCCGGCCGGTCCAACGAGCAGAAGATCGCGTGAAGGACAACGGAAATCGCGCGATTTTGCCTGGTTTTTGGGGGCGGTGACACAGTCGCGGTTTTTGATAGCGCCAGGGCCGACGGTGTCACTGTCACCGAGCGAATTGACATGGGGCCGCCAGTTTTTTGTAGTTTTAGAAGGCTGGACTGATCCGCATCATTCGCGGTGAGTCCGAATTTTTGGGGTCGATGACCATCCTAACCCGGATTATTCACCACGGATGACACGGATACTCAACGCTGAAAATCACTTATGATCGATTCCATGCTTTTCCGCAGCGCGCACACTGCGCGCATCGCGGTTTTGGAACGGTTCTGATTTATCCGTGTTATCCGTGAAATCCGTGGTTACTCTGAATTATCCGGGCTAAAACTACGGTTGCAGATTGCGCCTCCGGGCACCGGTGACAAAACCCTTATTTTCGACAGCGCCGCGGGGGGTTTTGTCTACGTTGACGGGGCGACCCACTTGAAAGAGCAGCGGCCGGCCATTTTGGCGCGGTTTGAAAAGAAGTTGAACCACGGATTTCGCGGATAACACGGATAAAGAATGGATGAGCTCATTCTTACTATCCGCGTCAATCCGTGTAATCCGTGGTTAGTCTGAATGTTCTTGCCGTAACGGTCGCCATAAAACTACGTCTGAAGATTTGGCCTTGGGGTGGTGGTTACAAAACCCCCGATTTCGATAGCGTGGCGCGGGGTTTCGTTACCGTTACCGGGAGGACCCACTTGAAAAAGCATCGGCTGGCCATTTTGTCGCGGTTTGTAAAGAAGTTGAACCACGGATTTCGCGGATAACGCGGATCAGAAACGAATGAATTCATTCTCCCTTCCCATCCGCGTTAATCCGTGTAATCTGTGGTCGGTTTGCATTCTCTTGCTTTATAGGTCGTCGCAAAACTACGATTGCAGAATTGGCCCTGGTGGGGCGGTGACAAAACCCCTGTTTTCGACAGCGCCACGGGGGGTTTTGTCTACGTCTACGGGACGACCCACTTGAAAAAGCACCGCGCGGCCATTTTGGCAGTGTCGGAGATGACCGCGTTCGGGCCGGGATAATGGTTGGTGGATCGACGACAAAAATGTATCTCCCTCTACATCTATAGCAGGGAGGTGAAGGTTTTGGACGTGTTTTTGTTTTGGCGCGGGGAAAAAAGAAAAAATTATTCAATCGGCCGCAACGCGAGTTGGCCGAGGCAAATTCTGGCGCAGTTCAGGCATCGGCTGAAGGCGGCAATGCAAGTACACACTTGTTTGCACTGTCAGGCGCGTCGGATAATATACCACTGAGGTCCGGTGGTGAGGCGGCAGGGAAGGGGCAAGCACGGGCGCTGAAGGTTGCCGGGGAGTTGCATCTGGATTGGAGTTTGCACCCGCGCGGCCGGCGAGAAAAGCCAAAGGCGGTGGACCAAAACCATGGAAAAGAGCTACGTCCCCTTTAATCAATCGGTAGGCGAAACATCCGCTTGAGAGGACTACGTGTTCCGTGGGAAGAGCGAAGCGAAAAATCCTTCTACTCGTTGGCATCGCCGTTTTCTCTGTCGGGATGATCATAGGAGTCGGGTGGGAGATTGTAGGGTGGCTGGGTGGCTCACGGCTGTCCAAGATCGAGTTTCCTTTTTGCACCGGTGACCATCTTGCGGTGTCCGTCGACTCTGCTGGGCGAATCTACGTTGGCGATAGCGATCACAGCCGAATCCAGCGTTACTCCCCGACGGGACAGTTTGAAATGGGTTGGTTCGTGGCCACAAAAGGCGCGGCATTTATCCTCCGAACAACCACGGCTGATAACATCCTGATTGCCGCCGCCCGCCACGAAGGAGTTTTGACGTACACTGCCAACGGCCAATTGCTCCGCCGCGTGCCGGACGAGGATGGCTACACACTCTATTCCGCGTCGCGCGAGACAAGCGGTAACTATAGGCTCAGAGGGTTTCTTTTTCCGCGTGTCGTCGATATGCGCACTGGACGGACCGTTGTCGCAATGCCCTGGACGAAGCGCCTTGTCGCTGCTCCCTTTCCGTCGCTCGCATACAGCGGTTTGGGCGTTGCGCTGGTTGCCGTCAGCGAATGGCAACGTCGTCGTGGACGCGCTCGGTTACGTCCGTCTTCGTCGCTTTAGCGCGTCGCGTCGGCGTCGGCCTTCACCCGTCGTGTCAGGCGGCACTCAAACCCAGCCAGCGATGGGCGCGCCAAAGCCGGCCATTTTGAGGAACTAGAGATTTGTCCATTACCGTTGGCTTTCGGCTCTCGCCGGAAGCGGACGTTGCGATGGCAAATCAACTCAAGATGGCCGAAGTACAAGCGATTCTGGCACTTGCGCGAGGCGGCGGCTGTGCGCTGATTTTCGACACGATGATGTACCGGATGACCCGCAACCTCATTCGGCGTCGGCGGAGCCAATAACAACATCAATCGCTTCAAGTGGAAACTTCCGCAGCCTCCGATCCAACGAACAGAAGATCGCCTGAAGCAGCGTTATTGCCGATGGGCCGCGAGGGCGGCGTGTACGCTGGCGTGAATCAACAGGCAGGTGATCAGAAAGGGCAGGAAAAAGACGAATCCCTCTTGCCCGACGAGGAAGGTCAACGGCAAGTAACGCAGGTGACGCACAGGATATAAAGGTTATCACATCGGCGCTGGACGGATATAGTTTGTCCGCCAACGGCGGCGCATAAATCGAACTACGTGAATAACTTGGGAACAATGTGCCAAAAAAAGCGGCTGTTGATCTGGCACGTTTGCGATTTTCGTCTAAAATGTTCACAATAAACGCAATCGAGCGGGTCCACGTCGGGATGGCCGGAGGCACGGGATGTCGGCAAATCTACGCATTCGTCTGTACGCCGACGTGGTTTTCAGCTACAGCCGGGGAATCCTGCGCGGCATCGCGGACTACGACAAACTACACGGCGAATGGGATTTCAAATTCAATGCCCGGATCGATCCCGATTTCACCAGCACGTTCAAGCAGGACGACGTCCGCGGCGTCATCATCCAGATTCGAGAGCACGAGCAGGCGGAGGCGCTGATCCGTAGCGGCATTCCGGCGGTGAACGTTGCCAACGTATTGAATCCGCCGGCGGCGTTGCCCAGTGTTTTTCCCGACGATCTGGCGACGGGGGCGATGGCGGCGAGATATTTTTTGGACGAACGGAATTTGCGAAGCTTCGCCTTCTGCGGGCCTTCCGATCTTGAGTATTGCCGCAATCGACGCGAAGGATTCTGCAAGGCCGTATCGCCGCTGCCGTGCGTGATCCTGCCGCGACCGGGGGACGACCACTCTCCCGAGCGGGAGCGGGTGCTCAAATCACTTCCCCGGCCGGTCGGCATCTTCTGCTACAACGACCATTGCGCCCGCGAGGTCGTCCGCGAAATCACCCGCCTGGGAGCATTGGTCCCGGATGAAGTGGCCGTCCTGGGCGTGGATAACGACGAGATTCATTGCGAGTTGTCGGGCGTTCGCCTTTCCAGCATTCGACTGGACACCGAGTTGATCGGTTACGAGGCCGCGGCGCTGCTCGGGCGGCTGATCGCGGGAGAACCACCCCCCCGGCAACCGATCCTGATCCGGCCGCGCGAAGTCATCACCCGGCGATCGACGGACATGATCGCGCTGGCGGATGCGGAGACGGCGGCGGCGGTGCGGTTCATCCGCGACCAGGGCGGGCGCGACATCAGCGTGCAAGACCTACTGGATCGCACGAGCCTGTCGCGGCGGTCGCTGGAAATGCGCTTTCGCAAAGCGCTGGGCCGCTCGCCGTACCAGGAAATCCGGCGAGTGCAGATGGAGCGGGCCAAATTGCTTTTGTCGGGCACCGACCGCCCCGTTGGCGAGATCGCCGATGCCTGCGGTTTCAAGGAAACCCGCCAGCTCAGCGCCGCGTTCCAGGAGCGATTTGGGCTGAGCCCGCGCAATTATCGCCGCCGCGCCCGCGGCGACGCCCCGCCGGCACAGGCGACGCCCTCTATTTAGGCGGCGCGCAAGAACGAAGGCGCAGAAAACCCCCACCCCAGCCCTCCCCCTGAGTACAGGGAGAGGGGGGAAATGCGGAGTTGTTCTTGCACGGTCCCTTAGCTCCGTTTGTATTGACGAAAGTTTTTCGCTCTGGGGGGTCGAGATGGATATACTGCAACCCATGGCCAACGAAAGCACCAGCGGTAAAAAGCGGCGCATCACGTATCTGGTTCAATTCTCGCAGGTCATTCAGGTCCCCGGCAATGGGTCGCTGACAGGCAGCGGCTCCACGCAGGTGAATCTTGAAGACGTGCCCAATGACATCAGCCTGGACAAGCTGAGTCAGACGGTGCAGACCACCGTGGATGGGCTTCGGCAGGCGGGGTTTCAGGTGACCCGCGTCAGCCTCATGCTGTAGAGGCCCGCCGCAAACGTCCGGCGACCCGCGGTTTCAGTGGGCAGGGGTCTTCGTTTTTGTTTTCGTTTTTGCTTTTGTTTTCGTTTCTCCAACAGACTTGAATTTCCCCGCGAGGTATTGCTCGGCCAACTCCAGGTAATGCCCCGTCAACCACTGCATGTATTGCAATTCCTCCGGGTTGATCGGGCGGACGATTTTGCCGGGCACGCCCATGACCACCATCCGATCCGGCACGATCAGGTCCGGCGGCACGACCGCCCCCGCGGCGATCAGGCATTGCCTGCCGATGACCGACCGGCTGAGCAGCGTCGCTCCCATTCCGACGAGCGACCCTTGCCCGACGTGCTTGCCATGCACGACGGCGCCGTGCCCGATTGTCACGTCGTCTTCGATCGTATTGGCCACCCCGGAGTCGCAATGAACGACGGCGTTGTCCTGGACGTTGACCCGCCGGCCGATGACCACCGGAGCCACGTCCCCGCGAATCACCGCGCCGAACCAGATGCTGCTGTCGGCGCCGATGGAAACGTCCCCGACGATCGTGCAATGCTGGGGCCGAAGAAACCCCGGCTCGACGCGAAAGAATCGTGCCATGGCAGCAGGCTAATGCATCCGGTACGGACAGTACAAGGGGAAAAAGGGAAGTTGTCATTTGTCATTGGTCATTTGTCATTGGTCATTGGTGGAAGGCGTCGCCAATTCCGAATGTTCTTTGCAAATGACCAATGACAAATGACGAATGACAAATACTAAAAAACCCCCGGGGTCGGTTTCCCCGGGGGTTGTCACCCATCTCTCCGTCCGTCTGTAATTCTCGTTGTTAGCCAAGCGCTCGGCGACGCGCCAGGCTAATCAGGCCCAGGCCGCCCAGCATTGCCACCGTATCCAGCCACGCGGGCGGCAGCGGAACGGCCGTCGACGTGGCAATTCCGTCCGATGGCGTGCCGACCGCGCCGTCCGCCAGCGAAATGCTGTAGCTCACCGAGTTACCGCCATCGCCGATGCTCGAGGCCGTCGCGTCCAACGCCAGGGAATACGTTCCGGCTTGCAGGATGCCCTGGGTCTGGAAGCCTTTGAGGTTGACCGTCGTGATCGGTGCGAACACGTTGTTGCCCGAAACGTCCGTGAGACGAATGCTGGCGGCGGTGGCGCCGGCCGTACCGCTGAGATTGGCGATGAACGTGTATCCCTGCTCCTGCGACACGTTGAAGGTCACGTCGAACACCGAGTTGCCGGAGGCACTTGCCGGGCCGCTCGTTCCGAGGAACGATTCGGTCTGAACGAAGCCGCTGGCGCTGAACCCGGTGCCGCCGAGCGAGGAATTCTGCACCGCCGCGGCGGTCGCTTGTGCGCTTTGCGGGCCGAGCGTTGAGGATGCGCCGACGTTCCCCGCGAAGTCGCCAAACCCGCCGGACTGCTGCGACAGGGTCTGCTGGCTGGTCGTGGGGGACAGGCTCGTTCCGCCTCGGGTAAATCCCGTGGCCGACGCGCTGGCGGAAACCGAACGCGACTGCACCACGTAGGAGATCGGGACCGCGCTTCCCTCGGCCGCGCCGGCGGCAACCGCCAGCGCCAAACCACCCGCCGTCAATTTCAAATTCGCCTTTCCACTTCGCATGATAAGCTCCCTTTCACCCGCTGCCTGAAATTCACCCGGCGATGAGAATTTTGTCGGCCAAACCGCCCCATTTTCGTGACGGACCGATAATGCGCTTGTCCGCGGCGGCCTTGGGCCGGTAACTTATGCGCGTGCGATGGATCGTCGGAGATATTCACGGCATGGCGCAGCCGCTCAAGGCGCTCGTCGAGCACGTCGCCAAACGTGACGCTTTGCCCGCCTGGATTTTCGTCGGCGACTACGTCAATCGCGGACCGGATTCGCGCGGCGTGATCGATTTCCTGCTCCAGCTCCCCAACGCCCGGTTCTGCCGCGGAAATCACGACGACCTGTTCGACGTTTTGCTCAACGGGCAAAGCTATGTCGAGCAACTCACGCGCAACAATCGCCCCGGCGCGTTCAAATGGTTCATGCAGCACGGCCTCCGCGAGACGCTGGCCAGCTACGGCGCCACCGATGCTTCCATGCGCGCCGTGCTGGAAAATCCCACCGATCGCGGCGTGGACGGGCTGATCGCCGGCGTCCCAGAAGCGCACCGGCAATTCATCCGCAACCTCGAGCCCGTCATCGAGGAGAAGGATATTTTCGTCGTCCACGCACGCTGGAACCCCGCGACTCCGGACGAAGACCCCAGCCCGACGATTTATCTCGAGGTCGATCACGATCTCCGCAAAACCGCGACCTGGGGCCGCTTCGCCGTCGAGGAATTGGATCTTCCCAAAGCCTGGCGGCGCACGGGATACTTCGGACACACGCCCGTCGATTTCTACGGCGCGCGCGGGGGATTCAGCCCGCAGGGCGGAGGAAAACTCGTCCCGATCGTCGCGGAGAAAATGGCCCTGCTCGACACCGCCGCGGCGATCAGCCCCGTGGGCCGGCTCACCGCATACTGTCCCGACACTTCCAGCTATATCCAGGTCGACCGACAGGGACGCCTCGTTGACAATCCCTAACCTCCCCCACCTTCGCCCCCATCAACTGAAGCTGGCGCTGCTCCAGCCGCAAATAGCCCCCAACACCGGCAACATCGCCCGGGCGTGCGTCGCCAGCGGTACCGAGCTTCACCTCGTCCGCCCGCTCGGCTTCGTGCTCAACGACAAAAATCTCCGCCGCAGCGCCATGGATTACTGGCCTCGGCTTCGCCTGACCGTTCACGACGATTCCAACGGATTCTTCGATTTCCTGCGCCGCGACGGCGCGCGCTGCTGGCTCTTTTCCAGCAAGGGCGAAGGTTCACTCTGGCAAACCCGGTTCACCGACGGCGACTGGCTGATCTTCGGCAGCGAAACCGCGGGGATCGCCGAATCCGTCCTGGCGGCCCATCCGGGCCGGGTCGTCCGCATTCCCCTAGCCGCCGGCGAGCGTTGCCTCAACCTCGCCGCCGCCGCCGCCATCGCACTGTTTGAAGCGCTCCGGCAGATTCAATCGGATACAATGTCCCCTTCACGAAAAGGCGACTTATGAAATCCCCCTTGGCGGAAAGACGTTGCAAGGCCTGTGCCCCCGGAACCCCGGCGTTATCGGAAAAGCGAATCGCGCTTTTGTTGCCCAAACTCCACGGCTGGAAGCTGCGCTCCGGCGAGTTGTGCAAGACCTATCCGTTCAAGGACTATCACCACACGATGGCCTTCGTGAATGCCGTGGCCTGGATGGCGCATCGCCAGGACCATCACCCCGATCTTTTGGTCGGTTATAATCGCTGCGAGGTGCGATATAGCACGCACTCGGTCAACGGCCTTTCCGAGAACGATTTCATCTGCGCCGCCAAGGTCGATGCCCTGATGGAATGACGCCGCCGGCCGCGAGAGAAATATGCCGACGCCCGCCATATTTTTGATTCTGGCGACGCTGCTGCCGCTGGCGTCGTTCGGATTGCTGCTGGCGATGGGCAGGCGAATGGGGGATCCGTTGGCCGGGTGGATCGCCGCCGCGGCCGCCGCGGCGGGGTTCGCCCTCTCCATGGCCGCCACCATCGCCTGGGTGAATGGCGGCGAGCTCGCCGGGACCACCTGGGGCCCCGGCGACAAACCCATCGAACTCACCGTCCGATTGCTCCCCGGCGGCGCGGCGCCCGCTTCAGACCGCGGCAGCTTCGGCAATCTGAACGTCTACATCGACAGCCTCACCATCGCGATGTTCAACGCCCTCACGCCGGTCGCGGCCCTCGTCTGCGCGTTCGGCGTCCGCTTCCTCCGCGGCGACGAACGCTTCGCCCGATTTTTCACCCGCCTGCAATTGTTGCTCTTTTCGATGCTCGGACTTCTCCTCAGCGGAAACCTGTTGCAGGTCCTTCTATTCTGGGAATTGATCGCCCTGTCCGCCTGGCTCCTCAGCCGGCTCGGTCCGCGGATCGGGCGGAGCCGCGCGGTTGTCTCGTTCATTTTCAATCGCACCGGCGATGCGGCCCTGATCCTCGCCCTGGCCATCCTTTTCCGATTCCTCGGCAACGCCACGCTCCTGCAGCTCGACCGCGTCGCGGCCGGCCCGCTGATTCCCGGAAAAGCCCTCACGATCGCCAGTCTGGCGCTCCTCTGCGCCGCCGCGGTCAAAACCGCTCAATGGCTTGGGCGCATCCCGATCCCCGCCGCGGCCCTCGTGCAATCCATCACCGCCTGCGCCGCCGGCATCTATGTTCTCGCCCGCGTTTTCCCCCTGCTCACGCCGGCGGCCACCCCTGCCATCGCCGTTGCCGGCCTGCTCGGCTTGGCGATCGGCGCCATCCTCGCGCTCAGGGAGCGGGACGTCATGCGCCTTCTGGCATACAGCACCGTTTCGCAATTCGGCTTGATGTTCATGGCCATCGGCATCGGAAGCTGGGTCGGCGGACTGTTTCACCTGTTGAGCCACGCCTTCTTCAAATCGCTACTTATTCTGGCCGCCGGCGGCGTCGTGCACGCGGCGGGCGGCGAGCAGCGGCTCGGCGAATTCGGCGGCCTCATGCGCAAACTGCCCATCTCCGCCGTCTTCTTCGCGCTGGGCCTGCTGGCCATGGCTGGAGCCCCGGTCACCGGCGGATACTTCAGCTCGGAATCCATCTTCGTCCACGCCGGCGCCCTCGCCGCCGCACGCGGTGGATTCTATTGGCTATTCTTCATCATCCCCGCCGCCGTATCGGCTCTCACGGGCTTTTACGTGACCCGATGCTGGATGCTCATTTTCTGGGGCCAGCCGCGAAACCAGCCGCTCCATGAACGAGCCCGCGAGCGCATCAGCTTCTGGTTTCCCCTGGGCGCCCTTGCCATCCTGAGCATCGTCGGCGGAAGCCGGCTGTTGGAGATCGACCGCTTCATCGCCCAATCCGCCGATGAAACCGAAAACTACTGCAACGCCGCCCGCGATCCCTCGTCCGCTCCATTTGCCGCATTCACCGGGCAATCCGCCGGACTTTCCGAGGACGTCGGCGAGCGATTGTTTCACCAATTCGCGATCTGGCCGTTCGCCGTCGGAATCGTTGCGGGCGTTGTCGTTTATTCGCGGCGACGTCATTCCCCCTCCCCTGGTACTCCGGGGGAGGGCTGGGGTGGGGGTGGACCGTAGCATCGATCCATCTGGTTCGAACAATTTAACTCCATCCGCGCAGAACCCCCACCTCATTCCTCCCCCTGCGTACAGGGGGAGGAGGAACGGTCGGTTGCCCGAAAGTTGTGACACACCCGCGCCACTTCACGCCGCGCTCTGCATCTCTTCCGAGAATTCGGCTTTCATGGCTTCCACGCGCCTGGCCAAATCCTCCGTGGCGACGTGTTTTTTGTGGATCGGCTCCAGCAGATCGTCGATCCACGCAAGCGTCCGCGTGGTCAGGTTCAGGGAATCATCCGCCACATCAGCGCTCTTCCAACGGCCCAGCAGGCGATCCACGCGCCGTCGCGTGCTCCAGCGCAGCAGCGACCAGATCAGCAGATACCAGAGGATCAGAAACACCGCGGTTTTCAGCAGCGATTCGGCACTGATCACTTCCACCAGCAGGAGGGCCGCGTCGCGCACGGTTGCCAGCGCGGACTTGGCCGTCAGGACGGACTGAAGCACGGGCTGGACAAACGGGAACCACGCCAGCGCCCCGATGGTGAGCAGAATTCTGAACATCGGCGCGATGATTCCCGTTCTTCCCGAGAGGCGGGCCAGAACGGCTTGGCGCTGGCGGCGGAGGGTTTCGATCAGCGATTGCCGGAGCCGGGTTTCGGCCATTGCGGCCTCCATCGGCTCCCAGAGTTTTTTCCCCGCGTAAAGCGAGGCGACCGCCGGATCGGATTGATAGAGCTGGGCGAAACCCGTCTGAACGGAGGTTGAGATCGATCCGCCGGCGATTTTCAGATGCGAATCGACGAGCGCTTCCTCGCCGCCGAAGAACGAGCCGGCCGCGGCGTTTTCGCGGATCAGCATCCGCAGCGGCGACAGCAGCGCGTGCAGGACGTTGACGATCGGCCAGCGGGCCACCCGGCGGGCGAAGACGCCGTCGGTCATCACCATGCGATACGCCGGATCGTCGATCATTCCCGGCACGATCGTCTCGACGAGCGGAATACCGAGGCGTTGGTTGAGCAACTCGGCCGCCGCGTCGTCCAGTCTCGCCAGCCGCCGCGCCTTCTCCGGCAAATCCTGCCGCGCCAGCCAGGCCAGAAGCGTGCGCCCGCGCCGGCGCGCGGCCAGATCGCGCGATTCGGCCAGCGCATCGGCGGATTTCTCGCACGAGAGCAGCTTCGCCAGCTCGGGCAGATCGAAATCCCCCGGCCGCCGGGCCGAGATCATGAACACCCGCGGCGAATGCGGCAGCTCCAGCACGCGCCGAATCCGCCGGGCGAAATCCTCGCGCAGCTCCGCCGCCTGTTCGGCGGGAACCTGATCGGTCTTGTTCAGGCAAAAGAGGAAATTCCCCGGATCGTTTCCGGCCGCCACCTTGGCCAGAAGATTTTGCGGCTGAACGTCGGCGTATTTTTCGACGCTCTGAATCCAGATGGGAAACAGCACGTGCCGCAGCATTCGGCGGGTGATTTCCAGATGGGAAGCGAACCGGCTGTCGATGTCCGGCAAATCCAGCAACACCTGCCCGCCGAGTTTGGCGACGTCGTGCGGGACGATGCGGAACTTCCCCGGCACCGCGCGCTCCAGGAGCGCCGCGGCCTCGTCCTGCCGCGCGCGATGCACGTACGCCACGGCCGTTTGCGTGCCGGGGCCGTGCGAGGTCTCATCGGTGATCGCCGTCCCGGCCAGCGCGTTGACCAGCGCGCTCTTGCCGACTTCTTTCCCGCCGATCAGACCGACGAGATAAATCCCGCCGGCGCAATCGCCCGCCAGCGCCGGCGAATCCTCGTCCAGCAATTCCGGGCCGGCAGCGCCGGTGAGTTCGATGGTTTCCAGAACAAGTTGTTCCGCGTCAATAGTAGTCATGTTCGATGTTTGGTCATTGGTCATTCGTCATTGGTCATTTGTCCCTTGTTGTCGCCTGCTCCTCCAATTCCTCGGCCATGGCGTCGATCACGTTAAGCTCGGCCAATCGCGGGGCGCGGGATTCGATCCAGGCGATGGATCGGCGAATCTGCTCGTGGACGAGCTTCTCAAATCGGTCGGCGATGGCGCGGTTGGCGCGGCGGGTGCGGGAGGCGACTTCGTTGCTCAATCGCTCGGTGAGCCAGGTCGCCACCGAATATCCGCCCAGGATCATCAGGTCGATGTGCCCGAAAATCGCGTGGTGCGCCGCGACGATGATCGCCAGAAGATACGGGGCCGCCTCGGTCCATTGCGTCAGCTTCTCGCCGCCGGGAAGGTGCCGCAACAGCTTGAGCAGGAGAACCGTGTCGCGCGGCGTGGCGTCCCAGCGCTTCTGGAGCCAGTCGTTCAATTCCTTCAGTTCCTCATCGGCGATTTTTCCCGCATCGGCGGGATCGAGTTTCGACCCGGCGTAGCCGGCGCCGCCGTCGCCCAGCCATTTCGGTCCGGATGGGACCGATCGGAGACAATCGTCGATCCGGCTCTGGATAATCGCGAACTGATCCGTCAGGGCCGCGTTGAAATCCGGCACCTGGGGCGCGGCGGAATTGCCCTCAGTTCCCAGGGCCGATTTCAATTCCGTTTTCCCGTGCATGACCAGTTCCCAGGCGGTCCTGGGCAGGCGCACGAGAATTCCCGGCACCTGGCGAACGCGGTCGAGCACCCGTCCGGGACCGATCAGGTAGAGCACGCTGCGCTGCTGCAACCGGCGCTGCAACTGCTCGGTGATGGGATTGACGTCGACGCCCGGCGGCGGCGTTTCCATCGCCCGCAGGGCGGAAACGGCGGCGTCGGCATCCCGCCGCTGCGCGCGAAGCGGGCCGGTGATCTGATCGTGCAATCGCCCCAGCAAATCGGTCACGCGCACGGCGACGCCGGACCGACGCGCCGAATCGTCCGCCGATTGCATCGTCGATATCGCCTGCCGAAGGGACTGGAGATTCCCCTGTAGCGGCGGCTCGTAGGCCGCATCATCGCGGGCGATCGTATACACGGTCGCCTCGGCGTCATCGGCCGAGACAAGCTGCCGGTAATCTTCGAGCATTTCCGCGGTCTCGCATTTGTTCATGACGAAGATCGCCGGCAGCGCGTAGCGCCGGGCCAGCCGGTAATACGGCAACAATTCGGTCATCTGATATTTTTCCGGCGACACGAGGAAAATGATCCCCTCGGCCCAGCGGAACGCGCGGTCGGCCTGGGCATGATGAACCGGCTGATCGCCGTCCAAATCCGGCGTATCCACGAGAACCACTCGATTCAAAACGTCATGCTTCGTTTCAACTATCAGAAGCGAATCGGCCCGCCCCCGAGCGGGCAGATCGGCCGGCGGCACGGGCGCGTGCGGCAAACCCAGCCAGTTCTGGGGAACTTCGGAAGCGATTTTGGCAATGGCGACCGGCCCGGCGGTGAAGGTGCGGCGAAAGCTGGCGGCGGAAAGATTCGCCTCCAATATCCGGTTGACCAGCGTGCTCTTGCCCGTTCCGGTACCGCCGAGGATGGCGACGATCATCGGCCCATCTCGTTTTGGCCGCAGGTGGAACAGCGCCGCCGCCGCATCGCCGCGCCAGCGGTCGATCGCCGCCGATTGAACCCGCAGCGCGCCGATTTTCGCGTCGAGCGATTCCAGCGATTTTTCCAGCGATTTGATGCCCATCGGATTTTGGAGAGTTATATCAGAAATCCGAATGACGGCATGGAAACCCCCGCCGCTTTGCGGGGGTTGGCCTATTCGGTCAGCGTGACGCCCGGCGCCACCACCCAACGGTAGGTATCGCTGATGTTGATCGGCTGAATGGCGTACGAAACGCCGGGAACAAATTTGGCTTTATCATCGGCGTCGATCTGCGCGGCACACGTTTCCACGCCATCGGCGGAAACGCTGGCACCGGTCCAGTGCGCCTTGACGGTCGGATGCCCCGGCGCGCTCAGCAGAAAGTCGTGGCCGGCCCGGCCGTAGAAAATCCGCATGGGGTGTGTCGCCTCGATCCGTTCCTTGTAGGAAATGAAAAAGTCGATCGAGCGCTTCGCAAGCTCCGGGTTCCTGAAAAAATCGGGCAGCGCGGCGGAATTCCTGGGGTAGAGCGCTTCAATTGTCACCGTCCTATACTCCGCAACGGGAACCTCCGGGTTGTTCACCCTGGCATTTTTTCCAAAATGATCTTGTATGGAGATCAGGCGGTACGGGTTAATCGAGGAGAATTTGGGCTGGTCCGCGGGGTACCGAAAATATCGCATTCCCCACGTCTGCGCCAACGGCGCGTCGCTCAGACTGGAACAGGTGTAAATGTGCGTCAGGAGACCGAAATAATTTCGATCCAGAACCGGTTGGCCCAGGCGCTCGTAGTTGAGCCGCACCCAATGGCCCCCGACATACACTTCGTTGAATAAATGGTTGTCAAAACCATTGACGCCCTGCAAAGCGCCTCGAACCGTTTCGCGCACCTGGTTATGGTGGATGGCGTCATAAAACATCGTGGCCTGCGCGTCGTCATTGGCATCGAATGGTGGAATGCAAATCACGATTCGCGTCGGAATGCCCAGGGCCCGCAAGATCGTCGCCTGATACACGGAATAAGAAGTGCAGGAGCCATGCACCTTATTGTAGAACATCGACTTGCCGAGCAACTCCTGCTGAAACATCTGCTGGTCTGACCACGCCGGGTCCGGCTTCTGCCGGTCGAAAACGTCCCGCAGCGCAGGAAGCACAACCGGCTGCTTGTTGGGAAAATAGACCGCCCAAATCCCAAACGCATTGGTACTATGAGCCCGATTAAAAGCCCAGCGTGAAACCCGTACCACCAGTTCCTTGTCGGTCAACCGATCCGGATCAATCCCATCCTGCTTGAGTTGCGTGACCAGTTCATGCCGCATGGCCGGGTCCCAGTTCTCCGTCGGCGTTGGCTGAAGACACTCCGTCATCCCCGCATCGTCCGTGCGCCAATTGGGATTCTCGCCAATCGTGGGTTGGTAGAGCGGATAGTAGGTTACTTGCACCGTCGCGGAATTCTCGTCCTGTCCCAACAGCCGCGTATCCTGAAAATCGTCGGTCATTTCAGCCGGATTGACCGGCTGAAGGATTTGAACCACGGAAGTAATCGTATAAGTGTCCTCTTTGTCTGGATGATGGTTGGGGGATGCCCGGAGCACACTCGCCGCCACTACGCAATGAAGCACCGTTGTAATTATGATGAGCTTGCGGTTCACGGTCATTGTTTGGCTGTCCATTGAACGGCTTCCGTGACAACATCTTAGCGCGATCCTTGGTGGCCGCAACTAAACATCCGAACCCGACCGCACTGCTCAACCGGGGGGCCAAGCCACGGTCATGGTTGGTTTCGCCATCGTCGCGCGGTAGCTTTCTCTCGTGAGAGAAACGTCCGAACGCACGGCCCGGATCGCGCTGGCGGTGGTGATGCTGCTGGGGCTGGGGGTTCGGCTGGGGTGGGCGTTGCATCAATCCAGCGATGATGCGGCCATCGACCGGTTGCCGGATCAGCGGGAGTATCTCGATCTCGGCCAGCATTTTTTCGGCGAGGACGGATTGTGGATGGTCGATGCTCGGTTCCGGCAAACCGTGTACGCATATCGCACGCCGGGGTATCCGCTGCTGGTCGCCGTTTGCGGGGCGAAGCCGGCGGCCGTCCGAATCGTGCAATGCCTGCTGGACACCAGCACCATCCTGGCGGTTTTTCTGCTGGCCCGGCGATGGCTTTCGCCCGGAGGCGCGGTTTTGTCCGCGGCGATCGTCGCGGTCAATCCGTACGTGATTTTCTTTGCCGGCCTGATTCTATCCGAGACGCTTTTCACGGCCATGCTCTGCTGGGGACTGGCGCTGCTGATTTTGAGCGACGGGCCGTGGCCGGAGGGACACAAGCTGCTGGCCTGGCTGGGGGGCGGGATTATCCTGGCATTTGCGGTGCTGGTGCGGCCTGGCGCGATGCTGATTCCCGTTGTGCTCGGTTGCGGGGCGGCATTGGCGAACCGTGGTGTGCCTCGGGCATACGAAAAACTCTGGCCACTTCCGGTTGCGGCGACCATGTTGCTGGTGACGGTCCTGCTCCTTTTTCCGTGGGCGGCGCGCAATCGCTGGATACTCGGCTCCTGGGTCTGGACCAGCACCAACGATGGGATAACTCGGTATGATGGATTCAACCCCGACGCCACGGGGGCGAGCGATCAGAGTTTCGTTGACTCGATGCCATGGACGCGCGACATGACCGAGATCGCCCGCTCGCGCTATTTCGCGAAATTGGCCGATGATTGGATCGCGGATCATCGGCTGGAAGCGATCCGGCTGGCGGGGACCAAGATCGCCCGAACCTGGAGCCCGATGCCCCTGAGCCAGGAATACGGCGGCCGGCGATTGTACGAATCGGTAGGCCTGGGGTTTGGGGCAGTGCTGGACGTGCTGGTGTTGATCGGGCTGCGGCGAAGGATTCTGCCTGGGCCGGTGAAGCGGGTTTTGCTGTTGCCGGCGGTATATTTTACGGTGGTTGCGGCGTTATCGGTCGGATCGCTGCGTTATCGCATTCCGGCGGAAGGGCCGATGGCTATCGTGGCCGCCAGCGCCGTCGCCGGCGCGCGCCGCGGAGGCTTTGCCTTCCGCCGCGGGGCGTAAAGCGAACTTTTATGTTGGCCAATCCGGAGCGCCTGTTCGAGAAAAGCTGGAGGCTGCGGCATCCGCTGCGCCGCCGGTATGGCGCCGCGCGCCGCCACTGCATGGCCGGCCTGCTGCTTTTCCTTTGCATCGTCATATTTGGATACGTGTATCTGACGGACGCCCAGCGCGTCCGCGGGATGGCCAGCGCGTATCTGTCCGATCTGCTGGGCGGCGAGGTAACGATCGGCACGGCCAACCTCTCGATCTTCGAGGGATTGCGCCTCGACGACGTGACGCTGCGGGTGGACAAGACCAATCAGCCGGATTCGATCATCTTTCATGCCCGGACGTTTCTGATCCGGTATCACCCGACGGAGTTGCTGGCGGGCCGGCTGTCGGCGACGCAGATCATCGCCATCGGCCCGGTGGTGATGCTGGTGGAGAACCCGCAGACGCATCGTTGGAATTACCAGAGGATGTGGCACGGCGCCGGCCAGCCGCCGCGGCATTCGCCGCTCAACGGCGCCGCCGGGCCTATGGTCGTGCCGCAGATCATCCTGCGCGACGCGGAGGTCGCCTACATGGAGCTGCGCGACGGGAAAACCGTCGCGGAGGGATCGTACAGCATCGAAGGGAGCCTGAATCCAAACGACGAGGAACCGGATCGGTACGACTTTCAACTGCAAAGCCGCGGGCGCGAAGCCATGGGCCCCAGCGCGGACGGCACCATCCGCACGGAAGGCGGAATCTCCGTGGCGCACATGCAGAATTTCCGCTTTGGTCCCGACATGAAAACGATGCTCCTGGCCGAGCCGCGCCAGTGGTGCGAATGGCACCAACTCCAGGGCCGCATCGAGGTGCCGGAGATGGTTTACAATCCCAACCCCGGCGGCGGAGGGCCGATCTTTCACGCGGAGTTGGTCCTGAGCGACGTGGAGATGGCCGTCCATCCGCAGGAATGGATGACGCGGGAGCAGAACCATCGCGTGCAGGTTCTGCACGATTTTCTGGACAAGGCCGAATCGCGGGGTTGGTTTTCGCCCTGGTTCGTCGAGGCGGTGCGCCGGCTCAGCACGCCGGAGCCGGTTCGCTTCACGCAGGTCTCCGGAGACCTGCTGTTCACGCAATCGGGCATCGAGCTCAAGGGGATCAGCGGCAAAGTTGAAAACAACTGGTTCAACATCGACGGCGAGCTGGAGGGCTATTCTCCCGATGCGCCGGCGCACGTGACCATTTCGTCGGTGACGGGCCACGACCTGGAGATTCCCGACCTGTCTCCCGATTATCTGGGCACATTGCCGAAGGACGCGCAGGATTTGATCGAACACGTGCACCCCCACGGGACCTGCGCCATGCGGGTGGATATCGAGCGTCGCGAGCCGGGCGGCAAGTCAAGCGTCACGGGCCAGATCGACATCAAGGACGGCCAGCTCCGCGCGGCGGAATTCCCGTATCCGGTGTCGGGGGTCCGGGGCCGCGTGCTGATCGGTCTGGACCCCATCACCCACGTGAGCGGCATTCGCCTTCTGAACCTTCAGGGACACGGACCGGCCGATGGTCCCAACGCGGATGCCCAGGTGACGATCAACGGTTTTGTGGGCCCGCTGGAGGGCGTCTCCGGGGTTTGGTTGGAGGTGAACGGGAACAACGTGGTCGGCGATTCAGTCGTGCGTGGCGCCCTGCCGCCGCAAGCCCGGAGCGCGATGGAATTGTTCGACCCCGAAGGCCGCGGTGAATTTCCCAAATTCCACGGCGATTTCTCCTGCACCGTGCGGCGCATGCCGGGGCCACGCCAGCCCTGGAACGTGAGCGCCGACGTTGTGCTCGACGATGCCGAGGGAACGCTGGCGGCGTTTCCCTATCCCCTGAAGCATTTCAGTTGCCGACTGGAAATCCGCGACGGATATCTGAACGTCGTGAACGGTCGGATGCGGCACGGAGCGGGAACCGTCGGCGTGGAAGGGATCGTTCAATGGAAGACCGACCCCTTGGCCGTGGAGGCGAAGCCTTCCACGACAACCACGCGACCCGACGGTCCGGACCTGCGCATCAGCGCCAGGGACATTCCCATCGACGAGGATCTGACAAACGCACTTCCGGGCGCCCAACGATTGTGGGTGCAGAAGGTCGGACTGTCGGGCAGGCTCGATTTCGACGGGCGCGTTTTCCCGGGCCATGGATCGAAGAACGTGAATTACTTCTTCGACGCCTCGTTGCGCGACGGCGCGATCCAGCCCGGCGGGGGCGAGGCGGCGATGTCCGATCTGACCGGCAAACTGCACTTGACTCCTTCGCGGCTGGAGATTGACGATCTTGCCGGCCGTCGCGGTCCCGGCGCGGTCACGGCCCATGCGGTGATCGACTGGACCGGCGAGCCGAAGATTTCTCTGTCCGCCGCCGCAAGGAAGCTCCAACTAAGCCCGTCGCTCTACCAGATGCTGCCGCAGCGGGCCCGGCAGGGCTGGGACGCGGTCCGTCCCCAGGGCGACGTGGATGCCACGCTGGAGCTGGCCGAAACGTTCGGAGCGCCGCCCCAGCGACTGGAGCTGCACGTCATCCCCCGCGATCTTTCGGTAACCCCGGCGGCGATTCCGTATCGGCTGGACAACGTGCAGGGCGACATTCTGATCTCGCCCGGCGAAGTGGCGCTGCGCGATCTGAAAGCCAGCCATGGAAGAGCGCGGATCGCGCTTTCCGGTGGCGCGAAACTGGACCGCCAGCCCGCGTGGGATTTGCAGATTTCAGCGAGCAACCTGGCCGCGGATGACGAGTTGTTGACGGCCCTGCCCGATTCGGTGGCCGCGATTTTTCGCGGATTGAAAGTCGGGGGCAACTTTGACGTTGATCTGTCGAAGTTGGAATATTGGCCGGCCGGTCAATCCGCGTGGAAGACTTCGGATCCACCGGCGACTGAGCCCGGCGGCTCGGGGCCGGACGTCGATTTTGCCGCCAAGATCACCCTGCGGGGAACCTCGCTGGAGGTGGGATTGCCGGCGACGGACGTCCAGGGGAATATCGATCTGGCGGGACTGGTGCGCGGGGGGAAACTGTACCGCCTCGCCGGGCAATGCGCGGCCGATTCGCTCCTCCTGGCGGGCCGGCCCGCTTCGGACATCAGGCTGAGCCTGGCCAAAAATTCGGACGAACAGGAGATCGACGTAACGCACGTGGAAGGGAAGTTCGCCTCCGGTGATCTCGCCGGCCAGGGGGATTACGTCTTCTCGGACACCGATCCGAGCCGGTACGACGTGAGCCTGGTTCTGCGCGACGCCGACGTGCAGCAATTGACGACGCCCTATGAAAAGGACCTGAAAGGCCGGCTGACGGCGTCGCTGCAACTGGGCGGGACGTGGAACGATCCGTCGAGCCGCCGCGGTCACGGCGACGTTTCGGTCTTCGGCGAGCGGATGTACAACATTCCGGTCATGCTCGGGTTGATGCAGATCACCAATCTGGCGCTTCCGCTCCGCAGCCCTTTCTCCCAAATCTCCACTCGCTACACTCTTGAAGGCCAGAAGGTCATTTTCGAGCGGATCGAATTGAAGAGCAACGACATGACGATGTCCGGCAGCGGTGATATAGATTTCGCGCAGAAGCGAGTGAGCCTGTGGCTGGCGACAAGCAACCCGGCGCTGATTGCATTGCCGGTGTTGGGTCCGCTGCTCAGCGGCGCCAATCAGGAATTGCTTCGGATTCACGTCAAGGGCACGATCGAACAGCCCCTCGTTTCCGCCAGCACATTCGATACCGTGACGACAACCATTGACCAGGTCTTCAAAGGAACCGAACAGGAGCATTAATGACGCCGCGCTATTTGACAACGCTGCTCGCCGCGATCGGCGGGCTGCTGGTTTCCTGCACCCCGTCATCTCAATCCGCTTCCCCGCCCTCCCAAACCAATTTGCCCCCATCGGCCGCCGCTTCGGCTCGTATCCGGTACGACAACCAGTGCTTCATCATCGACGGCAAGGACACGTTTTTGTACAGCGGTTCGTTTCATTACTTCCGCTGCCCCAAGCCCCTGTGGGCCGACCGTTTCCAGAAAATGAAGGACGCCGGCCTCAATTGCGTCGAGACCTACGTCGCCTGGAACTGGCACGAGCAACAGCCCCCGGCCGGGCTGGATGATTTCTCAAAAATGGACATGACCGACCTGACAGACTGGCTGGACATGGCCATCAACCGGTTCGGTTTTTACGTCATCCTCCGGCCCGGTCCGTATATCTGCGCGGAATGGGACGGCGGCGGATATCCGCAATGGCTTGTGACCAAGCGCCCGGCGGGGATAAACGGTCACTGGCTTCGCGGCGACGATCCGGTCTATCTTGACTGGTGCAAACATTGGTACACCGCCGCCGCAAAAGCGACCGTGCCTTTTCAAATCACGCACCAGCCGGCCGGCAAACCGGGCGTGATCCTCTGGCAAATTGAGAACGAGTACGACTATGCCGACTTTCCTCCCACGGTGAAATTGCGACAGCTTCAGGCCCTGGCGCATGATTCGCGCGACCTGGGCATCGACGTCCCGCTGATCACCTGCATGACGGAGAACGCCCGGTTCAGGCAGGATCCGTATTTGCAGCAAAACGTGATCGAGTGCCGCAACACGTATCCCAGATTTGACGCCGGCAATGAACTCCATGGGCTGAATTCCCTGGGCGCCTATCAGCAGGGAAAACCGAAGATGGTCACCGAGCTTCAGGGCGGCTGGTTTTCCGACGTGGGCGGACATTTGAGCGAGGACATGGGTCTAACTGCGCAGCAAATTACGCACGTGACGCTCGTGGCATGGGCGCTGGGTTACACGGGAACCAACTATTACATGATGTTCGGCGGCACCAACGTGGGCGACTGGGGATCGGCTGACAGAACAACCAGCTACGACTATGACGCGCCCATCCGTGAATGCGGCGGCGTCGGAGGCCGGTATTTCGCCGTCCAGGCCATGGCCAATTTCCTCAAGGAACGTGCCGCTCAATTGGTCCGTTCCGAATCGGTCGAAGTTTCCATCGACCCTTCCCCGGAGGATATCGCGGTATATCTTCGGCGCGGGAAGGACGGCGAGCGATTTCTCTTCTTCCTCAACAACTTGCAACGCGATCGGCTCAAGGGAACTCTCCGCGTGACAAGCAATGATGCCGGCATCGACGGCGAGGTCGCATACGCTCTGGATCCTTTTGACGCAAAGATTCTTTGCCTTCCGGCGGGGGAAAGCGACCCATCCAAAGGCCAATGGTATCCCCAGCCCGTCGCCCCACCGCAGCGGCCGACAAACCTGCCGGCGGCGATCCCCCTCACCAGCGCCCGCCGGCAGATCGATCCGGGGCCGCCGGCGGATTCGTGGCGGGACCTTCCCCGCGGTGGTTCGGTCGAAGACGTGGGGATATTCGATCGGCGCTATGTCTATTACCGCTCCAATCTCCCGCCGATCACCGGGCAGGGAACGGTGCTCTCGGCGCGGTTACCGGAGCAGGATTCGTTTTCGGCGAAATTGAACGATCGACCGCTGGAGACGAATCGGTACGGCTTCGCTCTGGACGTGGCGCCATTGCCCGATGCGCCGGAAAACGCCAATTCGCTGCTTGTGCTGTACGAAAACGGCGGGCGCGCCAACGGCGGCCCTGACATTGATAACCGCTGCGGACTGATCGGCGCCACCGTCGGCAACGCCGCGCTCCTGCCCATCATCGTGAAAGAGTGCTCGCTGAAAATCGAAACCGGCGATCCAACCAACGACGTGACGGCCGATCTGGATTCGTCCTGGAGGAAAATCAGCATAAACGGACGCGCCAACCAAGTCCGGCCCCGGCAAACCGGCGTATTCCGATTACAAATCGGTCTGACCGCCGAGCAGGTGAACGCCGGCGGAAAAATCCTCACCTTCGGCTCGATCACGGGCGATCACAGCCTGTTGGTCAATGGCCGGAAACTGACCGCAACCGATTCGGCCAGCTACGACGTCTCGGACCTGATGCACGAGGGGCCCAACTCGGTCGCCGTGATCGTCACCGCCGGCGCCAGAAGCGCCGGAATCGGCGGCGCCGCCGAACTCGACCCGGCCACGGCGGCTCCATCCTCCATTGCGTGGCAGATTTCCGGTGAAACCGCCGGCTCCGCCGGAAAATGGTGGGACGTTGCGCTGGACGATTCCAATTGGGAAACGGTCAATCTCCCCGATCCTGCTTCCCCCGCCTCCGGGGCAACCAATTTATGTTGGTATCGATTGCGGTTTGAACTGCCCACTCCCGAGGCCCACGTCTGGGCGCCCTGGAAGCTGCATCTCCAGGCAACCGGCAATGGATTTATCTATCTCAACGGCCACGCGCTCGGCCGCTATTGGGAGGTCGGACCGCAATGGGATTTTTATCTTCCGGAATGCTGGCTCAATTTCGGACCCGGCTCAGCGAACGTGGTAACGCTGTGCATGAAACCTACGAAAAATGCCCCGAGCATCCAGAACGCATCGGTGTCGCCGTATAGCGATTTCGCGGAATCGAGATAAAGCTCCGGATGTGCATCCGGAGCTACGCCATCGACAATAAAATCTCGCACCCTTTTTCCAGCTTTTCATCGGTGGTGGCGTAGCTGATGCGGAAATGCGTGTCGCGCTCGGAGAACACGTTGCCGGGAATCATCAGCACGTTCCGCTCGATCGCCTTGGCGACGAAATCGCTGGCCCGCTGGCCCGCGGGCGCCTGTGGAAAAACGTAAAACGCGCCCTGCGGCCTGGCGACCTGGAACTTGCCGCTCAGCCGGCCGTACACCAGGTCGCGCTTTCGCCGATAGGCGTCCACCGCATCCCGCATCGGCACGTCCAGCGCTTTCAGGGCCGCGTACTGCAGTGGGCTGGGAGCGCACACGAACGTGTACTGCTGGAGCTTGGTCATCTGGGAAATGATCGCATCCGGCCCGGCGGCATATCCCAGCCGCCAGCCCGTCATCGCATGGCTTTTTGAAAATCCGCGAAGCACCAGCGTCCCATCGTACAGCCGGGCCGGACTGGGCAATCCGCCCCCCACCACATCGTACAAAAACGGCTCGTAGATCTCGTCGGAAATCAGCAGCAGATCGTGCTTCCGCGCCAAATCCACCGCCGATTTGACCTCCGCCTCCGTCATGACGATCCCGGTTGGATTGCTCGGACTGTTGAGGATCAGCAGCTTGGTGTGCGCCGTGATCGCCTTCTCAACCCGCTCGGCATGGAAACGGAAATCCGGATAGCTGTCCACAATCACCGGCTTGCCGCCCACCAGGCTCAGCAGGTGCTTGTACATCACGAAATAGGGATCGAGGAAGACGGCCTCGTCGCCGGGATCGATCGTCGCCAGAATCGCCAGGAAAAGTCCGCCGCTGACCCCGCTGGTGATCAGCACCTCGCCGACGTCGCGTCCAAACTCGGTGGACAAATCCTTCCGCAGCCGCTCGCGCAGCGGCGCGATCCCCTGCGTCTGGGTGTAACGATTGTGCCCCGCCTCGATGGCGTCGATCGCCGCCCGCTTGGCGATCTCCGGAACGTCGAAATCCGGCAATCCGATCGAAAGATTGATCGGATCCACCATCTTGGCGGCTAGGTCAAACACCTTGCGGATGCCCGAGGCATCCACGGCCAAGGCCCTGCGCGAAATGAAATCGCAATGTGGGGACATGTCGGACTTCGGGCCTGCCGAAAGTTATTTCTTCTTACCCGCCGGAGCGGCGGCCTTGGCGGCCGGAGCAGCCTTGGCGGCTGGGGCGGCCTTGCCAGCCGGAGCCGCCGTCTTGGCGGCGGCCGCCGGAGCGGCCTTGGCGCCACCCGCCACGGCGCCCTTGACGGCGCCCGCCGGCGCAACGCCACCGGCAACCGGCGCGGCGCCTGGAACCGCGGCGCCCGCCACGGCCTCCGCGCCCTCTTCCTTCACCGCTTTTGCCAGGGCCTGTTTCCGATGCTCCACCTTCGGCAAGCCGTATACGCTCTTGGATTCATCCCAACGCTCTTCCTCCGCCAGCTTCACCAGCCGCTCCGCTCGCGTCAAAACGTTGCGATGACGAACCAGGGCATTGGCACCTTTCAAACTTCGATCCAGCGACATCGTGGCACCTCGTAAGAATCCCCACGCGGCCTCATTAGCCGCCTCCGGGGCAGAAACTATATCCAATCCGCCCACAACGCACAATATCGCGGGAAACCTCGGTATCGCCACAAATGGTTTGACCTCCGTCGAGAGAGTGTTATCTTCCCAGTGTATATGACCATCACCCTCCCCGATAACCTCATTCCCCCCGGCGGCCTGGACGAAGCCTCTGCGCGCCTCCTCGACCATGCCGTCCGCGAAGCCGCCGTGGTCGAGTTGTACCGCCAAGGCAAACTCACCCATCTGCAACTTGCCAACGCCTTGGGCCTGGACCGCTGGCAGACCGAAGCATTGCTCAAAAAGCACGACGTGACTGAAGATCTGATGACATCGGCGGAGTTCCGCCGTCAGGCCGAATCCGTCAACCGTCTGGGCGCGTGATGATCGTCGTCGCTGATACCGGCCCGTTGAGGTACTTGGTGGAGGTGGGTGCAATTGACGTTCTGCCGCATTTATACGGCATAGTTCTTACTCCGCCAATCGTCCTGCAGGAACTTCGCCTAAGCCATTTTCCGTTGGTGGTTCGCGGGTGGGCGGAGCATCCGCCGGAATGGCTGAGGGTTGAGCCGCCGTAGCGTACGAATTTTCTGGACCGACTACATGAGGGCGAAGCCGCCGCGCTGTCATTGGCCCTGGAGCGCAACGCCGACCTATTGCTCATCGACGAGCGACGAGGCACGGAACTGGCGCGGGAACTGGGGCTGGAGACCCGAGGAACGCTCGCCGTGCTGGCGGCCGCGGGTGCACGCGGAGAGACCCACTTCGACCGGATGATCGATGTGCTGACCACGCAAACACTTTTTCGATTCACGCCGGAACTGATCGAAGAAGCCCGGCATCTGTACGAAGAAATGCTACGAGAACGCGAAAAGAAGGATCGCGAACGATGATGGAACACGAAGCACGCGAGTCCGTGGCCGTTCGCCTCTACCGCGAGCAAAAGCTATCGCATGGCCAACTCGCCAAGTTCCTTGGCATCGGGCGAGGCCAAGTTGACGAGGTGCTTGGTCGGCACGGACCGTTCGACGAATTCACCGCCGAGGAAATCGCAAAGCAAGCACAATCATTGCAGCGCATCCGCGAGGCGGGCCCGAGTTGACACGTGCTGGTCGATGAGCGAAAAGCCACCCGCGTTGCCCGAGATTGCGGTTTGGTAACCGCCGGCACTCTGGCAGTGCTGCGGGATGCTGCGCTCGGCGGCATGATTAATTTCCGAGAGACCGTTCATCGCTTGATCAACGAAACGAATTTTCATCACACCGAGGCGTTGATCGACCAAGTGACGGCCGACTTTGAAATGGCGCAACGCCAACGAAGAGGTGATGCGCCGGAACGCGAGCCGTGACCTAGCGGGCGTTAGAATTCTCGATTTTCGTTCGGGTTGCGATTCTGTAGACTATGGAAGTGACGAGCGACGAGAGGCTGAAAACGGGGATTCGGCACCAGCAGGCGGGCCGGCTGGCAGAGGCCGAGCAAGTCTGCCGGGAAATCCTGCAAGCGAGCCCGAATGATCCCAACGCGCTGCACTTGTTGGGAGTGTTGGCCGGGCAGCGCGGCCAAACGGACGAAGCGATCGCCGCGTATCGACAAGCCATCCTGGTTAAACCTGATTTTGCGGCCGCCTATTTCAATCTGGGTCAAACGCTCAGCGGCGCCGGCCGTCTCGCCGAATCGCTGCCCGCCTTCGCCGGCGCGCTGCGCGCGAAGCCTGATTACGTCGAGGTCCACGTAAGAATGGCCATCGTTCTGGCCCAGTTGCAGCGGTTCGACGAGGCGCGGGCAGCGCAGGCGCGAGCGGCGGAATTGGCCCCCCATTCTGCCGGTCCGCTCGAAGCGTTAGGCGAGATCATGTTGCGCGAGCATCGCGCCGCGGATGCCGCCGAGCAGTTTCGCAAAGCCCTCGAAATCGATCCCAAACAGTACACGGCGCTGAATTCCCTGGGCAATGCGCTGCTCTCCCAGGGCAAGTTCGAGGAAGCGGCGACTTGTTTTCGGCAGTTCGTGGAACAATGCCCCGAATCCGAGCTTGGAATGGGATACGTGAACCTGGCGAGCACCGGTCGAGTCGCTGCCGATCAGAAAGAACAACAGCGGCTCATGGCGGTCCTTGGCGAGCCGAATTCGCCGGCCGACAACCGAGTCGCCGCCGGCTTTGCGCTTGGCAAGTTCTTCGATGACTCCGGCCGTTTCGACGAGGCATTCGCCTGCTATACCCAAGCCAATGCGCTCTGGAAGCAGATTCGCGCCGGTGCGGGCGACCGCTACCGCCCGGAATTAATTCGCCGCAATATCGATCACCTGATTGCGCAATTCGACCGGAATTTCTTCGAGACCCGGCGGGATTATGGCGAGCCATCGGAACTGCCCGTCTTCATCGTCGGAATGCCGCGATCGGGCAGCACGCTCGTGCATCAGATCGCCGCCAGCCACCCTCAGGTCCACGGCCTGGGCGAGGGAACCGACGTCTATCAAATCGCAAAGGCCCTGAAACAAAATGACCCGGCATCGCGAAGCAATGTGGAGGCGGTCCGGGCGGCGGCCAAGGAACACGTTCAACAACTCCGCGCGATCAACGGCGAGGCATCAAGGATCATCGACAAGACATTGAGCAACGTGCATTGGCTTGGTCTGATTTCCCTGCTCTTTCCCGGAGCGCGGGTGATTTGCTGCCGCCGCGAAGCCCGCGATACTTGTTTGTCCTGCTATTTCCAGTGGTTTTCGCAGGGGAATACGTTTTCATTCGACTTGGCGCATTGCGGCACGGAATATCTGCAAATCAATCGATTGATGGATCATTGGCTCGGCTCGCTGCCGATACGGATGCTTGAGGTGCAGTACGAGACCCTGGTGGCGGATTTGGAGGGCCAAAGCCGGCGGCTGATCGACTTCCTCGGCCTGCCTTGGCACCCGGGTTGCATCGAATTCCATCGTGCGAAGACGACAGTACTGACCCCGAGCATGTGGCAAGTCCGTCAACCGATCTATCAGAGTTCCGTGGGCCGCTGGCGTCATTACCAGCGCCACCTCGGTCCACTGATGGAGGTACTGACCAATGGAACCGGAACGTGAGCACTTTTCGTCGCCCGATAGAGTGCTCAAGTCCACGTTCCATTCGGCAGCAAGAAGCATCTTCCCCGATACTGCGATGAGTTCGATTTCCGCTGGAATGGCCGGGAGTTAACCGATACTCAGCGCCGAGACGCGGCGGTTAAGGTTGCGGATGGGAAAATGTTAGTCTACAAGACGCCATCCAGCTAGATTGTATAGAATTCCCGCAGTCATCGCCGCAAATGGCGATGATATCCGCAACAATCGTCGATTCGCCAACTCTTTTTAGCATATCGAGTTACGGCATAATTTGTCGTATCATAAAAATAATCCGATTTTGTCGTTTGTAAAACTTGCGGAAGATCGGCTATACTATCTTCAACACTAATCAGGAGATCAGATGTCTGACCATATCACGGCCACTATCGAGGAACTACAAGCCGAAATTCGTCCGATGGAAGAGAAGATCGTAAAAACGAAACAACTCATCAACATGTTGTGCGAGCGCGCCGGAACGGCGTTGCTATATCCCGAAGCCGAATTGACCGTGCAGGATTCCTCGACAAAGATTTCTCGTGGGGACGAGTTTTTCAACAAGCCTCTGAACACGTGCTTGAAGTCGGTTCTCACACGACTCAAGGCAATCGGTCGAACGCCCGCAACGGCCGAGCAGATTTACGACCTGCTATTGCTAGGCGGCTACGACAAGTTTCCGCCGAAGAAAGACGACGCGATGAACGGGCTGCGAATCTCGCTAGGGAAAAGCACGCACACGTTTGTGAAGCTGCCGAACGGCGCCTACGGCCTTTGCGAGTGGTACGACATGAAGAAGCCGAAGGCCAAAGCGGAGGAAAAATCAGAAGATCAACCAGTAGAGGAATCAACCGCGGAGCCAGAAGCGAATGGAGACAAGAAGGAAGATATTTTTGATCTGAACGGCAAGGCCGAATAAAGGAAGTTGCCAGCGTTAACCGGCAACCTCCCAACACTAATCAGTTGGGCCACCGGGCGGCCTAAGCCGGGGTGAACCCGATACTGTCAAAGCATGTAATAGTATCGGCGAAATCCCCCGGAAATCAAGTGAAATGCCCGGAATGGAGTTCCTTTTATGAGGAATGACCAGTCTCCGTTTGCGCCGTCGGAGCGTCATCCGGCGCAGGGCATACCGCCACCACGCGGCGGTAAATTCGTTGTCTCTGATGACGACGGTAGCGACCCCGTTGCCATACGGCATCGGCGCTGCCGGCGTAGTGGACAGTTCCGACGTGTGCGGCCATCAGACCCCACACCGATGTTGTTCAGCTTGAACAACTGAGTTTATTTGTTCCGGGGGGCGGCCGAACCGCCCCCCGGCCTATTTGGCGGTCGTGGCGAAATAATTGGAAGACGCGGCGCGTATGGAACGCGCTGGGCTTTGCCCGTCCGGGCTCAAGTCCCGGCGGCCGCATTAGGTGTTGCTTCGGCTCGCACCGGTTCGGACTGACCAAGATGTGCAAGAACCGGCTTGGTCATGTGTGTATATGTTTCCGTCCCCAGTTGCATCGGAGCCACGTCGGGAATTACTCTGTATCTTTTCGACTTGTAGAACTCGACTTTCTCGTTGATGGCCCAAAGAGTAATCCGTCTAAAATCGGATTGTCGCGCGATTGTCTCGCCCCACCTAAGCAGCGCTGGGCCATATCCGAGGCCCTGGCGGTCCCTTCTTACCGCCACGGCTTCAATACTAAACGAAAAATCCGATCCCCGGTCAACCGTGAGGTATCCAACGATTTCGTTACTGGCTTCCAGAACATAGGTGGTTCTGCTTGGATGGGACGTCATTTCGTAATAGCGATCTTCCCATTGAGTTCGATCTAGCGAGTCCAATCCTGAAACAATTGTCGGGCGACCGAGATCGGAGCGCGAAAGCTTGCGAATATGAAAGTACGGGTTTCGGGTCTTTCCGTCTTTCCGTTGTGGCGGACGTTCTCGCACTTGCCCGTGGCCACATAACGCATCGTGAAAATGGTTGTTTGGGAGGCAATTGAGCATGAAATACGCGCGATCGTAATCGCCAATTGTTACCCCCCAAAAACTGGGGATGAAACTGGCGCTCTGTTTGAGAACAAGGGTGTAACTGCAAATTTTCGATGCGCCGAATTTTGAGATCGCTTCCACCACGCGACGCATTGTTATTCCAGAGTGAATAGAACTATCCATGACGATTACGTTCTTGCCCTTGATCGCAGTGGCGGGATCTTCTGAAAAGCTGACCTCTTCGGAATCTCGATCGTATTGTGCAGGAAATGGAATCGCAGTGGTTTGCAGCTTGGGCTCAATTTTCACGAGCCTTTCGGCAAGTTCGACTCCTGATGGGCCAATCGGTACCCATATAGCTGGCATTTCCTTTTCCAATTGCATGAGCCTGTTTGCCAGGTCTTTAAGATATGCGTCTACTTCGTCGTTTCCGAGATAGTGGGTTTGCATGAATTACCCTAACCGATATGCGAGGGGATAAAATCGCTGATTCGGCTTCCGCTCCAACTACTGCGATTGTATCCTTAACATTAACGGCAAGGTAATTCTAGCCGCGAATAGCTCGTGCAGACACAATTGGGTGTTGCTCAATTACGTCGCCCACTTGGTCGTAATAGCAATCGCTGCAAACCGACCCGTCATCCGTCGAGCGACTTCCCGTTATCGTTTCCTGTAAGAGACGGCCGCAAATAGCACACACCTTGCCGGTTTGCGCCTTCGCCATCTGTCGCTCCTTGTACTGGGCTAGATACTCACTGATCGTTGGCATATCGCCTCCCTCATAGACAACAAGTAGACCGCACGGATGCCATCCATAACACCCGCTCGCCGCGGTGCGAGGCTATTTCCATGCCCCGCGTTTCTGGTCGTGAATTTAGAGAGCGCTCGACTGTGGCAGGGAAATCGAAAAACCCGCTGTCGCAATCGCAAGGGGGGAATAGTATAAAATAAGAATTCCGCGCGTCAAGAGCTTTTGAAATGTCGGCTGTCATGGGGTAGCGCCTATTGCCGGTCCCAAAGGCACTTAACCACTACAGGTTGTGTACAATACGCACCTATACAGCGTATAGTCAAGTGGCAATTCCGCGATATTTCCTCATATCGGCCCAAAGGATGAGCTTCTTTTGGACACGACGGGATATATCATTTTCGGAACAAATTGCACAAAATACGCACTTTTTACACAAGCCTAGGCGGGTTATCCACAACCCTCCAATTGAAATAATAGCGAAGTTCCAGGGATAGTCTGTAGGCAAATTCCCTAATTTGGCTGAAAAGTTACAATTTTTGCCTGAAACCTTTGTCGATTGCATCTCGTGTTACAATGCCGCTATGACGAAAAAGTCGCATAACCCGAACCCCAACGGCAAAAACGGCAACCCAATCAGCCTAGCCCCCCTGTCTCCGGATCAGGCGCTGGCCGGACTCCTCCGTGTCAAACCAGCGGACGTGAAGGGGCTGGAAGCGGCCGAGAAGAAGGCCGCCAAGAAATCGGCCAAGTGATCGCCGGAAGTGACTGCCCTAACGTGAATTGTGGCCACTCTTGTCAAGTGCATAATTACGAAATTTTTTCCTTGCGAGCCAACGGTTAAGTCAAAGGGGTCGGGAGTCTTTAATGATAAAGACTCCCGACCCCTTTGAATTTCCCCAAGCGGGTTTTGTCATACGCGCCGTGTTCGGTCTTGATGCTCGGGTAACTGGCCCATGCAAACTCTCAGGACGCCATTTTCCGCATCAACAGCCGCAGGCCTTGGGCCATCATCTGGGATCGCTTGAGGTGGTGCGATGCCGCGAATTCATTCACTTCCTCAAGCAGGCCCCGCTCGATGCTGATGGGCACGATCACCGATCCCCGGCCGATCTTTGGCCGACCGAGGCCGCGCCTGATCTGGCTCCATTGCTTGCGCTCCGCAGGCGTGAGTGGCCGTGATTGCGAGAGCGGAACTTCGCCCTTGTCGAAGGGCGCGACTTCCGCGTCCTTTTGCGCGTCGCTGAGGGCCAGGAATCTCTCGATAGGGGAAGGCTTCGACCTTACTTTTGCTTTTTGCTTCATTTGATCCTCACGGGCATGGCGTGGATGATGAAGAGCGTGCCGCCTGGATCGACGAGATAAATCACCTGCATCCAGCGATCTCCCTGTCCGCGTCCGACGACCTGCCATTTGCCGCGGCCGATCTTGCGCGGATAGGGGCGGCGAGCCGACCGAACAACGAGTTCGGCTTCGCGGATCGAGACGCCATGCTTGGCCATCTTCGCCTCGTTCCATCCGTTCCACCGGAAGCTCGCCACGCACTAAATTATATAATTTAGTCGCCGGGATTCAAGAGGACTTTTCCCCTCTCTGCGCCTTTGCGTCTCTGCGCGAGACTCTCCATCCCCCTCGAATTTTTTCCTTGCGAGCCGGCGGCGGTTAGGTTATTGTTCGGCAAACGTGTCGTCCCATGGCCCATCTTCGCCTCGCCATTTTCTTCCCCATCACCTGTTCACCTGCTCCCCCGTTCACCTGTCTCGCTCCGCGATGGGGGAGGGGGGTGGGATGGGACATTCCGGGGCAGAGTGGGACATTTTTAGACGCAAACGCGGAAAAATCGGCCCGATTTTGCGACATGCAAAAGGCTAAATTGAACTGCGGAGATCACAGCGCGGCAGAGCCGCAACCAAACAAAACCGATCGAACCACGGATTACACTGATAAGCACGGATGGGAGAAGAAATTATCCGTGCAATCCGTGTAATCCGTGGTTCACAAATTCTTTGCGAATCGCGCAAATTCTGATGGTTAGCATTGCAGAGCACGCAGAGGCAAAGAGAAATT
>JBEKEC010000040.1:0-50928 GCA_050014015.1 Tepidisphaeraceae bacterium
GGATCGCGCATTGCAGCCATTCTCGCAACGTCCTCCATCTCGCGGTTGTGTCGCTCGGCTAGGCGGAGTGCCGATTCGTAGGCTTCCATCGCGGGATCGCGCATCGCAGCCATTCTCGCAACGTCCTCCATCTCGCGGTTGTGTCGCTCGGCAGGACGGAGTACCGGTTCGTAGGCTTCCATCGCGGGATTGCGCATCGCGGCCAATTTGGCAACGTCCTCCATCTCGCCGTTGCGTCGCTCGGCAAGACGGAGCGCCGATTGGAAGGCTTCCGAGGCAAGATTGCTAATCAAGTCCATACGGAGTCCTCACACAGAGGTATGGGGATCGATGACCTTGCGCAAAATTCGACACCATATATCATAGCATCGGGGGTCATAGCTGCGTAACGGCGCCCGCAGATTTCTGTTGACTCGCCCACGATTGAACCGATTTTGGGCAGGAATTCTACATTTATCGCAGGCTCGAGCACGCCCCGCGAGCCGTCTGGCTCAATGAAATTCGACGGGGTGCGGTGTGGGATTTCTGGCCCTTCGATCCTTCGGCAAGCTCAGGCCAGGCCCTTCGACATGCTCAGGGCAGGTAAGCTCAGGGCGGGAACTGGCGTGCGGCGATTGAACGTGCCGCGCGTCCGGGTATCATTTTTCAAACACCTCTAACCGAAGGAGAAGCCATGAAGGATTTTCTGGATTTCAAGCAAATGATCACTCCGACGTTCATTCGGATCATTTTCATCATCGGCGTCGTGTTTAGCGTCATCAGCGGCTTGGTCATGATTGTGGCCGGCGCCGGATCGAAGTTTGGCGGTGGCGCGCAGGTGCTCTTCGGAATTTTGTACATATTTATAGGGCCGTTGGTGTGCCGAATTTATTGCGAGCTGGTGATCGTGATATTCCGCATTCTGGACGAATTGACGGCGATCCGGCAGCATCTGGCGCCGCCGACGGGGCAGGGATTTCCTGTAACGCCGGTGCAGCCGGGGAACTGACGCGCCCCGCGAGCGGGGCGACTGGTCCGGATATTTCACCGCGGAGAGCGCCGAGATCGCGGAGGCTGAATTCAAATAGGAATCTAAGGCGAGTCTGAGAGAAACGGCGTCCGTACAGTGTAATCTTGCTGAAGCTCAATTCTCCTGGATTCTCCGTGATCTCCGCGACCTCTGCGGTGAGCATGAATTTTTCTGGCTAAACTCACATTTGATCGGGATGCTCGATGCCGAGCAGGTCTAAGCCGAGCTCGAAGGTGCGGGCGGTTAGATCGCATAGGGCCAAGCGGCTGGAGCGGATTGCCGGCTCGCTCTGGATCACGGGGCAATTCTCGAAGAAGCCGCTGAAGCGGGTGGCTAGGTCGTAAACGTAGGCACATAGATGGTGCGGCTGGAGCTGGCGGGCGACCAGGTCGATCACCTCGCCTAGACGCAGAATGTGTTTGGCTAGGGATAACTCGAAGGGGGATTTCAGAGTAATCTCGCCCATTTTGGCATCGCCGGCTTTGCGGAAGATGGAGCGGATGCGGGCGTGGGCGTATTGGAGATAGGGGGCGGTGTTGCCGTCCAGGGCAAGCATCTTGTCGAAGGAAAAGACGTAGTCGCTGATGCGATCCTTGGAAAGATCGGCGTATTTGACGGCGCCGATGCCGACGGCGTGGGCGATGGAGCGGCGCTGGGATTCGGGCAAATCCGGCTGTTTTTCGGTGACGACGGCCATGGCGCGGTCTTCGGCTTCGTCGAGCAAGTCTTTCAATTTTACCGTGGTGCCGCTGCGGGTTTTGAAGGGTTTGCCGTCTTCGCCGAGGATCGTGCCGAAGGGGGCGTACTCAAGCGAGACGTCTTTGCCCCAGGCGATCTTTCTCGCGGTCCAGAAGACTTTTTTGAAATGTTCTTGTTGGCGGCTGTCGTGGGTGTAGATGATGCGGCGGGCCGCCAGGGTGAGGATTCGATAGCGGATGGCGGCCAGATCGGTCGTGCCGTAGAGATATCCGCCGTCGGATTTTTGGATCATCAGGGGCGATTCGTAGCCGGGGACCTCGACGACCACCGCGCCTTCGGATTCGACGGCGATTGAGGCGGATTTCAACTCGGCCACGATCGATGGAAGATCGTCCTGGTAGGCCGATTCACCGCGAACGTCGGCCGGCGTGAGTTTCACGCCGAGCTGCGAATAGATTTCATTGCAGGTTTCCAGCGTTGCTTCACTGGCCTTGCGCCAGGCGAGTTCCTCCTGGCGATTCTTGGGATTTTTGGGGTCTTGGATGAAGGTGGTAAAAAGGCGAGGAAGGCTGGCCAGGGAATTTTTTTCCTCGTCGATCAGTTCGTCCTTGGCGGCTGGGTGGTCGGTTACCGCCGAGACGAACTGGTAGAGTCTCTCCAGCAACGAAAGGCGCAGATGAAGCTGACGCAGGGCCGGCTCGAAAATGTGTGTCCCATCGGGGTCGGCCGACAACATCTGCCGATGCAATTGTGCTAGCGAATGAACGATGGCGGCCTTGGCGGATTCGTCGGCGCTGGGGCTCATCGCATCGACGAGGCGATTCATCGTTTCGGTTTCATGCAGATGTTCGGCCATGACGTGATACCAGATGGCGAGGACGACGCGGCCGAATTGGGTTCCCCAGTCACCGATGTGGTTTTGGCGGATAACCCGGTGCTGCTGAAATTCCAGGACGCGGCTGATGGCGTCGCCGATGATGGTGCTTCGCAGATGGCCGACGTGCATCTCCTTGGCGATGTTGGGTCCGGAATAATCGACGACAATATTTTGCGGTTCGGGGGCGGCAGGGATGCCGAGGCGGCGGTCCGACATAATGGCGTTGAGTTGGCCTGCCAGCCAATCGGGGGAAAGGCGGACATTGATAAACCCCGGTCCGGCGATGGTGACTTGGGACGCCATCGAGCCGAGATTCAGCTTGGATTTGATCTGCTCGGCGATGGCGCGGGGACTGAGCTTGGCGCCGGTTTTGTCGGCGAGGGGTTTGACCAAGCCCATGGCGGCGTTGGACTGATAATCTCCGAATTTTTCGTTTTGGCTGACGCCGACGGAGGGGTCGCATTCCATGCCGAAGGCGTCTTGGATGGCGTTTCGGAAGATTTGGTCGAGTTGGGCGAGAATGGTGGGCATAAACTGAGAAAGCCTGAGTTGTTATATACCGATGGTGAAATTCAGTCAGCCGCAACTATTGCGGGCGCGGAGCATGGTACATTGATGCGGCGGCTATCTCCATGGGGCGGTAATTGCCGATAGGGTCTGAGCATAGAAGTTTTTAGTTACGGTTTGACCGGGACAATAACCGGAGCTAAGGTTTGCCGTCGGGAGCGCGTTGTCGCCACCAACGGCCAGTCCGCCGTTCGGATGCCCAATCTCATCAAGGTGGAATCAATGAAGCTGATGTTGAGCCGGGTGTTTTTTGGCATCGGTTGTGTTGTTTGCTTAACGCTGGGGCTGTCGTGCCGGCCGTCGCCAAGCGCGGCGAATGCGGCGACGGGGGATCCATCACAACCGGCGCGATTATCGGACGAGCAACCGGCCACGCAGCCATCGCTGACGACTTCGTATGGTTTGGAAACGGCGGCGGTGCAGGCGGCGCGGAGCGGTGATTTTAGCCGGAGCGAACAGTTGCTGGGGCGCGCCCAGGAGATTTCGCACGATCCTGAAGCGCGGCAAATGGAGGGGTGGGTCGAGGATTTCGAATCTCAGCGGCAGGTATTCGACAGCCAGCGCCACGAACAATTCCAAGAGGACGAGAACAATGCCCGCGTTCTGCTGGCGCACAAGATGGACAGCTATGCGATCGACGAGGTTTCGCAGGCGTATCTGCTGGCGGACAACCGGGAGGCATTTCGCACCGAGAAGTGGGTGGATGACCTGGTGAAGGAATCTGCGGCCGCGGCCGACGCCGACGAGAGCGGCGCGATGTGGCTGAAGGCATGGCGGATGTACCAGGACCTGAGCGTGATCGAGCCGGGGAGTCCGATTTGGAAGAACAAGCTGAAGGTGGCGGCGGTGCGGGTGCGGTTGCTTCTGGAGTACGCGCCCGATCGGATGAAGAAGCTTCAGGAAATTGAATGGCGAGAGCGAGACGCGGCGGATGCGGTGATTCATCCCACGACGCAGCCGTCGGTTGCCAAGGGCGCGACAACGCGGCCCGGCGGCGCGGTTTCGCTGGGTTCAAGCACGACGCTGCCGTCGGTTGCGGGCCTGGGCGTCACCACGCGGCCGTCGGAGGACGTGGCGGCCGAAGAAGAATCGCCGCCGACGGATTGGCATGACATGATTAAGGGGATTCAGTTCGACATGCTGTACAACGCGCTGGAGCTGGCGGCGCAGGAATACTATCGCGACGTGACGCTGCAGAACCTGCTGCAAGGCGGATTGAACGGGCTTGAAACGGTGGTGACAACGGACGGGCTGGAAGATGCGTTCCCCGGGCTGAAGGACCCCGATCAGCGGAAGAAATTCGTGAATGACCTGGAGGAATGGAAGGCCAAGGCCCAGGTGGCCGGCGCCGACGATGCCGGGCGGGTGGTCGTCGAGGCGCTGACCGATCTTCGCGAAGTAAACGCCAAGACGATCAAGCTGCCCGAGGAGGTTTTCGTCAGCGAGTTCGCGGACGGCGCGTTTTCCAAGCTCGATCTTTTCACAACGGTGATCTGGCCGTATGACGCTCCGGAACTTGAAAAGACGACGGAGGGGCAATTCAGCGGAGTGGGGATTCAGATCGAAGCGGATGAGAACTCGAATATCGTGGTGGTACAGCCGCTGCCGGATACGCCCGCCTCGCGAGCGGGGGTGAGGCCGGGAGACGTGATTGCCAAGATCAACGGCAAGACGGCCAAGGGCCTGACGCCCGACGGGGCGGTGAAGATCATCACCGGTCCGACCGGGACCAGCGTGACGTTGACGATGAGGTCGCTGAACGGGTCGGTCAAGGATTACGTTCTGAGGCGGGAGGTCATCAAGGTCGCCAGCGTCAAGGGATGCACGCCCAAGCCGGACGGCGACTGGAACTACATGCTGGATTCGGATCAACGGATCGGGTACGTGCGGCTGACGGGTTTCAGCAAAAGCACCGGGGAGGACCTGCGCCGGGCGCTGGAGGAGCTTAAATCACAACAGGCCCGGGCGATCATTCTGGACCTTCGCGACAACCCCGGCGGGTTGCTGGACACGGCCAAAAAGGTCGTCAACGAGTTCATCGATCACGGCGTGATCGTGAGCACGCACGCGGACCGGCCAACGAGCAATCCACCTTCGGAGATGGATGCCGATGCGCAGGACCTGCTGACCAACGTGCCGCTGCTGGTGTTGGTGAATCAATACTCGGCCAGCGCCAGCGAAATCGTGTCCGGGGCGCTGAAGGATTGGCATCGAGGGCTGATCGTGGGGCAGCGGACGTTCGGCAAGGGCAGCGTGCAAATGCTCTTCCCACTGGACACCAAGCGCGACGCGTATCTGAAGCTCACGACGAGCCACTATTACCTTCCCAGCGGGCGGTGCATTCATCGCGAGGAGAACAGCACGACGTGGGGCGTCGATCCGGACGTGAACATCGAAATGACGCCCATGCAGATGCGAGACCGGAACCTGGCCCGCATGCAGCTTGACGTGCTCGATGGCGCGGTCCTGGAAGGGGGCGTGCCAACCACCCGCCCGACGCTTCAGGATGCGCTGAAAGTAGATCCGCAACTGTCGGCGGCGCTGTTGATCCTGCGGCTCCAGTTGGCCGCTGCCCAGGACACGGCCGGCAACCAAGCGGCGATGCGATAGAAAAGCACCGAGTGGGAATATCACTCCCGAATGCCCACGGATGGCCATCCGCGGGCTTGCCGGTCATTTCCCCCAAGTCCCATCTGCCGGCAGCGTCACCGGAAACTGTCCCGAATTGGCGCGGCTTCCGATCTTTCCGATCGTCACGGGACCGACCCACTCAACGTGGCCATCGCCAAAGAGCACGTTCGTCCCGCCCCCGGCATGGGGGATCATCTCATAAGCCACAATCGTGTTCGGCTTCACCGTGTTCCCAGAAAGTCCGCGGCCGAGATAGATGTATGACAGATGGCCTCCCGGGATCACTTGATCGGTGATCGCCGGCCAAGGGCCACTGGCCGGCGTTTCAAATCTTTCGGGAGAAACGAAAACCTCGCTGACGACGTCTTCGTTCAGAAAAATCGTTCGAAATGAGTCGGGGTATTCGCCCTTATGGGCAATTGTGTAAAGCGAAATTGCCTGGCCAATCTGGAGGAGATTGGAGGCGGATTTAATTTGGTTGGCGCGGTGCGGAGAGACATAGCCCGTGGGGAGCAGTATTGAAAGGAGAAGAAAGACGAGAACAGCGAGCAAACACCACAAAAACCAATGGGGTCGTCGAGATCGCCAATTCCCTGGTCTGGCATACTCCAGCGGCTGGGGCGCATCGGGGTCGGATTGGGGCGTGGCTGGATTCATGGGACGTGGCATGAGCATCCTGCCCATGGGGGCGATTCTCGAAGGGGCGAGGATGCCCGCTTCGAGGGATTCATCATAACACGAATGCTCTATTCGCCAGAGTCGCGAGGATTTTCGACTTGCCCCGTGACACGATGCCTGTTTCGGCCAATTATGGGTGCAAGTTCGAATTCTCCACCTGCAATCCCTCCGCCGACGCGGCGGCATTAAGTTCGTCATCGCTGCTCAAAAGAACAAGCGGCACATCAGGCGTTTCACTTTGAGCGAGGAGCATGCACGCGAGCTGAATGGCGTCGGCTCCGCGCAGCGCATGCTTTCGGGCCATCGCGACCGCATGTTCCATTACCGGCTTATCCAGTTCGATGAGATCAAATGATTTCTGGAGATCAACATCAACTGCATTGATCGCATTTCGCAATTCTTCTGCGGGCGTCCTTGACGCGCGGGCACGACGAACCAAAGCCGAGGAAACCTCGACCACGGTAAGCCGTGCCATCAACAGTCGCTCGGCGCCCTCCAGCAACTCCGAGACGCGTCGCGATCCCTCCTCGTTTCGATATCGTTTCACGAGAGCGGAAGAATCCACGAAAAAGGCGGGCATCAGATCACCGTCGGTCCCAGATCAATTCATCGGCGAGCGATCCGCCGGGCATCTCGATGGGTTGGAATTTCGCAAGACGCTGACGTTCTTGCGGCCGCGTGATGCGGACCATTTTCTCAACGACGTCAACATTTACTTCCGCCCCCTCCGGCAAGCGCGCCGGCTCATCCAGCAGAACCTGGCCATTTCTGATGTGCCCGCGGTAAGTCATAGCCGACGCTCCTGACCACTTCATTTTACCTGAAATATCAAACAAGAAAAGCCCGGGGTTTTTCGACTTCGGGCGTAGGCGACTGACCCGCTCGCAGCTATTCAGCGAAGGCGTCAAAACCGTGCTAAGCAAAGCGGGCTGAAAATGGTCCGGCAGTTTGCCACAGAAATCTAAACGCATCAGTGCAATCCAAGCCCCACATCCATAAACTGTTCGTCGCCATGGCAAAAAAGACCCGACCTCAACCGGACGCGTATCAAATCAAGATCGTTCTTCGCGGCAGCAAACCGCCGATTTGGCGGCGATTTGTCGTTCCGGCGGATATCAGGCTGGATTCGCTTCACGACGTCATCCAAATCGTCATGGGTTGGTATGACTGCCATCTGCACGCATTCGTCATCGAGAATAAACAATACACCGCCACATCAAAGGACGGGGCGCAATTGGATATCGAGGGTTTTGACGAGCGAGAATACCGGCTTGGGGCGTTGCTTCCATCGGCCAAGGCTAAATTCCGTTACGAATACGATTTCGGGGATAGCTGGGAACACGTTCTCCAGATTGAAAAGATCATTCCCGCGGCGGAGGGAGCAAAAACCCTCGTCTGCCTGGCTGGGCGTGGCCGCTGTCCGATGGAGGATTGCGGTGGGATATGGGGATATTACCGTATGGTGGAGATTCTTGAAGATCCGGCTCATCCCGAATATGCGGACATCGAAGAATGGACCGGCGGCAAGATCGATCCCGACGAGTTTGATCTGGACGCGGTTAACGCTGCGCTGCGGCAATTGCCTCATTAGGATTTCCTGAGTACATGGGGAGGGGGAAATTCTCGGCAGCAGGTGACACGCACCCGGCCGGCACTTGAAACCAACGCGGAAAGTGGAATGATCGAATCCGAAGGAGACGTTCCATGCCGCGATTGCTGCCGGCATCCTGGCGACGGGCGTTCACGCTGGTCGAGCTTCTGGTCGTGGTTGGGATCATCGCCATACTCGTCGCGCTGCTGCTGCCGGCGCTGAACAAAGCGCGGGAACAGGCCAACTCCATCAGGTGCATGTCCAACCTGCGGCAAATATCCGCGGGGCTGTTTGCGTATGCGGCGGAGAACAACGGGTGGGTTGTTCCCTCGTTCAATTTGCCGCAACAGCCGGGGTCGGCGACGAACTACGTCGCGGGGCCGAACGTGATCATGGATGGCTGGCCGAGCATTCTGGATCGGGATGGATTCGTGTGGAGCGCGGCTCGGGACGTGGGGACGGTTTTTTACTGCCCGAACACGGTGGACATCAATGGGATGGCCAACGGGCAGACGGGAACGAATGGGGCCAATCCGCGGGGATGGATTGAATGGCCGATGGAGTTCGCGGGGCCGACGTACGGCGACAGCGATCCGCAAATCGCGGTGACCTGGCCGGGGCCGGGATTCAACAAGATCATCCGCAGCAGCTATTGGATCAATGCGTACAACCCGATCGGGGGTACGGTGGCGAATATCCCGCAAAACGATCTTTTTTATACGGGGTCCGTCGGTTTTGGGCCGGATGCGGCTGGAAAGTACATCGGCTTGCACAAGACCACGAACGTCAAGCACTCGTCGCTGCTGGTGGTCGTGGCCGACGGGGTGTACATGGGGCGACAGTCGGTGGATCAGGTTGGAATGAAGAATTGCCGGATCGGCTATCGGCATCCCGGTCCGGGCGGGGCCAATACCGTGGCCAACGTCGGCTTCGCCGATGGGCACGCGGAGTCGTTGGCTGGAAATCAGTTCCCGTGCTCTTATGCCAAGACGTCGAGCTACGCCGGCAATCTGGGGGCTACAACGCTGGCGCAGCAGGAGTCGATCAACCTGGGCGGGCCGACGGTGTACGACGATCCGGTCGGGGCGTTGCGGATTTTTATGATTAATAATCCGGGGGCGAATTGAACGCCGACGGCATCGATCAAGCGAGCGCAGAAAAAAGCCGAAGCAGAATATCTCAAATGATCGTCGTCACCGTGCCGGGCGCAGGTTTCGCCGAGACCTGCGGGAGAGTCGGTCAAGAAACTTCGTGAGGAGGGAGCCATACATCCCTTTTTGAAGGGATTTGGTGGCTTCGTGATCGGGGGCGAGCTTGACCATGGCATCGAGGATCAATTCAGCCGCGTCGCGGTTGCCGGTCTGCATGAAATAATCGATGGCGACATAGCTCATGGCCGTGAACTCTGTAACGTGGAAAACGTCGCGATGCGGGTACATGAGCTTCAAGTCCCACTTGTGCTGCATGACGGCATCGGCCTGGGCGGTGTCCCCGTTTTGGAGGTGGATCGCGGCCAGATTGGTCCGTGCAAACAGATAATCGGGATGCCGCTGGTGGCACAACTTAACCATGGAATCGGACTTTTCGTGATCGCCAATGCGTTGATAGGCTGCACTTAGCCAGTTCATCAGCATTCTGGAGTTGGGGAATCGTTCCAGGAGGCTTTCCAATTCGGGAATGGCACTACGGGCGTCGTTGTGGACGCGATCGAACAATTCTTGGCGGCGGTCGCCGATGGCGGCTTCGAGATCGGGGTCGCGCTCCTCGGGCGATTCGAGGGGATCGTGGGTGATGTCATATTCAACCAAGCGCAGGCCGGGAGGGACATCAACGTTGAAATCGGAGATTATCCGGTCGTCCCAGTATGAGCGGCCATACTTCCGCTGCTTACGTCGCTTGCGGCGGAGTTGCTTTTCGGCGCGAGACATGCGTCCTCCGTGACGGGTTTGGGGGATTTGCGATTGGGGGAAAAAATACCACTGGGGTTGGGAAAAAACAAGCCAAAAAAGAAACCCGGCCTGTAAACAGGCCGGGCTTTGGTCTGGTCTTTGACAAATGAATAGTCGGAGAAACCGTTCGCCGATGTTGCCATCGGCATCCTCGTCCCTCGGATTAGCTCGGGACGAACGAGGCTGTGCTGACAGATTCTAAACCAGATTGCTCTGGAAGAGTTTCTAAGTAATCCCTTAGAAAGGAGGTGATCCAGCCGCAGGTTCCCCTACGGCTACCTTGTTACGACTTAGTCCCAGTCACCGAACCTAGCGTAGACACCTCTGAAACGAGGCGGCTTCGGCTATTTCCGGCTCCCATGACTTGACGGGCGGTGTGTACAAGGCTCAGGAACACATTCACCGCGGCGTAGCTGATCCGCGATTACTAGCGATTCCAACTTCACGGAGGCGAGTTGCAGCCTCCGATCTGAACTGAGGGGTGATTTTTGCGATTTCCATGAGTTTGCACTTTAGGTTCGCTTTATGCACCCCATTGTAGCACGTGTGTAGCCCTGGGCATAAAGGCCATGAGGACTTGACGTCATCTCCACCTTCCTCCGGTTTGACACCGGCAGTCCCCTTAGAGTCCCCGACTTTACTCGATGGTAACTAAGGGCAAAGGTTTCGCTCGTTAAGGGACTTAACCCGACATCTCACGACACGAGCTGACGACAGCCATGCAGCACCTGTACTTGTTGTACCCCGAAGGGCCTACTCCACTTTCATGGAGATAATCCAAGCATGTCAAACCCAGGTAAGGTTCTGCGCGTTGCTTCGAATTGAACCACATGCTCCACCGCTTGTGTGAGCCCCCGTCAATTCCTTTGAGTTTTAGCCTTGCGACCGTACTTCCCAGGCGGTCGACTTAGCACTTTGGCTTCGACCGTAATACCGTCAGAGGCACTACGATCTAGTCGACATCGTTTATGGCCAGGACTACCGGGGTATCTAATCCCGTTTGCTCCCCTGGCTTTCGTGTCTCAGTGTCAGCAAACCCCCAGCGAGCTGTTTTCACCATTGGCGTTCCAAATGATATCTACGCATTTCACCGCTCCACCATTTGTTCCGCTCGCCCCTAGGTTGCTCAAGACCAGCAGTATACCGAGCAGTTCCCCGGTTGAGCCGGGGGATTTCACAAGGTACTGACCAGTCCACCTACACACGCTTTAAGCCCAGTGATTCCGCCTAACGCTTGGCACCTCTGTCTTACCGCGGCTGCTGGCACAGAGTTAGCCGTGCCTTCCTCTGGGGTTGATCAGAACTTTCTAACCCCTGACAGTGGTTTACATCCCGAAGGACTTCGTCCCACACGCGGCGTCGCTCCGTCACACTTGCGTGCATTGCGGAAGATTCGTTACTGCAGCCCCCCGTAGGAGTCTGGGCAGTGTCTCAGTCCCAATGTGGCCGGCCAACCTCTCAGTCCGGCTACGCGTCGTCGCCTTGGTAGGCCGTTACCCTACCAACTAGCTGATACGATATCGCCTGCTCCCAGAGCGGTTTCCCTTTGAGATCCTCTTCATGCGAAAAGGATATGTCATCTGGTATTACCTGTCCTTTCGGACAGCTATCCCAGAATCCGGGGCACATTAGCGATACATTACTCACCCGTCCGCCACTGGTGTATTGCTACACCCGTACGACTTGCATGTCTTAGCCACGCCGCCAGCGTTCAGGCTGAGCCAGGATCAAACTCTTCAATTAAATTTCTTGGCACGGTCCCATCCTGAAGCCCGGTGTGATCCCGACAAGTCGGGACTGACCGAGACTGAAACTTTCTGGGGCCGTGTTTATCCTCGAAATGAGTTTGTCCGCCGACCGAATTAAGACAATTCGATCGGTTGTTACTGCCCCATCGCCGGCTGGGGCGAGGGGGTCAGCCCGATAAACTTCATCGGGTTCCCGATATACTTCATCGGGAAGCAAGGCTCAAACATCTTCGATGGCATACTCAAAATAGATCAAGGAAGATCACTTTTGCGTGAAACCACAAGGATGTTTGAGAGTTGACAGTCTCAAATCTGAAATCCCGAAACCGAAATCGTTAATTTCAGTCCCGTATTCCAAACCCGTCCGGACAGCGATGTACACCATTGCTTCCGGACACACATCCTCGCGATTTTCCGACTATTCACTTGTCAAAGAACAAATATCGCAAATCATTGCGGCAAATGAATTTGCCGCCATGTTCCGCGCCCACGAAAAGCTTTTGGAACTTCAGCGGGGAGGCAGATGTTATCGTTTGTTTAGCCGTTGTCAATCCGTGTCGTGAAAATCTCACGGCGGGGCCAACAGCGCCAAACCCTCTAACAATCCACGCGGAAAACTCTTATCGGCTCACAAGCGCGATTCAGTTGACACGGCGGGTTGTCAGATGTTGCCTATCGCAACGAGCAGCAAAGGCCGTTAACTGTGTTGCCGCAGTTCAAATCACCACGGCCGGCCTTGCCGAAGGAAAGGTGATACTTCAAACCATTATTCGCACCCGACCCCTCCGCGTCAAGTGATTTCCGGTATCTGTTGACAATGTTTAACATGGCGAGACAGATGTCGGCATCTTCCCGGCGAGTGGTATGGGTCATGTTATGGCTGGTCCTGGCGGCTGGGGCAGGCGCGGCAATCGTCGTTTTCTTCGGGACTAAGCAATCCCCCCCACCGCTACCGGCGCCTGCGATCGCCGTCAGCCAACCCTCCGGCACGACCACCCAATCCGCCGCCACCGCGCCCGCGCCGAGTTTGCAAACCTACGGCCAATTGCTCCATGCCGATCTGCGCAACTATCCGGAAACCCGGCCGTGGGGAATTCCGGTCGAGCTCAACGACGCGGCACATCTCGTTCTCGACGAGCCGGTGTATGTCTGCTCGCGCGGAGATCTTTGGATCACTCGTGCGGGCGCGGATCCCTTGCCGGTCGTCTTGGCGCGCGCCGGTGGGGAAAGCGAACATCTGGTCGATCGCCGAATCGCGTACGTCGTGTGGGCGCTGAATCGCCGAGGGATTTGGGAGCCGTCCGCCGTCTGCCGAAACGACGACGGATATGAAATCGTCTCGGCAACCGATCGCCGGTCGATTCCCTGGCATCGGCCCTACCGCTGGGACCTGGCAACGACCTGGGATGACGGCGGCGTCACCCGCCTCATCGTCCCCACCGACGAGGGGGTCAGCATCATGACCCTGGGAAAGGAACTGAGCGAGGATCATTGCCAATTGATGGACGTGGCCGCCACGACCAAACCAACCGGCGCGCCCGCCGTCCTTTTTGACACGCGCGGACTGCTCGCCTGGATTCCAGCCGATGGGGATTTCGCACAGACGCGCGTGGCCAGATATTTGGATGGTCGATGGGCGCAGCTTGATTCGACAAACTGGCCTGGGGACATCGTGTATCTTTTTCCGCACCTCGACGGGAGCGTCTTGCAGATTCGCCGCGGCCTGGGCGCCGCGGCGCTGAGCTTCGTCACCCTGGACAATCCGGACATCGACGACAAACAGATCCGTTCGCTGGTCGATCAGCTTGGAGACGACGATCCGGACAAGCGCGTTGCGGCCTATCAGCGGCTTTCGCAGTACGGCCCGAAGATCAATCCGATCCTGGAAAAACTTGCCCCGGGCGCGGCGCTGGAAGCCCAAACACGAATCCAGGAATTGCTGCAAGGCACCACGCTCGGTGGAATGGCCGTCAACGGAAACCAGTTGACGCTGGTGGCAAGGCTGCGTGATGGCGGGATGGTGTTCTGCGCCCCGCAAGGCGTGACCATTCCGCAAGAGGGGCAGAATCCGAAAATCGTTTCACCGGATTATCTGGCGGTACGGCCCGGCCGGCCGGTGCAGGAGCTTCCGCCGGCAATCGTCGATCGGCTGTCCAAACCGAACGGGGCGATCGCGGCGTGGGGCGATGAATGGATCGTCAGCTCATCCGATGTCGGGCCGGCGCGTTTTCTCCCTCCCAACCAACTCGATCCGCTGCTTCGCCAATCGGAGCGAAATTTCTCCCGCCTCGTCGCCATCGACAGCCGTGGCCGATGGTTGTTGACCGATGAGGCCGCAAAACGCACCCTGATCCTCGATCCCACCGTCCCCGATCCGACGCCGCGGCTGGCCATTTGGTTGATCGACACCGGCGATTCGGCCGGCTGGAACAAATCCGATTGGCCGGCGATTCAGCGGGGAACCGCCCGCTGGATCATCGACGACCACGATTGGGAGCCGATGGACGAATCCTTGCAGAACGTATCTCCGCCGCCGATCGCTCCCGCGACGACCGCCGCGGCAGACGGGCGGCCTTTGCTCGTCGATGGGGATGGGAACCGATACTTCGATGGACAATCGACTCTAACGCTGGTGTCGCCCGGCGGCCGGCGCCGGGTCTGGCCGTTGCCCGATCAGGCCGCCGGCTCCGCCGATTGGCCGGCCTATCTCGTGCCCGATCGACAAGGACATCTCTTTCTATTCAATTCCGCCGGACGGATCGCCCGCCTGCGTTTGAGCTTGGCCGATCGCCAGCCGTTCGTGTTGGAATCGGTGTTCACCGACCACGTCCCGGATTTTCGCGACGTGCAGCGGATTTGGTGCGATCCCGCCGGCCGAATCATCGTGGCATACCAAGGCTCCCACCTGGCGCTGATTTTCCCCACCGGCCAAATCCCGCGGGAAATTGAGGACAAAATTCTTCCGCAGGATTTGCGAAGAATCGACGGGCAGTGAGCAATAAAAAAACCCCGTAGGCGTGGGTGAGACCTACGGGGCAAGGAGGGAAGAAACTCTTCGCAACAGTGCTACGTCCGTCCGAGACCCAAAGTTCGCCTGGAAACTCTGAAACCGACGAGCACCGCAATTCTCAATGGATTTTCATAACGATGCCAGAGCCTGCTCCACCTGTTTTGTAATGTCCGCCCAGCGTGCGGCCGGTTGTTTGTTCACGGTGATGAAATCTCCCAACAACAGCAGTCCGGTGACGCCGGGGATCGCGAACAACTTCGATGCAATCGGATGCTCTTTACCGGAGGCGGCATTGAGGAAACTCATGGGGCGATCACCTATCACCCGATCCAACACGAATTTCACGGCGTTAGGATTCGGAGTCGGCTGAACTTCCGTCACCTTGAATGGCAAGGGCAGTCGACCTCCACTTGAGCAGAAAATATAACAAATGAGACTTTCTTCTTCCAGTGTTAAATTGGGCTTTTTGACGAAAATCTTGAATATATGCGGAAAAACGCCCCTGTTCCGGGTTCCCCCGGCTGTTGACAACCGGGGTCCGCTCAGTAAACTCCTCACTCCCTTCCGGGCGATCTTGCGCCGGGAGGTTTTTTGTCGGTAAAAGGACGCCCATGAGCACCTACATGCCGAAAACAGGCGAAGTCAAAAGCGATTGGTATGTCGTTGACGCGACCGACCAGGTCCTGGGCCGCCTGGCGGCCAGGATCGCAACCATCGTTCAGGGAAAGAATAAGCCGACCTACACTCCGCACGTGGACACCGGCGATTTCGTCATTGTCCTCAATGCCGAGAAGGTGAAGGTCACCGGCAAGAAAGCGGATGCGCTGGAATACGAAACGTACTCCCACTATCCGGGCGGCCGGCATTTATATTCATACAAGACCATGCAACGGCTGCATCCAGAGAAGCTGCTGCAATTGGCGGTTCGTCGTATGCTGCCCAAGAGCAAGATGGGCCGAAACATTCTGACCAAAGTGAAGATTTACACCGGGGACAAACATCCCCATGCCGCCCAGCAGCCCAAACAACTGAAGCTGGCGTAGTCGAAAGTGAACCACCATGTCCGAAGAAACTGAAGCAACCGAGACAGTCGAAAAGGTTCCGCCCGTCGAAAAGATTCCACCCGTCGAAAAAGCACCACCGGTCGAAAAGGTTGCACCCGAAAAGGTTGCACCCGTCGCCAAGGCCGCCGAAGCGCCGGCGGCTCCGCGCGTCAAGCCCACTTACACCTGGGGCGTGGGCCGGCGCAAGTCCGCCGTCGCGCGGGTGCGCATCGCGCCGGGCAGCGGGAAGATCGAGATCAACGGCCGCACGCTCAACGACTATTTCACCGCCGAGAAAGACCGCAAATCGATCTTCGGCCCCCTAGAAGTGACCAACACCGGCGGGAAGATGGACATCTGGGCCAACTGCGACGGCGGCGGCCACACCGGCCAGGCCGGGGCCATCGTGATGGGCTTGGGACGCGCCTTGGCCAAATATGACAGCGCCTTGGAAGTGCCGCTTCGGACCGGTCGATTCTTGACGCGCGACAGCCGGATGAAAGAGCGAAAGAAGTACGGCCAGCGCGGCGCACGCCGACGGTTCCAGTTCTCCAAGCGATAAAGCAGAAATTGAAGAGTCTCACGCAGAGGCGCAAAGGCGCAGAGAAAGAAATGCATTTTCTTCTTTGCGCCTTTGCGCCTCTGCGTGAGCCGATGCTTTTGCCCCGACGTCGCTAACGCCGAGCCACCGGGACATTTGGGAATACCATCTCCTGATTCCAATAGGAATAGATGTCAACCGTATCCACGGCGGCTTTTTCACTGGGACGCAGGATCACATCAACAGTTGCCGGGGGTGGGTCCGGAACAGATCCGGACGTTGAATAGCCGCCGGTTCCGGCTGGGAAATGATACGTCACCTCGCCGAGCGGATGCTCTTTTCCTCCATAGCGCGCTATGACGTCGTAAGCCAGGTTCATGGGCGGATTGTTGAACCGGATCATGCCGTCAAACATGTGATCCTTGAGGCTGTAACGAAAAGCCTGCAGCGTCACCGCGGCTTTCATCGCCGCCGCGAGCTTGGGATCGAAAACCGGCTGGATGAGATTCGCCGGCTTCGTGGCCACAACCTCAAAGCTGCCGGTCATCGTTCGATCGCATTGATATTCCAACGTGATGGTGCCGGGCCCGTTCATGGAGCCATTGAAGATTTCGATGTGCACGGTCACGGTCAACTCGTGCTTTCCCGGCGGCGGGCATTTTGTGCTGGTACCCCAAGACCCGGCCCCAAAGCCGCTATATGACGCAGATCCGCCGGATGGCCCGTCGATCTTCCGGCCGTCGAGTTGAAGGCCCCCTGAGCTTAACCTCGTCCAGAAACCGCCTTGGGTCGGTCCCAGCCCATCGTGAATTGTCAGGTAAGGCACCCAATCCCCGAAGACAACGGTGTTGCGGACCGCCAATTTCGTCCGAATCGACTGCTGGAAAAACTTGGTCAATTGGTCCGCCGGCAAATCCTTCGCCAGGCACCTGCCGCCAAGATAATTGATCGTGTCGATGTCCAGCGAATTGGTCGGCTGGGCGGCATGGGCCTGCCGCACCAGCGCAAAGCGCACCAGCGCATCGCGCGTGTTTGCCGAGAGCGATTTGTCCGCGTCGCGCCGCATCAGTTCCGTCCAGGCTCTTTGCTGATCAGGGGCGCGGCCCGAATTCAAATCCCGCAGCACAAAATAGGTCGGCTTGTAGTGATACCAATCCACGTCTTGAAGCTGAGATACCCCGCCTATGGAGATAAAGATTCCGAGCGGGAGCAGAACGAGCCAGCCGGCCAGAAACGTTTTCCAGCGCCGTTGCGGCTCGCCGTAGACAATCGAGGCGGGCGAAAGCAGCGACCCGCATTCGGGGCATCGGTCGCTGGAAAGTCCATGCAAAATATAATTGCACTTGCGGCAATGCGGATCACCGCCCACGCGCCGGCGGCGGCCGATATAGAGCAACCAACCGCCCAAGATCGTGAAAACGACGACCAGCAAAGTCACGGATAGGTCGGACAACTGCGCGTTAGGACTCATATCCACCATTCGAAGAAAGATCTCACGCAGAGGCGCAAAGGCGCAGAGAAGAAATATGCTTTTTAATTTCTCCTCTCTTCTCTGCGCCTTTGCGCCTCTGCGTGAGCTATTCTTCTTACAGCCGGCTGATGAGCAGCTCGCGCTGGAAGATCATTTCCTTCGGCAAATCGCCGGCCAATTTCAGGAATAATTCCTCCTGGCTGACTAACTCGGCCTTCACGTCCTCCACGGAAATGGATTGAAGCTGCTCAAATTCCTGGAGCGGGATGTTGAGTCCTTCCAGATCAATGTCGTTGCTGCGCGGCATCCAGCCGATGAGGGTTTCCCTTGCGTAGGCGTGGCCGCGGGAGCGGTCGATGATCCATTTGAGGACGCGCATGTTTTCGCCGTATCCGGGCCAGAGGAATTTGCCGTGATCGTCCTTGCGGAACCAGTTGACGTGGAAGATTCTGGGGCAATCGGTCATTTTTTTGCGCATTCGGAACCAATGGACGAGGTAATCGCGGATGTTGTAGCCAATGAAGGGGAGCATGGCCATGGGATCGCGGCGGACGACGCCGACCTGACCGGAGGCGGCGGCGGTGGTTTCGCTGCCGAGGGTTGCGCCGAGATAGACGCCGTGCATCCAGTTGAAAGCCTGGAAGACGAGAGGGACGACGCGAGAGCGTCGGCCGCCGAAGACGATCGCGGAGACGGGGACGCCGGCGGGATCGTTGGCGGCGGGGTCGAGGGCGGGATTGTTGGCCATGGGAGCGGTGAAGCGGCTGTTGGGATGAGCGGCCTTGCGGCCGCAGTTGGGGGTCCATTCCTGGCCGGTCCAATCGATGCACTTTGCGGGGGGCTGGGGCGTTTTGCCTTCCCACCAGACATCGCCGTCGGGAAGCAGTGCGACGTTGGTGAAGAGGGTGTCGCGGCGCATGGCGGCCATGGCGTTGGGATTGGTTTGCTCGTTGGTGCCGGGCACGACGCCGAAATATCCGGCCTCGGGATTGATGGCGCGGAGGCGGCCGGTTTCGTCCACCCACATCCAGACGATGTCGTCGCCGACGGTGGTGATCTTCCAGCCCTGGTCGCGGTATTTTTGGGGTGGAATGAGCATGGCGAAATTGGTTTTGCCGCAGGAGCTAGGGAAGGCGGCGGCGACGTAGGTCTTCTCGCCTTCGGGGCTGGTGGCGCCCATGAGGAGCATGTGCTCGGCCATCCAGTCCTGCTGCTGGCCGAGGAAGCTGGCGATTCGCAGGGCCAGGCATTTTTTCCCGAGGAGCGCGTTGCCGCCGTAGCCCGAGCCGAAACTCCAGACGGTGTTGTCGAGCGGGAAATGGCAAATGTAGCGGCGTTCGGGATTGCAATCGCCGATGCTGTGGAGGCATCGGGTAAATTCGGGCTCGGCGTCGGGGTCGGCGGCGGGAACGCCGGCATCGAGTTGCTTCCAAGCGACCGCTCCCATGCGGGTCATGGTTCCCATGCTGACGGCGACATAGACGGAGTCGGTCAATTCGATGCCGACCTTTGCCAGAGGCGAGCCGATCGGCCCCATGACGAAGGGCACGACGTACATGGTGCGGCCTTTCATGCAGCCGGTGAAAAGGCCCTTGAGCTTCGCGTAAGCCGCGCGGGCTTCCATCCAGTTGTTGGTCGGCCCGGCCATGTCCTGGCCGGGGGTGCAGATGAAGGTCGCCTGCTCGCTGCGGGCGACGTCGTTGGGATTGCTCCGATGCAAATAGCAGCCGGGCAATTTCTGGGCGTTCAGCGCGATAAAAGCGCCTTCGCTGACGCCGCGGCTCAGGAGCGTCTGCTTTTCCTCGGGCGAGCCGTCACACCAATAGACGTCGCGCGGCTGGCACAACTCGATACATTGTTCAATCCAGGCGCGCGCGTGGCGGTTGATGGCCTGCGGCGCCGCGGCGGTGGCGCGCGAATCGCGCGGCTCCTGCTTAGTTCCCATCTTCTTCGTAGTCGAACTCATGCGGTGGTCTCCCATAGAGTCTGCTTCATAAGCCCCGTCGCGCGAGAATCCCCACGGCGGCGCCGTGGGCGTTGAAGGGAAAGCAAGGGGATTTGAAACAGCTTTTTAGACATTTCGGACATCGCCCGGTTATAGTCCAACGCCCCTTGGAACCGCAACAGAGATTCTCCGGCGATCAGGCCGATCAGGCGATCAGCGTGGCGTTGGCGCACCATCGCGCCGGGCGGCTGGGCGAGGCGGAGAAGATTTACCGCCAAGTGCTGGTCCGCGAGCCAAGCCATCCCGACGCGCTTCAACTGCTCGGGGTTTGCTACGGGCAGAGCGGTCAACCGGAAAAGGCGGTGGCCCTGATCTCCCGCGCTTTGGCGATCCGGCCGGACGTGGCGGAATTCCACGGGAATCTGGGTGAATTTCTGCGCGCGCTGGGAAGAATCCCGGAGTCCATCGCCTCGCTGGAGCGTGCCGTTGCGCTGAATGGGAGCGATGCGGTGATTCGGAACAATTTCGGGGTATCGCTGGCGGAGGCGCGGCAATGTGAGGCGGCGATCGCGCAATTCCGCCGGGCGATCGAACTGAAGGGCGATTATCCCGATCCCCACAGCAACATGGGCGCCGCGCTGAACGCGATGGACCGGTTCGAGGAGGCCCTGGCGGAAATTCAAACGGCGATAGCGATGAATCCACAGTTGCCCGGGGCGTACATCAACCTCGGCGACGTGCAGTTCAGCAGGGGCGAATTTTCGCAGGCCATCAGCACGTTGAGCCAGGCCCTGTCGTTCAACCCCAACGATGCGAAGGTCCACGCGAATCTGGCGCTGGTCTATCTGGTGACGGGTGATTTTGAGCGGGGATGGCGGGAATTTGAATGGCGTCTGCGTGTTCCGGAGATCGTCGGCAGGCGGGAATTGGCGCAACCGCGCTGGGACGGCGGGGAATTGCAGGGAAAGACGATTCTGCTTCATGCGGAACAGGGATTCGGCGATACGATCCAGTTCGGGCGATTCATTGGGCAGGTTGCCGGCCGGGGCGGAAAGGTGATCCTGGAATCGCCGGTGGAAACTTTGCGTCTTTTCAGGGATTTTCCGGGCGTTTGGGAGCTGGCCGAGCGTGGCAAACCCCTGCCGCATTTCGACGTGCAATGTCCGCTGATGAGCCTTGCGTGGGTTTTCGGAGTCACGGAGCAAACGATCCCTCAAAGTGTGCCGTATCTGAAGGCCGATGCGGAGTTGGCGCGGCAATGGGCCGGGCGGTTCGATGCGGCCGGAGATCGGCTGCGCGTCGGGCTGGCATGGGCGGGCAGACCCGAGCACGCCAAGGACCGAAACCGTTCCATGAAACTTGAGCAATTCGCGCCGCTGGCGTCGGTGGAAAACGCGGTGTTTTACAGCTTGCAGAAGGGAGAGGCCGCGGCGCAGGCGGCCAAGCCGCCTTCAGGGTTGAATCTGACGGATTGGACGAACGAGGTGCGGGATTTCACGGACAGCGCGGCGATGATCGAGCATCTCGATCTGTTGGTGACGGTGGACACGTCGGTCGCCCATCTGGCGGCGGCCATGGGCAAGCGTGTCTGGCTGCTGCTTCCGCGTTTCCCGGATTGGCGGTGGATGCTGGATCGGCCGGACAGCCCGTGGTATCCGACGATGCGACTGTTCCGTCAAACGACGCGGGGCGATTGGGCGGAGGTATTGCGGCGCGTCGTTGAGGCGATGCGCCTTGAAATCTTAGCAAATGGAAAAGATTTACCGCGAAGGCCGGGAGGCTTCGCCTGCCCAGGCGAAGAACGCCAAGGAAACGCGAAGGAATAGCAATTTGATTTCGCGCAGCTTCGCGCTCTTCGTTGATATCCTGCAATATCTTGTCGCCACGCGAAGATTTTCCAAGACCGCGCAGCTTCGCCGCTTTATGGGTTATCTTCAAATGCGTTACCGCGAAGGCGCGAAGGACGCGAAGTTGCGCGAAGAAAAAACAAGATTTGATTTAACTTCGCGCAACTTCGCGTCCTTCGCGCCTTCGCGGTAAAACTCTTTTGGGTGCGGGCATAGCTCGCGCTGGGCGTCTTCGCGGTAATCTTTATCGGAGGGCGCGGAATGCTGGCGGATTTTGGATTTTGGCGGAAGCGGTTAAGATGGAGGGATATGAAGGAGTTCCGCATGCGATGCACGATCATTGCCGCGCTGCTTGCCGTGTTCTTGGGCTTGAGCGGATGCCAGTCGGTTCCCGAGCCAATCGCCCCGCCGGTGACGGCGTGGCAGTTGGCGCAACTGCGGGAATCGTACCGCAAGACCGACCCGGAGGCCCGGGTGGGCCGGGTGACGGAGGTGTTGACAAGCGCTAACCTCGCGGCCGTGCGGGACGTGCCGGTGGGTGATTTCACGCTGGGCGATGTGATCACGTTCATGGACTCCAACGGGAAAGTTCTGGTTCTGGGCACGGTGGAAGTGATCAACGCGAACTCGCTGACGGTGAAGTACCAGACGCCCGACCCCAAGAGCCGGGCGCCCCTGGTAGGCGATGTCGCGGCGCGTTTCATTCACTGAGGAATAGCCAATTCTGCCGAAGCATCCGCGGGCAATGGGGCGTTTGATTCTCGCCAGCGCGTCGCCGCGTCGGCAGGAGTTGCTGCGCGAGGCGGGATATGAATTCCTGTCATATCCTGCCGATGTGGACGAGGCCGCCATCGCCCGACAAAGACCAAACCTTTCGCCGGAGGATCTGGCGGCGCATCTGGCCGGCGTCAAAGCACGGATGCTCGCGGACAGGTTCCCGGACGACGTCGTATTGGCCGCCGACACGGTCGTCGCAAAGGAAGCTGAAATTCTGGGCAAACCGCTGGACGCGAACGACGCCCGGCGGATTCTGACGCTGCTTTCGGGGACGACGCACCGGGTCATCACGGGGGTGGCGGTGGTCTCCCGCCGCAACGCCCTGATGGTATCTGAATCGGTGGCCTCGACGGTGGAAATGAGGCCGCTGAGTTCCCCAGAGATCGAAACATATATCGCCACGAACCAGTGGCACGGCAAAGCGGGAGCGTATGGCATTCAGGACCCGGACCCGTTCGTGACGCGAGTGGCGGGATGCGCGACGAATATCGTGGGTTTGCCGATGACGACGACGGCGAGACTATTGCGCGCGGCACGAATCGTGCCGGGGGAAATTCGAAACTCCAAATTCGAATGACGAATCAAATTCGAAATTCAAACGTCGAAATTCGGAACGAAGGATGGCCTCGGTTTCGAATTTCAAATTTCGAATTTGATTCGTCATTCGAATTTCGAGTTTCGAATTTCCGCGCCCCCGGCGATCCCCGTTTCGTTTTCCGTGCAAACACGCTAAATTGATTCTCCAATGGAAGCCGCCCTCATTGACACGGTTTCGCTGGCCTGCGGCGTCGCGGGATGGTTCTATTTGTTCTATTCGAAAGCCGCGTCGCGGCTGTTGCCGATGGAATCGGCGCGGAGCAATTCCCTGCGCATCGCGATGCGGCGGGTCTGCGGGGTGGCGATGGTCCTGCTTGGAATCGCGTTCTTCGCGGGGTTCAACTCGATCGACGATCGACGCAATCCCCTGGCATATCTGGCGGTATGGATCGCGGCGATGCTGCTGCTTTTGCTGATCGTCGCCCTGGTGGCGGCGGACGTTCATCTCACCGGGAAGCTTCGCCGCCAGCGCGGCGGGAAATCGACGGATCACCCATGAAGCGACGCGCCGCCGCGATTTTCGCCATTTTGCTCCTGGTGCTGGCGCCGGGGGGCTGCGGTTCAAAATCGGCTGATTCTTCGCTGCCGGTCACGCGGATGAAGATCGGGCCGGAGGAATTCAATTTGGAGATCGCCACGTCGCTCCAGGATCAGGAAACCGGCCTGATGCACCGTGACGAAATGGATTCGGATCATGGGATGATCTTCCCATTCCCGGACGAACAGGTGCGCACATTTTGGAACCATGACGTTCGATTCAATCTGGATTTGATCTTCCTCGACGCGGGCGGCGCGGTTGTGAGCATCAAGCAACTGAAAGCATATAACGAAAAGGGCGTGTCGAGCGACGCGATCGCCAAGTACGCGATTGAACTCAACGCCGGCACGGCGGATCGGATTCATCTGACCGTGGGGGATCGGCTGGAGGTGCCGAAGGACGCGGTCAATCCGGCAAATCAGTCGCCATCCAAATGACAAGAAGAAGAACTGTGCCGGGCAGGATAAGGAAGCCGACGGGGAACTCTCCATCGCCGCTGCGGCCAGTGTGGTTGACGGAGCTAACTTCGGATAATTCGCTCGTATTCTTGGTGGGAGCCGATCCAATGCCAATAAATGGCTCCGCTTCTTAAAACGCCGACGGCGCGATAGTTCAAGGATATGCGGACGCTCCAGATTTCCGCCCGAATCGGCTTGAAGTGGAGGGAGGGATGGCGGGGATCAGTCAGCCAGAGGCGATAAGCCTTCCGAGCGGCGTCCTGAACTTCAGTGGGGAGCTCTACGAATAACTGTTTGAACTTATGAGTTCGGAACGATTTCACAGTTCGTCCGGATTCAACTCCGCCACTTGTCCCGCGCGAATAGCGTCGTCCACCTCGGCCGCGAATCGATCGAGCGTGGAAGAAGAACGGGACAAAAGCTGCTCCCATCGTGCCTCGTCCAGCACGTCGTCGAAATGAACGGACAGATATTTGGCCAGCAGCTCCTGCTCGCCCGGCGGAAGAGAATCAATCTTGTGAACCACGTCGAGCGCGGGTTTTACCATGCCGTCACCTTGGTGTTGCCTCGGCATTATATCATCGGCGATCCCAAATCTCGCCCCCGGAGGAAGGTCGCGGGAAATTCTGGTAATTGAACCCAGCCTACTCCCCGGTTTGGCCACGCGGAATCCAACCGTCGTCCAGGAGCCGATAGACCTGTGCAGCCCACAGGCTCTTAATCCAAGCAAGATCATCGCAGGGATACACCCGACTGCAGGGCCAGTTCGCATCCTTGAGCGCGAAAAACATGCCGGAGGCGCATGTGTCGTTGGAACTGTGAACGATCACCGGGCATGTCGGCGGGATTGATGCCAGAAAATCCACCACCTGCCGTCCAGTGCCGAAATCGGCAGTTTCGCCAATCGCGTTTCGAAGCGGAAGGTCGTGATCCAAAGAAATCAGCGCGACATCACCAAGATGCTGCCGGAGCCAAGAGATCATTACTCGGGCGCTATCGAAAAAAACCGTTTCGATGCCAGGCAATAAATCGGCCACACATGCGCGCATCGCCGCGATGCGGTTGGAGTCATCTTCGAGAATCGCGAGGAAGCCCGCCACGGTGATAGATATTACCACGATGGATGCTTATTGCGGCCTTCGGATAACGATGTCCCTGCCGACTGAAGCCGGCAGGCCGCGAAGAAAATCGACGGTTTGTCGGTCAAGCGGTGGCGTTATTCAAGTTTCCAACGCCCGATGCCGACATGATGTTGGGAGACGCGGTGCGCGCTGAATCAATGGAAAATAATCCGGTCGTGACGGACGCGGTGGAGGCGTTGGAGACAATCGAAAGCCTCCAAGCGGAGCTGGCAACGCTTCGGAATGAATTGAATTTCATGAGCCGGCGGGATGAGACGCTGAACTTTTACATGCACCGGCTGGACGAGGAGCTTCGCCTGGCGGCGCGGCTTCAACAGGATTTCCTTCCAAAGACGCTTCCGCAGATCGGGCCGATTCATTTTCATACGCTGTTTCGCCCGGCGGGTTACGTCAGCGGAGACCTTTACGACGTGGCCCGGCTCGACGAGGCGCACGTGGGGTTTTACATGGCGGATGCGGTTGGACATGGAATGCCGGCGGCGTTGCTGACCATGTTTATCAAAACTGCGTTGGTGACCAAGCAGATATCCCCGGAAGGGTATCGGCTGCTAGACCCCGGCGAAGCGATGGGCCGGCTGAACGACTCGCTGGTGCAACAGAAGTTGACGCATGCGACGTTCGCGACGGCCATCTATGGGACCGTGAACGCCAACACGCTGGTTTGCCGATTCGCCGGCGCCGGGCACCCTCCGCCGTTGCTGATCCGCGGCGACGGGAGCACGATGAACTTGTATGGAAAGGGAGCGCTGCTGGGCATATTCCCGGACGAAAAATACGGCGATTCTCAAATTCAGCTTCGGATGGGCGATCGGCTGTTCATTTACACGGACGGCATCGAAGTGGCGTTCGCGGGCGACATGTTGTCGAACACGCAGCAGTGGCGTGCGGAGCTTCAACGCCGCAGCGACATGCCGACCGAGCAGTTATTGAAGGAATTGTCGGACAGTCTGGACAAGGAGAACGGCAGCCTGGCGCCGAAGGATGATCTGTCGATCATCGTGCTGGAAGTGAAATAACACCGCGTTATTGCAACGGATCGCCATAGACGATCTGGCTGAATTTGAATCCGTCAGCCTCTTGTTTTGCCTCGATGAGGACAAACAACGGGCGGTGATGGGCGTCGAGGTCCGGGCGCGTATCCCATAAAACGATGAGGCCGATTAATGTGCCGTCCTGGGCGCCCAGGGCTTGAGTCAACCACTGCATGGCGACGGTTTGGCCCGGTTTGTCGTCCAGGGCGAGGTTTTTTTTATCGAAATCAGAAACCGCGGCGGATGAATTCACGTCGTGGGCGATATCCGCGGCCAGCGTCGGGGACGGATAGAGATAGGCATGATCTCCGAGCACCGAGCCGGAGGTGGCGAAATCGACGAAATCACTTATGTCGGTATCGGCGGCGGCGTTGAATCGGCGAAATCGGCAATCCGGGGCGACGAGGGATTGCAGGGTCTGGCCATCATGCGCCGCGGCGGCGGCGGCAAGGGAACTGACCTGCCTCTCCCATGAGGTTGGAACCTCCGTTTGCGGCCGAGTGGTCTGCCCGGCGGCTACGCCGGCGAACAGAGCCAGGACCGAGATGAAGACAAAGAGCCGCATCAGGTGATCTATCGGCAAGTTGAGGCCCGCGTGCATGGTCGGACGAGGTTATCGGGCGGGGAAACGCGATAATTTTACACCCTCCCCGGCGGCGGGCGGGGATTTAGAATCGAGTGCCTGGCCCAATCAGGCTCGGCGCCGAAGTCCGGGCGCGTCATTGCCCTGGCATCCGCCTGCGTCATCGTCGCGGGATTGTATTTCGCCCGGGACGTGCTGGTTCCGCTGGCGGTGGCGTTGCTGCTGACGTTCCTGCTGGCGCCGCTGGTTCATCGCGTTGAGCGGTTTGGGCTGGGGCGCGTTCCCGCCGTATTGATGGTCGTCGCCCTGTCGTTCGCAATCCTGGGCGGGGTCGGATGGCTGATCTCCAACCAGGCGACGGATCTGGCGGTCAAGCTGGGGGACTACCAGGGGGACATCGAGCGCAAGATTGAAAACGTACACAGCTATTTTGGCCACGGGGCGTTGGCGACGGCCTCGCGCACGATCAACCGAATGGCGCAAGACGTGGCCGCGACGCAGCCCGACCGGAACGCCGGGTCGTCATGGCTGACGCGGGGCAGCGAGGGGAATCCGATCGCCGTGTCGATCGCCGCCGCGCCGGAAACCGGCAGCATTTTCAAGACCCTCGCCACCGCGCTGCAGTTCGTTTCGCCGATGGCCCAGTTGGTGATCGTCATCGTTTTCGTGGTCTTCATGCTCATCCAGCGCGAGGACATCCGCGACCGGATCATCCGTCTGGTGGGCCATGGGCAACTGACGCTGACGACGCGGGCGCTGGACGATGCCGCGACGCGCATCAGCCGTTATCTGATCGCGCAATGCGGCGTCAACGGAGTGTACGGCATCGTGGTGGGCGTCGGGCTGTACCTCATCCATATTCCCAACGCTCCCCTGTGGGGTTTGCTGTGCGCATTGTTGCGATTCATTCCCTATCTGGGCGTTTGGATGGGTGCGGTGTTTCCGATCATTCTCTCGTTCGTGGTGCCGGACGGTTACTACGCCGCCCGGCCATTTCTGACTGTGGGATTGTTCGCGCTTGTGGAATTGCTCGCCGCCAACGCGGTTGAGCCGGCATTGTTCGGCTCGCGCACGGGCGTGTCGCCGCTGGCGATCCTGGTCGCCGCGGTGTTTTGGACCTGGCTGTGGGGCGTGGTCGGGCTGCTGCTGTCAACGCCGCTGACCGTGCTGCTGGCGGTCGCGGGAAAATACGTGCCGCAATTGACGTTTTTGGACGTTCTGCTCGGCGACCAGCCGGTGCTTGCTCCGCCCGAACGATATTACCAGCGTCTGCTGGCCGACGATCCCGAAGAGGCGGAGGACCTGCTGGAAGAATTCGACAAGACGCGGAGCTCGGAGGAGCTTTACAGCCAGATCATGCTTCCGGCGCTGGCGATGACCGAGCGTGATTACCACCGCGGAATTCTGGACGAGACCCGCTGGGATAACATCGCCCAGGTGCTGAAAGAACAGGTGGAATCCCGCGAGCGTCCGCCGACGAACAATCCGATGCCCGGAAAACCGCTGGCCGTTCCGCAGGATCGCGTCGTGCGCATCGTTTGCCTGCCGGCGCGAGACCAGGCTGATGAAATTGCCGGCCTGATGCTGGCCAACCTCCTGCACGAACAGGGCTATAGTATTACAAACATCTCGGCGACAACGCTGGCCAGCGAACGAGTTGACATGATTTCGCAGCTAAAGGCGGACTTGGTGGTGGTCTCCGCATTGCCGCCGGGCGCCACGGTTCACGCGCGGTATCTTTGCAAACGAATCCGCGAGAAATTCCCGGATATTCAGGTTCTGGTGGGAATATGGAATGCGAAGGAGAATCTGGAAAAGACGCAAAAGCGCCTGGCGGGCGCGGCCGATGTCGGGCTGGTTGACGGATTCCACGAGGCCGTGGCGATGATCCATCAGATGATCCAGCCGCTGCTGATCCGCGACGCGGACCCGGCGGCGTCGGGCGAACAGCGACGCTCGAACATCATGACATAGGCAGAGATGGAAAAGGGGTCATAAGCCATTTACTGGGATAATGCGAATTTGGCCTGTTATTACCGGGAATCCAGAAAATGGCTTATGACCCCTTTTGTTCCCGCACCGGCGTTTTCAAACTGATCCCATCGAACAAGCGGCGATATTCATCCGGGGTGGTTTCCAGGAACGCCTCGGCGTAGCCCTGGCCGTGAAGGTGACGCATTGATCGGTACTGGTTCAAGCCCAGGATCGTTCGAGAATAGTTCAGCAGGCGAGTCTGCGAAACGAACGCCTCAATGGCTTTGTGCTTGGCGTCGGCGGTTTGGGTGATATCGGCCATCCGATTGGCGGGCAGCGGGGTCCAGACCTCGTAGCCGCGGATGAGGAGATTGCGGCAGAGATCGGCGGGCAATGCGTCGATCGACTTCCGCAGGATTCGATTAGTGGCCCAGTGATCGGCATGGTGATCGGTCAGGGCCGGGGCGTAGATGATGGCGGGCTTGCGCTCGGTGAGGATTTTCACCAGGGCCGCGACGATCGCGGGGGAATCGTGCAGCGAGCCGTCGGGGCCGTCGAGGAAGATCAGGTCGCGCACGCCGACGATTTCGGCGGCTTTGCGGCTCTCGGCTTTTCGGACCTCGTTCAGAGGCGGATTGGTCGGTGGGCCGCCGGTCATCCCGTCGGTCACGTACACGAACGTGACGGGCACGTTGGCCTGGACATGGCGGAGGATCGTCCCGCCGGGGCCGATGATCTCGTCATCCATGTGCGGGGCGAGGACGAGGACGGGGCCGGCGTTGAACTGCTCGATGAGCCGGGGCGAGAGATCGGGCACGTCGAGCATGAGCCAAAGGCGAAGGGAATTGCGGGCACGTTTCGGCAGCAACGTGCGCCAGGCTGAAAGAAGGAGGTTTTTGAACAGGCGTTTCATGGAGCGCAGAAATGGAATCCCCCACGGCAGCGCCGCGGGCGTTAGACGCCGACGAGCATGGCGTCGCGGAGGCGGGCGAGGGCCTCGTGCTCGATCTGGCGCACCCGCTCGCGGGTGAGGCCGACGCGCTGGCCGATCTCTTTCAGCGTCAGCGGGTCGTCGCCGTCCAGTCCGTAGCGGAGCTTGAGAATTTTGGCGGCGCGCGGGTCCATGTCGGCCATCAACTCGTCCAGATGGCGAAGTTCATCGTCGTCGCGAACGATCTGGTCTGGGGAAGGATTGTGGGTGTCGGCCACCAGTTCGTTGATGGTCAGTTCGCCGTCGGCGCTGCCCGACTGGGTCGGCGAATGGTACGCCTTGACCGCCTTGCGAATGATCCGCAGCTTCTTGGCGGGCATCTTCAGGTGGGCGGAAAGCTCATCGATATTCGGAAGCCGGCCAAGACGCTCCTCCAGTTCGCGCATGGCATATTTGAGCTTGGAAATCATCTCGATCATATAGGCCGGGATGTGGATGGGCTGGACGCTGTTGATTAGAGCGCGTTTGATGGCCTGCTTGATCCACCAACTGGCATAGGTGCTGAAACGGGCGCCGTTTTCGGGATCGAATCCCTCGACGGCCTTGAGCAGGCCGATGTTGCCTTCCTCAATCAAATCGGGGAGGGAAAGGCCGCGGTTGACGTAATGCTTGGCGATGTTGACGACGAGGCGGAGATTGGATCGGACCATGGTCTCGCGTGCGGCGGGGTCGTTGTCCTGGATGATCCGCCGGCCAAGCGCCTTCTCCTCGGCCGCGGTCAGCAGCGGGGAATGGTTGATCTGACGCAGATAGAGTTGTAGGCCGGATTGAACGGCGGTCGTAGGCATAGGTTCGGCACTGTTCACTACGCTTATCGGACCAGCTCAGTTCAGGGCTTTTCACGGAAGCCCCGAATTTCAAAGCCATTGGGCGACAGTGCCTAGGGACATATCGGTTGTCGGTCAGACCGACTTTGGGTTATCGAGCGTCCTATTGGGGGATTTGGGGGACGTGCCAACACTTTCGGGGAGGAAGACGATTGAACCGCCAAGACGCCAAGGTGGGAAGAGAAGCATTTCCTACCTTGGCGTCTTGGCGGTTCAATTCTGGCGAAGGCGAAACGGCGTCATTCGAGGTCGATGTCGCCGAGTCCGCGGGTGTGCTCGCCGCCTTCGAGGCCGCCGCGGAGGCCGCGTTTCTCGGCCCGCTGGGCACGGGCGTTCTCACGGGCTTCTTCCTCCTGGGCCCACTGGGCACGCTTCAGGGAAAGACCGATCTTGCGCTCCTCGCTGTCCACGCGCAGGATCTTCACTTCCAATTCCTGGCCAACCTTGAGCATGTCCTCGGGCTTGTCCACCTTCTGGTCGGAGATTTCCGAAATGTGCAGCAGGCCTTCCAGCCCCGGCTCCAGCTCGACGAATACGCCGAAGTTGGCGATCTTGGTGACGTGACCCTTCACGACCATGCCGGGCTGATAATTGGCGGGGATCACGGTCGTCCAGGGGTCTTCCTGCATCTGCTTCAGGCCCAGGGCGATGCGCTGTTTGTCCTGATCGACGGAGAGCACGACGGCCTTGACCGACTCGCTCTTCTTCAGCACTTCGCTGGGATGCCCGATCTTCTTGGTCCAGGACAAATCCGAAACGTGCAGGAGGCCGTCGATCCCCTCTTCGATCTCGACGAACGCGCCGTAGTTGGCGATGTTGCGGACCTTGCCCTCGACGACGGAGCCGGGCGGATATTTCTCGGCGACGCGTTCCCAGGGGTTCTCCTCGACCTGCTTCATGCCCAGGGAGATTTCCTGTTTGTCCTTGTTGATCTCCAGCACCTTCACCTTCACGTGCTGGCTCTGGGTGACGACTTCGCTGGGATGATTGATCCGCTTGGTCCAGGACATCTCGCTGATGTGGACCAGGCCCTCGACGCCCTCCTGCAATTTGCAGAACGCGCCGTAGGACATGATGTTGACGACCTCCGCGTCGTGAACGCTGCCGACGGGATAGCGCTGTTCGATGTTCTCCCAGGGGCTGGCTTCCTTCTGCTTCAGGCCCAGGGCGATCTTTTCCTTCTCCTTGTCGATCGACAGGACCTTCACGTCGATTTCCTGGTCGATCTTCAGGACTTCGCTGGGATGGTTGATGCGGCCCCAGCTCATGTCGGTGATGTGCAGCAGGCCGTCGATCCCGCCGAGGTCGATGAACGCGCCGAAATCGGCGATGTTCTTGACGATGCCCTTGCGGACTTCGCCCACCTGCAGGCCGTCCAGGGTCTTTCGCTTCATCTCCTCGCGTTGCTGCTCGATCATCTTGCGGCGGGAGATGACGATGTTTCGCCGCTCCTCGTCGATCTTCAGGATGACGGCGTCGATGGTGCGGCCGATCCAATCGGAAATCTCGCCGGGCCTGCGAATGTCGACCTGGCTGGCGGGGAGAAACACCGGGACGCCGATGTCCACGAGCAATCCGCCCTTGATCTTCTTGGTGACCTTGCCGGAGACGGGATTCCCCTCCTTCTTGGAAAGCATGATCGTTTCCCAATTGATGATGCGGTCGGCCTTGCGTTTGCTGATCCTGACCAGGCCGGTGTCGCCCTCGACGTCCTCCAGGAGGACTTTCACCTCATCGCCGACCTTCACGTTGTCCGGCTCGTCAAACTCCGCGCGCTCCAAAACGCCTTCGCTCTTCAGCCCAAGCTCGACGACGAAATCGTCGCCGGAGGTGCTGGAAACTTTTCCCTTGAGAATGGCGCCCGGCGTGAAGTCCTGGACCTCGTCGCCGGCAACCAGCTTGGTGAGATCGTCGGCCGCGTCGCCCAGCGCCGTCGCCACGGCGGCATCGACGTCGGCGTCAATGTTTCCCAGCGAATTAATCAGATTGTAATCGACCATAAGACCAAATGCGGCGAGCGGAAAAGCTCGCCCATGCCTCGTAAAATGCGTGGCCCAAAATCCACCGCCGGCGTCCACGCGATGCCGGCGGCACAATATCCGTCCACCCGCGATGGAACGTCCACCGACAGGCGAGCCATATATCATAAGAATTTTCGGGCGCGGGGGCAATGAGGGGGCCGCTGCGCGGAAATTCGAAATCCGAAACTCGAATGACGGGACCCCGGCGGAATGTTGCCGGGGACCCCAATGAAATCCGAAATTCGAATGACCGAATGAATCTCAGTTATTTGACGGCAAATGACGCGGGCGTAGAATTAATTCGCCTATCGGTTCTTTCGGGCGGGCTTGGAGGCTTACCATGCGACGGAAGACAAGTAATCGCAAGGGCGAAGCGTTGGCGTTTCTGGTGGTTCTTGGCTTGGGAGGGATGATCGCCCTGTATCTGAATCAGAAGCCGAAAGTGGTGGTGAAAACGGTGGTTGTCGCGCCGGTGGCGACGGAGCCGACGACCGAGGAGGCGCCGGCGACGACCGAGGTTGAAGCGCCGCCGCCCCCGCCGCCGGAAGTGGTCAAGCCCGCCGTTGTTGCCGCGCCTCAGCCGCCGCCCCAGTGCGTCATCATCGAAGCGAAACTGCGGGAGGCGCAGGGCGCCTTGGCGCAGGATCAATCCGATCTGGCGGCGGCCAGCAAGGCGGCGGTCGAACGCCTGCATACGTCGGATGATTATGCCAGCGCGAAAGCCGACATCGCCGCCAAGCAAAAGGCGAGGGAGGATGTCGCGGCCCAACTTGCCAAGGACACGTCCGAGGGCGCCGACACGTACCACGATGAAGAGAATCTTAGAACGGCCGCGAAGGATTTATTGGACGCCAAGGCCAAGCTGACCGCCATGGACAGCGATGCGGCGACGGCCGATCCGGCGGTGCTCGAAAAACAAGAGGCGTTGAAAACAGCCGCGGCCAACGTTTCCAATCTGCGGCAGCAACTGAATGATTACGTTGCCAAGACCATAGCCGACAATTGTGCGACAGCGGATTGCGCGATCAATTCCGTGGCCATGGACACGGGCTCCGGGACGCTGGACATGAAGTTGACGCCGGCGAGCCAACCCAACGCCGGCGCCGTTGCGGACGCGGCGATGAATCAGATTGGCCAAATCATCGAGAAGGCGCTTTATAAATCGCCATTCACGTGGACTACGGCCAGGTTCACAGTGTATGCGGAATATAAGCGAAAAAAGGTCCCGGAGTTTCGGCTGAGCTATTCGCGGGCGGCCGTGGAATCGTCGGATGTAGCGAAAGTCCAGAGCGATCACTTTGACAATGATGCCCTGTTGCTGCTGGCGCAGTCGGTTTGGCTAAGCCGGGCCGCAAATGACATTCAAGGGATTCCGGCCGCGGCGCCGGTGGTTGAGGCGGCGACCGCGCACGGCAGCGTGCCCACGATTAAATACACCTATTCTCTAACGATTGGCGGATATGCGCGGGCGGATGGAAGCAGGTGCCCGGTTTCGTATATTCGTCAGACGAATACCGAGGCGATGCGGCCGGCGGAATTGCCGGCCGTCGGGGCGCCGAAAACGGCGTCCGGCCACGGTTCGTCGGCCAATATTCCATCGGACGCGCCGCCGCCGTGATTCGTACGGGAAGCATTTTAGGCGTTGCCCCCGCGGTTTAGTTTGAAGTGATTTCTTTTTTCGGTGGGATAGTTCCGCATTCCGGGCAGCGGTCGGGCGTGGCGCGGAGGTCGTAGCCGCACATCGCGCAAAATCCGACGCTTGATCTCATTTTTCCCCGGCGACGTCGAAAGAACAAGATCACCGGAAATAAGCCGAATAAAATTGCCGGAAACCACAGCGGAAATGTCACCTTGTAGCCGGTCTCCACAATGTGAGGCCAGCCCCCCCAATCCTTCGCCAAATCAAAGTCTATTCGCTCAACACCGAAGCTGAATAATCCCAACAATCGATGTTCCTTGCGGAAGGCGCTGGCGGTTACAGGTCTCCAGCGGACCGGAGGACGAAACTCGAAACCTGTGATTGGTCCCAGACCCGAGGGAAATGTGCCGTGAAAGGATCGAATATAGCGGGCCCGTATCGCCGGCGCGAATGTCACCCGCAGAACCATGATTTGGCCCTGCCCCACTCACGGCCGGACATTAACCCAATCCTGGTGTCCCTCCGGCGCTATAACGCTCCACCAGTTTAGGTCCTCACCATAAAAACAACTCTGGATGGCAAGCCCAACCATCGCCACGCAAATTACCGACGACAACGCCGCAATTCCGTTGACCATCCATCGGCGGAAGCGTTTCATCCGTGGGAATTGTACCGCGCTTGGGTCGATCAGGAGTTCGCCGCGCGTTTCAGGGCGTCGATCAGGTTCTGGGTGGTGTAGAGGCTCGTGAGCTTGTCGGGCTGGTCCTGATGGGGGGAAAAGATCGCGGTCAGGGGGATGCCGCCGCTGGGATTCAGCTCGTTCACCTTCGGCCAGCCGGGGGCGGTTTCGCTGGTGAGGTCGGCACGCATGAGGATTACTTCATATTGTTTCAGAGCGCTCGCGGTTCGCGGATCGTGGTAGACGGACGCTTCGATGGAAAGACAGTTGGGGCACCAGTTGGCGGTGAATTCGACGAGGACGGGCTTGCCGGTGGCGCGGGCGGCGGCGAAGGCGGAATCGGAATAGGGTTGCCAGGCCAAGCCGCCGAGCAGGCGAAGAGTGATCGACAGGGAGAGCCAGATGACAGCGGCGGCGGCGAGGAAGGATGCGACGATCGGCCAGATGCGATGAGAGAGTTGGAGGCTGCGGACGATCAGGAAGATCATGGCGGCGACCACGACGGCGAAGACGTACCAGAAGAATTCCTTGTTGGATGCCAATCGGCCGCCGGCGAAATAGACGGCGACGGCCAGGAGCAAAAATCCCATCATCTGCTTGAGCACGGCCGACCAGGGTCCGGTGCGCGGGACCCAGCGGGCCAGGCTTGGGAAGGCGCTGAGGATCAGGTACGGCAGGGACATGCCGATCCCGACGGTGATGACGGTGCAAACGCCAAGATAGACGGGTTGGGCGGTGGCCCAGGCCAGCAGGCCGGCGAACATCGGCGCGGTGCAGGGCGTGGAAAGAATCGCGGCCAGGATGCCGAAGACGAAATTCCCCCAGACGGATTCGTGGCTGGGGGCAAGGTTATAGACCGCGTCGGGCAATGCGACCTCGAACAGCCCGAACATCCCCACGGCCATGACTAGCAGGATGGCGACGATCGCCCAGATAAACCAGCCATATTTGAACTGCTCGCCCCAACTGAAATGGAGCGATGCGCGCAGGGCCACGATGAGGATTGCCAGTCCGGCGAACACCGCGATCACGCCGAGGCTGAATACCATGCCCAGCATCAGGCACCTGGCGCGATTGTGTTGCGAGACCTCGAAGAACCCGATGGCCTTGAGCGGGACAACCGGCAAGACGCAGGGCATCAGGTTGAAGAGCACCCCCACCACCAGGGCGATGGCCAGAGCCAGGAAGACGTTCGACGACCCCAATTCAAACGTGCGTCCGAAGAAATCGACGGTGGTTCCCACGGGCGGCGCGGCCGCGGCAGCGCCGGTCGCGAAAACGCGCGGATCGAAGTTGGAAAAGACGGAGAGATTGGCCGGCGTCACCGTGGCGGAGGCGGGGACGATTTGCGTGTCGATCTGGAACGGCTGATTCCGCGACGGCGGAAAACAGATGCGGTCGTTGCACGCCTGCCAGGTCAGTTTTCCCGAGATAATGAAGTCCCCCACCGCCGCGGCGGTCTTAACGCGCATCGGCAAATAGACGATCACCTGGGCGGTGTAAACGCTTTGCGGCCCCAGGGCGGGGAAATTCTCGATCGTCGCGGGTGGATAAATCGGATCGAGAAATTCGACGTTCGGATTTGCGTCGGGCGTCACCTCAAACTTGATGTAATTGACCCCTGTGCCGGTCAATGGAGTGTGCGACTGAGCGTGCAGGCCGGGCTTGATGTCGAAGACCACCGCCGCCACGGCGGTTTGGCCGGCCTGCAACGCCGAGGCGTTCAGTTTGGCCGAATAGGTGGCGGTTTGCGGGGCTGCCTGCGAAATCCCGGGAAGCAAGAGCGCGAATACAAACAGGCGGTAAATCGTTCTCATGGCAAATTCATACGGATTGTCGCAGAATTCGGATTTTCAGGGAAATGCGGGGGATTCGCCTCACATCAGTTCTGCCGGTAAAATCTTGTCCATGCAAGACCATCAGGAATACGTCCTGACAATCGGCAAGGCGGCGAGGAGGGCGGCGGGGCAATTGGCCGGGCTGCGCGGCGAAGTCAAAATCGCGGCGCTGAAAAAGATGGCGGCGGCGCTGCGCGCGGGGCGGGAGGCGCTGCTGGCGGCCAATGCCGAGGATGTCGCGGCGGCGCAGAAGGCCCAGATGCAGCCAGCGCTGGTGGAACGTCTGAAGCTCAACGATAAACGCATTGCGGCCATGGCCGACGGCGTGGAGCAAATCGCGGCACAGGTCGATCCGGTGGGACAGATCATCGAGGGATACGTGCGGCCAAACGGGCTGCGGATTTGCAAAATTCGGGTGCCGCTCGGCGTGGTGCTGTTTTTTTATGAAAGCCGGCCCAACGTGACGAGCGATGCGGCGGCGCTGTGCATCAAGAGCGGCAACGCCATCATCCTCCGCGGCGGCAAGGAGGCGATCCATTCCAACCTGGCGATCGCGAAAATCATTTGCAAATCACTGGCGGACAGCGGGATCGACCCGGCGGCGGTGCAGCTTATCGAAACAACCGATCGGGCGCTGGTCGCCCCGCTGCTGAAGCTGGACAAGTACATCGACCTGGTGATCCCCCGCGGCGGTGAGAGCCTCATCCGGGCGGTCGTCAGTGAATCGACGATTCCGGTGCTCAAGCATTTCACGGGCAATTGCCACATTTACGTTCATGCCGATGCCGGCGGAATGGAAGAGCGGGTCCGCAAGATTTGCGTGAACGCCAAGACCGGGTATCCCGGCGGCGCGGTGTGCAACGCGGTGGAAAAGATCCTGTTCCACAAAGACGTGGCGGCCGGGCTGTTGGGCAAGGTGTGCCAGGATTTGGCGGCCAAGGGGGTGGAGATTCGGGCCGATGTGCGGGCGCGGGCGATTTTCCCCGCCGCCAAGCCGGCCGAGGAATCGGATTGGCCGCTGGAATATCTGAGCCTGATCGTGGCGATCAAGGTGGTCGATTCGCTGGAGGCGGCGATCGCCCACATCAACGAATACGGCAGTCATCACACGGATGCGATTGTGAGCGATTGCAAGCCGGCGATCGAGCAATTCGTGACGGGCGTGGATTCGGCGAGCATCATGGTCAACGCCAGCACGCGCTTCGCCGACGGCGGGGAATACGGACTTGGGGCTGAGATCGGGATAAGCACGGACAAGCTGCACGCCCGCGGGCCGATGGGGGCGAACGATCTGACGACGTATAAGTGGATCGTGACCGGGGACGGGCATGTCCGCTGAAAAAGGGGTCATAAGCCTTTTCTGAGATTTACCGTAATTACAGGGCAAATTGGTACCCGCGTTGGAAAAGGCTTATGACCCCTTTTTTTCCATGGCTTCATTGAACCGCTTCGATCCGCCGCGGGGGATCGTCAGAACCGTCCAATTGTCCTTGGCTAGAAAACGGGCGAGTTGGACGATCTGGCCGACGTGATAGCTGTGGTGGGATAGTTGGCGAAGGAGCGCGTCGATGACCGTATGCGGTTCGCCACGAATGGTGATGGTTCTGGGCAAATCGCGGTCTGACAGTTGGGACAGAGCATCAAAGAGACATGCCCAGCCGCGATTCCAGTTTGCCACGAGCGATGGCCGGTCGGGGACGTCGTCGATGAATTCGGAATCGCGGTCGCGGTTGGGCTTCTCGCCGTCGGTGGTCAGGAAATCGGTGAACCGCGAGAGAAGATTGCCGGTCATGTGCTTCATAATGACGGCAACGCTGTTGGTGTTCTCGTCGAGCGGCTGATGGAGCTGGGCGTCGGATATTTGCGCAAGCGCCTTCTGGGCCATTTCCTTGTAGGCGGCGAAGCGCTTGGTGATCGCGGATATCACCACGGCATTGTTTGATTCTGTGGACATGGATCAATCGTTGGTTGGATGGGAGGAATTGTCCAGTTGGGAGACCCCACGGGATGAACATCCCGCGGCTTTGGTGAAAGAGGGGTTTGGGGGTGATTCGGCGGAAAAAGTGCATCTTGGGGCGTCGTTGGGCCGAAAATGAGGGAAGGTCCGATATTACGCGCTATTGGCGATGGAGAGCTCATGCCCCTCATGCAGGAAGATATCCGGCAACATTACGAACAGGCCTGGAAGAAAATCGACGATGCGGCCCAGGACGAATCGGCGTTGGCATATTCCAACGCGATCGAGGATGCGGTCCTGTATCCGGTGTACGAACAACTCCTGCGGGATATGAAGATCGGGGTGAACGGCGGCAAGGTTTTGGACGTGGGGGCCGGATCGGGGAGATGGATCCGCTTTTTTTCACAGCGATTTTCGCCGGCGGTTTTGATGGGGATCGATTTCACGGCGGCGTCGATCGAGTTGCTGAAACGCCGGTATGGCGATGGTCCGGGAATCAAGATGGCGTTCCGAACGGCGGACCTGACCGATCCATTGCTGGACCTGGGGGAAAAGTTCGACCTGATCAACGTCATGAACGTGCTGTTCCACATTCCCGAAGCGGACCGGTTCGCGGCGGCGATGAAAAACCTGTCGAACCATCTGGCTCCCGGCGGCCGGATCGTGACGAGCGAATACATGCCGCGCGGATCGATGCGAACGAATTGGATGCTGGTGCGGAGCCGGTACGAGATGGAAAGCGCCGCGGCGGCGGTGGGATTGCGGATCGCGGCGATCCGGGCGTCGTGCGTGTACGGCAACGACCCGATGGGAATCGACGGCCCCGACGCGGGGCTGCGGCAACAGTTCAACGCGGTGCGCTCGGGGATGAATCAGATCCTGGCCATGCAGATGAACGAGCAGCTTCGCCAGTTCTTCACGCGATTTTTGACGGACGTGGAGTTATCGGTGCTGAATTTCTGCAAGGAGCGGATGGCGGAGGTGGACATGCCGAGCCAGAAGCTGGTGGTGCTGGCGGCGGCGTGAGCGGGCGGTTGGCATCAGTGCAAACTGGCGAGTTTTTCAACGACGGTGAAGAGGGCCTGGGTTCCATCTTTTCCGTGTCCGGCGGCCTGGGCGGCGGTGAAAAGCTGGTGGGCGAGGCTGGCGGCGGGAAGAGATATGTTGGATTCGCAGGCGGACTGCAAGATCAATTTCAAATCCTTTTGTTGAAGACTGATGGTAAATCCGGGACGGAAATCGCCGGCAATCATGCGCGGGCCGAGGTTGGCCAACTGCCATGACCCGGCGGCGCCGGCGCTGAGGGCGGCGATGGTTTTTTCGAGGTTCAAACCGTTCTGTTTGGCAAATGTCAGCGCTTCGCAGACGGCGAGGTTGGTGACGCTCACGAGGATTTGGTTGACGAGCTTGGTGAGTTGACCGGTTCCGCTGGGGCCGCAATAAGTGATGGTGTTGCCGAGAATTCGGAGGATGGGTTCGACTTTTTCGAAGGCGGTGGGATCGCCGCCGGCCATGATGGAGAGGGTTCCGTTGCGTGCCCCAACGTCGCCGCCGCTGACAGGAGCGTCGATGAAATGGGCGCCCTGCTTGGCCAATTCGTCGGCAAGCTGGCGGGTGACGGTGGGTGAAATGGTCGAATGATCGACGACGATTAAACCGCGTCGAGCGCTGGCGGCGATGCCGTCATCGCCGCGAACCACGGCCTCCACGTCGCGGGTGTCGGTGACGCAGATAAAGACGACGTTGCTTTCGGCGGCAACGGCGGCGGGCGTATCGAGAAATCGGGCGCCGCGGGCAATCAGGCGTGAAGCCTTGGATTTCGTGCGGGAATGGACGGCCAGGGTATATCTGGCATCCATGAGCCGCCAGGCCATGGGAGCGCCCATGATCCCCAAACCGATGAAACCGAGCCGGGTGTCCATGAGACGCTATTTGTGCATTAAGACGAGCAAAATGACAAGGATAATATCGAGGAATATGGCGGCGCCCGCGACCCAGGCGAGGATCATGGCCTGGGGCGTTTTCCAGGGATTGTCCCGGGAGGGGATGGGACTGGGGGCGAGATCGACGGTTTTGCCGGTTTCCTCGATCTTGGCCAGAGATTCCAAATCGACGGCGCGGCGGGCGAATTTGGGGGCTTCGTTCTTCTGCACCAGGCGCAGGTCTTCCAGCATCTGTTCGGTGGATTGGTAGCGGTCCTCGCGGCGTTTGGCCATGGCGACGTCGATGATCTCGCCAACCCCGGCGGAAAGGGCGGTGTTGACGTGATCGGCGGGGACGAGGGGCTGTTTGAGATGCTGATGCATGACGGCGGCGGGAGTTTCGCCCTCGAACGGGGGCCGGCCGGTCACGAGGTGATACAAGGTCGCGCCCAGGGAGTAGATGTCGGCGCGGAAATCGATGTCCATGTCACCGCGGATTTGTTCGGGGCTGATGTAATACGGGGTGCCGTAGGCCTTGCCCGCCTCCAATCCGGCGGCGCGCTTGTCGTCGATCTGCCTGGCCAAACCCAGATCGGTCAGCTTGGCGACGCCGAGCGGGGTGAGGATGATGTTCTTGGGCTTGACGTCGCGGTGAATCAAACCGCGGCGATGGGCATGGGCGAGGGCATCGGCCATTTGTATTCCGATGTCCAGGGCCTCGGCTTCGGAAAAACTCTTGCCTTCGCCCTGGGGAGGGGAAGCCATCAGGTCATACAGGGTCTTGCCCTCGACGAATTCCATGACGAAATAATGGAACCCATCGGGGGATTCGCCGACGTCGATGGCCTGCACGATGTTGTTGTGGCTGAGCTTCGCCGCCGCCTTGCCCTCTTTGTAAAAGCGTTCGACGAAATCGCGGTTGTCGCTCATCTTCTTGGGAAGAATCTTGACGGCGACAATGCGATCCAGGGAAATCTGCCTGGCGCTGTAGACCCTGGCCATCGCGCCCTTGCCAACCTCTTTGATCAATTCATAACCGGGGATTCGGCTGGACTTGCCGTCGATAATCACCTGCCGAACCCGCTTGGCCTGATTGACGGTCAGGAAATTAAGTTCGACCAGGAGATCGCTGAGACTGCGAGCATTGGGATCGGAGGCCTGCTTCTGGTGCTCGCGGCAAAACTCCACTTCGGAGCGGGTCACCAGGCCCATGTCGACCGCGAGCTTGCCGACTTCGGTGTCCAGATTGGAAGACGAAAGGACGCCTTTGTCGGAGGAACCAGCGGCTTCATTCGGTGTGCGCGACATAGCCGGTGTATCTTCCGCAGGTCAAGCCCGCTCACCCCGGCGTGCCCAACGCTCCGAGCCTCCGAAAATAAGGCACTTCAACTGCTAAAACCTAGGCCACAGATCGGGGGGTGTCAAGTTTTTATCGGGCAATTATGGCGTGCTCCGAAGAGAAAATCGCCAAGGAAGGGATTGGGCCGGATTAAATGGGCTGAATATGTGGGAGGCGCTGGTCGATATTTGCCGGCGCCTTATCGGACGAGGCGGAACTTCGCGGCGAATTTCAACCCATAATTCCAATCATCGCCGTTGCGAACTCGCTGCACTTGATCTTCTTGGCCCCTTCCATTTGACGGGCGAAATCATAAGTGACCGTCTTGGCGGCAATGGCCCCTTGAAGGCCTTTGACGATCAGATCGGCCGCCTCTTGCCAGCCGAGATATTCGAACATCATGACACCGGAGAGGATGACGCTGCCGGGATTGACGACGTCGAGATTGGCGTATTTGGGTGCGGTGCCGTGGGTGGCTTCGAAGATGGCGTGGCCGGTGACGTAATTGATGTTTCCGCCGGGGGCGATGCCGATGCCGCCGACCTGTGCCGCCAGGGCGTCGGAGAGGTAATCGCCGTTGAGATTGAGGGTGGCGATGACGTCGAACTCCTCGGCGCGGGTGAGGACCTGCTGAAGGGTGATGTCGGCGATGGCGTCCTTGATGACGATGCCTGCGCCGGGTTTTGGGTCGGGGATTTTGCACCAGGGCCCGCCGTCGATTTCGACGGCGCCGTAGCGCTCCTTGGCGATCTTATAGCCCCAGTCGCGAAAGGCCCCCTCGGTGAACTTCATGATGTTTCCCTTGTGCACGAAGGTGACGCTTTTGCGGTTGTGCTTGATGGCGTAGGTGATGGCGGCGTGCACCAGGCGTATGGTCCCGAGATAGCTGACCGCCTTGATGCCGATGCCGACATCCACGACCGCCTCGCGATGCGGAGCGCCGAGTTCCTCAAGCTGCTTCAGCCACTGCGCCGCGGCCTCTTTGGTCCCAAAGCGAATCTTCTGAAATTCCTTGGGGAAATTCTGGGCGAGGAAGTCCAGTATCTTCTGGCTTTCGGGCGACCCGCCGGGGTACTCGATGCCGGCGTAAATGTCCTCGGTGTTCTCGCGGAAGATGACCACTTCCACCTTCTCGGGGTGCTTCACCGGGCTGGGGACACCCTTGAAATATCGCACCGGGCGCAAACAGACGTAAAGATCGAGCATCTGCCGCAGGGCGACGTTGAGCGATCGAATCCCCCCGCCGATGGGCGTGGTCAGCGGGCCTTTGATGCCCACGAGGAAGGTTTTGAATGCCTCGACGGTGTCATCCGGCAGCCAGGTGTTCAGCTTCTGGAAGCTCTTTTCGCCGGCGAGGACTTCCATCCAGGCGATCTTGCGTTTTCCGGCGTAGGATTTTTCGACGGCGGCATCGAAGACTCGCTGGCTGGCGCGCCAAATGTCCGGGCCCGTTCCATCGCCTTCGATGAAGGGAATGATCGGCCGATCGGGCACGTTGAGTTTTCCGCCGGAAATGGAAATCGCCTGACCCGTCGCGGGAGGAACCACGTCTTTGAATTTTGTCATGGGGGAAGGTTAGAACACCGGAGGGCAAAGGTCAAAAGTGTTAATCGCGCCGTGGTATAGGACCGGAATCTCGGCTATAATCCAACACGCTGGCGAGGTGAACCATGGCCATCACGATTCAGATTCCGTCAGACATCGAGCAGGAGCTTCGGCGGCAGACGCCAAACCTTGACGAGAATGCGCGAGAGCAATTCCTCATCTCCAACTACCGGGCAGGCAAACTCAGCACCAGCGATATTGCCGAAATTCTAGGTTTTGAGACGCGGCATGAGGCACACGTCTGGCTGGCGGAACGGAGCGTTCCCGTCAATTACACGCTTGCCGACCTCGAACAAGATCGAACGAACCTGGGACAGCTTTTCGGCACGAAATAACACCGATGCTCGTCGTTTCCGACGCAAGCCCTCTCAACGTTCTGATCCGGCTTGGGCAGGCTTTTTCGACGTGCCGAATTCTTGGTTGGGTTAAAAGACTGCTCAATCGAAGCATTTCGAGCTCGGAGCCTAGATCGGAGTGTTGACGACGTGAAAAATCTTGCTCAGAAATGATTCTCGCTCTCGCGCATCTGAAATGATAGATGTTAGATAGAAATATTCGCGGACTTGCCCATCCTCTTGAATTTGTTTTACGACCGCTTCAGTGAAACAACTCGCCAGGTACACAGTATGACAGCGAGGATTTCCGCTCAATGCTTTGGCGAAAGTCTTTTTCGCTTCGCCATATCGTGTCTGGGCGCCGGCCTTATCCAAGCTGCCCTTAATCTCGACGGCTATCCTTTCCACTCCTTGCGGGTCCGTAAATGCAATATCTGGCTCGCTCGCAAAAACGATACGCCATCCAGAAGCCAGCTTAAAAACACCGGCGCCCTCCTGAACACCGAGGCCATGGTCAGAGACGTAATTGGCTATGATTCCCTCGACCGCCTTAGCGGCCCCCTTACCGACTAGATTAACCCATGTTCCCTGCAATTCTGTGCCTAGTTCTGCAAAAACCACGTCCCGAGTATCCGCAATATCGAGTGCCGCCATTTCCTCGATCCGCTTGGATATAATGCTGTTCAACGTCTGTGCCAATCCCAAAGCAAAATCCGCATTCATGGCACTTGGCGAGTCTCGTTCAAACCGACGGGTCGGGAATCCAAGTTGTGATATGCCTTTTTGCGAGACGGCTGCGAGATTTCGATAGTAGGCGACCAATTGGGGTTCGGCGGTCAACAAGGTCGGATGGACAAAGAATTTGTGTGGTTCGATATTCTGGGCTTTCGCCTTCGTGAACGCCGCCTCAGAAATTCCTAAATCCGCGATCGGCCACTCACGTATTGCGAGATTGCGTGCATCAACCCGCGCAAACAGTGCCCGCATTCGGGCCCCGCTTACGCCCTGATGGAAAAGGGCCGATCGAGCGGCGTACGCTTTGGAGAGGGCTCTTTGCAGATGTGGGTCACGCGGCTTCTTCTTCATGCTATGTCTTTTCCCATACGTAAACGCATTTCCGAATCTCTTGGCGGCCATGGTTGCCCATCTGCTGGCTGCTATTGCCCTTCCCCCGCGGGAGGGTCCAGATATGCCGCGTGGAAAGACCCGCCGCTTGGGCAAAATCAGAAAGGATGAGATCAACGGGTACCTCCTCACCTGCGTATCTAACATTGTCGTTGACCATCACGACGCAACCGCCCTTGCGTAAGACTCGACCCAACTCGTAGATGACAAACGCCATCTCATAAAAATAATTCCGCACCATTCTGGCGATGTTGTCATTGTTGAGGCCTCCGGCTTCCTTCAGCGCGTCAAGATAATCCAACACCTCGTGCAACGCCGCCTGACCGCGAAACGCCTCATCAACAGCCTCTAGGCGAGGCAAACTCCCACGGCGGCTGTAAATGCACTTGAGGTGTGCGACTTTTTCGTTGTTTTCCACGGTGCAGGACAGCATTCGCTGCCGCAATTGGCCGATTTGCTCGCGACTGTTCCCTAAGAACACCAGTTCCAGCGCGTAGGTCCTCGTGTAATCATAGCGGTTACAATAGGGCGGCGAAGTAATTACCAAATCGATGGAACGATCCTCAAGCGTCGGCAAAACCTCCAGGGATGAACCGCATCGGAGGTCCAGCGCCCCTTTGGACTGCCGAACCGGCCCAAAAAGTTCACCCCCCTCTAGATCAAGGGTCATCCGCTCTAGTTTCTGAAAGATCGCGTCCCTGAATTCTGGAATATCCCCTTTGTGAAAATCCTTTGCGCCGCGCGAGCGAGAGGATCTACAGTCCCATCGAAGATATTGGCCGTCCTTGCGCGTGAAACTAATTGCTTCCAATACGCTGAAGGCCGCGCCAAGCATCAGCGTCCGCACCGAGCCGGGAACCAACTCCTCATGGCAGAATTGAACGAAGCGGAGCAGCCCATTTGCAGAATCCTCCGGAAAGGCGCCGCGCGTGATTGGAACAAGATCAAATGGGTTGGGTCCTCCAAATTTGCGATCTAGCGGCAACGCTTTAGCGGATTTTACGGCGCGCTTAAACGCTCCAACATCCAGTTTCTCGGCAGCCAAACGCGCCTGAATCGCGAAGCAACCAACCGGGAGCACTTCGATTCCCACGGCATCCCAACCGCGCTCGCGTGCCGCGAAGAGCGCAGCGCCCGCCCCGGCAAATGGGTCCAGAACAACACCGGGCCTGCTCGCCAGCCGATCAAGAAAATAATGTACAAGGGCCGAAGAAAAGCCTTCCTTGTACTTAAACCACGAATAGAATGGCACGTCGCGATTGGCCTGAAAACTTACAAGTTGCCTGTTGAGATCGGTATTGACCGAGAACTTTTCGGCAAAACGCCGAAGTAACAGATCGCGCTGCTGGGTCGTTGGACGCGGCAAGCCGAGTTGAACAGTTAGGGCGGCTGACATGGAATCAGCATACCGCGTCTCAGTTCAACTGCAAAAATCGCCGTCAATTCCCATCAGATGACTTGGGCCGTGTGATGTGGAAATGCCTGCACGGCGGTCTCGTTTCACTGGGTTAGAAAACTCGCGAAATTATCCTTGAGCATCAGCCGCACGTCGCGTTCGATGTGTTCTTTCGTAACGCGCCGGCCGGTTTGCACGAGGTCGCTGTATTTGTCTGTAAGGACCTGGGTAAGAATGCGGCGGCTGTGGTTCCATTTGTAAATCAACTGATCGAGGACTCGGGCATCGGAATGCTGGGGAATGAAGCTGGTTCCGAGCAGTTCGATGCGCATGCGCTCGATCTCCTGGATGAGGCTGGGATTGTTGAGGAACCACCAGCAGCCGAAGATCATCAGGTTGCCGAATTTCCTGGCGGCGACGCAAAGTTCGTGCTGGTTTTCGCGGGCGAGCATGGTGACGAAGAATTTGTTTTTGGGGAACTGGCGGCAGAGGTTGACGACGGCGAGGATATCGGCCTTGCCGGACATGTCTCCGGCATCACCGAGCGCGGGATTCACGCGCATGCGCGAGCCGATCATCATGGCGAAGGGCAATCCGCGTTCGGCGCAGACGGGGAGGACGGCTTTTTCCAGAATGGTCTGCCCGGCCGATTCGACTATTCCCGAATCGGCGGGATAGCGGAATTCCGGGGGGAGGCTGACGGCGAGGTAGATGGCCTTCTGGCGGTCGATCCACTGGCGCAATAATCGGCGGACCTCCTCGATGGTGGAAGCGGAGATTTCCTCGGAGACCTGGAACCCCCATGGGGCCATTTGTTTGGCGGCGGCGGGCCAGGCGCGAAGAAGGGGGTCGATGCGGAGCACGGCCTTGAACCGCGAATCGGCCGCGATCGCGGGATTCTTCAACCAGCGGTTGCGTTCGTTGTCGTCGAAGACCGGGTTGGTCATGGTGATCGACGACACGTTGGAAAGCTCCATCACGCGGTCGATGTATTTGCTTGGGTCCTGTTTGTCGAAGAAGGAACGATAGGCGTCGAGCGATGCTTCATTGGGATCGAACCCCAGCAATTGCAGGGTCGTCAGCACGCCGCGGCATGCCTCGCTGAGCGGCGTGTGGTCCACGAACAGGTGTTTCCAGATATGGTCGGCCTGCTGGCGTTTGGACATTTTCCAGAACTGTTCGTAGGGAAGTTTGGTTGCCGGCGCCACGCGATAGACCTCGGCGACGAGATAGTGGTAGGTGACCAGTTCGTCGATGCCCCAAAGCATCAATCCGGCGGGATCGGCCTGGCCGGTCGCGTTGGGGACGGGGGTGCCGAACGTCGGCGGATAGAGATGGGTGTGCATGTCCACGATCGGTTGGGCGCTGAGCGCCCGGCCGACGGCTTCGGAAAGGCCCTGCTGGGGAATGGATTGATTGCTCATATATGATCTCCGGTGGAGTTGATCCGTTTAGTTTAGAAAAACCGCGCGGCGGCGAAAAGGGCTGTCAATGGCAAAAACGGCGCAATTTTCTGGTAGTCTCGCATCCGGAGGGCCGATTCATTAGAATCGCGCTCCAGGGAGTAACAAGCGGAGTGCAGCAGCCAGGGCGTGGCGCGTTTCGAGGATCATCCGCGGAGGCTTTGCCTACCGCCGCGCCGCGATCTGTTGCCGCGTCAGGAACGGATGGTACATTCTTCTTCCCTCACATTTCTCAACTGGCAGGAGCATGAAACAAATGGGAACCGTGGAACTGGAATCAAAGAAAAATGGGATGTTCAATCTTGCAAACGGGCAAAACGTGGCTTTCACGTTTGCCTTGGTCAGTTCGCTGTTTCTCCTCTGGGGATTCTGCAACGGCATGATCGACACGATGGACAAGCACTTTCAGAAAGTGCTCCATCTCAGCCTAGCCCAATCCGCCAACGTGCAATGGGCGCATTACCTCGGATACTTCCTGATGGCGCTACCCGCTGGTTGGCTGGCAACCAGGACGGGGTATAAAGGCGGTATCATCTGCGGGCTGCTGATGGTTGCCGTGGGTGGTTTCTGGTTTATTCCCGCCACGCATATCGGGCAGTTCTGGGCGTTTCTGGTGGGTGTCTGTTTCATCGCGGCGGGACTTACTTTTCTTGAAACCATCGCCAACCCGTACACGACGGTGCTGGGGCAAACCAAGTACGCGGCGACGCGCATCAATCTGGCACAATCCTGCAATGGCATCGGTTGGATATTCGGTCCCATTGCGGGAAGCATGTTCTTCTACGGCAAGGACTCAAACGGCACCGACACCGGTAGCGCCATGCTGTGGATCCCTTACTTTGGCGTCGCGGTGGTCGTGCTTGTGCTGGCCATTATCTTCTTCTTCGCCAACGTGCCAGACGTGAAGATGGAAGATGATTATCACCTGGATGACACTGCGGGTTCGGAGGCGAAAACGGCGTCGCATTCGATCTGGGCGCACCCGCATTTTGTAATGGCGGTTGTCGCACAGTTCTTTTACGTCGCCGCGCAATCGGGCATCTTTGCCTTTTTGATTAATTATATGACCAAAGAGACCCCGGCGGTCTCGGACCACGTCAAGACGATGCTGCGCCCCAGTTGGACCGAAGCCGGTAACGGGGGCGTTCTGCGTTTCAGCGACGCATTCGCTTCCATCCTGGCGTCGGTGGGATTCGGTTTCTTCCTGGCCGGGCGGTTCAGTGGAGCGGCGCTGCTCCGAAGACTTCCCGCCCATAAGATGCTGGGGACGTACGCCTTGGTCAACGTGGTCATCTGCGGGTTGATCATGGCTAAGCTGGGTTGGATCTCCGTGGCCGCCGTTTTTCTGAGTTACTTCTTCATGTCGATCATGTTCCCGACCATTTTCGCGCTAGGGATTTTCGGGCTTGGCATCCGAGCGAAGAAGGCTTCGTCGTTCATCGTCATGGCCATCATGGGCGGCGCCCTCCTGCCCAAGCTCATGGGTTACGTCGCCGACAAGCACGGCTTGTCCGCCGGGTACGTCGTCCCCATGGCCTGCTTCGCAATCGTTGCCTTCTATGGCTTCTTCTGGACCAGGTTCAGCGGTTTTGACTCCATGCACTTAGGCGCCAAAGCAGCGCATGAATAATCGGCATCATCGGATGAGTCCGTTACCGGGGCTTGTCCTCGCAGCGATCGTGCACGCAAACACAGGTGGTCGGGGTGCATTCATAGGCGCAGGCCCGGCTGCAATAGAGCTTGCCGTCACGCATGACGCCCTTGGCGGGTTCCACCAGGCATTGGCATCTGGGACAGGCGCATTTCACGGCTGATGGCATCTGATTATTCTGCCTCACGATCGGGCCTCAGTCAAAGTGGGATGGGCAAACTCTGCCGGTCGCGCAAACCTAGTCGGCGGGGAAACATGGAGGAAGCGGCAATGGCCGGGTGGTACGCTGTCGAACCAGGCGATAGTTTACGAAAAAAAGAGGCGGGACGTGCTATACTTGTGGCGGCGAGGTTTGCCGCCGATGGCAAAACGTTGTGGCAAAGTCCTGACGGCCAAATGCGGACAACGGGCTTTGCCAAACGATCACGGAGCGTTCGGAGAATCGATATGAATCGGCCAGACACCCCTTCGCGCGATGAGGGGCGCATGCCCAGCAGGGATATCACCCCCGTTCTCAAGGGTTGGGACTACGAGCCGGGCACGATCAACGTCCGCAAAATCAGCGGCGTGGATGGACAGCCCAAACTCCAGATGCGCGTGGACCTTGGGCTGCTGCAGATGGAAATGACCGGGCGGCCGGACGGCGCGCGCCCGCATGGCTGCGAATCGCTGCTGGACTATCACGAGCGGGAACTGGTCGAATATCGCGAGCGGCACGGAACGGAGTCGGGGTTCCAAATCACCGGCGACCAATGCCAGGCGCTTCGGGAAGAAGCGGTGATGTACTACCAGCGCTATCTGGGTCTGTTCGTGCTGGAGGATTTCGTGGCGGTGATGCGCGACACGGCCCGGAATCTGCGGGTGCTGGATTTCTGCGGCAAATTCGCCACCGACGAACATGACCAGCTCATCCTCGAACAGTACCGCCCATACATCATCATGATGAACTGCCGGGCCGAGGCGTCGATCCACTACAACGACAAGGATTACAAGCCGGCGCTGTCGGTCGTTGAAAAAGGGCTGGACAACATCCGCGAATTCTTCGCGCGATTCGGGCAGGATGAAGCCTTCGACAAATCCAACGAGGTGCGCGTCCTGAAGAAATTTGCCCGGGAGATCCGGCGGAAAATCCCGATGGACCCGATGACCCGCCTGCAACAGCAACTGGACAAGGCGATCAAAACCGAGCAGTACGAGGAAGCCGCCAAACTCCGGGACGAAATCAAGAAAATGCAGACTTCGGTGTGACTAGGCAGAAAACGGGACAGGTCCAATATTGCCGGAATCGGCAAAATTGGAGACTACCCGGTTTCAGGGTCTGAGCCAAGTTTGTAGGTGAAAAAGCCCCGCCTTGGGGTTGGAATGGTTGTTCCATTTTTCAACCGTCTAACCCAAGGAAGGGCTTATGGATATTACCACAGCAGCACAGGATGT
>JBEKEC010000041.1:0-48622 GCA_050014015.1 Tepidisphaeraceae bacterium
GCGGCTGGCCGAGCTGCGCCGGACGTTGCGCGGGCGGATGCAAGCATCCCCGCTGATGGATGCCCCGCGTTTCGCCCGCAACGTCGAAGCGGCGTATCGGCAGATGTGGCGGAATTGGTGCGAGGCGGGCGGGAATTCGAGTTTACAATGTCCGCCCAGATGACCCTTCAACAGCAGCTCAAGTCCGGCTTGTCGCACCAGCAGGCGGGACGCTTGGCGGAGGCGGAGAGGATCTATCGACAAGTGCTGGCGCAGCAGCCCAATCATGCGGATGCATTACATCTGCTCGGAATACTGGCCGCACAGGCGGGCCGGTTGGACGCGGCGGTGGAATCGATCCGGCGGGCGATCGAGATTTGTTCGACCAATGCGTTTTATTACGGCAATCTCGGCAGCGCTTTGGCGGGCATGGGCCGACTTGAGGAGGCCATCGCCGCCTATCGGCAGTCCATTCGGCTCAAGCCTGATCTTACCGAAGCGCACAATAATCTCGGCAATGCCTTGAAGGACACCGGGCAATTTGACGAGGCCATCGCTTCGCTTCGGCAGGCCATTCGGCTCAAGGGCGATCTTGCCGAAGCACACAATAATCTGGGCAACGCGCTGACGGGGATGGGCCGACTTGACGAGGCGATCGCGGCATATCGGCAGGCGATTCGGCTAAAGCCGGATTACGCCGAAGCGCACAGCAATCTGGGCCATGCCTTATGCGGCAAGGGGCAGCTCGACGAGGGCATCGCGGCCTGTCGGCAGGCCGTTCGGCTCGGGCCCGATCTTGCCGTAGCGCACAACAATCTCGGCAACGCCATCAAGAACCAGGGGCAGCTTGAAGAGGCGATCGGGTCGTATCGGCAGGCCATTGGGCTCAAGCCTGATTTTGCCACAGCACACAGTAATCTGGTCTTCACGCTCCAGTATCATGCCGGCTACGACGCCAAGATGATCCATGAGGAACTTCGCCGCTGGAACCGACGGCACGCCGAGCCGCTCGCGAAGTTGATCCAATCGCACCAAAACAATCGTGATCCCCTGCGTCGCTTGCGCATCGGGTATGTCTCGGCCGATTTTTATGATCACGCCTCCGCGTTCTTTCTGCTGCCGCTGTTCCGGCACCATGATCGGCGGCAGTTTGAATTGTTTTGTTATGCCCTGAATGCCAATTCCGACAAGGTGACGCAACAAATGAAGGATCACGTTCAGCACTGGCGCAGGGCCGTGGGGCTGACCGATGCGAAAGTCGCGGCACAGGTCCGCGAGGACCAGATCGACATTCTGGTCGATCTGAAACTCCATACGGGCGGAAATCGTCTCCTGATCTTCGCCCAAAAGCCCGCGCCCGTGCAGGTCACCTGGCTGGGATACCCAGGTACGACCGGTCTGAACAGCATTGACTATCGGCTTACCGATCCGTACCTGGACCCTCCGGGACTTGATGACGCTTATTATTCGGAGCGGTCGATCCATCTGCCGGATACGTTTTGGTGTTACGATCCTCTCACCAACGAACCCGCGGTAAATGCGCCGCCGTGTCTGGAGCAGGGATTTGTCACCTTTGGCTGTCTGAATAACTTTTGCAAAGTAACCGACGCGGTACTGACGCTGTGGGCGGGGGTTCTCAAGGCCATTTCCAACTCGCGTCTGTTGCTGCTGGCGCCCGAGGGAAGCTCGCGCCAGAGCGTGCTGGACCGGCTGGGCCGGGAGGGCATCGGCCCCGAGAGGGTGGAGTTTGTGGCAAAGCGGTCTCGTTCGGAATATCTGAATACCTATCACCACATCGACATCGGCTTGGATACCGTCCCCTACAACGGGCACACCACGAGCCTGGACTCGTTTTGGATGGGAGTTCCCGTGATCACGCTGGCGGGACAGACGGTGGTTGGACGAGCCGGGCTGTCGCAATTGACCAACCTGGGCCTGCCGGAACTCATCGCGCGGAGGCCGCAGCAGTACGTTCAGATCGCCATGGAACTGGCGGGGGACCTGCCGCGGCTGGCGGAGCTGCGGCGGACGTTGCGCGGGCGGATGCAGTCGTCGCCGCTGATGGATGCCCCGCGATTCGCCCGCAACGTGGAAGCGGCGTACCGGCAGATGTGGCGGAAATGGTGCGAACATAGCGCTTCACCTACCGCGTGACGATGACAAAACGCCATCCCCCGTTTTCGGAAGTTTTCCGGATAGGGCAGCCAGCGTGGATGCAGCGACCGCGGCGAGCCAGAGGGGGAGCGAGACCGCGGTGATCCATACTCCGATCTTCCAGGCCGCGGGGCAATATTCGAGTTGGACGTGATGCTTTCCGGGACTCAGGGGGATCGCCATGAAGGCGTAGTTGGCGGGCATGATCGAATAGGAGGACTGAGGGCCGGGGTCGAGGGGCTTGGCGTGCCAATCCCGGCTATAGGAGTCGCTGATTACCAGGATGCAAGGGCGGACGAGATTGGCACGAAACTCGACCGTGTCAGCGGTTTGGCCGATCAAATCGGCGTGGCCGGGCGGGCCGACGTCGGATATCGGGGCCGGCGTTGGCGGGGTCTCGAGGACGACGATGGCCGAGGCGTCAAAATCGTTGCTGTTCACGGCCGATAGGACCTGGCGCGGATTCGTCACGATAACGCAGGAGTCGATCAATTGGAGCCGCGGCAATAACGTGTCGGGGGGATTGGAGCGCATCCGATACTTGCCGTGGGGGGCGGCGACGAGCATGTAGCGGCAGCGCATGAAGGTCAGCAGAGGGAAGGACCGAATGAGAGGGCAGACAAAGTCGACGGAATCGGGGTCTTGGCCTTGCAGGGCGGCCAGCAATTGCGCGTAGCGCTTGAGGACCAAGGGATGGTAGCCGAGAATGTCGTCAGTGCCATCGATCATTCCCTGATTGGCGAACAGGAACGAGTTGCGGAGGATTCGTTCGTCGGGTTTAAGCGTTTGCAGCGCGTCCGTCCACACGGGCGGGAATCCCACCTTCAGGGGGCTGGTGAATCGAAAATGGACGGACGTTGAGATCAATTCGGCGACGGCGATCGCCGCGATGGCGGTTGTGCAGAAGCGCCATTTGGCGGCGGGGATGGCGAGAATTGCGGAGGCGGCGGCGATGCCGGCCGCCAGGGCGATCTGCCAAGCCGCGACGGGATCGGCCCGCCATAGCCACGCCGAGGTTATGCCCATGCCAAGCGATACCACCAAAGCGATGGCGCCGGCCCCCAGGGCGCGGCGACGGCTGCGTGCGATCTCGTCAAGGCCCATCGAGGCGAGGATCGCCAGGCAGAGCGTCGCCTGGTAGCCGAACCTGCCGGTGGTTCGGAAGCGGTTGTACATCGGAAAGTGGTTGTAGAGGAATCGAAAGAGGTTGAACGAGCCGATTTGGGCGTACACGCCTAGAGCAAGGAGGATGGCGATGGCCGCGGAAAGAATCAACGGCCATTTGTTTTTGCGCGGGCCGAGGACCATGCCGGCGGCGGCGAGCAGGGTTGTAGCCATTCCAATGTAGAGACTGGATTCCCACAGATATGACCGGCCGGTATAGAGGTGGCGGTTGCCGTCGCCCCAGATGCTCGCGGAGAAGAGCGTGAGAATGTTTTCCGGCGGAAGGGGTCCGTCGATGGCGAAATCGTAGCGGGTGCCGGTGGCGCGGACGGCTTCCTGGGCAGCGCGGAGACCGGGCAGGACTTGGATGGCGGACAGACCGGCAGCTCCAACGGCCATCAGGGCCAGGAGAATGACGACTCGCGATTTTCGCGGAACGTAAATGAAGCGAGCGGCCGTGTAGACCGCGAAAATGAGGGCGGTGTTGTAGAGACTGGGCGGAGAACCGGCCAGGAGCATCAGTGCGACGGCCAAGCCACCGATCAGACACCAGAGGACGGAAACCTCGTCGAGGATGCGGTCGATGCAGAGCAGGACGAGCGGCATCCACGTCATCGTTTGGATGATGGCAAGATTGCCCGAGTAGAGGCGGAAAAAGAACGCCCCGGAGAGGGCGTATGCCAGTCCGCCCAGGAGCGAGCCGGCGATGCCGACGTTGCGATGGCGGCAGCAGAGCGCGGTGAACCAGGCGGCGAGGAAGAACGAAATCGCTATCGTCCAGTTGGTCGCCAGAGCGGGACCAAGGACGAGATAAAGCCAGGTAAGCGGGTAGAAAACCGCGCTTTGGAAATCACCGATGAAAGGAATCCCGCAGAAGACGTGGGGATTCCACAGGGGGACGTGTCCGGCGCGAAGTTGTGCGGCGGCAAAAACGCGCAGCGGTACGAACAGCGTGGCGAGATCGCCGGCGGGAGGCGAGAGAAGGACCTGCCGTCTACTAAACAGCAGGCTGCCGAAAAGTCCGAGGATAACCGCCGCATAGAACAGGGGAAGAACCACCCCGGGGCGCGACAACCCATTGACGATGCGTTTGATTGGCACTCGGTTCATACGCAAATTGCGGCCAATGACGAATGATTAACTCCTCAGCGTCGCGCCAAGCTCGCGCTTGGCGGCGTCGATCGCTTTCTGGACGGACGTTTCCACCTGTTCGCTCGTCAGCGTCGTCACTGGTGAGCGGAAGGCCAGGGTGATGGTGACGCTCTTGAATCCGGCGTCCAGCGGCTTGCCGCGATAGGTGGTGACGAAATCAATCGATTCGAGGAATTCGAGCTTCAAGCCGTGAATCAGGGATTCGATTTTCTCGAACCGCAGGGCGTCGGGAACGATGAGCGAAACGTCGCGGCGGACGGCGGGGAAGCGCGCCAGCGGCCGAAGCTGGGGCACGTGGCGGCTGCCGGCCAGCAGGGACGACAGGTCCAGTTCGGCGGCGGCGGGAACGTCGCGCAGCGATAATTTGTCGGCGACGCGTTTGTCGATCTGTCCGAGAAATCCAATCGTTTGCTCGCCCCAGACAATTCTTCCGGCGGCGCCGGGGGCGAAGCCGGGATGGGAGTCGGGAACGACGTTCAATTCCCGCTGGGCATCGAGGCGCAGGAGCAGCGTTTCGGCCATTCCGCGCACCTGCGGCAGATCGCCTCCAACCCAAGCGACGACGCGATGCTCGTTCATGCGCCGATCAGTCCCGGGCGCGAAGACCGAGCCGATTTCAAAGAGCCGCACCGCCGCGTTGCCGTTGGACTCGTTGAACCGCACGGCCTCGAGCAATCCCGGCAAAAGGCTTGGCCGCAAGGCGGCATCCGCCTTCCTGACGGCGGAATCCGCGCGGAACGGCGAGGGCCCAAAATCATTCCGCAGGGCATCGCTGACGAAGCTGAAGGTGATCGCCTCAAAATATCCTCCGCCGACCAGCGTTTGGCAGATCGTCCCCTGGGTAATCGAGTTGCGATCCGGCGGGGTGAGGCGAATGGAGATTTCTTCGCGCATGGGAATTCGGGCATATCCCAGCAGCCGGGCGGCTTCCTCGACCAGATCGATTTCCTCGTTGATGTCCAGGCGATGGCCGGGCACGGTGACGTCGATGCGATCGCCGTGTTGGACCGGGGATAAATCCAATCGTTTGAATTTGGCGACGATTTCGTCCGGCGGTAATTCGATGCCGAGGACGCGGCGAATTTGCGACAACCGCAGGGAGATGGATTTTTCCGGGCGATGATCCGACCCGGCCTGGACCATTCCCTGCGCGAGGCGTCCGCCGGCGGTTTGAACGATGAGTTGGGCCGCGCGCCGGCTGGCGCGGGCGGGCAGGGTTGGATCGATCCCGCGCTCGAAGCGATATGAACTGTCGCTGTTCATCGCCAGCGCCCGTGCGGTGCGGCGAACGTTCAGGGCGTCGAACCGCGCCGATTCCAGCAGGACGTCGGCCGTGGATTGGGTGACTTCCGATTCCAAACCGCCCATGACTCCGGCCAACGCCACGGGATGGCGGGCATCGGCGATGACGAGCATGGATGGAACGAGTTCTCGCTTTCGGCCGTCGAGGCTGAGAATTGTTTCCCCGCGAGCGGCGTTGCGGACGATAATTTGTCCGCTGGAAATCTTGGCGAAATCAAACGCGTGGAGCGGCTGGCCCATCTCGAACATGACGTAGTTGGTGACGTCGACGACGTTGTTAATGGGCCGGACGCCGACGGCTTCGAGCCGCCGCGCCAGCCACGGCGGGGACGGCGCGACCTTGAGACCGCGGATGAGCCGGGCCGTATAGTGCGGGCAGAGTTCCAGGGCATCGATGCCAACCCGCACGGCGGCCGAGGCCGGATCATCCGATTCCGCGAGTTGAATCGGTTCATTTCGCAGGGGCAAATCCAGGATGGCCGACAATTCGCGGGCGACGCCGAGATGGCACAGGCAATCGCTGCGATTGCTGGTGACTTCGACGTCGATGACGGTGTCGGGGCCGTGGGATTCGATGGATTCGACGGGAAGCCCGGCATGGGTGAGCGCCTCCGCCGCCGTGTTGGCGTCGGGGACAGAGGAAAGAAATTCACCGAGCCATTCCAAGCTGATCTTCATGGGGCACTGTTTGTAATGTGATTGGCGGACAAGTCAAACGGGCGGCTTTGCACAACGGGACCATATTTGACCCTCCTGTTGTGCAGCAACATGCGGTGCATCGCGTCGGGGCGGCTATTTTGAGACGGCACAACGTAGGTGCCCTTGTCACCTCGCTTCTCAATCTTGGGCAACGCGGCGATTTCAAGGTCGCGCTGCTTCCGAACTTCAAGGCCTGTCGTGATTCCATCGGTAATTTCGTTCTCTTTCATGTCCATTGCTGTGCGGACTGCTTCCGGATGGAGAAGAAGGCTCTTCTTGATTTGTCCGATTTTTATCCGTACACTATTTAACCATGGCAAAACCGGGACGACCAAAGAACCCAAAGGGTACGAGCAAAGAGGAATATCTCGAACTGCGCCTAGACGCTGCGGAGAAGCAAGCGTTTTGGGACGCAGCCGACTTGGCGGGCATGGCGCTATCGGTGTGGGTGCGAGAACGGCTCCGCAAGGCGGCGAGGAAGGAATTAGAGGATGCGGATAAGCCCGTTGCATTTCTGGGTCGTCTATCAGCATAGCCAGAGGACTTAATGAGCGGCCCTGAGCAAGATCGCCATGGCAACGACAAACCCGATTCCGAATCCCATCCAAAAGAAGAACATTCTTCCAGAAGATTGCTTAAGAGAGTTATTCATTCTTTGGGCCAGTTGTGTAGGCACCACAAAATTGAAGCGGCCTTGTGGTTTCTAGCCGGAACGTTTTGCTTCGCGTTCATTGAGGAAAACATGTCCAAGCCTTGGATGCTGTACGTTGTTGCTGGCGTAATTTGCTGTCTCATTCTCTATTACACTCACCGCTGGGTAGCCGATCTAAACGAAAAGACAATTAGCATTACACCGGGCACCGCGAGTGCATTGGTGCCCCCATCGCCGCCGGCGGTGTCTCCAACACCCGAAACGCAACCGGCCACCACAATGAACGCGGAAACCGCGTCATTAACCGTGCATCCCCCGGTCAAGAAATTTACAATACGCCAAACGGATTTCTCTTTCCGATGTGGAGACCATGGCATGACCATGGGGTGGCGTCTGGACGACAACGGAAATTCGCCGACCCTGCAATTGGTGACATTTGGCGGGGCGCCGGGACCGCTCTCTGTTACGGTCAATAATTGGATTCCATCTGTGAATTGTTGTTTTTCTGATGGCATCAACTTGGTTCGGCTGAAAGATTCCGTATTATTTGATCCCCCTGACGGTTGGGACCAAAACGGCGACGAAAATGCGATGGAGGTTGTCGATGAAAAATCGCGCCCCGTTTTCCAGCTAATTAAGATCAAACCCAACGAAGTACTCGTCCATGGCGTTTTTTCTCTTGACACCAAAAGAGTCGCCCTGTTGACGAACGTCGCTGAAATTATTCTTAACGACTGGGGAAGCGTGGAGATTGCCCGGAACAGATTGAGGCCAATTTTCAAATATCCCTCTGAAATTAACGGAGGAGTCAGAGCCAAGGACTCGAGCAGACGACTTTCTGATAAACAAAAGGAAACACTTGCCGATCTTGCAAAGGCGTTTCGTGGACGAAAGGTCGTTATTTGGTGCGAAATAGGTGACGGTGAGGGCTGGAGATACGCCCAAGATTTTTCCTCGGTTTTTGAGAACGCTGGCGTGGATTGCCACGGGACAGTGTCCGGACCAATGAAAACGGCATTGTTCGGCGTTGAGGTAGTGGCCAATGAGAAGCCAGAGCAAAAAACCGGCGAATTTGCGGTTGCGCTTTTAGCTTGGCTAGAAGCTAACGGTGTCCAAACGATCAATGCGCGAAAAGGTGGCGGATTGGGCTTGACCGCAGAAATACCGAAGAACGAGGTATATTTGCGAGTGGCCTTCTGCCCCCGCGACGATCTCCCGAAGGAAGAAGGAAAATCCACTTCCGATTCGCCAGCTTCCCCCCGATGATCTTCTCGCGCATAAGGTCGCAGCATTATGGAAGACTCTACTTTCTGCCCTTCAGGCATATTGCAATTGCCAGGGCACCGAGGCCTGATGCCAAAAGGGAATCATCTTCATCCGAGGAATCTGCCATGACCGACCAAGAACTAACCGCTATTAAGTGGTGGGCCGAATTCTGGACGAAAACAGAGCACTGGGCGTTCTTGGGGGTTGTTGTAACTCTGGCAGTTGAATTTGTGGCCCTGAAATGTGGAGAGCCATATAAAAAGACAATTGACCGAGAAAAGGATTCAATGCTCGCCGCGACAAACCAAAAAGCCGGCGAAGCAAATGAAGCGGCAGAATTGCTGAAGCAACAGAATATCGAATTGCAAACCTCCCTCGAATCAGAGAAGAAAAAGACGATTGCGCTGTACGACAAAATGCGGTGGCGACATCTTACCAGTGGCGCATTTTTCAACACGCTCAGAGAAATGTATTCCAAAGGGCAAATGTCAGTTCGAAAAATTTGGTATTCAGTTGAAGACCCAGAAGCCGAGGCATTTGCGACCGAAATAATGAGAATGGTGTGCGGAGTACAGGGTGGCTCCGCCGATTTGGCTCGATATTCCCCTAGCGAACGGAGAGACCAAACCGATCCAAATCTGCGGGCCTCGTTCATGCCTAAGGGAGTCTGCGTGTTCACTTCCGGAGATGCGACGGGCATCGACAAGATATTGCAGTCTCTTACAGATTCGGGCGTTCGCTTCTCAACCGAGATGAAGGGGGACTTAGATAAGGGCCAAATTGATATCGAAGTAGATTGTAATCCCGCAACATTTTGGGATGTTAAATAAAAAACGAGAAACGGCCGCAGGAGGGTCATTTTGGCGGTCCCCGCGGACGAGCGCGCAGCCCGCCCCATATCGTTCCGTTGTGCAGGCGGAAGTTCCCTTGTGCAGAGCCCAAACGGCCTTTCTATTGAAGACGGCAAGATTCACCCCACTTTCGGCGGCAAATTGGGCGGGTCCCACCGCGGTTCAGATAGCACCGCCCGCGGGTTTGGGAGAAAATATTTAGGATGAAGCGGCTTGAAAGCGCCAGCCATGTTCAGGACAGCCAGGGCGACCCGGAAACAGTGTTCATCGGCAGGGTCGTCGAGGGATTTGGCGAGGATGGCAGTGGCCCGACCGAGAAGAACCTGATAGCGATCGGTAGCGGCGCCGTAAACCTGAGCGCGGGCATTGGCAAGCACGCGGCGGTAATCGTCGTCGAGGGTTTTCCATCGCCAGAGGGTTTTGCGGTCGGTGGAGAGCTTTTGGGCGATCTGGACATCGTTGTGCCCCTGCAAGGTGAGTTCGATGGCACGGAGTTGGAGTTCGGTGAGCTCATCGGACTGGGAAATGTCCCATTCTGCCCCAGAATGTCCCAAATTCCGGGGGGGGCTGGTGGGGCATGCATCGGTGTCGAAGGGTTGGAAGGGGCTGGAATCTGACATTGCGGAATCTCCTTTCCGGGCTTGGCCAGGAAACACGGGGCCGGTTTGGGGCCGCGCGGATCGGGTAACACAATGTTGCCCGCTATACCAAACATATACCTAACTTTTATCCGATTTGCAAGGAGAAAATTTGGAGTTTTTTTGGAAGACCGCGGGATGGCCATCGGAGCGGCTTTGGGCGGAATTCGAAGGGGTCGACGTGCGAAACTGCGGCGTCCCGGTTTATGTCCCAAGATCGTTCATCATTTGTGGCTCCGTTTCAATGATTTCTGCCCGGAATGCGGCACAATGGAGAACGCCCGATTATTGGGAGTTGGCGACGAGGTTGGTAAGCTGCTGCCCTGAAAGGGGTAAATTATGCGCATATCCACGCGATTTCAAGGTGTTATCCTATCCGCGATTCTGATGCTCGGCATTTGCAAGATTGTTACCGCACAAGCGGTTTCGCCGACAGCAGCACAACCCACCTCGCAGGCGACATCCCAGCCGGGTGACACCCTAGCGCCAGACACGATTGCCCAGGAACTGGCTACGGCTAAGGCGCAGCATCAGGAGGCAATCGGCAACGCCAAAAAGGCATTGCTGGACGTGATTGACCAGCGCATCAACGAGGCCGCCGATGCCGGAAACCTGGCAACGGTGCAGTCGCTTCAAGCGGTGCGGGCGACGGCGGCCGTGGACGGCACCGTACCGTACGATGTGAAAGACACCTTGATATTGGTTGCCAAGACGAACTACGAAACAGCCATCGCATCGGCCCGTGCGAGACTGGACCGCGCTTATCGAAAAGCCGTACGCGACTATACGCGCGCGCGACGGTTCGATGAGGCGCGATCGACACAGGACGAATTGAATTCCCTTGTCCTTGTCGATCCGACAATGGCGCCGCGCGTGATCGACTTATTACAGATCGTTGACGTGACGCGGGATGCGTTGTCCGGCCACTGGCACCTGGAAGGCGGCAAACTGTCCAACGAGCGATCAAATGTCGCTCAAATCCGATTTCCTTATCGGCCTCCATCTGAGTACGACTATCACCTCGTATACGATCGAGAGAATGCGGATTGGGGGCTTGATCTGGGCGTATGCCGGCTGGATGCCGGTGTCTTTAAGTGTGGGATGCCATGCGGAAAAGACCTAGATGCCAACATTGGTGGGCTGCGGGGGTTGGAGTCGATACGGTATCGAGCGCCATCCGACGCCGTAACCCACTGCGACGTATGCGTTCAAGTGAGAAATGATCGACTAACGGTAATCATCAATGGAGAAAAGTCATTCGATCATCCAATGGCAACGTGGGAGTTTGGTGAAACTCCCGATTGGCTTAGTGGTCCGAAGGGATTCGGCTTGAGTGTCACCGATTGGTGGGGCCGAACGACAATCACCAAAGCAGAAGTCACAGACATATCCGGCCCCGGGAAGGTGTTGGGCAGGGGGAGCTGAAGGGGTCGATTTGCGAAACTAGCTGCGTTTCAGATCATGTCCGCGCCGAGCAAGCTCGGCGGGCTTTGGGGAAGATTTGTGGGCGGCGGGCGGTCAGCCGCCGCCGCTGCCGAGGATGTCGGCTTGGGGTTGGGTCATGCGCATCGGGTCGAGGGCTTTGGTTAAATCCGCATCGCTGAGCAGTTTTTTGTCCGCGGCGACCTGGCGAACGGTCTTGCCGGTTTTGAGGCTTTCCTTGGCTACGTCGGCGGCCTTGTCGTAGCCGATCGCGGGGGCGAGGCTGGTGCACATCGCCAGGGATTGCTCGACTAAGGCGGCGCAACGGTCGGCGTTGGCTTGCAGGCCGTCGGCACAGCGGTCGGCGAATATCCGCGCGGCGTTGGCGAGCAATTCGATGGATTGCAGGAGATTGAAGGCTATCACGGGCATCATGACGTTGAGCTCGAAGGTGCTTCCCATGGCGGCGCCCCAGGCGACGGTGGCGTCGTTGCCGATGACCTGTGCGGCGACCTGCAAGACCATTTCGCACATGACGGGGTTGACCTTTCCGGGCATGATGCTGCTGCCGGGCTGGGTGGCGGGAATGGAAATCTCGCCCAGTCCGCAGCGTGGCCCGCTGGCCAGCCAGCGAACGTCGTTGGCGATTTTCGTCAGGCTGAGGGCGATGGTTTTGACCAGGCCGCTGGCTTCGACGATGGCGTCCTTGGCGGCCTGGGCTTCGAAATGGTTCATGGCCTCGATGAATTCGATGTCCGTTTTTTGGGCGATGAGGGCGGCGGCCTTGGCGGCGAACTGGGGATGGGAATTGATTCCCGTGCCCACGGCCGTGCCGCCGAGCGGCAGCTCGCGCAGCGCGTGGATGGCCTTCAAACACCGGACGGTTCCCAGCTTGGCCTGGTGGGCGTAGCCGCCCAGTTCCTGGCCGAGGCGGATCGGCGTGGCATCCTGAAGATGGGTGCGGCCAATCTTCACCACCGAATCGTACTGATCGGCCTTGCGCTGAAGGGCGGCGGCCAGATGCTCAAGCGCGGGACTGAGCGACTGTTTGATCGCCAGGGCGGCGGCGAGGTGCATGGCGGTGGGGATGACGTCGTTGGAACTCTGCTCCATGTTGACGTGATCGTTGGGATGGATGGGGTCTTTGCCGCCGCGGTTGCCGGTGGCCAGCTCGTTGGCGCGGCCGGCGATGACCTCGTTGGCGTTCATGTTGGTGCTGGTTCCCGACCCGGTCTGGAAAACGTCCACGACAAACTGAGCGTCCAATTTCCCGTCGATGACTTCCTGGGCGGCTTGCTGGATGAGCTGCGCTTTGGGCGCGTCCAGCAATCCCAGGTCGCGATTCACCTGGGCGCAGCACCACTTCACCAGGCCGAGGGCGGAGATGAATCGCCGGCTGAAGCGCAAATCGGAGACCGGGAAATTCTCCACGGCGCGGGCCGTCTGCGCCCCGTAATACGCATCAGCCGGGACGCGCATCTCGCCCATGGAATCTTTTTCAACTCTGGTCGCATCGGGCATGGGACACCTCGCAAGAGATAAGGAGCTGTTCGAGAAATTCCGCGGCGCCGGGCAAAACCCCACGGCGGCGCCGTGGGCGTTCGGGGAAGGCGCACGGAATCTGAAATAGCTTCTAAATGCTGATGGGCATTATCAACCCGTGGAGAAATGAATCAATCAACCGCGTTGGAAGTTCGCGGCCCAATCGGTCAATTCCGAAGCGACGCGTTCAATCACTTGGGCGTAATCCCCGAAAGTCTTCTGGCGGAACAAACGCATCGACGAATACCATGGGGTTGTGTCGCCCTCGAGAAGCCAGCGAAAATCCGGCGTATATTGCAGGAACACCCAGACCGGCAAGTCCATCGCTCCGGCCAGATGCACGACGGCCGTATCCACCGATACGACCAAATCCAGTTCCGAAACCAGGGCGGCGGTGTCGGCAAAATCGGTGATCATCGAGGTCAGATCGATCATCTTCATGCCCTGGGGCGGATTGGCGGCCTGAAGGCCCGGCTTGCCGAGTTGGAGGTTGTAGAAATCGACGTTAGCCCGCGCCAGGGGGGCAAGGGTGGCCAGGGTGATGGAACGATGGCGGTCGTTCTTGTTGGTCTTGCTTCCCGCCCAGGCCAGGCCGACCTTGAGCCTGCCGCCTTTGGGCAGGCGATTTCGCCACTGTTCCCGGATCGCCGGATCGGCCTTCACGTAGGGCGGTTTGATCACGCCGTCATCGCGGGAGGGGTCCAATTTTCCCAGCAAGAGCGGCAGGCTCATGAGGGGACAGTGCAGGTCGAAGGGCAGGGACGGTCCGGCTTTGGACTCGCGCGGAACGATCTCGATGCCGCCGAGGATTTGGGTCTGCTTCATCAAGCGGACCAATTCGCTCTGACATTCCAGGACAATCTTGCCGCCCTTTTTGGCCACCATCGGCAGAAGGCGACAGAAGTGGATGGTGTCGCCCAGACCTTGCTCGGCGTGGACCAGGAGCGTTTTGCCCTGGAAATCCGACCCGTCCCACATGGGCTGGCGGAAACGATCGATCGCATTGAAATAGTTCGGCAGACGAAGCCGCCATTCGTACTCGCGCCAGCCTTGCTCGAACTTCGCCTGCACGAGCAACATCAGGGCCAGATCTTTGTGGGCTTCGGGGAAATCCTTGCGAATCGCGATCGCCGCGTGACATTCCGCCATGGCATCGGCGTATCGGCCGGCCAGGTGCAGCGCGGTGCCGAGATTGATGTGCGCTTCCTCGAGGTTCGGCTCCAGTTCGACCGCCTTGCGGCAAACGGCGATCGATTCCTCCAGCTTGCCCAGGCCGCGCAGCGCGTTGCCGAGGTTTCCGTAGGCCTTGGCGAACTTCGGCCTGAGTTCGATCGCCCTGCGATAGAGCGTGATGGCTTCTTCAAGATTTCCCTGCTCCTGAAGGCAGTTTCCGAGGTTGTTGATGGCGTCGGGATGGTCGGGCTGCTGCTCCAGCGCCTTGCGGAAGCAAGCGATCGCCTGGTCAGTGTCTCCCTTTTCCTGAATCGCATTGCCGAGGTTGTTGTAGGCATCGGGATTGATGGGCTGAACCTCGACGGAACGGCGGCACCAGGCGATGGCCTCGTCAAATCTCTTTTTGCTTTGCAGCGCGTGACCGAGATTGCTCATGGCCTCGGGATAATCCGGCCTCCGCTTCAACGCCGCAGTATAACTCTCGATGGCCTCGTCGATCCTGCCAATGGCGTGGAGCCCCGCGCCGAGATTGTTGTAGCCCTCGGCAAATTCCGGACGGCAGGCGACGGCGCGGCGATGGGCGGCGATGGACTCCTCGGGCATGCCCATGGCGTACAATGCGTTGCCGAGATTCGTATGCGCATCGGCATAATCCGGGCGAAGCGCGATGGCCTTGCGATGAGACTCGGCCGCTTCGGCAAATTTTCCCTGCGAATACAGCGCGCTGCCGAGATTGATGTAAGCCTCGGCGAGCTGGGGATTGAGCTGGATTGCCCGCCGGCAGCATTCGACGGCCTGGTCTATTTGCCCGCTCTCGCGCAGGAGGTGGCCGAGATTGGCCAGGGCTTCGGGATAATTCGGCTGCAACTCGACTGCCCGGCGAATGGAGGCGAGGCCTTCCTGGCGCTTGCCTGTTTGGAAAAGCGTTACGCCCAGCATGTGGACGGCGGGGGCAAAGTTGGGGTTGTGCTGGAGGATTTGCCGGTAGATTCCTTCGGCCTCGCGGAGGCGCCCGGCTCGATGATGGGCCACGGCGATGTCCATTGCCTGCGGAATTGTGACTTGTTGATTGCCCTGCATGAGACTTATTCCACCGTGTTACCGCCGTTGACGGAAACTTTTTGCCCGGTGATGAACCCGGCCGCATCCGAGGCGAGGAACGCCACCGTTTTGCCGACATCCTCGGCCGAACCCATCCGCCTCAGGGCGGTATGCGAAGCGTATTCTTCCATCACTTTGGCGGGAACGTCGGCATGTCTATCGGTTGGAATCCAGCCGGGGGAGACAATGTTCACGGTGATTCCCCAAGGCCCCAATTCCCTGGCCCAGGAGCGCGTCAGGCCGAGCTGCGCGCCCTTGGCCGCCACGTAATCGGAGAATCTCCCCAGGCCGGCCTCGAACACCTCCGAGCCAATCTGGATGATCCGCCCGCATTTCCGCTGCTTCATGCCTCCCACCACCGCCTTGGCCAAGAGCACGGGACTCTTGACAAAAAACTCCAACTGATCCAGACAGGTGCGCCAGGTGATCTGTTCGAGGGGCAACATCGGCTGAGGGCCGGTGGCGTTGACCACCAGAACGTCGATCGGCCCGAGCGTGCGCGCGACGTCGCCCACCAGGCGATCGACCTGTGCCTCATCCCGGACATCCGCCCCGAACGCCTGGGCGACGCCGCCGGACTTGCGGATGCTCTCGACGACGGCGTGTGCGCTGTCGGCGTCGGCGAAGTAATTCACCGCGACGCTCGCGCCACGTTCGGCCAGCGCCCGCGCGATCGCCGCCCCCAAGCCGCGCGATGCGCCCGTTACCAGTGCCACCCGGTTCTTCAAGTCCATTGGGAATTCGCCGTCAGGATGACCAAGCTTCGTTTCGTAAATCGCGGCGGCATCCTAACGCGGGTGCTTTCGCCGGACAAGCTCTCCGAACGGCCGGACTACGAGGGGAGATTGGGGCGGTTGCACAAAAACTCCAAGGCCCGCCTGTTGAACGGTCGATGGTTCGACCATTCTTCAGGCGGGCCTTTGGACGTAAAAAAAGGCTTCGCTCATCGATAGCGGGTGCAGTCAAGCGCTACGCCTGCGGCGCACGAGCAGGGCCGGGGCGATGACGCCGATCAAGCCGAGGGTGGCCGGCTCCGGTACGGTATATAGCGCGAAGGCCAGGTCCTTCGAACCGCTGATCCCGTCATAGCTCGGATTGTAGAAAGTCGGCACATAGCCGCCTGAGCCGACGCCGACGCCGGGAGTGAACGAGAAATTGCCGGATACAGCATCGTCCCCGGCATGGTAGGGAAAAGTCGTGGTTTCAAACCCAGCGGCTGCGTAGGGGTCGGCGATCCCGTAATCGCGGTCATGCCATCCCCACTGCAGGGGGGCTCCTGAGCTTGTCTGTCCGGGCACCAGGGCGACGATGCTGAGCCATTCAACGGGGTCCGTCGTGGTCGTGTTGGAGGCATAAGCATCGGGGAAGGTTTTGGCGGTCCAGTCCAATTCGGCGTTGTATTCGTACAGGCCGCTGTCGCCGGGCTGTTTAACGCCAGGTCCGTTGGGGGGAACGGGCGTTGCGGTGAAAGTACCAGAGGAGGGACTGAGCAGCCCCAGGTTCACCGTCTGCGACACGATCAGGGTGCCCGGATGGCTTGGGGTCTGATTACCCGTGGAGCCGGAGGCCGGGACGTCGGTGTAGAGGGATATCCTGAATTGCGTCACACCCAAGGCGGCCGTCCCGGGGTCGGTGCCGCCCATATACGAGCCCCAGAAGGTGACGTGACCGATTGGATTGGGATTCGTATCCAAGAAATCGTCCGCCATCATGGTACCGGTGTAGGTCTGGCCGTCGGTTGTGGTGGCGGTGCTGAGTTCATCGTGGCCGAGGTAAGGGGCAGGCGTATCGCTGGCGAGGGGAATGGCCCCCACCGGATAAACGCCGGGCAAGCCGCCGTTCAGCGGTGACTGATAGAACTTCAATTGTTCACCGGGCAAGGGGTCGCCCGACGCGAAGGAACCAATGCCAAGAGAGGCTACAAATCCAATTGTTGTAAATCCAATCAAACGATTTCGAAAAGTGCCGTTTCTCACGGGAACCTCCTGTTAAGTTAGGGATCTGCCAGCGCAGTCGAACCACGTCGACTCGCGCGGATTTATCCACAGCGATTCGTAATAAGTTGCGAGCGGGCCGGGTCCGGGGGCGCCGACGAGGGCCACGGCCTCCAGTTGTCAATGGACAATTTTACGCAAAAATCAATGCCGAACTTTCAAGCTTGCCTTCCGGCTTCTTCAGGCATCGAACATCAACTTTTCACAGGTACAAATGTGACGAGAAATACTATGCAGTCTGAATGTGAGCGTACTATGTTCAGTTTATTATGTCAAGATCAATTTTGCGGTATCTAACGGTAATTCAGCGACTTATCGATGACGCAAGCGAGGCCGCGATTGGCGCAAACGGGTAAAATCCAAGGTCGACGTATCTCCTTTATCTGCTTGCATCCGCGGCGTGAGTGAAAGGGATATTAACGCAAGCCCATGAAAGGCTGGGGTCAAAACAATCAGAAAAGCGCGCGATTGCCCGAATCGCCCGCGGCCAAGACACTCGTAAAAAAAATCGAAAATTATCCGGGTTCGAGGGAAATCCGTCGCTTTGAGGGAAAGCCAGTCGCAAAATGGCTGAACGTCTGCCTTGAATCACAATTCGGATTTCGGTTTTCGCTCGCTGCTATTATTATCGGACGCAAGGAGCCGCCACTTATGTCGCGTATCATCAAGACCGATGCGAAGACGTTGGCGGAGACAACGGAACCCAAGGGTATGACCGCGTTCGTGGAATCATGCGTCGAGACGGTCGCCGGCTCCGCCGAGGCGGCCCAGCGGCATGCGCGGCATCGGCCGAGCTTCCGCAAGCTCCTTCGCCTTCTGCACGACAAGCGAAACATCCTGGTCACCACGCATCGGCATCCGGACCCCGATGCGCTGGCGAGCGGTTGGGCGCTGTGTCTTCTCCTGGAAAAACAACTGCCCGATGCGTCGATCACCATGTCCATAACGGACAAGCCGTCCGGCGGGATCAACGAGATCTTCATCCGCCGAACCAATCTGAAACTGGCGCCCTGGGACGAGGCGGCGCTCGGCCGGTTCGACGCGATCATTTTGACGGACGTGATGCCGGGCATGGCCAGCAGCCCTTTGCCCGAGGGCGTCACTCCGCTGGCGGTGATCGATCACCATCGCACGCGGCGTCGGGCCAAGTGCCAGTTTTCGGACATCCGCCCCGACGTCGGCGCCACCAGTTCCATCATCTTCAGCTATTACATGGAGGTGGAGCAGCCGATCTCAAGCGACCTGGCGGCATCGCTGCTGTACGCGATTGAATCCGACCTGGCCGGCGCCGCCGGGCAGCCGGGAGAACTGGACAACATCGCCCTTTCCGGACTGACCCTTCTGGCCGACACGCGAAAACTCTACCAGATGCGTTACGTCGACCTGCCGCAGAGTTACTACGTTTGCTACTGGCGTGGCCTGTCCAACGCGACGTATTACGACAGCGTGATCGTGTCACATTTGGATACGTTCGATTCGCCGGAGCAGCCGGCGATGATCGCGGATTTCCTGCTGCGTTTCGAGCCGGTGCAATGGGCGCTGGTGACCGCGGTGGAGGAGAATCGGCTGGTGATAAGCCTCCGCACAAGCAGCGGCAAGCTGTCGGCGGCGGACATGATCCGGCGGCTGCTGCGCGGCCAGGGCGAGGGGGGCGGACATCGCACCAAGGCCGGTGGTTTCATCCGCCTGGAATCCAACAGCCCCGGTGAAATCGAACGCAAGAGAGCCTTCCTTCGGCGCAGATGCCTCAGGGCCCTGGGGATCAAGCCGACCCAGGGAAAACGGCTGGTGCCCGGGGAATGAGGCATTCTTATTCCCAACGCCGCACAAGTGCGGCGGCTAAACAGAATACGGCTGCCCCTTTTTTGCTTGTGCAATCCATTTCGCCGGGCTAACTTGGTAGCGTGGCTGGTGGAGATGACTCACAAACCCCCACAAGATCGACTCGTGCTCATTCGCATCGACGGCATGCATTGCCACCAATGCGAGCAGAGCGTCAGCAAGGCGCTATCGGCAAAACCGGGCGTTCATGAGGTGGAAGTGGATTTCAACACGCGGCAGGCCTCGGTGCTGTTCGACGCCGGCGCGGTGAAAATCACCGAACTCATGGCAGCCGTGAATGACGCGGGCTACAAAGCGGTCAGCTTCACCAAGAGCACTTCGAAGTCCAAGTCTTAAGCCGCCGTTGCATCTTGCCTTTGATCTGGAAGTTTCCCGCCCGGGGGAAGAAGGTTTGGATCCGACGCGCGTCGGGTCGAAAAGCCGCATTCCTGCAAATGGCCGACAAATTCCTCGGCGCGCACGGACCAGGTGTTTCGTTGAATGTATTTGTGGCGCGCGGCGGTATCGACGCCGAGCCGGCCGTCCAGCAGCTTGCGGATGGTGTCGGCGCCCTCCTGCGGCGAGGGCGCGATGAAGACGTGAGGCAGATGCTCGTAGGCTTCGCGAACCGCCGTGCTCAGGACCGGACGATCGCCGGCGAGGTAGTCGAACAGCCGCAACGGAGAACGGCGATCGTTGTTGTCGTTGGCTCGCAGACAATTGAAGCAAACGTCGAAGTGCTGGATGTAAGCGATCACCTGGCGATGCGGGCGGTCGCCCAGCCACAGAATGTTGGCGGTGGATCGGAACTGCGAAAGGATATGGCGGCGGTCGAACTCATTGCAGCCGGCGAGGGGTCCGACAAAACAGAATATCGCGTCGGGAAGCGCGGCGGTGAGGTGGGCGACGTATTCCCAATCATAAGTATTGTTCATGCGCCCGATGCACCCGATGATCGGCCGGCCGACCGGCAGATCGCGGGGCCGCGGCTGGGGCGGAGCGTTCACGAAAGAATCCTCCACCGCATTGGGGCAATAAAAGACTTTGGCTCGAGCGCGCGGGACCATGTCCTGGACAATCTGGCGCGAGACGGCAAACGCGGCGTCGCAATGGTGCAGCAGCGAATTTTCCTGTGCGCGAACCCGCGCGGAATCGCCCGGCCAACGATCGAAGGGGTCCTTGCAGTAGTAAATGCGAAAGACGTCCGGAAGCCATTCACAAAGCGACGCCAGATGAGGCCAGGTAAATACCACCGCGTCCGGCCGCTCCGCCTGGGCAAACCGACGCCGACAGAACCAGTGGGAAAGCGTCCTGCTGACCCCCGGCCAGCGCAAGGGAACGCAGATTCTCGCTTCGGGAAACCCGCCATCGCGACGACGCCACCGCCATGAATCGAGGAGTTGATCGATTGAAGGCTTGTGGCCGATCCGCTCGATGTCCAGATACGTCACATCCATCCAGCGCCCGACTTCATTGAAGAAATCGCGGATGCGCGGATTCTCCGATCCGATCACCCAGATCGAAGGCCTTGGCGCTGTGACATCCATCGCCTCATAATATCGGCGATCCGGCGGCTCGTCCTTGGATTTCGCCGATGTGTTGCGGGCCAAAGAAATGATTCGCACCGGCCGGTCGCTAACGGCAGTTTCCGTCTCGTTTTGCATTCGGAGTGTCTGGGTAATTCGCCAAAGAGCAAGATTTTGTTTATGAATTACTGCTATCAACAACCCCGATTTCTCGATCGGAATCCCTGCATCAGCCCGGAATCGTACCTGCGCCGATATTTCGCCTTGAACCGCCGTTCGGGCCGGCTGGACAGAGACCAAATACAAGCCTTGAGAATCCCCTTGAGATATCTGCTGGTAATCCACCACGGCGGCAAGGTCCAGGATTTGGAATTTCCTCGCCTGGCGAACAGACCATCTTGAATGCCGTTGCGGTAGATCCGCTCGAGCGCCCACGCCGGCGTGCATCGATCCTTCGGAACGTAATGCCAGACACGAGCCTGGGGCACGTACATGGCGATCAGACCCATGCTCAAAAGCCGGCGCTGCATTTCCGTTTCCTGCCCCGTGCTTCCCGTGGGCGAGCCGGGACCAAAGTCGGGGTTGAATCCACCGGCGGCGCGAAGGTCCCCCGCAAACGCCGCCCAATTGAACCCCAGGTATTTCGCCGATTTGCCGGGCTGATCGTTGGCGTCGTGCGCGTCTCCGCTCCGCTCCCATCCGATTACCGAGAAGGGCAGAAATTCCCGGAGCCATTCGGGCGGCGGCACATCATATTCCACGTTCGTCGGCCCGCCGAAGAAATGCCGGGCGCCACACCTCTGCGCGGCCTCGGCGTAGGCGTGCAGCGTCAAGGGAGCCAATTGCACGTCGTCATCGGTAAAAAACACCAGGCAATCCCCGACGGTCTCCAGTGCCGCATTCAGCGCCGCGCTTTTATTGCCCGGGGCGACGTGCAGGTATCGCGCGTTGAGTTGGGCCCGAGCCGATTGAACTATCTTTTCGGCGCCCGCGCGCGTTCCGTTCTCGACGACAACGGTTTCCTTGTAATCCGCCGGCAATTGGCATTGGCCCAGCGAAGTCAACGTGCGCTCTAATAGGTCGGGCCGCCCTGAGGTCGCGATTGTGACAACTATTTTCACTGCTGGAGAGCTTATGAAAACCCAAAACACTATCGGCCGGCTGCCGGCCGAGAATAATACAGATCGTCAGATGAATGCGAAACCATTCTACCGCACGTTCTGACGCCACCCCGTGACGACAAGAAGATGGATTGGCCGCAACTCCCGCGTCGAATATGATAAAAAGTCCGACAATCGAGTTCGACGATTCGGGTTATTGGTACCTTACGGATGCAGGTTATATGTCCGAGACAGACACGGTGCACGTGTGCCACGTTTACGATGCTGCCGGGAATAGAATTCTCTGGCTCGATGGGGGAGATTCCGATCGCGAAGCCCATTTCGATCAATTGAGGGTTGCCGGCCGTAGGCTGGCGCGACGATGTAATTTCGGCCAGGAGATGACGGCCGTACTCTTTCGATCATCGCAACTTTCTCGCGCGATGTTTTGGAATCCTGACGGAACCGAGGAAGGCGTATGCGGCAACGCAATCCGATGCGCGGCCCATTTCATCTCCAAGGAGTCGGCCCCGATCGACAAAATCTCCATTGAAACCCCTCACGGAATTTATCTCAGCCGCAAATTAGACATTGATCATGGTTCGGTGATCATGCCGGTTCACACTATCCGAATCGAGACCAAATGGATAAACGGCGACCTACTCGTCAACGTCGGCACGCCTCATCGAATCCGGCTTGTGACGGAAGAGTGGCCTGAGGACGGTGTCAGAGAGGCTATCGCCTGCTCAAAGGGATGCGATCCGATGAACTTTGATCTGGTGCGCAAAATCGGCCCATTTCACTTTCGCGCTCGGATATTTGAACGCGGCGTCGGTGAAACCGCCTCATGCGGCACGGGAGCGGCCGCGATTGTGGCCGCTCTGGGCGAACTCGGCCCCGACTCAGCTGACAGGGAACGTCCCCATCTCATCGAATTTGCATCGGGTGAGCAACTGAACGTCATCTACAACCGATCACTCGATTCCATCGAAATCTGCGGACGCGTGGGATTGCTGAGCGCATTTTTGATCCCACACTTGAATGCCATTTAGAGCGTGTTATGCACTTTATCATGCCCCGCGATGGGCCGGAAAAGGCCCGAATGCGAGGCGGAGGGCCGAAAAGTATCTGAAGTAGATACGTTGAGGCCCGACAACGAAGCAGGCGGGCCTTTTCCGGCCCACCCTTCGGGGGTCCCGGCGATTAAACGCCGGGGCCCGCGGCACGGAATCGGCCCATCTGCGTCGTCGCAATGGCTCGAAGGGTCGTTCAGACCCCGCTCTCGCCATTGCTCCTAGCATCTGGGCCGATTCCGTGCCGTCGCGGGGCATGATAAAGTGCCTAACACGCTCTAGGCAAAAACCATGTGGGGATCTCCATCCATTTGCGTTTACGACTGGTCCAATTGGGATCGGTTTCTCATTCCTTCAATCTGGCCAAAGGCGCGCCGCATTTGCGCAAACTTCCATGAGACGGCCCAGGAAGTCGCAGGGCGGCTTCCCCGCAAAACCAAATTCCTGCTCATCCATCTCAACCTTAGCGTCATGTCGCCTTTCATTCCCGAGGCATCGAAATTCATTGACGTGCTGCGACAGCGCCACGTCGGTGTTTTGAACTGTCTGCCTCCGGACATTCGGAAACGAACGATTCAATCCCTGTGTCGCGACTTCGGCCTGCCATCCGTGGCAGCCCCGCTCAGTGGCCCGGATGAGGAGTTGCTCATTGTCAAAACCGATCTGAATTCCGGCGGAAGGAGAGAGCAGTTGCTCTCCCCGGCACAAAAGGCTCAATTCAATCTGGCCGTGGACTCGTGGCGCATGAAAAGCCCGAAGGATTACTTTGTCAGCCGCCGTGCCGACCTGGCTGCTGATATTTGGAATGATCCCACGTTAGTTGTTGAACGATACGTGAAAAATCCGTCCGGCCGATTTTTCCGCGTCTACGCCGCAGTGAATGCCGTCGTCATTTCGGAGGCCTACACCGATACGCTTGTAAAGCGAATGGAAGGCCGGATTCGGCGTCATAACTATTTCCTCTGGCGCCAGGGGGAGCGGATATACGGTGACCCAAACGTCACTGCCAATCTGCCGCCTCGCTTGTTGGCAGCGGCGGGCGCTTTCCTGAATCGCTTCCACCTCGATTACGGTGCTATCGACGTTGTTGAAAGCGAAGCTGGCGAGTTCTACATGGTTGACCTCAACAAGACACCATTCTGGGGTGATGAAAACCAACCCGGGCTAATCGAACACTTGCATCTGGGATTTTCCAAGGCGATGCAGGATTGATTGTTTTTCGCGAGGGTCGGGCCCGACATTCTCCGGACTCAGCCGCATGCGCTCGTGGCCATCCGCGGCGTGGCGGAGATCGCCGGCGGGCTGGGATTGCTCGTTACGTTCGCGTGCACTTCACGCCACAGTTTACGCTCGATCCGGTTGTCATCCGGGGAGTACGGCGGCAGAAAGTGCAGGAGCGAATTCAACGTGCGATTTAACCCAGATTATTCACCACGGATTTCACGGATATCACGGATATTCAATGCTGGAAATTACTTATGATCGATTCCATGCTTTCCCACGGCGCGCTGACTGCGCGCATCGGGGTTTCGGAACTGTCCTGATTTATCCGTGTTATCCGTGAAATCCGTGGTTCCTCTGAATTATCCGCGTTAATAGGTCGGGCCGTCCTGAAGTCGCGATGTTTACAACCATGTCCACTTTGGGGAGTCCCCTGCTAACCCGCCAAAACCAATCGGGGCGCCAATTGCTCCGACAGATCAATCAGCCGATCGAATTCAATCTCGTCAAACGGCCGGCCGGAAAAATCGAGGATGAGATGGTCTCCATACAGCACCAGGGCGACGTCGGCCGGCAGAAGTGCCGGGACGGTTGATTCGGCCAACGCCGTGGCCGCGCGGGCCTCCGAGCCGAAAATCATGAACCGCTGGGTCGGCATCAGCGACGGATAGCTGGAGAGGGAAAACAAATCCACGACGCTGACCGTGTGGGCCGTGGGCCGCAAGGCGGTGGTCGGCCAGGCGGCGTCGAGCTTGCGCACCAACACGTTCCAGTTCCGCGGGGACGCCGCGGCCGTGGTCGGGCCGGCATCCGCGGTCTCGATGCGCGCCAGCGTGAGATTTTTGCCGCCGATCGCGGCATGGATTTTCGCATTAAACTGTTTCAGCGGCGCAAGGGCCGGCAGGTTGCTTGGGTCGGCGGCCACGCGCAGGCCGCGCGACCGCGCCCACTGCGCCAGCGCCACGGCGCGGCGGCGCTTGGTCTCGCGTCTCACCAACGCCACGAAAACCGCCACGCTCGCGCCTAATATCAACAGCAGGGTCCCGAACACCAGCGGGGATGGAGGGCTGATCAATACCTTTTCGGCGGCGAGCATGTGCGGCCATTGTAGCGGAGGCAAAGCCTACCGCGCATGCCGCCGATAATTTCCGCAGCATCACTCGTGCCGCGGGGGGAAGGGGGAAAGGCTTTGGCTTCGTGCGGCAGGTCGGCACCGGCGAGTCAATCCGTGGAAGGATTTATGTCGATAGCATCCGCCATGGCAGACTTCACCAGCATCGTTGAGGAGATGAAGCGGAGATACGACGTTCGCATCCGGCGATGGCGTTCCAGCATGAGCGGCAAGGCATGGCGCGTTTACTATCACGACGGACGGGCCGTCAACTGGATCGAATCCCCCCGGCCACGGACGCCGATCAGCCTGGCGATTTTCCTGCACGAGGTGGGGCATCACGTGATCGGTTTTCAGAAATACCGGCGGCGATGTGAAGAGGAATTTCACGTCTGGACGTGGGCGCTGAACGAGATGCGTCGGCACCGCGTCGAACCCGACCCCAAAGTCCACCGCCGCGTGGAGCTTTCGATGCGCTACGCGGTCCGCAAAGCGGTGCGGCGCGGCATCAAGCAGTTGCCGACATCCCTGCTCCGATACCTGCCGCACGCGGCTTAGGAGGCGTGCAAGAACAAAGGCGCAGACGACCCCCACCCCAGCCCTCCCCCTGCGTACAGGGAGAGGGGGAAAATGCGGAGTTGTTCTTGCACGGCGGCTTAAATGGCAATCAATTTTCTGTCGCAACCGCCGGGTCCGCGGATTCGGGGGCGACGGATGTCGCCGATCGCGCCTCGGCGATCGCCTTGGACTCGTCCTCCGAGCGGGGATTGACCCGCAGGACGCCGTCCTCCATCACCGAACGAATCTTGGCCAGCGCCTTGTTCTGAATCTGGCGCACGCGTTCCTTGGTGACTCCGATGATCTTGCCGACCTCTTCCAGAGTCATCGGCGACTCCTCGGCCTGCTGCCAGTTGAACCGGCGGCGAATCACGGTCTGTTCGACGCTGGACAAGTCCGCCAGGTTGCGGTCCACGATCGCCTTCAGTTCGTCGATGCAATCGTCTTCGATCTGGTCGCGCCGGCGGTCGGCCCAGTCGCTCTGTTCCATTTCCGGCTCAAACTCAACGGGGAAGCGCGTGCGATGCTTGGAGGCCTTCATCGCCGTGCGGCTGAAGGCCTTGAGGATCGCGCGGCAGGCGTAGGTGCTGAACTTGAATCCGCGGTCGGCGGAGAACTTGTCCACCGCTCGAAGCAGGGCCATGTTCCCCTCGCTGACCACTTCGGCGAAGTCCACGTCTCCAAGCCGGGTGCGCTTGGCCATCGCCAGCACCAGCGCCAGGTTCGTGCGAACCAGGTATTCCCGGAAGTGTTCGAATTTCCGATGCCAGTCCAGGAACTCCCGTGCCAGGCTCAGCGTGAGATCCTGGGCGCGGATTTGCTTTTGTAATGCCACCAGCCGTTTCTTGCAGTAGTTGAAGCGCAGGAACATCATCCGCTCTTCAGGCGCTTTCATTAATTGCGGCGGCGAGGCGCCGGCCGAACCGCCCAGGTCATCGCGCGTCGGCTGATACCAACTGGTCAGCGGCAACTCTCGCTGGGCATCTTCCGTGAACAGCTCATCTTCAACCCGTTTATGGCGGAACGTGGGGCTGTCCATGAAGCTGTAGTTCTCTTCCAGCAGGCGCAGCACCCGCTCCCGCATCTGGCGCGGAATCGAGACGCTACGACGCTCTTGCTTTCTACCTTTCACCATCGTGGCCATCATGGCCTCCTGTTCTGCCCGTTGTCCAACCCGCCTACTTCCCTGAGAGCAAACCGCGTTCACATCAGTATAAAATTATTCAGTCGATTCCGCAGCAAAAATCCCTACGCTGCCTACCGGCGTTATGTTCGATTCCTAAGTAATTAAGCACAAGGCACTAACATAGTCCTGCCCCCTGGGCCGACGACCAATCAGGCTCAGGTGGACACCTATACCGACTCGCGCCGCCCATTCTTCCATTGGTCACTTTTTGGCAGGGGAGTTATCTTCATCTGCCAGAATCATCCACAAAGGTCCGATTCGATGCGGGAAAAAATCTGTTTTGGCGGTACGTTCAATCCAATTCACCACGGGCACTTGGTTTGCGCCCGCGCCGCCGCCGAGGCGGTCGGGGCTAAAACCGTGGTCGTGTTTCCAACGGGTCTGCCGGCACACAAGCCCGACGAAGCCGGATTGGCCTCGCCGCGGCATCGCCTGGAAATGTGCCGCCTAGCCATCGCCGGCGTCGGCGGCTTCGAACTGGACGACCGCGAAGTCCGCCGATCCGGGCCAAGCTACACCCTCCACACGGTTCGCCAACTCAGGCAGGACGGCTGGAGCGATGTGGATTGGCTCATCGGGGCCGACATGCTCAACACGCTGCCCAGTTGGCACCAAGCCGAGGCCCTCCTGGGGGAAGTCCGCTTCATCATCATGGCCCGGCCGGGAACGGATTTCGCCTGGTCAACCCTCCCCCCCGCGTTTCAAGCCCTGCGGAAAAACGTTGTCCAAGTCCCGCAGATCGACATCAGCGGCACCGAAATCCGACGCCGGGTGAGCGCGGGATTGCCGATCGATTACCTCTGCCCCCCCGCCGTCTGTCGATATATCGGCGAGCATCAGCTATATCAGACGTCGCCACAGGGCTGAGATGATCAATCACTACGACATTGCATACGGCCTGGGCGTGGGCCTTTCCTCGCCGTTCTGGCTGGCGCACCCCACAGCCCGGCGAAAGGTGCTCCGAGCATTCGCCCAGCGAATGGGTCAGGTCCCAGGGCGCGATCTGTCCAAACCCGGGATCATGGTCCATGCCGTCAGCCTCGGTGAGATCAACGCCACGCGATCCCTGATCGATCTGCTTCGCTCGCGCCGGCCGGGGATCAACTTCATCGTCTCGGTGACCACCGACACCGGCTTCGCCCGCGGGCAGGAACTTTACGGCTCGGCGGCGGATGTCACCCTCGTGCGCTATCCGCTGGATTTCACTTCGGCGGTCGATCGGCTGCTGATCACGCTCCGGCCTTCGCTGGTGGCGCTGCTCGAGCTTGAGGTCTGGCCCAATTTCATCCGCCGATGCGCCCAACGCAACGTGCCCGTGATCCTCATCAATGGGCGGATCACTCCCGGCAGCTTTCGGCGCTATCGGCTGGCCCAGCGGCTGGTCGGGTCGATGTTCGCCCGCCTCCATCACGTGGCGGCGCAGGATGCAACATACGCGCAGCGATTTGCCGAGCTGGGGGTCCGGCAAAATCGCATCAGCGTCACCGGCACCATGAAGTTCGACAACGCTCCGATTGCCGACCGATTGCCCGGCCAAGACGAACTGGCCACAGCCGTCGGCCTCTCACCCGGAAAACAACCGATCTGGGTCTGCGGCTCCACCGGCCCGGGCGAGGAGGAGATCATCCTCCCGATTTATCGCGGCCTTCTGGACCGCATTGCCGATCTGCGGCTGGTGATCGTTCCGCGCAAACCCGAGCGGTTCGATGAAGTGGCCCAACTGATCTCCGACGGCGGATTTCCCGTCGTTCGCCGATCGCGCCCGGGCGAAATCCCGCCCGCCGCCGCGCTCCCCGCCATCGTTCTTGGCGACACCATCGGCGAATTGCGGAAATTCTACGCACTGGCCAGCGTCGTCTTCGTCGGCCGCACCCTGGTCGATCTGGGCTACCGGCAGCACGGCAGCGACATGATCGAACCGGCCGCATTGGCCAAGCCCGTGGTCGTCGGACCCTTCACCGCCAACTTCGCCGAGGCGATGAATTGTTTCCGGCAAGCCGATGCCATGATGGTCGTGCAGACAGCCCAGGAACTGGGGCAGTCCATCGAGATTCTGTTGTCCGATGCCGCCCGCGCAACGACAATCGGCCATCGCGCCCGGGAGGTCGTCAAGGCCCAGCAAGGCGCCACCCAACGACATGCCGATTTGATTCTTGACACGCTCGATTCGGTGCTGACCATGAGCCGGCCATGAAGTTGATCAACCGGCTGGAACGGAAATTCGGCGATTACGCCATCCCCAATCTCACGCTGTATCTGATCGCGCTTCAGTGCTTCACTTTTTTCTTGGCGATGGCTTACCCCGACTTCGTCGGGAAGCTGGTTCTCAGCCACGATCGCCTATTCGCCGGTGAATGGTGGCGGCTGCTGACCGTCCTGTTCATGCCGCCGTCAACCTACCTCATTTTCATGCTGTTCTTCCTATATTTTTATTACTTCGTCGGCACGACGCTGGAAACGCAATGGGGAACGTTCCGCTACAACCTTTATATCTTGATCGGATACCTCGGCACGATCCTTGCCGCGCTGATCCCCCACGCGGTGGTAGCCAATGTTTATCTGATGGAGTCGGTATTCCTCGCCTTCGCCTGGCTCTATCCCGAGTATCCGATCCTGCTTTTTTTGATTTTGCCCGTCAAGGTGAAATGGCTGGGCCTGGCGGCCTGGATCACATATCTGATCGCGTTCTTCAGCGGCGGATGGGACACCAAGGCCGAAGTGGTCGCTGGGGCATTGAATTTCGCGATCTTTTTCCACGCCGATCTCTGGCAAGCGGTGCGAACGTATCCGCGGCGATTCAAAGGCCAGATGGCGCAGGCCCGCGCCCGCGATCCGAAGCCGCCGATGCACGTCTGCGCCGCCTGCGGCGTCAGCGATCAATCCGATAAGAAGATGGAATTCCGCTACTGCCCGCTGTGCACCGGCACACCGGCGTATTGCATCAATCACATCCATAACCATCAGCATCGGTGAGGAAATGGCGCGCGGTGACGTGCGTTCAAATCCCGCTACCGCGATCTTGGGGCGTGGAAATTTTCCGACGATCAGACGTGGTATGGGGTGGTTTGCCGTCGTGAACCGATTATTGTTGTCCTACCAGGACGTAAAATGAATTTTTACGAAAAGTATCCAATCATGCTGCCATACGTCGGGAGCCGTTTTCGAATGGCTGGAGCGCCATCACTCTTGCTTATCGGCGAAAGCCATTACCTGCCCGAGGGCAAACCAGCATATGACGCCCCGACTTGGTATGCATCGAGCGACAGGAATCTTACAGACGAGGAGAAAGAGCACCTTAACACCGCGAAACTTTTGAAAGATGCATGTGAGCGAGGCTTCAAGAAAAAAGGCGAGTCGATTTGGAGGGAATCTTTTAAGGTAATCAACGATTATGGGCCAAATTTCCCTGAGTTCAAAGAAGTGGGCAATCACATCGCGTTCTATAATTTCTTTCTCCGACCGGCGTCACGGGGCAATTCCCTTAAGGGGATTATCACAAGCGAGGATGTGAAGTATGCGAACGAAGCGTTCGAAAAGCACGTCGAGGATCTCAAGCCGTCCGGCGTGATTTTTCTTTCGGTGCTTGCTTACGAGAGGCTTTGGCCACATCTGCGGTGCTCGGTGCCTTCCATAGTAGCAACGCCGCATCCCGGTTGCCCGTGGTGGAACAGGAGGGCGCCAAAATACGGAAAAAAAAGCGGGCGTGAAATTCTTGCAGAATTCGTCAACACGAAGACGACGTGGCTGCAAAATAAAAATGCCTGAGGCAATGTGCCGTCGCGCGCTCCGCGTTCAACTCTCGCGATCCCGGCGCCAACTTCCCGGTCGGCGGCGAAGATCGAATATGGCAATGATGTCCACCATCTGTGCCGACGAGATGCGATAGATTATCGCGTAAGGAAACCGATCAAGCCGAAAACGCCGGATTCCCGGCTCCATTTCCGGCCAGCGTCGCGGCGCCTCCAGCACGCGTGCCAACGCCAAGCCCACGTCGACTCCGAATTCGGCTCCCAGCCCCGCGCGCCGCGTTTCGTAGAAGTCGGCGGCGGCGAGCAGGTCAATTCTTGCTTCAGGCGAGAAGCGATAGTTCATCGCTTCACCGTTGGAAGCGTTGGCGCAGTTCCTGCATGACCTGCTCGCCGGGGAGGGGCTCAACCTCTCCGTTGTCCAACGCGGCTATGCGACGGCGAACCTCGGCGACTTGCCCCGGCGTGAATTCCTCCGGCACGATGCATTGCCAAAGGGCTTCGGCCACTTCGTCACGCTCCCGCGGTTCCAGAGCCATTGCCTCGGTCAATATTTGATCCTTGGTCATCGCCATGGATTCCCTTTCTTCATCGTACAACTGCATCAATTATAGCGTGCAAGCCATCAGGGGCGAAATCCTCGTTTTCAGCAGAGAAACTCAGGAAGAGCTCGACCGGTTTCCCGTCACTCCGATAAAAAGATGGAATTCCGCTACTGCCCCCTGTCCACCGGCACGCCGACGTATTGCATCAATCATATTCATAACCATCAGCATCGGTGAGGAGAGGGAGGAGGCGGCGTGGGATCAAGGTATCCCAAAGCCGTGCAAAACCAGCTTGCTTTTCACGTCGTATTGAGTAAAAATACTCAGCGTAGTGAGTAAATCGTATGACACGACAACCGATCCATGATGAATTGTTGAAACGGCTGAAGGAAAAACGCCGCTTCTTGCAGGTATTGGCAGGCCCGCGTCAGGTCGGTAAGACCACCTTGGTCAGGCAGGTGATGGCGGCGTCAAGAATGCCCGCCCATTACGCTTCCGCTGACGAGCCGACGTTGCGCGGCGACCGCACCTGGCTTGAACAGCAATGGGACATTGCCCGGCTCAAAGCCACGGAAGGGAAATCCGGCGCATTGCTGGTTTTGGACGAGATTCAAAAAATCACCGGCTGGCCCAACGTGGTGAAACTGCTTTGGGACGCGGATACGCATTCCGGCGTTCCCCTCAAGGTGGTGGTGCTCGGTTCGGCCCCTTTGCTTATCCAAAGCGGCCTCACGGAAAGCCTGGCGGGACGTTTTGAGGTGATTGCCGTACCGCACTGGTCCTTCACGGAGATGCGCGAAGCGTTCGGCTGCAATTTGGATCAATACATTTTCTACGGCGCCTATCCCGGCGCTGCCGGATTGATCGGCGAACCGCAGCGCTGGCGGCGTTACATTCTCGATTCCCTGATTGAAACCACGATTTCGCGCGACATTCTGTCGTTAAACCGCGTGGACAAACCGGCGCTGTTGCGCCGGATGTTTCTACTCGGTTGCGCCTATTCCGGCCAGATTCTCTCGTATCAGAAAATGCTGGGCCAACTCACGGACGCCGGAAATACCGTCACGCTGGCCCATTACCTGGAGTTGCTGCAAGGCGCGGGGATGCTGGCCGGGCTTGCCAAGTATTCCCACGGCCAGGTGCGGCAGCGCGGGTCAAGCCCCAAACTGCAAGTGTTGAATACCGCGCTGATCAGCGCCACGGACCAGCGCTCATTCGCGCAAGCAAGAAACGAAGGCGATTATTGGGGACGGTTGGTTGAATCCGCCGTCGGCGCGCACTTGTTCAATTCCAGCTTCGGCACGAACGTCAGCGTTACCTACTGGCGTGAACGAAACCAGGAAGTGGATTTTGTTTTGCGGCAGGGCAAGACCGTGGTTGCGATTGAGGTGAAAAGCGGAGGCCGCCGTCAATCGCTTCCCGGCTTGGCAGCCTTTGCCCTGCAATTCAAGCCTAAACGCCAATTGCTGGTTGGCGGGCAGGGCATCTCGTTGGACGAATTCCTTTCCCGGCCGGCGGCGCATTGGCTGACGGATCATTTTTGAGCCAAGTTTTCTGCGGCAATAGGAGCCGAACCATGAACGTCCAATCAGCCCTCAAATCGCAGTATCACGCAGCCCTCAAGACCCTGCGCTATGCGGTGGAGAAGTGCCCGGATGGACTTTGGGACGACCCTGCCGACGGGGCCGCGCCGTTCTGGCGTGTCGTCTATCACACGCTATTCTATACGCACTTCTACCTGCAACAGGACGAACACTCCTTCATCCCGTGGGCCGGTCATCGCGAAGAAGCGAATTTTATGGATGTCATTCCCTGGGACAACTCACGTCCGCCCAAGCCCTGTAACCCGTTTACGCGCGACGAACTGCTCGAATACTGGCGTGTCTGCGACGACATGATCGACGGCGGTGTCGACAGGCTGGATCTCTCCGCCGCCCAGTGCGGGTTCCCGTGGTACAAGATGCCGACGCTTGAACACCAGATCGTTAACATCCGGCACGTCCAGCATCACGCCGCCGCTCTGGCGACTCGCCTGCGTCGCAACGCCGGCATTAGCATCGAATGGATCGGGCGGGGCTGAAGTGCTTCACTGTGCGAGGGGACAGCGAAGGGGACAGGACAGTAAAGGGGGAACGCCAACACGGTAAGGAAATGTGCCGTCAAGCGCTCCGCGGTCAACCATCGCGGTCCCGGCGCCAATTCCCCGGTCGGCGGCGAAGATCGAATATGGGGATGATATCCACCGTCTGTGTAGGCGAGAAGCGATAGTTCATCGCTTCACCGTTGGAAGGGTTGGCGTAGTTCCTGCATGACCTGCTCGCCGGGAATGGGCTCAACCTGCTCGCTGTCCAACGCGGCGATGCGACGGCGAACCTCGGCGACTTGGCCCGGCGTGAATTCATCCGGCACGATGCATTGCCAAAGGGCTTCGGCCACTTCGTCACGCTCCCGCGGTTCCAGAGCCATCGCCTCGGTCAGTATTTGATCCTTGGTCATCGCCATACTCACCTTTTCGCTCCGTAGAGAACTTGGTCGTGATCGGCGCCGGAAAAGCCATCCTGGGAACCCTCGGCCGGCAGGTGAGCAATTTCATCGAGCGCATCGGCAAGCGAATTCGCTTGCCCGTCAGCCGTTACCGTAAGTTCCACCTCAGCCCCATCCGCAACCGGAGGTGGAGTCGAGGGCAGAAAAACTCCGTTCCGATAGACCGCATGAACTTTCGTGGTCATAACCGAACCTTTGAGCGAGTAAATCATACGATCGGCCAATCCGCACCAATCCGCGCGTCTGAGCAACGAGCCATACGAGTCCTGTCAGCCGATCTCTTGACAAATGTGCATTGAAATTTACGCTGGCATCGAGCAAATCTGACCGGCGGCGGCGCTGCTGGGGGGTCGTCGCCGCGGGCGAAGGAGACGACAATGAGAGCCGCTGTTTATGCGATCTGCGGGGTCGCGGGGGTTTTGCTTCTGCTTTTACTGGTGACGGAGTTGCGCGGCCAGCCTGTGCCGAGCATTGTGGGGCAATGGCTGGTTCGCAACGACCAGATGGAAGTGCGGGCCGAGTTCCGGGCCGATGGCACCTTCACTCGCGTCACGAAAAGCGCCCAGGGGACGGAGACGGTCGCGGGAACTTATCGCCTCGTTGACGGGGTGCTTGAACTCCGGCCGCAGGGGACGACCGACACGATCAAATTGAAATACCGCATGCCCGATGCCAACACGCTGGAACTGACGGGTGACGATGGCAGCGGGGTGCAGATGATCCGGCAAGGCCCGGCCAATCCGGGGGTAAAGCCCGCGGCCAAAGCGGGCGGCAGGTCCGTCATTTACCGCGTGCATCACTACATCGACGTGGGTGGGCTGCGCGATCCGCAAACGGGCCAGTGGCTCGAAGGGTTCAGCCTCCTGGTGCCCAAGGGTTGGAAATTCACCGGCGGACTGCGTTGGGTCACCAATGAAAAACCGGCCAACATGCTGAGCAAGACTGATTTGCTCAATCCGGTCAAGTCGGACTATACGATCACGTCACCCGATGGCAGCATAGTCTTCCGGCAGTACCCGGTGGAATACTGGGTCGCGACCAACGCCTTCCCGCCCGGAGCGAATTACAGCGGCATGATCGTCTGTCCGGCGGTGACGCCCGAGCAATACATCACGCAGTTCGTGATCCCGCGGCAGCGTGGCGGGCAGTTGCAAGACTTGCGGATCGTCAAGCAGGAGCCGCTCGATCAACTGGCGGCCCTGTTCGACCAGGAGAGCCGGCGATACGACGCCGCCATGGGCGGCGCCGCGGCGGGAAGCTCGCTGACGTTCAAGGCCGGCGCCGTCACCATCGAATACACCGAGAATGGCGCCCCGTATCGCGAACGGTTCATCTGCATCCAGCAGTACATTTCGTCGCCCCAATTGATCATGTGGTGGCCGAGGGGCAACTGTAGCGTCCGTGCGCCGCGCGATCAATTCGATGCGACGATCCAGACATTCGCGACCGTCGCCGCCAGCCTGCGGACCAATCCGCGATGGTCCGTCGCGCTGATCGAACTGAGGCAGCACGCGAGCATGTCGCTGGCCCAGGCCGATGAATATTGCCACAGGATTCAGAATGAGATGGCTCAATCCCACTGGCAGACCGAACACGAGCTGGCCCGCGACGAGGGTTATCTGTCCGGCGACTATTACGACTACAAGGGAACGGATGGCAACCGCTACAGTCTGCCGACGGACAAGTACCATTTCATGAACCAGGATGGCGAGATTCTTTCCCAGGACGATTCTGTGCCGCCATCATCGGAGTGGACGTCGATCGAGCCGTATAATCAATAGAGCCGGGCGTTGAAGTGTCAGGCGGCTTCAACAGTTAACCTCAGACCGACGGCCTTGGCGACGGCCAATAGAGTGGAAAGGCGAGGATTGCCGCGAGCCGACAAGGCACGGTACAGACTCTCCCGCTGGATGCCGGCGGCTTTGGCCACCTTGGCGATGCCCCCCCGCGCTTCGGCAACGTGACGCATCGCGATCAGGAGCACGCGCGGTTCGTCCCGATCTTCCAGCGCTGCCTTGAGGTACTCGGCGGCAAATTCCGGGCTTTGACGGAGTTCTTCCACGATCGCATCATCGTGAGAAATGCTGGCTTTGTGCTTTTTCATGAGGTCCTCCGGTGATAGTTGTTCAAGAACGCAATCGCCTGATTGATATCCGCTGACTGGCGTCGTTTGTCGCCGCCGCAAAGAAGCAAAACGATTGCCGGGCCGATTCTGGCGAAGTAGACGCGATATCCCGGGCCATAGTCGATCCGGAGTTCGAACACTCCTTTACCAAGTGACCTGCAATCGCCGAAGTTACCCGCCGCCATACGGGCAATGCGAATGTTGATCCTCGCGCGAGCCCGTTCATCGTTCAAATCTGCCAACCATTGGCCGACCACGTCGACGCCCGATTCAGTGAGGAAGCGACGTACCTCGATCATCGCCCAATTGTAACCTATAAATCACAAAAGGGAAGCATGCTTACGGGCAAATCACACCCGTGCCGTCTCGTCTGTCCCTCTCCCCGACTCCTTCTCTCCCCCTCCGCATTGCGCGCACTGGGGATCCTCGCACGGCTCGACGTGTGCGGTCGCGTTCGCTTCGCCCATCGCCAGCTCGATCTCGTGCTCGATGGCGCTGGCGACGCGATGGCCCTGCTCGATGTTCCACCATTTCGGGACCATGACGTGGAAATCCACCCAGCAATTCCGTCCGCTGTGCCGGAAGCGAAGCTTGTGGTAGCTGCAAATCCTCGGCTCCTTTGCGGCGGGACCGAGGTGGGAATCCAGGATTTGCTGCAACTGCCGGCGTTCGTTGGGGTCCTGCTCGTCCATCAGACCGGCCGCCGAACGCTTGAGCAATCGCAAGCCGAGGATGGCAATATATACCGCCACGGCCAGGGCGCCGGCGGTATCAACCCATCGCCAGCCCGTCAGGCGTACGATGGCGATGGCGGCCAGCACGGCCACGCTGTCCAGAGCATCGACCATCAGGTGAATCCCGCCGGCCTCGAGAGTCAGGGCCTTGTTCTTGCGGCCACGAAACCAAAGCGACAATCCCAATGCTCCGTTGACCAGCAGCGCCACACTCATGAGGGCAAGGCCGATGTCCAGACGCTGGATAACCAGTTGCTCGTGGGTCAGCCAGGACAGCGCGATTTTGCCGGCGATGACGGCGGAGGCGAGCAGGACCATCGATCCTTCGAAGCCGGCGGAGAAGAACTCGATTTTACCGTGACCGTAGGGATGTTCCGCATCGGCCGGGCGGTGCGCCAGGCGAATGGAATATACGGCGAACCCGGCGGTCATGACGTTGGTCACGTTTTCCAACGCATCGGAAAAGATGGCCTGCGACCCGGTCATGAAGTAAGCCGCGAACTTGATGACCAGCAGGGCCGAGCCGACCACCAGCGACACCCAAGCCCAGTGCAGCTCCGATCGCCGCAGATACGCTTTTTGTCCAACGGTGCCGTCAGTGATTGCCATGCGGTCTGTGCCCTTGTCTGGCGGGTGTTATGCAATCTGGGTCATCGAATGTCCAACCGAGGTTTAATAATCTCGCTCTTTTCAATTCTGACGTTTGCCCTTACATTGTCCTTGCGCAATCTAAATAATGCCCCGGTATCATTTAACCGACGAGGCAATGGAGTACGCGGAGGTTCAATGAACAGACCTGGCACGGACGGCCGAAGAGTCTCATCCTTGTCCTGGTTCCGAACGTGGGTTTCCGAGCAGCTTGGCGGGATCCGCCACGAGCGGCGCGTCGCCGCCGCCGTTGGCTCGCTATTCAACGTCACACTGCCGCTGCACGATCTGACGCGGAGCGACCTTCGCGTGCTGAAGCTGGCGGCGTATCTGCATGACGTCGGGCGATCGGTGAACAACAAGAATCATCCTGCCATCGGCGCCCGCATCATCCGCCGTAATCTCGAGCTTCCTCTCAAAAAGCGCCAACGCCGCGCCCTGGCCTATCTTGCCCTGCGCCATCGCGGGCAGGTTCCCGAAGCGGACAACGATCCCGCGCTCCGGCGGGTGGAGGATCCGGCTACGGCGAGAATGCTGCTGGGGTTCCTGCGCGCCGCCGATGCTTTGGATAGCCGATGGCTCCCCTCGCCGCGGTTGAGTTTTTCCCGGCGGGGGCAGCGGATTCGGGTGGTTTGCCATTTGCGTGAGGACTCGGAAAAGGCCCGGCGCATTTTTTCCCGGCGCAAGAAATTCCGGCTTCTGGAAGAGATGCTGGATTGCCGCATCGAGGTCGCCGTCGTAACCCGCCGCCGCCTCCGCGCCGTGGCATAGAGCGTCTAACAAAATATCACACGGACAACCCATATATCACGGCGCGGGCTGCGTCAACCACGCAAGATCAAGTCCTGCGCTCGCAACCAAAATTGGGTCTTCTCGAATATCAATGGGCATCGGCGCCGTTAAGACGTGAGCGATGTGTGAAGTGCACTCCGTGCATCGCTCCCGAGAGAAGAATAGTAGGCAAACGCTTACCAGGACATTCCTGACCCCGGTTTCATAGCGACTCATTTTCTTTGCTAACCCACCCTATCAAAACCTTTGCAACCGCGCCACCGGGCCAACAAATATATCTGTAATTTGCGATGTTTATTAAACACCGAGCGTATGTGAGCCGATTGGAGTGCCTAGGAGACCCCGTGTTGAAGTCGCGCTAGCGCTGAATTCGGCGCTCCAAACTTAACTTGATTGCGTGAGCTGCATTACAGGACTGCGGAGTGGGACGAAACCGCCGGGAGGGAATCAGACCGATGAGTATGGACAATCAAATCCTGCTGATCGATGACGATGCCGATGTCCAAAGCACCGTGAGTCGCGTACTGATGGAACACGGCTATGCGGTCAAGGTCATATCGAGCACCCAAGCCTTGCGTGACTTTCTGCCCGCACCAAAGCCTTGGTTAATCTTCCTTGACCGGGAAATGGGGCCGGGAAACGAGATGGAACTCATCCTGCCCCTGACGCATAGTTTTCCGGCCGTGCCAATCGTACTGTTGACGGATAGTTCATCCGCGGATGCTGCGATGCAGGCGGTAAGATCGGGCGCATTCGACGTTTTGAGCAAGCCGATTGATCCGGTCCGGCTCATCACCACCACTCGGCGAGCTGTTGAACAACACGCCATGGCGGCGAGCATGACTGCACCGCCGGCAGAACAGAAGTCCCCGGCCAGAGGCACGTTCCTATCCAGGTTTTCCGTTGGACAAACGGTGCGGATCGCGGGAATCTCGGGAGCGCTGATGAGTTTGTCCTTGTTGGGGTCGAATCTGGCATTTCGATCTGCCAGCGACCGGGCGATCATCAACGCGTCGGCGATCACGCTTTCAAATCAATTCGAGGGCACCGTCATGGGAGCCCCGCCGGCGGCCGGAACCGGCATTCATCGCGGGCAAGTGCTCTGTAGCATAGCGGACGACCACCTCGACGCTTCCCGATTGCAGCAACTCATTGCGGATTCGACCGTCACCGAGCAGCAGATCGCGGCCCTAACTCACGAGAAACAGGACTTGCAGAACCAGCGCGATCAGATTCGCAAGCGTCTGGCGGCGTATCAGAAGGCCCTGCTCAACCAGCTGGCACAGCGGATGGAAGAGGCCAACGCAGTAACGGCCTCGGCGGCGGCGAAGCTTGCCCGCGCCACCGAAGTGATGAAACGGGTTCAGCAATGTGAAGCGGGCGGGGCGACCAGCGGCAATGAATCGGGCGATGCCCAGGCGGAATTCAACGTCTGTAAGAGCGACCTGACGGCGGCTCAAACCGTGGAGAAACGGCTGGCGGACGAGCGAAATCGCGTTGCCGAGGGAGTTTTCATCAGCGAAGACGACGGACGAAACGACGTGCCCTATTCCCAGCAGTTCATCGACCAAATTGATCTGCGCATCGCGACACTCACAACGCAACTCGCGGAGTGCGGTTGCCGGCGCGAACAATTGCACAGGCAGATCGATCTGGAATCAGGCTTGGTCGATGGGCAAGCGTTGCAGAAAATCGTGGCGCCCGTCGATGGCGTGGTCTACCAGCGACTGGCGGTGGCTGGGACTGAGTTGCCGGCGCGCTCCCCTTTGTTTCAACTGATCAACCCGGGCGCCATCTACGTGGACGCGTTGGTCGGCGACTCACTGTTTCGGTCAATCAGGATCAATGAGGCCGTGATAATCCGCCTCGTCGGTTCGAATGAGGTCGTGAGCGGCCGTGTCGTTTGCAAGCTGGGCCCATCGACGGCACCGGATAGTCGCACGGACGCTGCCACGTTGCCGCAAAGGGACGAAGGAGAGTACCGCGTGCAGATCGCTTTAAATCGGCTACCCTTCGCCGCCGATCCGAAGAACCTTTATTACGTCGGTTGCCCCGTTGACGTGGAGTTCAAGGGACCGATTTTGCGCTGGTTCGGCGCGGAATAGCGGACCGTCAAAGAGGAATCCGCGGCCGGGGCAACGTGAAAATGACGGCAAAAAGGGGTGAATTGAATGAACGTCATTTCAGTATTGACGTTCGACCGGTCGGGTGAGAGGCCTTCATGGCAAGTGTCCAACTTTTCCTATTCACGCTGCTAGCCCTGGCTTTTTTCCTGCTCATCGCGCCCTCACTGCCAAAAAGCAAGGTTTGGCCGCGCGCCCTGATGGTGGGTCTGACCCTCGCGATCATGCTGCGGTATTTGGTTTGGCGCTGGTGCTGCACCGTGTGGCCCAATTTATTCTGGTCGCTAGGCGGACTGTGGTCATTCGCGGTCTTCGCGGCCGAGAGCGCCGCCTTGCTCAGTTGCTCGATAACCTATCTGATCCTGACGCGTCCGACGAATCGTAGTGCCGAAGCAGACGCACAGGAGCGAAGGCTTCGTCGGCTGCCGCTGCTCGATCTGCCGAGCGTCGACGTGTTCATCCCAACCTATAACGAAGGGAAGGAAGTACTGGAACGCACGATTGTGGCCGCAACCCACATGGATTATCCAAACTACTGCGTGTGGATACTTGACGACGGGCGGCGCGAATGGCTCAAAACGCTTTGTGCGGAAAGGAGAGTCGGATATCTCACGCGAGACGACAACAAGCATGCAAAAGCGGGCAACGTCAATAACGCGTTGAGGCACACGTCGGGTGAATTCATCGCCATTTTCGACGCCGACTTCGCCCCCATGCGGCAATTCATTTTCCGCACCTTGGGTTTTTTTGATAACCCCAAGATAGGGATCGTCCAAACCCCGCAACATTTTTTCAACCGCGATCCGCTTCAGCGGAACCTCGGCTTGGGCAACACCTGGCCCGACGAGCAACGGCTGTTTTTCGACACCATCCAGCCTGCTCGCGATGGTTGGGGGATGGCATTCTGCTGCGGGTCATGTTGCATGCTGCGGCGCTCGGCGGTGGAAGCGATCGGCGGCATCCCCACGGGGTCGGTGACTGAAGACGTTTTGACGACGCTCGTTCTGCTGCGGCGCGGAATCATCACGCGATATCTGAACGAACGGCTGTCGATGGGACTGGCGCCCGAAAGCATTCAAGCCTATTTCGTTCAGCGCAAGCGATGGCTCCGCGGAGGAATCCAGTTGCTCTTCCTTCGCCAGGGCCCACTCGGACCAGGATTGTCGCTGTTCCAGCGATTGACTTTCATTCCCTTCGAGTGGCTGGTCATGTGCCCGATGCGGCTTTTTGCGCTTATGATCCCTCTGGTTTATCTGTTCACGGGATTGTCGCCATTTCACGTGCCTTCACTCCAATCGCTGCTTGATTACCAAGTGCCGACGTACGTGGCGATGACGGCGCTAATGTGCCAACTGGCTCGGTCAACTTACATGCCGGTCCTTACCGCAGCCATCGGGCTCTTCAACTCGTTCCGGATGACGCCGACGTTGATTTCGAGTCTGATCAAGCCGTTCGGCGTCCCATTTCGCGTCACGCCAAAGGGAATGAACATTCGCCGCAAGGATGACCAAAAGATTCTCTGGGCGGCCGGCGCGTTGATCGGGGCCAATTTCCTGGGGATTTCAATCAATCAAATTCCCTGGTTACGGATCGTTGGAGGCGACGATTTCCTTCTCCTGGCGGTCCTCTTTGCCCTGATGAATACAATTTTGCTCGCGTTGACAATGCTGATGGCATGCGAGCGCGAACAAGGGAGCGAAATTGATCCATTCCCGTGCGACAGGCCGGTCGACTGCATCGTCGGCGGCACGTGCGTGCCAAGCCGACTGATGGAAATCTCCACCGCGGAAGCCTGGCTCGAATTTCCCGACCAGCATCTATTTGAGGGCGAAGCTATTCAGCTGATTCTGGCTGGCGTCGGCATTCTCTGGGCCACGGTTGCGGGGATCCGAGAAAAATCAGTCCGAGTCGTTTTCACGACGATGGGATTACATGAGAGGACGAGGCTCATCACCTGGGTCTACACGTTCGGTCTGCATAACGGGGTGGAAAAGCAGCAGACGTGGGAAGTAACAAAGCGATTGGCGAGGGCGGTTCTTAAAGATGGATCACGGGCGCGCGCCGCGTGAATTTGTGGCTCGATTGTTGGAACTCATTCCCGCATCAACCGAAATACGCGGATGCTTTTGCCGTTGGCCTCTTCCGTCCCTTCGCGCAGCAGCCAGCCGCGTTGGCGAATCCAGGGCCCAAACATCTCGCCCGACTGCCTTCCCGGCTCGCCGAGCAGCACGGATCCGCCCTGGGCCAGATGCGCATTCCAGAATTCGTTGAGGAACTCCCACTGCTGCCGTTCGTAGAGGATATCCGCCCCGAGGATCAGGTCGAATTGTTCGCCGAGGCGGTCGATCCGCCAATTCAGTCGCCGGACGCGCACGCGTTTGCCGAAGCTCAGACAATTGAGGCGGGCAAAGAGTAGCGCCGGCGATTCCACATCGGCGAGAGTGACCCGCGCTCCAAGGGCTGCGGCGGCGCCGCCGCCCAGGCCCATCCCGCATCCCAAATCCAGGACGCGGGTGGACTGCGTCAATTTCATTTTCCCCAGCGCCACCGCGATGCCCCGCGCGCTTTCCCACAATTCCGCCCAATACGGCAGTCGCGGCTCAGTGGAAGAATTCGCGTGGGCATCGTGCGGCGCGTCGTCGCTGGTTTTATCCCGGCGGTCCTCCTCGGCGACAATGTCGTCCAGCACGCGATTCGGATCGGCCACGCGCGTGAAGGGAATCGACGCCCCACCGACGCGGATTTGCTCGGTCACCGTCTGGAATTTCCGCTGAATCCGCGCCAGCAGGCGGCGGTAGGCTTCGGCTCCGCCTTCGGACAAACGCGATGTGGCCAAGGAGCGCGTCACGTCTACCGCTGGGCCGTTGTCTGCCCGGAGGGCACGATTGAAGCTTTGTCCAGCAGATTGCACCACAGGAGTTGAACCAGCAGAATTCCAATGATGACCATCCCCGCCGTCGCCAAGAACGTAATGACCGATCCGATGATGGCCGCCGCCACGCGAATGCGCAGACGCTCGATCGCCACGATCAACAGCAGCACGAACATCCACGCCCCGGCCAATGCCGGTCCCAGCGCCAGCCACGGCACGGTTGCACCGGGGATCAGCGCCAACAAGCTGGGGCCCATCAGGTAGACAATGCAGTTATAGACCAGCACCGGCGGCGCCTTGGCGGTCATGTCGAACGCCGTCAGCCGATAGAACATCCAGGCGACCACCGTCGGCAACAGCGCCGCCGCCGCGCCCGCCAATAACGCCTCTAGGATCGTGTTGATGACGTATTGCTGGCCATCGAGGTCCACCATCCGATCACGGGCATAGAAAACATAGAAGAAAAAATAGGCAAAGGCCGACTGAATCCCCACGGCGAGAAACCAAATTCCCCCATAGGCGACGGCCAGGCGTTTGGCATCGTCGGCGGTTTCCGGCCGGCGCATTTTGGTCAAAGTCCGCACCGGCTTGAACGTCATTCCCCAGGCGGTGGTGAAAAACGCCGCCATGAACCCGACCGAGCCCCGGTCCTCCCAGGGAATCCCCGAGCCGGAAACCATCAGGTCCACCACCTCAACCGGCTTGGGCTGGTGCGCGGCAATCCGCATCTCATTCGGCGAGGTATATTTTTCCACAAGTGACTCCGCGAATTCTCCGGCCGCCATTCAACCAAAAGTCGGCAACACCGCCACGAGCGTTCTCAAGCAATCCTATCTCACCCGCCGCCTAATGCCATCAACTTAGACCAGATTATTCACCGCGGAGAGCGCCGAGAGCAGGGAGAGAGAGTAGTGAAGTGAAGTTACATCGGATCTCGCTCACGGGCGACCTGAAGGGTACACGACCCCTAATAATAAGGGTCGTGTCCCACAAATGCGGAAATATCTGAATAATGGTTCGCGTCACCTTTAGTTCGAGCGGAAGGGATTCGTTTATGACGCGCACGGTTGCCGCAGTTCAAACCTCGCCCTGATGATTGGCTCCCTCTGGATGGGTGAAGCTGATTTACCCAAAACCCCCAAACTCCGTTGCCATTCGATAACCTGGGCGTGTCCGGTGACGCGGCGTTAACTGTTAACCGACCGGCCGGCGATTTATGACGTGTCGGCCCATGTGCCGGCCACGGCGTCGAACATAAGTGTGTAAGTTACATGTAATAAACGCATGGAATCTATGAAAATAACTCTTGACAGCAATCGATTATGGTTGTAATTTTTAGCCTGCAGTAGCGAGGCGTTTGCCTTGACGTATTTCGACGTTTTTGTGTTAAGGCTTAATAATGGAGGGTTTACGGCGGGCCGATTGCGCGATCGAGCGCGATTGCTGGTTGAAGGGCATTAGCGCGCTACGATATCTTGATGACTGCCATCTCGAGTTGTTGTGAGATCGCCTCCGTCGCCACTCTCCATTCATTTTGCCAAACTCAAGTACGCCGAACGTCTAACATTTCTTAAGGAGCTTTTGCATCCCGTCGCGGTTGGCGGCGGGATGGGTTTTGGTGCAGGCTTTTACGCAAGGCCTGCGGCCATGAAACATACCAATGTACCAGGAGAGGACTGTCATGACACAACTCAAGAGTGGAACGGCGCGTCGTGGTATCGGAGCGGATCTGCGCGGGAATTCAAATAAGAAGCGGGCAAGGAATCGACTGATTCGCGCGGCGGGACTGGCGGTCGCAACGCTGGGAACTTCGGCCGGCGGGCTGTTTGTAATGACCAACGCGTTCGGCGCCACCATCACGCTGGTAACAACCGATACCGCGGGCCAAGAAAGCTTCGACGCCAATGCTACGAATACCAGCGGTATTACGCACTGGTCGGACGGCAACGTCCCAAGCGCGGCCAACGATTACATTGTCGACGGTGGGTCCGGGTCGACGCTTGGAGCGGGCGCCCAGTTGCGGTCTCCAAACGTTCCGCTCTACACCAATGGGACCAATGAGACATTCGCTGGAAACTCCCTCACCCTGGGTGGCGGATCCGATTCGGATTGGGGCATCTTCACGTATAAGGGCAACGAACTGAGCGGAGACACGATCACCATTAACAACCTGACCCTCAATGCGGGTGTCCTCCAGTGCGGCGGCACATCGGGTGGTACGGCCAATACCTGGATACTGGCCTCAAATAATCTCGTGGTCGGCAGTGGTGGATTTTATGTCGACAATGGTGCGGTAGCGGCCCGTGGAGAAACCATTGCCGCCAACATCACCGGCGCCGGCGCGCTGACGGACATCCTCACTAACGGAGGAAACTCGGGCACAGACTCAATCAATGGCGGCACCCTCACCTTCACCGGCAACAATAGCCTGTGGTCGGGCACCGAGTTGATTAAAGGCGGCGTGTTGCAGGTTGGCAGCGGTGGAACCGCCGGAAGTCTTGGAACCGGCAATGTGACCGTCGATAACACACTTCAATTCGACCTGACCAGCAATGTAAGCTACTCGCAAACATTCACGGTTGACGCCAGTCAAACGGGCACGATCAGCAACATGAGCACCGGCACGGTGACCTTGTCGGGGGTCACGGTCAATGGCACGTTAGCGTTGTCGAACACCACCGGGGCGTTGAACTTCACCGGGCCCATCGCCACCGGCAGCACCACCGGCACCTTGGCCATCACCAATGGCGGTGGAGCGATCGCGATCGGCGGCGTGACCGGCAGCGCCGCGGTATCCGTTAGTGGAACCGGAACCACCTCCATTTCCGGCGCGGGCACGTATTCCGGCAACACGACGGTCAACGGCGGAACTTTGGCGTTTATTGGCGGCGCGCCGGTGCCCACTTCCACCGTCTGGACGGTTGCCCCGAACGCCGTCCTCGATCTCAGTGCCGCTACGGGCACCCTGACCACCACCAGCGCCGGGACCATCACGGGCGGCGGGACGATCAAGGGCAACGTCAGTTCCGGCGGCAATCTGTCGCCCGGGACTGGCACCAGCACCATCGGCACGCTCAGCATCAACGGCAACTTGTCACTCACGGGCGGGACGTTTGACACAACTCTTAACACCACGAGCGTCGTGCCGGGCGGAACGACCAACGACCTGATCGCTGTGACCGGCAACCTGGCTATTACTGGATCAGTCGGCCTGGATCCGTCGTTCACGGCCGGCACGCCGACGGTCGGCAGCCAATACGAGCTTATCTCCTACACGGGTTCTCTGTCCGGGGCCGGCGCCCTCGTGCCCCAGAACCGTTCCATTTCGATCAGCACGGCGACTCCCGGTGAAGTCATCGCCACCATCACCACCGCCACCGCGGCAAACCTGATATGGAAATCCACGTCCAGCGGCACCTGGGACATCGTGACCACGCCGAATTGGTTCAACACCGGCACGTCGAGCAATGACACTTTCTATCAAGCCGATAACGTCACGTTCAACGACACCTATGCGGGCGTGCAGACAAACGTCAACCTTTCAACGGCCCTTTCCCCAACGACGGTTACGGTTAATTCCAACGCCAACACTTACACGTTGGGCGGCACCGGAAAAATCACCGGGGGCGCGGTGGTGAATGTGACCCTGGGAGCGTCGAACTCGCTGGTCATCACCGCCAATAACGATTACTCGGGAACAACGACGATCAATTCGGGAACGGTGAACATCGGCAACGGGGGCACGACGGGTTCGCTGGGCTCGGGAACCGTGGTGAACAATGGCACGCTTCTTTACACCCGCAGTGATACCCCCACCGTTGCCACCGTCATCAACGGCACCGGCAGTTTGGTTATCAATGGTGGAGGCGTCAGCCTGACCGGGGCGAACGGATACACCGGCGGCACCAACATCGAGGCCGGAGCCGTGTATCCGCATAACAACACGGCCCTTGGCGCAGCGACATCCACTGTACAGGTGCAGAGCGGCGCTCTGCTTTACAGCATCGTGGCAGACACGTTCCCGGAGCCAATCGACCTCTTCGGCGGCACCACGGCCAACATGGAGGGCGGCGGCGCGACGACTTCGACATATTCAGGTCCGGTCACGATTGACCCGAGCGCGGGCGCGGCGGTCATCAGCGTGGATGGCGGCGCGACCCTCGCACTGACCGACCCCACCGCCGCCCTCACCTCCTCCGCCGGCCCAATTCTGAAGGTCACTGGCAGCGGCGTCCTCGCGTTCGGAGGCAATGTCAACCTGGGCGCCGGCGGCTATATTGAGGCTGCGACCACGATCGCGTTCGTTCCGGCGGCATCGACAACGATCACGATGAACACGCAGATAACCGACGGCGCCACCGCGGGCAGCATCAACCAAAACGGCGCGGGAACGACGGTGCTTGCCGTTGATAACAGCTACAGCGGCGCGACCACCGTCACCAATGGAGTGCTCGAACCGCAGAGCGCCAATGCCATCCCCTTCGGCGCTCCCACTACCAACACGATCACCATTGTCGGCAATGCATCCACCGGCTATTTGGGCCTGACAGGGGTGGGCGAAACGACGATCCAAAACACCATAACGTTGGACGGCCGGCCCGCCGCCACTTACCCTGACATTGATAACATAACCGGGAACAACACCATCGCTGGGAATATGACGGGTGTCGTCGGCGGCAATAACTACATCCTCCAATCGGACGCTGGGCTGCTGACGGTCACGGGTAACTTCGCCTGCGGAGGCAGTACTACCGGAGCTCGCATTTTCGATCTACAGGGCGCCGGCAATGGTAATTTCACCGGCCTAATCTCGGACGGAACAAGTACGGGCACGCCATTGCCTTTTGTGATGCTCGACGTGAATGGCCCTGGCACGTGGTCGCTTTCCGGCGCCAACTCCTATTCCGGTGGAACCACCGTGAACGGCGGAACGCTGACGGTTGCCACCGGTGGCACGCTCGGAGCCACGACGGGGCCCCTGGCGGTGAACAATCCGAATACCGGCGCCGGTACCAACGTCGTGCTCAATCTCTCCACATCCGCCGCCACCACCACGGGTTCACTGAGCGGCACAATCGCGGTGCCCTCCAGCGGCGTGAATACCGCGACGATCAATAACGGCGGCCAGTTGTTCACGGTGAACCAGACGACCGCCGGCGCCTACGCCGGAACGATCGCCGGCACGGGCGGTTTCACGCTCGGCAGCCTCAGCACCAGCACGCTGACGTTGAGCGGCACGGACACGTATTCCGGCGGAACGACAGTCAACGCCGGCACGCTGCTCATCGATCCAACCTCAACACCCGCGAGCACCAGCGCCTTGCCGAAGGGCAGCGTCAGCATCACCAGTGGATTGTTGCAGTTGGCTCCCGGCGTCTCCGGTGGCACCGGTCCTACCCCGACCAGCAGCGTGAAGATCACGTCGCTGTCGATCACCGGCAGTAGCCAGTTCGATTTGAACAACAACCATATCATCATTACCTACGGCTCCAGCGATCCGTTCTCGACCATCGCCGGGTACATCAAGTCCGGCTATAACGCCGCGGCGGGTGGCACATGGAACGGCCCGGGCATCATTTCCTCGGCGGCACTAATCAAGACCAATGGCCTGTCCTACGGCGTCGGCTATGCCGACGGCAAAGACGGCAAGGTCTCCGGCCTGGTCTCCGGCCAGATCGAAGTGGCGTACACGCTGCTGGGCGACGCCAATCTGGACGGCATAGTCAACGCCACCGACTTCACCATCCTGGCGGCGAACTTCAACCAGCCGGTCACCGGCTGGGACCAGGGCGATTTCAACTACGACGG
>JBEKEC010000042.1:0-47997 GCA_050014015.1 Tepidisphaeraceae bacterium
TTGGCGAAAACTCAACGGCAGCACGTTGCTGCCGGAGGTGATCGCAGGAGTGGTCTTCAAAGATGGAACGAAGCTCGCCGCTTAAACTGTCGCGGCCATCCACTACTTTTGGGAATATCTCCATTTGCCGGGATCAGAAGGCGAGTGGCCGAACGTTATTCAACCAGTTGAAGGATCTTGTTTCGCGCGGAGTATTTCCTGGTTCATTCTCTGAGCTAACAGATTTGATTCGGGAGATTGGCAATCTCGGCGTACACGCCACAGGCCGCGAAGTTGATTTCTGGGACGCAGAATTGCTCGACGATTTTTTCAGGGCGGTGGTCGAATACGTTTACGTCGTTCCATCGAAAATCGCCCGAATGAAACAGCGGATGTCATATATGCGGGCAGATCGCACCTGACCATCCATCGAAGCCCAACCTAGTGCCTGAACAGTGCTAAGATTGCGGGGTTAAGACTTATTTGCGACCCTCCAGGCGGGCTGTCGCCCGCGATCAAGGAGGATCGTCACGAATGAGTATATTGATCGTCTGGAATAGCATCAGAAATCTACGACCATCACGCGCTGTGGTTGGAGTGCGGCTCGGCAAGACTAGCGAAGGTTCGCGCCTTGAGGGCGTAGCCCACGCTGCGCGAACACGCTTCCTGTACTTCTACACCCAGCGGATGCGCCCATTTCGGAGGAAAAAATGGCTACGGCACCCCACATGCCGCCATATCGAGGGACTCAAGGATGGCGTCCCATCACGATGAATGGTCAATTTCCAACGGGGCCGATCATCAGACAAGAGGCTCATGTGCAGTGTTTCCCTGCATCCGCACGGGCATAACATTGCCGCAAGCCACTGACGCTTTCCTTCACACTCAACGTATAATGTGTGCGGCTTAAGCTTGTCGGGAAGCTCGGGTACTCGCTTGAGTCGAATGCGAGGAGAGTCGTGCCGAAGCCGGCGCCAAAGTCTCGAGCACCATCGAAAAAATCGTTTCATCAACTACCCCATATTGCTGCTGAGCGATGGAAGATCGAGAAGGGGATTCATGTCTCCACGGCCCACGTATTTCATAAGCAAATTGCATGGCGGGCCATCCGGCTCTCGATAAAGCTCACCACGGCTGATAATGAGGCGATGAACCGCAAAGTCGCCATTTGGATCATCCCTGAACGGATGAATACGTGCCAAAAACTCATTCACTGCCATCGACGCAACTTGCGTATTCACGCTAATGACTGCGGGACGATCCTCGCTAACTCCGGTGATGTACCGCGAGCGACGTTGCTCAGCGTAGGCGACAGGGTCGGTTCGACGAAGGCTCTCCGCATGGACTTCATCCAGTGAATAGACGCCCCGACTTAGCAGACTCGATCCGCCGGGTTGAATGTAGTGAACGACCCCACCAACGTAATCGACGTTTCCCATTCCATCGGATTCGAGTTTTACGCCCAAATCGAAATAGGGCAGGAGGTAGAAGGTAGTTAACCGGTTCAGTAAGTGACGCCCCTCAACGGAATCCATGCAACCAAAGACCATATCGCATCCGGCCACCAACCGGACGACATCGCTGTCGAATAAGTCCTTTTGAATCGGAAGCACGGACGTGCCAAGCCCCATGTTCCGAACAGTCCTTGCGAGAACGTCCACTTTTGCACGCCTAAGTTCCGCGTCATCAAATGTGGCACCATAAATGCGATTTAGATTCTTCTCTTCTACCACGTCCGGATCTACAAGCAGCAACATGCCAACGCCCAGACGAGCAAGCTGGACGATGAGTGGGCTACCGGTGCCGGAGCAGCCGATGACAGCAACCCGTAGGTGCTTCAGTTTCTCAACTGTGCCCCTTCCGAAGACTTGAGCATGGCGCCTCGTGAATTCTCGCGGCGGTTCCACCGACTGTTTGTCGTACCAGAAGTGCAAATCATCGCCTACGACGCTCACTACATGCAGTTGCTCGAATGCGTTGCCCACATGCACTGCTCGTCCAAAGATTTTTCCCCCAGGAAGCATCACCGCACTCGCGTGCGGCTTCTCGCCGTCGATACAACCATGCACGCCGTCAAAAAGATCAACGTCCGACGCATCATCGCTCTCCGAGAATTCAGGAAAACCACCTGGATGGCTATGAATCTTCAGTACCCCGTAATCGCGCTGAGCCGCTTCGTCCAAAAGCGGCATCAAGGTTTCCGTCGACCAGGTGACCCGGTCAGGAGTGCGTACAGAGCATTGTTCGTATGCAATGGGAACGATTTTCCTCACCACAAGCCACTGCCGCGGCCCAGCGGCACGTCTGCCGCATAATGCGACGGCAACCGCCTCGTTCCCGTCGCCGGGAAACAGGTGGTCACGGAGAGTGGCGTGCTGTGACGCCGTGAGTCGAAGTCCGATACTCACACTTCACCTCTTTTGAAGTTCGCTGTTGAGCCAATGTTCCACGCATCCAAGATGCGTTACCAAAGAGTGCTCTTCAGGCAACCAGTCGTAGTGCCGGGACCACTGTTGAAAAGTCTTGCCCTCGATTTGGAATGGCGTCAGGCCGTTAATCGGCTTTCCGTCAGCGCGAGCAAGTGGCGGAAAAAAGTACCCCATGTCCAACTTCCCAGGAGGGTAAGCGGCCTCGATTCGAATCGCCAAGGTTGCCGTTTGGCAGCAATAGCCCGACGGCAACGAATACTCGTGAATCAGGAGCCAACCCACTCCCGCGACCTTGATGGTTTCCCATCGTAAGCCGAGCGCATTCAGGAACGCCTCATCCTCTTCCGGAAGGCGAAAGTCACGCCGCATGGCCTAGCCCTCCGTCTCGGTCAACGGGAACGTCTGGAACCGTTCGACCCCATGCGCGGTGAAATCCACAACTTCATCCAGTTGGATGGTCTTCACACGACCACCGTGGAACTTTTGTTGCAACTTGTACTTCTCCGGCGGGATCTTTCCGGCCAGTGTCAGGATTTCCCGGCCGGTCATGTGCGAAACATCGACGACGTAGTGATGCTTGTTGATGCGGATACGATACTTACGCGCCCGCGGTGGCTTTTCGTTTCGTTTTCCGAATTCCTCGATATCTACAAGCTCGACGAGGATAATTTCCTCCGGAACTTGATCACCTGCACGACCACTCTCGCTTTCGTTGAGTGCCATCTTAAATCTCCTACATATAAGGACTTAGACTTAGACAAGGCGAACGTCGCCGGACTAAGTCGGCCTATTCTTTACTGCCGAGGAGCTCGATAAATTCTCCATTGTTGGAGAAAATTCTCATCTGCTCGGCAAGTAGTGTTAGAAATGGATCGATTTTTTGATCGGGCTGCGCTGCGGGAAGAACGGCAAGGAGTACGTTGGCCACTATCCCAGATTTAACCTCGGAACAGTGGGACGAGCTTGCAGAACGGCTCACACTTTACGCGTCATGTAGGGTGATTCGGCTCTCTTGGCGCGGGCTTCGTATCAGGAAAGGCCAGAGCTTCCTCGGATTAGATGCGGCCGACTTAGCCGGCGAGGCGATCGCGGCGGTAATCGACGGAAGACGGGAGTCGTGGAATATTGATGCATACCCTGACTTTTATCGTTTTCTCCAAAGCATTGTGGATAGCAAGATCAGCGCGTTGGTTAGATCGGCGGAGAATCGAAGAAGCAGGACACTGGAGCCCGTGGACAAAAAGGGCTCGACGGTGGCGGATTTCGCGTCTATCCCCCATAGCCAATCGCCAGACAATCTTTGTGAAGCGGTGGAGTGGAAGGAAAAGTTTCGGGTTGCCCTTGAGAAGGAACTTGCCGACGACTCCATTTCAAAGGGCCTCTTCGAGTGTTTGGACGCGGGTATGACCGACCGCAGCGAGATAGCCGAACTGTTCGGAGTGAGCATCAATGAGATTTATAACGCACAAAAGCGGCTGAATCCGCGCGTCTTGAGGGTGATGAAAAAGCTCGACCAAGGAAAGAAGCCATGAGCTACAATCTCAGACAATACAGCGATGAAGTTTGGGATCGTTTTTTCGATTTTGTGTTCCCGTGCGATGAGAAACTCACTCGGCAAGAGGTTCAGGCGGAACTGCAGCGACAGGGAATTGACGCGCGCCCGGCGATTGCTCGTGTTCGCGAAGCCTTGGAGGCAAGACGTGCGCGAGAGGCACTCACGTTTGCACGCGAAAGCCGTTCGGACCTGCTCACGAAGGCAAAAAACGTATCGGCCCCCGTCGGCCAAGCACTACGTGAGACACTGCGGCAGATAATCTCACGACTTTCGGGAAGTGAGCAGGCAGCGTATTTCCATAAGCTAGAGCGAGCTGCATCTGAAGACGACATGCAGTCCTTGCTTGAGGATTTGCATCGGCTTGATGCGATTTCGAAAGACGGCCAGGATGCCGGAAAATCAGCGAAATAGAGCGATCGCCACCGGCGAAGCGTCCCGAATCTTGAAGCTCTACGGGCTTTCTTCACCGACCGATTTGGTGCTTGAGGACCTGGCACTTGCGATGGGGGTGCTTGTCGTCGAAGGACCGCTTGATAGCGCTGATGCCCGGCTCGTTCGAAAAGGCGACCGGGGAATAATTCGCATCAAGAGCGACATCCCAGAGGTCGGCCGCAAACGATTTGCGATTGCCCACGAACTGGGACACTGGATACTCCATCGCACCCTCTCTCAGATTCTCGCCTGCACAAGCGAAGACATGCTTTCGGCATACAAAACAAGTGCCCCCGAACTCGAAGCCAGCTACTTTGCGTCTGCTCTCATAATGCCCGAGGAGTTCTTCAGCAAGCGAATTGAAGGCACCACCCCGACAGCGGAATTACTCGGCGAATTGGCGCAGGAGTTTCGAACTTCGCTGACTGCCACTGCCCTTCGCTACGTGGATCTTCGAGACGATTACTGCGCCCTTGTCGTATCGGAGAATGGAAAGGTGAAGTGGTGGAGAGAAAGCCGCGACTTCAAAGGGCAGTTCTGGATTGACCCAGGTACAAAACTATCCTCACATACCATTGCCGCGGGATTCTTTCGGGGAGAACCTAAGCCCTCTGGACCTGAGCCAGTAGACTTGGTCGCCTGGCTGCCAGACGCCGCCGGCATCGATTCCGAGACCATTATGGAGGAAGCCATTCCCATGCCCCGATACGGGCAGGTGCTTAGCATGCTCTGGCTACCTTGATTTCTTCTGGCCTCAATGTCTTTCCAGAATAGGCTCATCCCCACGAAACCAGTAGACGTCGCATGATTCCACAATGCTTGGACATGGCTCTCAATTCAATGGCGATTCGAGTCTTGGAGTAAATTGACGCCTTGGAGTGGTTCGCTCGCTGGCAAGAAGTCTTGTAAATCCTGGGCTTTCCGAAAGATTTGCTCTCACTTCGCCAGTAGCACGCACTAAACATAATAATATTGCGCGTTTCACCTTAAGAACCCCGCGATGCGTTTCCCACCTACTGCATGCTCACGCCTGCATGTAGCGCCGATGAAGAGCTATGAGCGGATTGTAATCTCCTTTGTCCGCTGAACGCACTGCGACGAGGTATTCATCGCGGATGATGCTCGCATTCCCAACCGTCTCTTCCGGCCAGATTGTCACCTTATCCGTGGACTGCTTTTGAAAAATGTTTGCCAATAGCCGCGACCATCGACCGTTGCCGTTGAGAAATGGATGAATAAAGACGGCGCGGTGATGCAGTCTGGCCACCTGCTCAATCGTGTCCATCTCGCCCTTCTCCCGCCAAAACGCCAAGTCATCCATCAAGTTTTTGAGATCGACATCAATTCGGTGGAACGGCACTCCAATATTCAATTCCGTTGTCCGCTTCTGGCCGGCCCACCGCCATACTTCCCCGAACATTTGCCGGTGGAGCTTGTAGCACCATTCGAGCGTAAAGGGAGCTTGCCGACGCGATGGCTTGGCGACCAGGTAACGCATGACGGCTTTGCGGATGTTTCGAGCCTCAACGTCGTTTAATTGAGATCGAGTCGTCACCCTCTTCGGTTTCAATCCCGAAATGTCGTCAATCGGCGTTTCGCCGGGTATGGGTTTCCAAACAGCCATCAGTCAGCCCAAAGCTTGCGATCTGAGCCTGCAAGCAGTTCGTTGATTGTTTTCTCACGCAGATCACGGATTGTCTCGCGTGACAGCGCTTGAGCTTCGAGGGCGGAACTGCCCTGAACGATTGCGAGAAGTCGCTCCGCCTTTCGCTCAGCTTGGCGCCGCCGAATCGTGCGAACGTCCACTTCATCGTCGAAACGAACGCCCACGCCCAGTTCACGAGCCAAGCCAGCGACGGTTGAAAATCCCGGATTCGTTTCTTCGCCGGATAAAATACGCTGCACGCTGCGCAGACTGATACCCGTCCGCCTAGCGAGGACAGAGCAACTGATCCCGAGCCGCTCGCGACGCTCGTTCAAACGCTTGGACATGGGCTGAATCACTTTGACCATAGGCATACATAGTAATTACGGCATAAATGACGTATCGGATTATCATCTTAACGACATTAATGGCATAATTTCAAGTAGAATCAGTATGCCGACGAACGGCATTAGTTGCAAGCCTTTTTATTTACCGGGGTTATGCGAGCGCAAGGATTTGAGGCGGCGCAACAACAATGCCACGCGACCAATGCCCGAATCGGCAAGCTCTTTCGTCCCCCTAGTTGTTGCGAACCTGTAAGTAACGCTTACGCTTTCGGAAGACGTTTTAGGACACCAGGACAAGCGGCGACGACATTTCTGGCGAACCAAAGGGATACGAGTGGCGGTAAAAATTGGCACGAGATTCAATTCGACTTATCAGATCAGAAGTTTTATGTACTTTGCAATTGGCTTCTTGAAGGGAAATTCTTGTGGCAGCACTTGAGGAAATCACGCGTGGCTCAATGGTACGCGGCATTTTGCCGGATGGAATCGTCACGATCAACGATGTCCGCTGGATTGGCACCGTTGCAATCGAAGTGACGTACAAGGACAGCGCGGGTCGGCTCGGAAATGAGTTGCTTTACCGGGACCGCGAGCCGACCTTGGAGATTGCCGAGGTCGGCCGACCATGGAGTTTTGACGGCGATGCGGCCCTATTTCGCTTGCTCTCGGAAGCAAACCGAATTCGCTTGGCGTATCTGTTTGACCCGCTGCTGGCGGTCCACACATCGTTAGTCGATCCGCTCCCGCACCAAATTACCGCCGTGTACGGCGAGATGCTGTCGCGTCAGCCGCTTCGTTTTCTCTTAGCGGACGACCCCGGCGCCGGCAAGACCATCATGGCGGGGTTGCTCATCAAGGAGCTTCTGGTCCGAGGCGACCTACAGCGATGCTTAATCGTCTGCCCTGGAAACCTTGTTGAGCAGTGGCAGGACGAACTCGACCGGAGGTTTCACCTGCCGTTCCAGATTATGACCAACGACATGCTGGAATCCTCCCGCACCGGCAACTGGTTCACCGAAACACCGCTGGCGATTTGCCGTCTCGACAAACTCAGCCGCAACGAAGACGTTCAAGCAAAGCTCCGGCAAACAGATTGGGATCTGATTGTTTGCGATGAAGCCCACAAACTCAGCGCCACCTATTTTGGTAGCGAAGTGAATTACACCAAACGCTATCGCCTTGGGCAGTTGCTTTCCACGCTGACAAGGCATTTCCTGCTACTCACGGCAACACCCCACAACGGCAAAGAGGCGGATTTCCAGTTGTTCATGGCGTTGCTAGACGGCGACCGCTTTGAAGGAAAGTTCCGCGATGGCGTTCACGTCACGGACGCGACAGACATGATGCGCCGGCTTGTGAAAGAACAATTGCTCAAGTTCGACGGCACGCCGCTTTTTCCGGAGCGCCGTGCCTACACCGTGAACTACGCCTTGTCGGATGGCGAAGCGGACCCTTACAAGCACGTTACTGATTATGTGCGAGAGGAATTCAATCGAGCCGAGGCGCTCCAGAACGAGGGCCGCAAAGGCACCGTCGGATTTGCGTTGACCATTCTGCAGCGTCGCTTGGCATCATCACCCGAAGCGATCTATCAGTCGCTCAAACGCAGGCGTGAACGGCTTGAACGGCGTCTGCGCGAGGAACAGTTGCTCAAACGTGCCGGAGAAGTGCCTCTGGATACGACCGCCAGCCTGCCGGAATTGACGCCCGACGATATTGACGACCTCGACGATGCGCCTGACGCCGAGTTGGAAGCCACCGAAGAACGGGTGGTGGACCAGGCTTCTGCCGCTCGCACCATCACAGAATTGAAGGCGGAAATCAGCCAACTTCAGGACTTGGAGCGCTCCGCCTACCGCGTGCGGCAATCCGGCACCGACCGCAAATGGGACGAACTCTCGCGACTGTTGCAAAACAACTCCGAAATGTTCGATGCCGAGGGGCACCGGCGTAAACTCGTCATTTTCACCGAACATCGCGACACGCTGCATTATTTGGCCGAGAAGATCGGGGCGCTTCTGGGTAAGCCCGAAGCCGTGGTCATCATTCACGGTGGCATCGGCCGCGAGAATCGTCGCAACGCCGAGGAAGCATTCAAGCACGACAAGGAAGTCGAGATTCTGCTTGCAACCGACGCTGCCGGCGAAGGCATCAACCTTCAACGAGCGCACCTGATGGTCAATTACGACCTTCCTTGGAATCCAAATCGCATTGAACAGCGGTTCGGGCGCATTCACCGCATCGGGCAAACAGAAGTGTGTCACCTTTGGAATCTTGTCGCCAAAGACACTCGCGAAGGCGAGGTCTATCACCGCTTACTCGAAAAACTGGACGAAGAGCGAAAGGCGCTCGGAGGCCAGGTATTCGACGTTCTCGGTCAACTCACTTTTGACGACAAGCCTCTTCGTGAATTGCTGCTGGAAGCCATTCGCTATGGAGACCAACCCGAGGTGAAAGCCCGTCTGTTTCAAGTCGTTGATAAGGCACTCGACCGAAAGCACCTTCAGGAGTTGGTTGAGGGTCGGGCGCTTACGCACGATTCAATGGACATTTCCAAGGTCCGGCAGATTCGCGAGGACATGGAACGCGCCGAGGCCCGCAAGCTTCAGCCGCACTTCATCGCTGCTTTTTTCATTGAGGCGTTCAAGTTGCTCGGCGGAACAATCCACGAGCGCGAAGCCCATCGTTACGAAATCAAACACGTTCCCGCAGTCATCCGTAACCGCGACCGTGAGATTGGCCGCGGCGAAGCCGTTCTTCAAAGATACGAGCGCATCACCTTTGAGAAGACACTTATCGGCATCCCCGGTAAACCGCTCGCCGCTTTTGTGTGCCCAGGCCACCCATTACTTGATGCCACGCTCGACCTCATCATCGAGCGTCACCGGGATCTTCTGAAACGCGGCGCCGTTCTGATCGACGACACCGACGATACCGACAAGCCGCGAGCGCTGCTTTATCTGGAACATTCGATTCAAGACGCCAGGACAGACCGTGCCGGCCACCGACGGATCGTGTCCAAGCGATTGCAGTTCGTTGAAGTCGATGATTCTGGTAACACCACCAACGCTGGACCTGCACCCTATCTCGATTATCGCCCGCCGACCGATGACGAGGCCAAGGCTCTTGCCGCCATGCAATCGCCGGACTGGATTCGCCACGACCTCGAATCTCGCGCAATGGAACACGCCGCGATTCATCTCGTTCCCCAGCACCTTGAGGAAGTCCGCCGTCGGAAGGAGGAGTTGCTCGACAAGACCAAGGCCGCCGTGCAGGACCGCCTGACCAAGGAGATCAATTATTGGGATCACCGGGCCGCAACACTGAAAGACCAGGAGCTTGCCGGCAAGGTGAATGCGAAACTCAATTCCGGTTTGGCCCGCCAGCGTGCCGATGAACTCACCGCCCGCCTGCAAAAACGCCTCACGGACTTGGAGCAAGAGCGCAAGCTGTCCGCACTACCGCCCGTCGTTCTGGGCGGCGCGATGATCGTCCCCGTGGGATTGCTCAGGAAGGCGACCGGGCAGACACCGGCCACACCGCCCGATTTCGCGATCGACACGGAACGGTCCGAGCTTCTAGCCATGACCGCAGTCATGGATGCCGAACGTCGGCTTGGCTTTGTCCCAAAGGATGTGAGCGACAAGAATCTCGGATACGATGTCGAATCATCAATACCGGGCACGGGCTTACTCCGGTTCTTGGAAGTCAAAGGGCGCATCAAAGGAGCGAAAACGCTCACAATCACCAAAAACGAAATTCTCACCGGATTGAACAAGCCGGACGAATTCATTCTCGCCATCGCCTTGATCGAAGAGGACGGCGCCGAAGTGCGCTATGTCCGCCGCCCGTTCGCAACCGAGCCGGATTTCAACGCGACCAGCGTAAATTATGATTTGCCGGCATTGCTGGGCCAGGCCCAGGAGCCAGCATGATCGATTCGATCAGCAACCAACTGGCTCAAAGCACGCGCCCGATGGCACAGTCCGGCTTTTTTGACATTTCGTTTTGGCAACAGCTAGTGGTGACTTCTGCGGGCGTCATTTTCGGCATACCCTTTGCTCTCTGGCTAAATCGGAAGCAGGTCAGGCGCGAAGACAAAAAGGAAGCCGAAACGTCGCGCAGTCGCGAAAAGGAAGTTCGAGACGTACTTTGTCGGGCGATAGAGAACAACAGATCGCTGCTTCGTCAGATAGACGCTGAATTGAAGACAACGTGTATCTTTTATAATGTCGATTTGTCGGTCTTCGAATCATTGCCTTCGACGGAAATCCTCCGCGCCACCAATCTGGCAGCATCGGAGAAGCTTGCACATTTGCGTTATGAGCTGACTCACCTTCACCGGAAAATCGAGCTTCAACTGACCATTGAGTTTGATGGGACGCTCCGCACCCAAATTATCAAGATCGTACCAAGGGGCCAGGACGTGACGCGATACGACGTGATGCGATCGCAACTCGTCACCGCCATCTATTTGCACTTGCCGTCCATAATCAAAGCCTGCGAAGATGCGCTGACTGAGATTTCGCGGATTTCCGGCGAAAGCACGCACCAGAGACAAGATAAATGACCAGCTATCGCAAGAAACTCATCGAAGTCGCGATTCCGCTTGAGGCGATCAACGTTGCTTCTGCGCGTGAAAAGTCCATTCGGCACGGACATCCTTCAACACTGCATCTTTGGTGGGCGCGGCGTCCACTTGCCGCTTGTCGGGCCGTGCTATTCGCATCGCTGGTGGATGACCCAGACTCTGATCCAACTTTTCGGAACGCCGATGGAACCGTGGATGAGGAGCGGGCCGGTTACCGCCGAGCGGAATTGTTTAACCTGATCGAAGAACTTGTGGTATGGGAAAACTCCAATAATGAATCCGTCCTCAACCGCGCCCGCGCAGAGATCGCCGCGTCCGTGGCGTCTCGGAAGATTTTTGACACGACGGAATGGTCAAAAGATAAAATCGTCTGCGGCGAAACGGCGTGGGCCTTTGTCTGCCGGACGGCCAAGCCGGAAAACGTCAACACGTTTCTGACAGAGTATGCGCCGCCCGTCCTCGACCCATTCTGCGGCGGTGGATCAATTCCACTTGAAGCCCAACGGCTCGGACTTCGGGCATATGCCAGCGATTTGAACCCGGTTCCCGTCCTAATTACCAAGGCCCTGATTGAAATCCCGCCCAAATTCGCGGGCAAACCGCCAATCAATCCAGAGTCTAATGCCCGTCTTAAGGGTGGCTGGACAGGCGCTCAAGGACTTGCTGAGGACGTCCGCTACTACGGCAAGTGGATGCGCGATGAAGCGGAGAAACGTATCGGACGCCTCTACCCAAAGATCAGAGTCACCGCGGCGATGGCCGAGGATCGACCGGACCTAACGTCGTATGTGGGACAGGAACTCACAGTCATCGCCTGGTTGTGGGCCAGGACGGTGGCCAGTCCCGACCCTTCGGTGCATGGCGCCCAAGTGCCGCTCGTTAGCTCTTTCTGGCTCAGCACAAAAGAACACAAAGAGGCTTGGATTGAACCCGAGGTCAACCGGGCAGCGAATACGTTCAAGTTCATCGTTCGCGTGGGAAAGCCCGGTGTTCGCAATGCAATTAGTGCTGGTACGAAGATTGGTCGGGGATGCAAGTTTAAGTGTTTGATCTCAAATCAGCCGATCGATGATTCGCATATCAAGGCTCGTGGAATGGAAGGCAAACTTGGGTCACGCCTGATGGCCATTGTCGCTGAGGGAAGCCGCGGAAGAGTTTACCTCTCACCTACCAAACATCACGAGGAGTGCGCTGCCGTGGAACGCCCCTCTAACATACAGGCAATCGAAGCTCCAATCGCGCTCGACAAGCGAGCGATCTGGTGTTTGCTCTATGGACTGGACACATTCGACAAGCTTTTCACGCCCCGTCAATTAACGGCGTTAGGTACTTTGAGTGATCTAATAGGCCTTGCACGCGCCAGAGTCGAAGCGGACGGCAAGGCGATATCCTCCTCCGCACAAAATTCCGGCGATAAAAGACAGGAGTTCGATTATGCGGCGTATGCCGATGCAGTCGCTACGTATCTCGCGATAGGTGTAAGTCGATTGGCTGATGCATCGTCCTCTCTGGTTCGTTGGAAGCCAAGCATGGATCAGGCGATTGGAACCTTCGGTAGGCAAGGAATTCCTATGGTCTGGGACTATGCGGAGTCCAATCCTTTCAATGGAGCTGCGGGAGACCTAGAAACGACGCTCGGCACGATCATTCGGGTAATCTCCAATTTGCCCTGTGGCGTGCCCGGTGCGGTCGAGCAACTCGATGCTGTCGCTCCTAACAAATTTAATATCCGACCAGTGGTATCGACTGATCCGCCATATTACGACAACATCGGCTATGCCGATCTCAGTGATTTCTTTTACATCTGGTTGCGAAGAGGCTTGTCTCACACCTTCCCTAGCCTGTTCTCAACCGTTCTAACCCCCAAGAGTGCCGAGCTAATTGCTTCACCATATCGCCATGGCGGCAGCAAAGACGAGGCTAAGACATTTTTCGAGAAGGGGCTGGGACTCGCGTTTGATCGAGTGCGCCAAGATTCCGACCATGATTATCCGTTCACGATTTTCTACGCATTCAAACAATCCGAAGATGACGCGGCAAACGAAGAGGGGGTTCCCGATAGCATCGCCTCGACCGGCTGGGAGACCATGCTTGAAGCGGTGATCGGGGCCGGGTTCTCGGTTGACGGAACTTGGCCGATGCGGACAGAACTCGGCAACCGTATGGTCAGCATGGGCACGAACGCCCTTGCATCGTCAATCATACTTTCCTGCCGTCAACGTCCGCATGATGCGCCGATTGCGACACGGCGTGAATTCATAAATGCACTTAAGCACGAGTTACCCGATGCGCTGAAGCATCTTCAACGCGGCAGTATCGCTCCCGTAGATTTGGCCCAGGCCGCCATCGGTCCGGGGATGGCGGTATTCACGCGGTACTCCAAGGTAATGGAGGCTGACGGCTCCTCAATGAAATGCCGTCAAGCCCTTGCACTGATTAATCAAATCTTGGACGAGGTATTGGCAGAGCAGGAAGGTGAATTCGACTCGAACACGCGGTGGGCGATGGCGTGGTTTGAACAATTCGGGATGGAGGACGGAGCATTTGGAATTGCGGAAACATTGAGCAAAGCCAAGAACTCCGCCGTCAATGGATTACAGGAAGCCGGAATCATAAAGGCACGAAGCGGAAAAGTGCGGCTACTCAAACGGGATGACTTAAAGGCTGATTGGAATCCGGCGACTGATAATCGGTTGACATCGTGGGAAGTGACCCAGCACTTGATTCGTGCCTTGGAAGCTGGTGGCGAGACGGCAGCGGCGGACCTGCTCCGCAAGCTGGGAGGTATGGGCGAGGTGGCCAGAGACTTGGCGTATCGGCTCTACTCAATCTGCGAGCGGAAGAAATGGACAGACGAGGCATTGGCATACAACAGCCTCGTCATCGCATGGCCCGAGCTTTCTCGGCTGGCGCGTTCAGTGCGCTCCGAGCCAACCGCGAAACAGACAGAACTCTTTTGATGGCAGGGTAGGGAATTTATGGCAATCACAAACCGAGAGCGAATTGGGAAGGGACTTGACCTTCTGGCCACTGGTCTGCGTCCTTTCGTCGAGCGAGAACTGAAGTCACACCTTGGCGACAATTGGCGCAGCGTCCTGCCGGACGGTGGACGCAGACTGAAGCCAAAGCCCGCAAATCTGGATGACCCGCAGACCCTCTTGTCGGTCTTGTGGGACCAATGGAACGTCGTGTTCCGGGATGTTCTTGGTACTAACGAGCGCACACTCGTCAGCGAGCTTCGCAATGTCCGCAATCAATGGGCGCACAGTGAGCAGTTCAGCAGCAACGACGCGATTCGGGCACTCGACTCCATCGAGAGATTACTTATCGCCGTCTCCGCGGCCGACGCAGCCACGGAAGTCGGCCAGATGCGTATGGACGTAATGCGTTCCATGTTCGACGAGCAACGCCGTTCGGAGATGCGCAAGAAGGCGTTCCAAGCGACCGAAGGCAAGCCCCAGGGCGGTTTGAAGCCGTGGCGCGAAGTTGTTACCCCGCACCCGGACGTGGCGAGCGGCCGGTATCAACAGGCCGAATTCGCGGCCGATTTGTGGCAGGTGTATCAGGGGGAGGGGACGGACGAATACAAACACCCGACCGAGTTCTTCCGCCGAACATTCCTTACCGAGGGATTGCGCCGATTGCTATCGCAAGGCGTCCTTCGACTTTTAGGTCAGGGAGGCGATCCGGTCGTTGAACTTCAGACCAATTTCGGCGGCGGCAAGACGCACTCCATGCTGGCCCTATATCACCTGTTTTCGGGAACTTCGCCAGCGGAACTTCCGGGAGCCGAAGAACTTGTAAAGGAATTGGGTGTGGCGCTTCCAAAGAATGTCCGTCGAGCCGTGTTTGTCGGCACGCAAATATCGCCGGGCAAGCCGCACAAGAAGCCCGACGGCACCGTCGTTCGTACAGTGTGGGGCGAGATCGCGTGGCAGCTTGGTGGCAAGGAGGGCTACAAGCTCGTCAAAGAGGATGACGAAAAGGCCACCAATCCCGGCAACACCCTCAAGGAACTATTTAACAAATATGGCCCGTGCCTGATCCTCATTGACGAATGGGTTGCTTACGCCCGGCAGTTGCACACCAACGGCGACTTGCCGGCTGGAAGTTTTGAGACGCACTTCACGTTCGCACAAGCAATCAGCGAAGCCGCGAGGGCCGCGAAAAACACCCTTTTGGTCGTCAGCATTCCGGCATCCGAAAGTCCACATCAGAAAGCGGACCGCGGCGTAACCGACATCGAAGTTGGTGGCGAGCGTGGGCGCGAAGCACTTTCGCGATTGAAGAATGCTATTGGCCGCGTCGAAGCTTCGTGGCGTCCGGCCAGTCCCGACGAGGGATTTGAAATCGTCCGTCGCCGGCTCTTTCAACCACTTTCCGGCGAGCAGTACGTTTCGCGGGACGCGGTGTCTCGTGCTTTCGTGGAACTGTACGGGTCGCAGCAACAGGAATTCCCCAGCGAATGCCGGGAGGCAGATTACGAACGCCGAGTCAAAATGGCGTATCCGATTCACCCGGAACTTTTCGACCGGCTCTACAACGACTGGTCCACGCTCGACAAATTCCAGCGCACACGCGGCGTGTTGCGTCTCATGGCCGCAGTGATTCACTCCCTTTGGGAGCGACAGGAAAGCAATCTGCTCATCATGCCAGGAAACGTGCCCATTGACGATCAAATGGTCCAGTTTGAACTGACGCGCTATCTTGAGGACCAGTGGGTGCCGGTTTTGGAAAAGGACGTTGACGGTGCAAATTCACTGCCCCTGAGTCTTGATCGAGATAACCCCAATCTCGGCAGGTATTCAGCCTGCCGTCGCGTGGCCCGAACCATTTACATGGGATCGGCGCCGACAGTCAGGGCCGCTCACAAAGGCATTGAAGACCGGCAAGTGAAACTCGGCTGCGTACAGCCAGGTGAGGCCGTCGCCACGTTCGGCGATGCGCTCCGCCGATTAACGGACAGCGCCACATATCTATATGTGGACGGGAAACGCTACTGGTTTTCGACACAACCGACCGTGACGCGGATCGCAGATGGTCGCGCTGGTCAGCTTCCCGACGACCATATTTCCGACGAGATCATCAAGCGTCTGCGCGAGCAGGCCCGCACGCGGGCAGACTTCTCTAAAGTTCACGCTTGTGTTCCGAGCAGTGACATACCGGACGAACGCGAAGCCCGTCTTGTGATCCTTGCGCCCGACTTTCCGCACGCGAACAAAGACGACAATAGCGCAGCGCGTCGTGAGGCGGCGACGATTTTCGACACACGCGGATCATCGCCACGCAACTACAAAAATACTCTCGTCTTTCTTGCCGGTGACGTTAACCGTCTCCGCGAATTGGAGCAGGCGGTTCGCCAATTCTTGGCGTGGTCCTCGATCTCCGATGATCGCGTGACGCTTAACCTCGATGAATTCCAAAAACGTCAGGCCGAAACCAAGCAGAAGAACGCCGACGAGGCAGTGGATTTGCGGATTTCCGAGGCGTATCAGTGGCTTCTGGTTCCCGGTCAGCCTGACCCGAAAGGCCCGGTTACGTGGACGGACCTGAAACTGAACGGCCAGGACAGCCTTGCAACTCGTGCCGCCAAGAAGCTTAAAAGCGAAGAATCGTTGCTTGTGCAAATGGGCGGCGTGCGCCTGCGCACGGAACTGGACCGGGTTCCGCTTTGGACCGGCAACCACGTCGGCATCAAACAGCTTTGCGAATACATGGCCCGCTACCTCTATCTGCCCCGACTGCGCGATGAGCAGGTGCTCATCGGCGCAATCCAAGAAGGAATTGCAAGCCTTATGTGGCGGTCAGAAACCTTCGCGTATGCGGAGGGTTGGGACGAAGCAAAGCAACGGTATCAGGGATTGCGGGTGGCGCAGGCAGCGCGCGTCATCGTCGATGAACGCAGTCTATTGGTGAAGCCCGAGGCCGCGGCTGCCCAGCTTGAGAAGGACCAGCAGGCGGCAGCAACCGCTGCGGGCAATGGCGGACAAAAGGCGACGCCCACAGGCACGGCCACCACGATCGCTGGCACAGGCACCGGCCGTCAATCTGGCACCGGGGCGCAACCCATACCAACACCACCTCAACTGCGACGCTTCCACGGGTCTGTGCAGGTTGATCCAGTACGCCTAGGGCGCGACGCCGGCCGCGTTGCCGAAGAAGTCGTGCAGCACCTGACAGGAATCGTTGGAGCGAAGGTTCAGGTCAGCATTGAGGTTCACGCTGAATTGCCCGACGGCGCCGGCGACAAGCTTGTGCGAGACGTGACGGAGAACTGCCGAACCTTGAAATTCACCGACTTTGGCTTCGAGGAGGCCTGATGCATCTAATGGACGAGCTATGAATCTATTGAATGAAATCACCTCGCACACGAACGGAGCGCAGTTCGTCCGCGCCGACCTGCACATCCATTCTTTTGGCCCTGGCGGATCGTACGATGTTAAAGATGCTGCGATGACACCCGAAGCTATTGTCGATGCCGCCATCGCCGAGAACCTGAAGGTCATTGCCATTGCTGATCACAATGTCATTGGCAATGTGCGCAACGCCCTCAAGCGAGCCGAAGGAAAAGACATCTTAGTTGTTCCCGCGGTAGAACTCTCGACACAACAAGGACACCTTCTGGTCTATTGCTCGACACCCGACGCGCTCGAACACTTCTACGCCAAGCTGCAAATCACGGCGGACAAGAGGTTTTGTCAAGATACGATACCCCAATGCTTGAAGTATGCGGAGGAGTTCGAAGGCTTCGGTATCCTCGCTCACATCGACCAGGAGGCTGGACTCGAATTCGCTCACCCAAAATTCGACGCGTTCAAGCAGGACATCCTAAATTGCAAGAATCTTCTTGCTATCGAAATCACGTCCGCCGAAAAAGGCCATTGGTATTCCCATCTGGACGACAATCCAGATCGCAAGAATTGTGCGATAGTCCGGCGGGAGCACCTCGGCCATGAAACAGACGTACACCTAGCGAAAGTTATGGGGTCGGATTCGCACGCACTTAACGCCCTTGGCCGTAACGCTCAAGGAAACAAGCGGCTAACGCGCTTCAAGATGGAATCGCCGACCTTCGAATCACTACGCATCGCGCTCCTTGATTGCGCCGCCCGCGTTCGGCTTGAGGACCTCATCCCCTTGGGCGTGCCCCATTTCGTCGGTATGAAGCTGGAGGGCGGTTTCCTGCGCGACCAGGTGATTAACTTCAGCCCAAACCTAACCTGTATTATTGGGGGCCGCGGCGCCGGCAAGTCTACCATGCTCGAATCGCTGCGCGTCTGCTCGGGCCACATAACGGAAAACTCCCTCATTGATTCGGAGGTGTGGCCAGATTGCATCTCCCTCATCTACGAGGATGAAGTCGGCCAGCGCCACACCCTTACCCGAAGCAAGGCCAACGATATCCTCAACGCCGACGCAAACGGCCCGACGTGCATCGGGATTGAGAGTTACGGCCAGGGACAGACGGCGGAAACCATCAAACACTGTGACAAAGACCCTGCGATTCTGCTGAAATTCCTCGACGGTTTCATTGAGCTTGCAGAGATCGAAGCTCAGGATGAAGAGTTACGCAACGCACTTCTGGAGAACCAGACGGAGATCGAGCGTTTGCAGCTCGAAATCAACCGTATACAGGAAATCGAAAAGGCAAAGAAACTGGCCGATAATCAAGTCGAGACGCTCAAGAAGCAGAAGGCCGGTGAGGTCGCCGAGCTAGAGCAGAAGCTCGCCAACGGACGCGTTTTCCGCACCAAGCTGCAGACAAACCTGAGCAATTTGCTTACCTCCATCAGTGACGGCCTGACAAGCGACGATCTGGTCACGTTGATCGAAGAGATGGACGGCACAACCCTCGCTGTCGGCAAGACCGAGCTCGACACCGTCAAAGCGTTAATGAACGGGCTGGCCGGCGACCTCGACAAAATGTCGAAGCAGCTCAAGGAAAACATTACCGCGACGACGGAGAAAATCACCGCCCAACTCACCATTTGGAGTGCAAAGGAGAAACAAACGAAGGACAGAATCGAAGACCTCCGCCGTGAACTTGAGAAGCAAAACATCAAGCTTGACATGGCCTTTATACGCAAGGTCACCAAAGACGCGACGGACTTTGCGCAATTGTTGGACACCTTGAAGAAAAGTCTTCCGAAGCAAAAGGAGGCATTCACCAAGCGCCGGCAACTACTCGCTGACCGCCGCACGCTGAAAAGCAAAATGTTCACGACCCGAAACGCCTTCGCCACGGGTGTCAATAGCAACCTCGCCACCTGTGTGGTCGATTACTCCGTCCACCTCCGCTTTCATGAGGGATCGCTGTCGCCAGCGCTGGAAGAGTTCGTCAAGGAAGCGATGAACTGGCGAACATCTCAGGTCCCGAAGGCTGCGCTCATCGCCTCGCATATTTCGCCGCTAAATTTGGTCGAGGCAATTGTCAAAAAGAATACGGCTGTGCTCGAACAAATTCTCGACCAAAGCAAGAACAAGGTATTCTCTAGGCAGGATGCCCAAACCGTTCTTGACACCCTTGGCCAATGGAAGAATAGGTGTATTCTCGAACGGTGTACGTTCCAGGACCGTCCTGAGATCAAAGTAACGAAGACCGTCACGCTACCGGATGGCAAGAAAGCCTACCCATCTCGCGACTTCACGCAGCTTTCTCTTGGTCAACAGCAGTCGATTCTGCTCACCATCCTGCTGTTTTCGAAGAGCAAGATGCCGCTTGTTATTGACCAACCAGAAGACAACCTCGACAGCGAATTTATTTACACGACGCTCGTCCGGTCGCTCAGGAGCATCAAGGAGCACCGCCAAGTCATCATCGTGACTCACAACGCTAACATCACCGTGCTCGGCGACGCCGAACTGATTATTCCTCTTCGCGGTGCCAGCGACGTGTCGCTCATTCGGGATCGCGGTTCCATAGACACGGATAAAACCAAGAAAATGGTTTGCACGATTCTGGAGGGAGGCGAAAGGGCCTTCAAACGCCGTCAAGCGCTTTACGGTTTCTGAATCCTAGCCCCGCGGCAACGTGGCGGCGAGCGTTTCGGCGTCCGGAATCGCGATCGGCACGGTAGCATTCGGGTTGCGGAATACACGGCTTTGTGGGCGGGAGTGCCCTAGCCGGATATGCCAAACGCCGGAAATCTTCCGATACGGATCTACTAAGTTGTCTACGTTCTCCGATTGGATGGCTGGCACGAACATAGCGCTCGGCTTCCGCACAGGCCCAGCGCTCATGAATGATCCATCTTTCCCCTTCACGCAAATGAACGCCATCGCGCCACTGATTGCATCGTCGACGTCATGATCAGCCATTGGAGAGGGCGTACCGAGCACCACGATGTTGCATGCTCCGTCCCCGCACTGCTTCACCTTCCGTGCAACGGCATCGCCGATCTTCGTACTAAAGGGCTTGTTCTCATAAGTTCGCTCGTCGACCATCTCGCCGCTGAAGACGTGCACTCCCTCGGGATTATTGATCCAGTCGCGTTCTTGGGGATCAATCGTGGCGCGGGTGAACACTGGCGGAACGATTAGCCGCTCGTCCCTCTCGCCGTCGAACGCGACCTCGGACATCGGAATCGTCTCGTCTTGGGTTGAAAAATCAGACCCCATAAGTCCGGCATGGAAGATCACGCCGTCCACCACAACGGGCGCGTCGCAATCGCCGGGGCCCGCCTCCGTATACCTGTGCAACTCCTCGATCAGGCGCTTTACACGGCTCGCACCAGCCGTGTCAGGTAAAAACCGCAAGTGCGCGATAAAGCCTCTCGGCACATTCGCGTCCATGATCGTTTGTTCGCACACTGCATCGAGACGGGGCGGCCAGTCGTCGTGAACGACCCTGACCTCCAAGCGGACATCCACCCCATTATGATTGCCCGCAAGATCGGAGTTCTTTTGACCACCGGGGAGGTGAGCCTCCAACTGCAACGTGCCACTGTCGAACCAAGCAGAGGCGCCCGCCGCCGCGCCGATCTCATACTGCACGTCGGTGAATGGCTTTATGCCGTTAACGAGCAGCTTGTCCCGATACGCGGCCCGTGCAAGTTGCTCACCGACCGCAGCTACCACTTTGGTGAGGTTTGCCTCGATTTCGTCCGCAATGCCATCTGCAAACTCAGCAAACTCATCGAGGCAAAGGAAATAAGTCAGTTCGTTCGCCGCGAACCGCGCCCCCTTATAGGCGTCCCATAGACCTTTCCCATTGTCGATCTTTGTAGCTTCTTCTGCCGCCGCCAGATCGTCGCACAGCCTCGGGTGGTCAGCGACGGAGCACAGGACCGGGTAGCGTTTGAAGATACGTTCAATGCTCACGGTGCGAGCCTCGCTTCCTTGGTCGAAGGCCATGCGAAATTATACTGACACGTGCACCTGAGATCGACCTGCTCGGCTTTCAAAGGGGCGCAAAACAAAAAGCCAACACCTTTTTCCAACTCAGAAACGTCGATATACTGGAATTCTGTGACTTTCCGAATACTTGAACTTTTTCCTCTTGGAATACCCAAGGTAACGCGCCAAATCGTAGGCGACGCCGAAGCCGTCACGCACTTTTCAAAAGGCTTCCGCGACTCCATTTTGCAGGAGGACGCCTTTCGATCAGCGGCGATTCGCGTTGGGAACCTTGCGCCGGTATTTGTTCACTTGCAACGGATCGGTCAAACCGCGGCTTTCGCGACTTGGACGCGATACCAACCAACTGACACCATCGAGACGCTCCGTCGCGGCTTTGATGCGTTCACATTGTTGCTCAGCGGGGTTTCCGAATGTGCAGACAAACAAGTGATCGAAATGTTTAGTAAGTTAGTCCTAACCCCACCCCTTAAGACGCCACAATTCACCACTCAAGAATATGGGATTGCGCCACAATTTGTCGATCGAATCCGGACTGAGGCTCGCCCAGTGGGCATGAATATTTACCTTAGACCGAATGTCGTCAACGAAACGGGCATTGCCAGTGCGGCGGCGGCGATGACCGGCGCTTTCTTCGGCCTTCTAGGCGCCGATCGCGAAAACAGCATTTAATTCTGTCGCACTGATCGGCAACTGCTGTAGAATCTGGCATTCACGAACACTCGCGTCAGGGATGGCACATGAAAGACGATCGCATATCAAGTCCCGCTTCGACCGGAGGTGCCGGCACGATCTTCGAGCAGCACGTCGATGCGTTCTGGCTTGCGCTTCTCCTCGTCCGAGCAATTCCGCCCATTCTGCGCGACTGTAACGTGGTCGAAGCCCATTTCCAAACCGAGAACCTCGGTTGGAACACAGACGATTTCCTGATATTGGGGGAAGACGGATCGCAAACAAGGAGGAAGTTGGTCGGGCAGGTGAAACGAACCTTCTCTGTTCGCGCAACCGACGACGAATGCAAGAAGGCGATTCAAGATTATTGGAAGGATTTCAACAATCGCCAGTTGTTCGCGCGCGACAAAGATCGTTTTGTCCTTGTGACGCTTCGAGGAACGAATACGCTCCTCGATCACTTTTCTGGCCTCCTGGACTGTGCTCGCGCCGCAACCGACGAAGCAGAATTCACACGCCGGTTGGCGGTTCCGGGATTTATCAGCGCCAAGTCCATTCAATACCGCGATGAGATTCAAACGATTGTCAGCGAGATTGAAGGAAGAATTGTCAATGACGTGGACCTTTGGCCGTTCCTTCGTCTACTGCACGTCGTGAGTTTGGACTTGAACACCGCCACGGGGCAGACGGAGGCGATGATCAACACGCTCCTTGCCTATACGACAAAGGAGCAGGATGCAGTCGGAGCGGCGTCCGCGTCTTGGAATTCCCTTCTAAAACTGGTTGGGGAGGGGATGCCTCAGGCTAGAAGCTTCAGTCGAAACGATCTTCCAAGCGATCTGCTGCAGAGGCATTCTCCAGTAGGAGGACCGGAACAGCGGGTACTTCAAACGCTAAAGGACCACTCAACATTCATTTTAGACGGAATCCGCTCGACAATTGGCGATGATCTTCACCTTGGCCGTGTCGGGTTAGTGAATCAAATCATTCAGCAATTGGAATCGACACAAATCGTCTTGGTGAGCGGCGCGGCAGGTAACGGGAAATCTGGCGTTGCGAAGGATGTTGTTTCTATTCTCGGTGCGGACGAATTCGCCTTCAGCTTTAGAGCCGAGGAACTCGCCCGTGCACATTTCGATGAAACTTTAGAGAGGAGCCAGATTGGAGCAAATGCCGCAGCACTCGGTGCGATATTGGCTGGCCAGGGCCGGAAGCTCTTGCTAGTCGAAAGCGTGGAACGCCTATTGGAGAAGTCAACGCGTGATGCGTTTACAGATCTTTTGACGCTAGCGGCAAAAGATAGGGCGTGGCGAATTATCCTCACGTGCCGCGATTATTCACTTGACCTCGTTCGCGATTGCTTCCTTGAGTCCGCGAGAGTGAGCCATTCCGTTGTCACGGTTCCACCGCTCGATGACACCGAATTAGCGGAAGTCGAAGCGGTCAATCCAGCTTTGAAGAGACCTCTTGGGAATTCAACCTTACGTGGGCTCCTCCGCAATCCTTACATTCTCGACAAGGCACGCCAAATTTCTTGGTCTGAGCACCAGCCATTGCCGCAGAGCGAACGCGAGTTTCGCGCCCTGTTCTGGAAAGACATTGTTCGAGTGGATGCAAGCGCTGCTGGCGGAATGCCGCGTCGTAGAGAGGAGGCGTTCGTCAAGATTGCATTGAAACGAGCCCAAGCCCTCACACTGTATGCTGCCTCTGGTGAACTCGACCCCGAAGCGGTCGATGCTCTGCGAAACGACTCGCTTATCGTTTCCTCCAGCCAAAACAGGATACTTGTGGCCCCCGCCCATGACGTTTTGGAGGACTGGGCCATCATCCAGTGGATTGATGAGCAACACGCGGCACTCCATGGATCGGCAAAAGAACTTTCGGCGACACTGGGAACGTACCCAGCGATACGTCGCACATATCGCAAATGGGTGAGTGAACTCATGGAACGCGAAGCTCCGGCCGCCGATCGATTGCTTCAAGCGGTTCTGCAGGATGGGTCGCTTTCGTCCCAATTTCGAGACGATACTTTCGTCTCGCTACTCCGTTCTCCGGAGTCCCCAGCTTTTCTGGAACGACACCGAGCCGAATTCTTTGCCAACGACAAGGAGCTGCTCAGGCGGGTAATCCACCTCTTAAGGGTCGCATGCGTAACAAGCCCACTTTGGCTGAAGAACTCCAAGGCACACGCCTCCCTATTCAACGTGCCCGACGGGCCCGCTTGGCCGTGCGTGCTTCAACTCATTGAGGCCAATCTGGGCCTTTTCGACAAAGCAGACTGTCCGCTTTTGCTTGGGTTACTTGAAGATTGGGCTCGCGGAGTTTCTTGGTATCAGCCGTACCCGCAAGGAGCAAAATCGGTAGCCGCAATCGCCCACTGGCTGCTGCCACATCTTGACTCTTACAGTTCGAGAGAAGAGCAAAAAAAGACACTCGGCGTTATCGCCAAGATTCCAAATGGCGACCGCGAGAGATTCGCCACTCTTCTCGCGGCGAAGAATGACGACGACAAACGCGATCGAATGGGAGAAGATTTTAGAGAAATTATCTTTGAAGGGTTTGAAGGCACACCAGCCGCACGAGATATGCCCGACGAGACTATCGCAGCGTGCGGAGATTATTTGCTTTGTTCCGAGGCTGACCTAAAACGGCAACGTACATACGGAGGATCGCTAGAGCTTGAGACTCTGTTCGGAATCAAAGAAAACCGTAGCAATGACTTTTTCCCGGCCAGTGCTCTCCGTGGGCCATTCCTTGCGCTTCTGGAATATCATTTTCAAAAGGGTCTAGACTTTCTCATCTCAGTTTTTAATCAAAGTGCTGACTGGTATGCGAATCCGAGAGTCCGCTCGGATCGCGTGGAGCCGCCCTTTGAGGTTAAGGTGGACTTCTCGGATGCGGCGCCGCGGCCACAGTGGTGCAATGATCGACTTTGGAAACTGTACCGTGGAACATCGGTAGGCCCTTCCGTTCTGCAATCAATCCTGATGGCACTGGAACGGTGGCTACTCGACTTAGGGCAGACCCAACCGCAACAACTCGATTCGATCCTCCTTCAGATTCTGAAGCGAACTGATTCAGCGGCGTTAAGCGCAGTTGTGGCCAGTGTTGCAACCGCATACCCGCAATTCTCCGGCGAGTCCCTCTTGGTCCTACTGCAGACGCCGCAGTTCATCATCCTGGATCGCAGCCGCCTTGTGGGCGAGTCCCAAGCACCGTCCAGCATCTCAGATTTGTTTCCCCAAATCAGAGCCGATAACAAAATCTATGACGCGGAACGAAAAGAGGCAGACAAGCGACAACACAGGCGCGAAGACTTGGAGGCGGCCGTTCTGAAGTTGCAGTTTGGGCCGCTTGCTCCCCGCGTTCACAAGATATTGGACGCGTACAAAGCACAGATGCCTCCAGTGGATGAACAAACCGAAGATGACCAATTGTGGAGGCTGTCGATACATCGCATGGATCTACGGCAGTACTCGTCCAAAGCAGACACGGTGAAGCCAGAGGCGACTTCCAAAGATCAGACGGGATCGACCGACGACCGTCAAGTCGTACGTTTCGACCTTAAACCACCCGAACAGGACATCCGAAAGATAGTTGATGAAAGTGCCCTCGAATTCGCGACGATGAATGCCCGATTGGGCCTTCAGATGTGGGGGCTTAAGACCTACGAAAGATCAGGAGATGCCGCATATGATCCAGGCAAATGGCGAGAGCGCTTGCAGCAAGCGCGCGATTATGTCGTCAAGCATGGCCGTGACGATGAAAGTGACCTTGCCCGGAATGGCCCCGGATTGGTCGCCGCGGTGTGCGCCCGCGATCATTATTCAGAAATGAAGGACGAGGAAAGGGACTGGTGCATTCGCATCATTTGTTCAGAAGTAGAACGAGAAGGAAATAACTGGGAACAATTCGCTCGGCTTCAACGGAACCACATGTCCGCTGATCGGCCTTGCGCGCGGGTATTGCCCATGCTCTTAGGACAGACTCTCACCGGTAAGCAAATACGGCGTGTTCGGAAAGCATTCGTTTGCGCATTGACCCACGCTATTGATGAAGTTCGCACGTATGCGGCATGGGGAATTGGCAATTATCTATGGGCCATTGACCGAGACCTGGCTCTGCGATGCGTCAATGCGTTGGCAATGGAGGCGACCATTGTTCAGCAGGCGGTCGACGAGGACAAAGGGCGAATCTATGTCGAGCGCAAGCAAATTGACGCCATCGAAGAAGGGGCGGCGCTGCGTATGCGCAAGCTTTTTTTTGCAACAGACGCCATCGACGGAGACTCGTACAAAAATATGCGCCCTGATGGATGGTTCGGTGCCGACGCGGACGGAAGGATTTTGGCCATTCTCCTTCAGGCTCCTTCCGAATCTCTCGCCATCGAAGGCTTTAGGAGGCTCGCGAGTACGCTAGTGGCTTGGTGGGATGCGGATGATGAGACGGAAAGAGGCCGAGGCAAGAATCGGCAGGAGCGAAATCACGACACAGAGACGGCGCTTACCGAACTTATTGAAAACTTCCTGCTCCGAACGTCCGCAGCGGCAGCCGAATCGATCCTCCAACCCATCCTCGGTGTGTTGGATCGCCACACGCGCGAAACACGCTGGATTATACAAGGATTAGTGGCCGTCGAAGATCGTCAACCAAACACGTCGCAATTCTGGTCGCTTTGGCGTTTATTTGCAGAAAGGGTGCGGCAAGCTAAATGGCTTCCGAGCATTGACGAAGAACACGCTGACGGGAGCGAGGTGATGTCAGCAATATTTCTCACCTCTGGGTGGAAGGATCACGTCCGTGATTGGTCGAGCTTACAGGGTTACGCGGATAACGTTCACTCGCTTTTTAATGACTTGCCCGTGTCCTCGCGAGTTTTAGACGACTATGTTCGTTTCCTCTATCACATCGGCGCGCAAGAGCTTCCAGGGGCATTTGTCCGAATAGCAAAGCATTACTTTCACACGGGAAGTGCACCAGCATTGAAATCCAACACCGTTTACATGCTCGAAATATTATTACGGCGGCATGTGTACGGTAGGCCTCTTGAACTCAAGAGAAACGTCGAACTTCGCGATGCAATTCTGCTGCTGCTGGATGTTCTCATCGAGCACGGATCATCGGCCGCATTTCGTATGCGCGATGATTTCGTTACTCCGATGGGAGGTGAAGAGAGCTCATGAAACGCAACGAACACTTTAATATCACTAAACATAATAAACATTGTGCGTTTTATGTACAAACACAGCCACGGATGCAATAATTGAAATCTATTGCCAATAGTTGACAACGTGCCAAATCCGCTTTCAATGGAAAGTGTATGGCACACACCACCGTCAACATATCAATGCCGAAACCCATGGGGCAATGGGTCAAGTCCCGCATCGCCCGTGGCGGCTACGGCAACGCCAGCGAATACTTCCGCGACCTTGTTCGAAAGGATCAAAAGGTTCTCACTCAGGGAGAGGTTGAATCGCAATTGCTCGCGGCACTGCGCGACGGCGAAGCTACACCGCTGACTCGCCAGGACTGGATTCGCACCCGGCGCCAAGTGCGCGCACAGATTATCCGGCAACAGAAGGTCCGGCATGGTCGTTAAGCAAGCCGCCGCGTTAATCTCCGTAGCCGAACACGCCCTTCGGATAGCGGCGAACAACCCCCGAATTGCCGATCGTTTCTTCAACTCTGTCGAACACACGCTCCACCTCTTGGAACACAATCCCCAGGTCGGCACCCTTTTTCGTACAGACCATCCCGAGTTGCAAGGCATCCGCAAATTGCGAGTCGCTGGATTTCCAAGGCATCTGATTTTCTACCAGCCGATCAAAGGCGGGATTCGTTTTATCAAACTCCTACATACATCGAGGAATATTCCCAAAGCGCTTCAAGAGGAGTGAAACTCGACGATCCGGCTATTAAACAGGCTGATCTGTAATCCGTTCACGTCCGCGACTTGGGCGCCGGCAGAGCAGTCCGAGGCCACAGAGGCTCAAGACAGAGAGTGAGGCGGGCTCGGGAACCACCCCGGTGAAGGTCGCTTCGAAAACGGTGCCGTTATCGACCAGGGCATAACTGAATCCCGGCTCCTGTGGCATCCCGGCGAAGTCCGGATTGAGTGTGATACCGCCGCTGGCGATCAAGAGGTCAAATGTCTCGCCAACAGTGGGGTAAAAGCCGTTGATATAGTCCGTTTGAATGGTGCCGGAGAGATCAACCACGCCGTTCACGGTGAGTTGGCTGTATCCGTAGATCGGATCGGGGCCGCCAAGATCAAAGAGCGTCTCGCCGGTGGAAGTCTGCGTGTAACTTCCATTAACGGTCAGGTCGCCGACAACGGCCTGACCTTGGTTCTGGAACACTTGCCCCGCCGCGATGTTGATGACGATAGGGCTGGCCGCTTCTCCTCCCCCGTAAAAGGTGCCTCCGGCATCATTAGTAAAACTCTGGAACGAATAGGTTGCTCCGCCCGTCGGCGGCTGAAATATGACGGTGCCCTGATTGGTGAACGTGCTGAAACTAGGCGCCGTAATGTGAACCAGGCCGGCGTTGATGATGTTGCCGTTTACGGTGCCGCTGGCGTTGAACGTTCCGCCCGCGGCGATGAAAAGCGGGCCGGTCGTCAGATCGAGCGTGTCGCCCAGGGCAAGGCTGGCTACCGCACCGGGAAGGATCTCATAGGCAGCATAAGTGAACGTCTGCCCCGTGCCGGGAGTGGAATAATTTCCCGCAACGGAAGCGGTCTGCGTTGAAGTTGCCGTGGCGACTGGAACGGCGTTTGGGTCGAGGCCGGGACCCTGCGAAACACGAAACCCGGTGTCGACGTAGAGAGCCGTCGGGTTACTGGCGCCAAAGCTGTTGGACTGAAGGGCGTTGCCGCCGCTGTCAAGGAACGACCCGCCCCGCGCCACACGATCCGAACCGAATCCGATCGCCTCGTTCCACTGCCACACATCCCCACCCTGGTCGTAAGTGCCATAGTAGCTTGGATATGCATAGGACCCTACGGGAGTCGTATCCCCCGCCGCGTTGTTAAAGTTGGCCTGCACAGTCGAAATCGTGTTGCCCTGATTTGGGTAGAGCCAGTATCCGCCAGCACCCGCGTTAAGAGTTGGGTCGTAGTACGCCGCCTTGTACCATTCATCTTCACTGGTCACCGCCCACGATCCACCCAGATTGCGGGTAACCGTGTTGTTGGCGATGCCGCTAGATGCCAGGGTGTAGGTTCCCGTTTCCGTGGTGCCGGCGCCCTCCGGCCCGGTTGGCTGCCCGTTATCCAACCAATTCGCAAAGCGCGTGGCGTCCCAGAAAGTTACATCGGTCACCGGATAATTGCCCCGGCCCGCGGCAACGCTGTAGGTGTAGCTCCCCGGGGAACCGCTCTGAATAATCCCGGGGTTGCCCAAGGTGGTGCCGGCCATGTACGCGTTGTACACGCCATAGGGATCAGTCTGGGCCACGGCGTTGAGAAACGCCGTGTATTGACTGGATGTCACATCGTACTCACCGATGTTGTAGGCGTAATTCACCGACCCGTGGCCGGTCGTATCCGCCGCGTTCCCCACGTTACCCACGGGCACGGTCTGGATGGTGATGGCGGAAGAAGCCACACCTCTCCCGACCAGCAGTGCGGCGATAAATGGGACGGCCAGAAGTGCCAGAATGGTTTTGCGATTCATACTTCTCCCTTTCCTTTCGTGGTCGCGAATCGGTCGCATTGCCAAAGACCAAGGCGGGCACCAACCGCTTAGCGGCCCGGCGAGAAAGGGGCGTATTCGAGATTAACGAACCCATGGACACTCAAACGCAGATCTTGAATGACCAGTTTGCATCCTCTCCCGCTAATCCCTCTGTTCCTCAATGAGCAACCCGCTCATTTCGGGGATTGAGTCCCCTTTACTTCCGCCTTTGCCGACTTGCTCTCCGGCTGCGGTTTGTGCTGAGGCTTCGCCTCTCGATCATTCCTCGGCGACGAGCCGCCGCACTCCTTCTCATGGTCACGACCGTTAAACATGGGATTACTCACTGGCTCTTTCTCCGCGACTGGAACCCAGCAGTTGCCTGGCCCCGTTGTAATATTTCGCGAGCGCGTCACGGGACGCTGCGAACAGCACGATCGAAAGAATCAACATTCCCAGGTCCGTGCATGCGCCCAAGAATGACACCGTTTTCAAATACCGATTCACTCCATACGCCCAAAGCGTCGCAATCAAAGTGTTGCTGGCAAACTCGTAGTAACGAAAATGGTTTTGCACTAGATAATCGAACCCTCCCAGTGCTTTGGCCAATTGGCTGTCGTCCCATTGGGGCCTTTTCACGCCCGTCCACTGGTGAATCTGATCAAGCACACACCACCGAAAGCAACTCACGATCATTCCGACCGCAGTTGCACCCAGCAGGGCATAGATGGGCGGGCCTAAACCGAGTTCGCCTTGATTTACCGGCCGTAGCCATTCTCCCACCAGTGGTATAAGCGGCGACAGGCCAGCCAGCCCAACGAAGCCCGGTATCAGATAGGCCACGATCAGGCCGAACTGCCTGCTGGATGTTTCGGGCATCAGATTTTTTCGATGCCACCTCTGAATTCACTGACGATGCACACCACGCTCGCATTATCGCATGAAACCAAACGGGTTTCAAGTCGTATCTCGCGGAAAATTCATTTGGCTATGGCAACCAAGGCCCAGCATTACACCCGTTACGCGCCAATCCCCGGTTTTCTTCGCGTCCTGCGTGAAGAAGCCGGCCTCACCCAACGAGACTTCGGGACGATCCTTCACCGCCCGCAATCCTGGGTCTACAAGTCCGAGACTGGCAACCGCCGCGTCGATATAGCTGAATTCCACGATTGGTGTCGGGCCTGCAAAATTCCCTTCGCCAAGGCCACGTTCCGCCTCGAACGCATACTCGGCTGACATTCCGTGTCCGCAGCCACATCGCAATTCGCAATCTTGCAACTTCGTTGCAGCAGTTCAATCGAAAAAGTGTTGGATTTCAGCGTGCAACGGAAATTCGCTCCGCGCGGCCCCGCGCGTTGTTGCAGATTATTGAGTTTTTTTCTCGCCCACCTTTGCGTTTGTATCTGTGGCAGCGTCTCCCGGAAAAATCCGGGGCGAGAGACATCAAGTCCTCAGGTTTTTCTCTCGCCCCCTCCCCCACTCTTTTTCCTTCTCCTAACCGTCCTGCCTGGATTCCCCAAAACGGAAGTTCTCTTGTTTGCCTTGGCGCCGGCCTTCATTTTTAGAAAACTCCGGGCATTCAGCGGATGGTAAATCGCGGCGTGCCGAAAGGCCCATGTCGTATCCCTCAACTGGGCGAACTCCGGGTCTTGCTCGAATTCCTTGACCAACCGAGTCGCCTCTCTGAGAAACGCTTTCGGGTTGCTGGACGCGTTCAGTGCAACAGTCCGAAAAACCCAAGGCCATTCACGCCAAGCCTCAAATTCTGGGTCCGTGCGTAACTCCTGGACAACCTGACTGGCACGTCGCAGAAATGCCCGAGGATCAGAGGGGCTATTGGTTGCGGCGTGCTCAAAAACGTGCGGAGTCTCACGCCATAACGCAAATTCGGGGTCGGCCCGCAAATCCTCAATCGTCTTGTTGACCAGCACTAAAAAGTCGGCTGGATCGGTCGGCCGGTAGATTGCGGCCCTTCTAATCATCGAGGGAGATTCACGCCACATTGCAAATCGGGGGTCTTTTTCAAGTCTTTGGACAGCGGCCTCCGCACGACGCAGGAATTCCTTTGGGTCCTTCGAATGCTGCACCGCCGCCACTTGAAAAACGCTTGGCACCCGCCGCCAACCGCCAAGTTCGGGGTCTGCCGCCAGTTCCGAAATCCTCTGGCCCATTTTCCGCAGAAACGCCTTCGGATTCTTCGTGCGAACCACGACAACGCGTTTCAAGATTCCCGGCGAGTCGTGCCACATCGCGAATTCTTTGTCGTTTCTTAACTCCTCAAATGCCCTGGTGATTCGACGCAAATACTCGCGCGGATCGCCCGGACTTTTCCGCACGGCACGCCGAAAAACCCACTGCGAATCCTGCCACATCGCGAATTCCTGTTCTCCCAAAATGCCGCTGAGATTTCCCCACAACGCCGTAGCGATCACCACGTCCTTGGCGGACCCGCCAAACGCCTTGTGGTTGGCGACGAACTCACCGACGAGAATCTCATAGACCGCCGGTCGAAGCGAATGCGTGAGGTCAATTTCCCGCCTACGGCAAAGCTCCTCGAATCGGACCAACACCTCGATGACGGAATCTCCAAACTCTTCCTCAGCGACAACACACGCGGAAATCACGCTGGCACTTTTTTCGATTTCGCGTAGCTCGTTTATCATCAGCCGAATCTGCCCCTTGAATCGTTTGCCGCATGTCCGCTGCGCTTCCCGTGCTTCAGCAATCAACGCCTCGGCAAGGGAGAAATGATCCCGTGAGTGGCTTTCATTTCGGGTGTTCGTCACACCAAAAGCCAAGCACGAATTGGCCCACGGCGCGAGGCTAAACCACGCAGACGAAGGATTAACAAAAACGCCCCGCGGCAAGGCGGGGCGTTTGGTTAGGCCAATAAGTAAGGTGTCAACGCACTATTTAATGTCCGTAGCTGTATTGTTGGGATTAACTGCACCACCCGTAGCACCCGGTGTCTGTGTAGCAGTTAGACTATTGTTAGTGATGGCAATATACCACACGTCACCGGAACCGTCGGAGTAGTAGCCTGTACCACCGGGATTTGCATAAAATCCAGGTTGTGTGGCATTGCCTGCTAGACCGGCGACAGTGTAAGGTCCGTTTGCTGAATTGACCGTACCCGAGAAGTTGATACTTGCAGAGCTGATAGGAGTATTTTGTGAGTCGGTCCAGCCATTGACGGCTGCGCGGGCCAACGGATTACCGGCAGCTTGCTCTGACAAGAACATTAGCATGTCGCCAGCGTTGGTATTTCCCGGTATTCCCCCTAAGCCCAGCCAGTTTTCGTATATGTGCTGCATTTCTTTGAGCTGAGCGACGCCTGAGGTTTCTGCGGCGCTGGTTCTTACGTTTAAGAATCTCGGCACGATGATCGCGGCGACGACCGCGAGGATCGATAGAGCTACAAGTAGCTCGATAAGGGAAAAGCCCTTACGTTGATTAAGTATATTCATAATATTCGTTGTGTTGCCTGCGGGATTGCAGGCGGAAGAAGGATAGCACCGATTTTGCGATATGCGGATCGACGAACCCCCCGACTGTCTACAGGCTAACGACCACTACGACGCTGTAAAGCATTTTCTTCAGGGTCAAATCACGAGGGATTTACACTTTGTTTACGTGGTCTTTTACAATTCGCCGCTCGAATCCAACGAAGCGGAAATTGTCCGTGTGGTCTTGTAGCCGCGTTCATTTCGCTCCAGCCTCCCCCTGTCGGACGAAGCCGGGGCGAGAGACCACCATCTGCCCTCAAGTTGTTTTCTCGCCCCCGCCCCCACTCTCTTTCCTTCTCCTCACTGTCCTTCTTGTAGGTCTTGAAAAGCCCCCAGCCGATGCCAGGCAGTCAAATTCGGCTCCGTACACATAAAGATCATATCGCCCATCTGGACCTGTCCGATGTTGAGAAAGTCATAAGGATTGGGGGCAAGATAATTCATGTTCTGGAAGAATCCCTTCTGGGTCAGGTTGCTAAGGTCGTGGGGCGCTACAAAACCATTTGTCGAATTCAGGGGCGCGACGTAAAACGTGCCACTGCCAGGGGCGCTGCCGTCAGTCACAAAAGCGACCAAATAGGTCCCGCTCATCGTTAGCGGAAAAAGGGGGACGCCGGCGGGGAGGCTTGCCAGTTGCTGCATCGTGTCAGAGGGCAGAGTCGTCCGCACATTGCTCGAAGTCCCTCCGTCATAGGCTGCCGGACGTGAACTTTGGCTGACCGAACCATCGCTCGAAAGCACATAGAGAAGATCCGAAGTTTGGGGAGAGGTGTTTACTCCTGTGGTCCAATTGTGCGATCCTACTTGTCCGCCCGCAGCCACCCAGTCCGCGTAAGTGTGATTGAGATTATCGGCGATCGCCGTTGCCGCCGCGTCTTCCGCTTCCTGCTGACTATTGAGAACTCGCGGCACAATGTATGCCGCCAGCAGAGCCAATATACCCAGTGCCACCAAGAGCTCTCCCAGCGAGAAGCCTCGCCGGCCGAAATTCGACTGGAACTTTTTGAATATGGTCTTCTCCCTTCTCAAGCTTAACCCCGATTTAACGGTATGTAAGGCTCGTCCGTAAAGGTTCATTTCCTTTCCCACCCCGTCGCCGCGTTCATTTCGCTTGTCTCCTACCCCGTCTTGTGCCAGCGTTGAACATTGAGCGCACCGCCCCAGCAGGCGAGGCGCCGTCTATGCCGTCGCCGACATCCAGAGCCGCAGCTTCACGAAGGCCCCCCACCCCTCCGCCGCATTTGGTCTCCGCGCCACGGGATTATTTTCTTGGGCCGGTTTTTGCCGCCGCCAAACAAACCGGTCCCCGCGAAGTGACTATCGCCGATCGGCGCTACCTCATCGGCGGATTTCATCCAATGCGCCGCAATCTCAAGCCGCCCGCGTTGGACGTGCGTCACGCCCGAGCCATCTTTTCGCTTCTGAGCTTTCGCGATCCCTTTGAGGACACCCGCCTACTGCGGTTTTCCTTCAACGAATTCTGCCGCCGATATGCCCGGACCAACGGCGGCCGTTACGCCCGTGCCATTTCCGAGATCGTCGCCGATCTTCTCGACTCCTACATCCGTGTCACGGATTTGAAATCCAATGTCGCCCATGAGTACCGGCTCATCGAACACATCGACATCGAAAAGCGGCCGATCCGCAGGCGGGATGCTTCTCTGGCCAAATCCGCGCAGCTCGAAATGTGGTTCAACGGCTGCACCCTCTCACCTGAATTCTATGGACTCCTCCACCGCATCACGGAATTGCAGCACCTGAAACTTGATGTCTTCACCTCCATCCGCTCGCCCCTGGCACAGGCGATCTACCTGTATATCCCCAGCCGTGCCCATCATCATTCCGCGAACGATCCGTTTGAGATTTCTCTGACGAAGCTCCTGGAGCAAGTCTCCTTTCCTGATCCGTTGCAAAAGAACCGCCGGCACAAACTCTTCACTCAGAATTCCCATCCGATCATGAAACAACTCGACGGCGTGGAAACATTGTCCGGCCGGTTCCACGTAGCGCTCGCCGAAACCCAGGACGGCATGGACTGGAAACTCCGGGCATGGATCGAGAAGACGCCCAGGCGAACAGGCCAAGGGAATTCCAAACTTATCAAGGCGTACCTCGACAGCGGACGAAGCCGGGAACATTTGGATGTCGCCCTAGCCAACATCAGCCCGTTGTCGGATTACGAACGGGAACTTCTCGCCAGCGCCAAGGTTGAGGTCACACGCAATCAACGCTTCTTTGAACTCGCCAAAGCGATTCTCGGAGCATCGCGATTTACAGGTCTCCTTGCCGAGGCGAAGGGTGATGTTCTTGAAGAGCGAAAGGCGACGAAGAATCCAACCGCCCGTCTGATTTTCCGCATCATGGAGACCGTCTCTGGACCGGCCCAAAAAGGTCAACGGAACGTAGCTACAAACAGTGGGAATTGTTTGGACAACTAAGACGCCGAGTCACGTTCGGGGGTTTGGACATCTAAGACGTTTAGCTGGACGGGGTTTGGACAACTAAGACGTTTTCGTGAAATTGTTTGGACAACTAAGACGCGGCGGGCGCCGGGCACTTATGCAACGCCTTGATCGTCAGCGAGAAACAAAATCACCGGTTTTCTGTCCCTTGAATGGTTCCCAAGGAATGATTGACCATTCGGAATGCGATATGAATCAGGCCTTCTTCTTGTGCTGCTTCACGTTCAACGCCTTCCATTGCAGCATCGGGTGAGCCGCAATACGTGCCGCCAACGCCGCATCGGCCGTCAGCAGTTCGGGAACAATCTCACCATGATCGAGCAGCCGATCCAGGAACCCACGTTCACGTTTCGTGAACGCCAAAAGCGGGGCAAGTTTTTCACGACACCCGGTCCGAAGTCTTTCCGCGAATTCATCCAGCGAGATTGACGTATCGAGATGCCGAAGGACCGGCGGCAACTCATTTTCGAAATCCCGACGGTCGAAGGTGAGGTCTTCCAGCCGGATCGTTCGCCAGTCTTTTCGATTCATCGCCCCGTACACCAAGAAGCCGACTCGAAGTAAATTCCAATCGAGTGACTCGTTTCCACACACCAGACCATGCGCATCAAACAAATCGCGGCTGGCCCGCCGTGAGAAAAGCGCCGCCAATTTTCCCGCGGCCAGTTCATGCACGTCGAGAATCGGAATGCCTTTGGCTTGATGCGAGGCGAGTCGTCGGGAGTTTCGTCGCACAACCGGCCAGAGCGGCACGCGGTACATGAAGTTCAAATCCACCGCCAGTGTTCCGGTGTCATTCATGCTTGAACCGTAACGCAACAACCATTTGCCGCCGGCATGTTCATCCGTCGGCGTGCGCGTCACCGTCATTCCGTCCCGACTGGCCACCGCCTGGATGGCCTGTTCGATTTTCAGGCGCTCCGCGAGCATCGTGTCGCGATCCGCCGCGCCGATGTAATTCAGGTCGATGTCCACCGACAAACGCGGCACGTCGAAAAGAAACAGATTGAGGGCCGTCCCTCCCTTGAGCGCGATTCGGTCCTTCAAAAACGGATGGCCCTGAAATCTCTCCAGCAATCCGAGGAGGTGAATGACCTTTTCCAAAATCTCCGGACGGCATCCGGTGGACGTCGCCTCCTTGAGCAACTGTGATCGCGGTACTCTCATAACACGATCTCCCACGAACGTTCGGCGACCGACAGCGGCACCACCAGGTTCCAGCCGGGAACGAATTTCACATCGGCCTTCTTTCCCCGCTCCAAGTAGTGGGGACTCGACGGACGATGTTTCCGCAACGCCGCCAAGTGCGACTCTTCCACCATCAGGGATTCCCGATGCTGCTCAAGGTAGAAGCCGACCTTCGCGATCGTCGTGGCGTTCTCCAGCAGCAACGCGTATTTGATGACTTTGTCCAGATTGAAGAACTCGACCGATTCGAGCGACCGCCAGATTTCCTCCCACCCTCCCCCCAGGTCCGGACGGTCCAGCACATCCACCAGCGTCCGTTCCAGCGAGGTCACCGCAACGGACTGCCCGGAGCGTTCGAGGGTCTGCACGTCAAACGTGGTTTTCTTCTTGCGGCGTAATGTTTCCGAAAAGAGCACCGGCTGAAAACGCCATCCCCGGAAGCTGATGCCGCGACGTTCGGCGCTTGTCAAAAACTCAAACCGCTCGGAGACACTGTGCGCGCGCCCATGCACCGCCAACGCGGTGTGATACCCAAGCACCGCATCCGGCGCCAGCTTGCTGGCGACCAAATACGGATCAACCGAAACATCGTCCGGAGTCGCACCCCGCGGCACCGCCGCATATACTCCCCGGCGGAGGCGGATGATCCGCTGCTGCTTTTGATAATGGGCGAGCAGCGCCTTGCGGGTCCACTGGCTGTGTGATCCGCGTTCCTGCTGAAACCCCCGAAACTCCTCGGTGGTGAATACAGGCCGCTGGGCTAGAAAATCGCTGGTCTTCATGTTACTTGATGATATCGTCAATTAAGGCTAATAACATTAGCCCTAATTGCGGTTGTTGTCAAGTATTCTGCCCCTACACCCGAAATCTGTCAACACGATTCTCCAGCTACCCTACCTCCCCGACTCTTTCCCCCGTCCGACCATTCTTTCGCCGCGAAAATGCTTGCCAACGCGCACACAACGGTGCTGGCATCGCGTCGGCCACGTTAAGCCGTTCTCCCGTCGCGGTAGCAGCGACCAAAGACGGCGCAAGTCGGCATCGGCTTGTCGTCGCCAACCGCTGGCCACAATTTTACGCGTCAACGTATGTAGAATTTAATAATTACTGTCTTGTTTTACGAACAACGCGACGGATAATCGCGGCTTACAAACATTTGCCAGAGTGCCGGGCGATTCCGCATGTCTCTGCGGGTTTGTGCGTCTGATTCATTCACTTCTGGCGGGGAGAGAAAGATGGTCAAGTCTCAGCGAAAACGTCGTGTAACTCGCGCCTCTCCTGGCCGCCACAGAAAAACGCGTTATGCGCTAGAGCCACTGGAGGAAAGGAGGCTTCTAGCAGGCTTAACGCTCATCACGCATGGCTTCAATGATAACACGACTGGCTGGGTTACCGAGATGGCCAACGCCATTATCTTGGGTGCGGGGCTTTCAACGAGCACGAACCCAACGGTGTATACGGTAACAGTTAAAGATCCTGATTACATTGCGAATCCTAGCGATACAACCGGTCCGCTTTCTGTTGCCGCCGTCAAGAACTATGGTCCCGATCCAAGCAGTTCATCCGATCCCGATCCGGAAATCTTTGTTCTGCTCGATTGGTCTAGCGTGGCAGGCCAGCTTGGTGGCAATGGCACAATATTCGGCCACGTTCGGAGTACCTACGACGTTGCCGCCGCAGTATGCGCGGAACTGCTTCAACCCGGTTTCTTGCCCGGATTCGCTCCGGCCGCGGTCTCACTGCCAATCGATCTGATTGGACATAGCCGCGGTGGATCGCTTGTCGCAGGATTAGCAGCGGACTTAGGAGAGAGCAACGTTTGGGTCGATCAGGTTACGACGCTTGATCCTTATCCGGTTGCGATCTTTGGGGATTACGGGTCGTTTACGAAGAATCTTGAACCTACAAGCAACGTCATCTTTTCGGACAACTATTATCAAACGAACGCATCTTTTCCCGATGGGTTGCCTGTCGAGGGTACCCAGCAAAAAGATCTTACGACGATATTCGCGAATGACGAGTTTCCCGATTCGTCGCCATTGTGGGCTGACCACCTTTACGTTCACGACTGGTATTACGGGACCATCGACACTAATTGGAGCCCAACCGAAGACAACATAACCGTTCCAAGACTTGAGTGGTACAGCGCGTCAGATTTGACGGATTATGGATTTTCGATCAGCAGGTTGGGCGGCGCTACTTGGCAAACTTGGTCGCAAGACGTTCCCGCCGGCTTGTCAACTGACTTCGGCGGAAGCGCGGCTCGGTACCCTGTAACACAGCACGATGGTGCGCAATGGCCTGACGTATTTCTTCTGAGCTCAGGTTCGCAGACACTTACAATTGGTCAGTCCGCCAGTTTCAATTTTGAGTATTCAGACTACGGCAAAGCAAGTGATGTTGTCCTGTTTTTGGATCCAGACCAGAATCCATTTAATAACAATTTCTTGGCCGGCAATGGCCAAGGTCCGGACAGCACGACACGGCCCTATGCCCGCGGTTGGGACACGTTACCCTCCGTGACTGGCGCACCGGGGAGCGGAAGCATCACGCTGGACACAACGAATGCGCCGCCAGGCACCTATTTTCTTTGTGTAGAGATTAAGGACAACGATTACAGTCGCTTTGTGTATTTGCCTGGGCAGATCACGCTTGTAAATCCGGTTGTCCCGGCACCAACAGTTTCCGCGGTAAGTCCTGGTGCACTGTACACGTCCTCAACAACACGTCAATCACTGCAAATCTTCGGCAACAACTTCAACGCCAATTCTACACTTCTATTCACCGTAAACAACGGTTCGCCGATTCAGAGCACGCCATCTTATTTACATTACATCGGATCCAACGAAATTGATTACGATATCCTGACCGGTTCCAATCCTGCGGGATGGGTGGTGCAAGTGGTCAATGGAAGTATTTTCTCGAACGCCGTGGCGTTCAATGTTGTATCTGCTCCGACGGGCACCACACTACCAATCGCGACGCTTAGCTACCCCAGCAGCAATGGGACCGTGCCGCAAGCGGGACTGAATTCGGGCGGCGTGATTATGGTCACGTATTCCGATGTCGGTAGTGGCTTCAACCCTGCGAGCATCACCAGCAGCGGGCCGAAATTCACCCTCAGTGGCTCGGCCGCGGCGGGCGTAACGCTTAGTTCTGCCGCCCCAACGCTCGCCACCGACAGTACATCAATGTACCTGTACAAATTCACTGGCTCATTTGGCATAGGGCCTGTCACATTGGATTTTCCGGCCGGTACGTTTTGGGATTATGACGGTAACGGCAACCTAGCCGAGACCCAGACATTTACCGTTACGTCCACGGGAGTGCAGACCGGTGCTTTGCAGGTGACCATTTCTCCGCAGAACGCGATCAATGCCGGTGCCCAGTGGAGCGTGGACAACGGACCTTACCAGAATAGTGGTGGCGTCGTGCCTGGCCTAACTGTTGGCACGCACACGGTGCAATTCAAACTCCTCAGCGGCTGGAACACTCCTCCCAATCAGTCGGTCACAATCGTTGCTGGTCAGACCACGGGAGATACCGCAACGTACTCACAATCGAACGGCCCGTATTGGTTGTCGATTTTTTCGAATTACGGCAACGTCTACCGCAACCCTTCCGCGTCCAGTTACACCGCGGGAACGCCGGTAACGCTGACGGCCGTCGCCGATACCGGATATCACTTCACAGGCTGGAGTGGCAACCTCAGCGGGTCGCAGAATCCGGTGACGGTCACAATGAACTCCAATATGACGATCACCGCCAACTATGCGGTTGGCGACCTCACGCATGGATCGTTACAGGTAACGCTTACGCCGACAAATGCCGTGGCATCCGGCGCAAAATGGAGCATCGACGGTGGAGCATGGCTGGACAGCGGAACAACGGTTTCCGGGTTAGGGGCCGGTCAAGTCGAGATTGATTTTCTGTCTCTGCCGGGTTTTACCGTTTCGCAGTATGAATTTGTAAACGTCAACGGGGGCCAGACCACATCGGTCAGCCAAGCTTATACGCCGCTGGTGCAAACCGGCAATCTCCAAGTGGCGATCACACCACAGGCAGCAATTGCGGCCGGCGCACAATGGCGCGTGGATGGCGGCAATTGGCTGAACAGTTCGGCGACAGCCTCAGGATTATCCGTAGGGCAACACACAATTGGATTTGCTTCGGTGGCAGGTTGGGTGACGCCAGCGAGCCAGACGATCGTTGTGAACGACAACCAGACGACTGTCATTAACGAGGCATACAGTCCGCCGTCTGGGACGCCGATCGTTTCGTCGGTTTCTCCAAACACGGGACCGCTCGCAGGCGGCATACAAGTCACGATTCAGGGGTCGGATTTTGCAGGGGCAGCGACCGTAATGTTTGGCAGCGTGGCCGCGACGAACGTGACGGTGAATAGCTCCACCGAGATCACGGCAACCGTGCCAGGCCAAATCTCCTACGGAACGGTTCCGGTAAGCGTCACGGTGCCGGATGGCACTGCGACAGACTCCAATGGCTTTACATACGTTGTTCCCCGCGGGACCAACATGCAATTGTTGGGGCAGCTTGGCGGAGCGGTAACGGCGGTTACCGTCCAGGGGAATTACGCCTACATCGGCGAAGGCTCCAGTTTGGATGTGATCAACATTTCGAATCCAGACGCCCCGTCGTTCGTAGGTGGCATTCCTGTGCCTGCCGAAATCGACGATATTGCCGTATCGGGTTCGTTTGCATATGTAGCGGATGACGATGGGGGATTGCAGGTGGTGAATGTCGGTAACCCGTCAGCACCGTCCGTTCGGGGCTTTTACGACTTGCCGGATCCGGCTCTGGATGTGGCAGTGATGGGGAATGAAGCATACGTCGCGGACGGAAACGCTGGTCTGCAAATCATCAATATCTCAAACCCCTCGGCTCCCACGCTGACCACAACGGTATCGACAGGCGGGACTGTTTTCCAAGTTGCTCTTCGTACCAGTGGCAGTAGCACGTTCGCCTACTTGGGCGACAGCTTAAAAGGACTTCAGGTTGTGGATGTAACGACTCCAAGCGATCCAATTCTCCGAGGCTCACTTTCCACTGCCTCCGCGAGCGGTGGCATCGCGATTGAGGGCACCATTGCGTATGTAGCCAATGGAAATCTGCAAGCTATAGATATTTCCAATCCAGATGCGCCGACATTGCTCGGAACTTACACATTTTACCAATCCTTTGACATCGCTGTTTCGGGCAGCGTGGTTTACGGCTGCTATTACACGTGGGTGAATGCGATCAATGTTTCTAATCCAGCGAATATGACAACTTTGGCAACCAGCGAAGGCTATTTCGGCGAGATTTACCAAGTCGCGGCCGACGGCAGCGTGATTTTAATGGCAGCACAAAACGGGTTGGTAGTGGCGAGCAGCGGTTCGTCTCCCATGGCACCAGTGGGCCAATATAGTGGACCAATCGGCTTTGCTGACGACGTGGTGAATGTTGGAAATACTGCCTATGTGGCCCTACCGCAGGGAATGCAAACCATTGATGTCTCTAATCCGGACGAGCCTGTCTTGGACGGCAACGTATCGTTGGAGAATGGAAATGCTTATAACCTTGACGTGGAAAATGGGTTCGCATACGTCGCAAACGCAAGCTTGAGTATTGTCAATGTGTCGAACCCAGATGCTCCGATTCTTGCGGCGACCTATAGTCCAAGTATTGCCGGCAGCACCTTTTACGTCGTGGCTGTCAAAGTCGTAGGGTCTATCGCGTACCTCGCCGGCGGAAATCCAACTACAGATGTCCCTGAATTCCAAGCCATCAACATATCCAACCCCAACTCGCCGACAGAAATTGGCTCGGTGACCAGTAATGGATTGAGCGGAGATTATTTTGCCGACTGCGTATCCGGAAACTACGCCTACGCGGAGGATGAGTTGGGTACCTTACAGGTAATCAACATTGCCAACCCATCGTCTCCAAACATCGTGGGTACCACCAGCACTGAAGAACTCGCTTATTCAATTGCCATCTCGGCCGATGGGCATTATGTATATATAGGTGGCGAGGGCTTCATTCAGGTGTTTGACGTTAGCACACCAAGCGCACCCACGCTAGTCAGCACCTATACGGTCCCCAATGACGGTTATGTCGGAGGCCTTACTGTCTTCAACGGTCTACTTTACGCTGGGGCCGGAGCCGGCGGGGTCTTGGTACTTGATCCAACTGATCCAGCAAATCTAAGGGTCGTTGCCTCTTATGCCACAGTTTCGGCTGCTTGGGGTGTTTCGGTGGTTGGAAATCAGGTCTACGTTGCGGATAGCGCAGGCGGACTTGATGTCATCAAATTGCTTGATTATGTGCCACCGAGTATCAGTATTTCCAGTCCCACTGCCGGTTCGACCTATGCGACGAACAGCGGCACGATCGGCATCGGCGGAATTGCATCGGACAACGTCGGCGTCACTCAGGTGGTATGGACGAACGATCAGGGCGGCGGCGGAATTGCGACGGGAACCACCAATTGGTCAGTGAGCAGCATCGTGCTGCAGTCGGGAAGCAATGATATCACGGTCACCGCCATGGATGCCGCCGGCAATGAAAGCAGCAGCGTGCTGACCGTGGACTATACGCCCGTGCAGTCAGCCCAGACAATTACTTTCCCGGCGCCGGCGGACGTCACGTTCGGCGATGCGCCTTTTGGGCTGAATGCCACGGCAAGTTCGGGTCTTCCAGTCGCATTCAGCATCGTGTCCGGACCGGCGACGCTTCAGAACAATGTAATCACAACAACCGGAGCAGGGACGGTTGTTGTTAGCGCATCTCAAGGCGGCAACGCGTTTTATATCGCCGCGCCAACGGTGACGCAGTCGTTCGCAGTGGCCCAAGCGAACCAGACCATCGTCCCGCTGTCTCTGGGTAATGTGACATTTGGAGTAGCGCCGTTTGCCGTGGACCCCGCGGCAAGTTCCGGCTTGCCCGTAAGCCTCAGCGTCGTTTCCGGGCCGGCGACAGTTTCGAACGATGTCATCACCCTCACGGGCGCGGGAAGCGTTTCCCTTCAGGAATCTCAAGCTGGTAGCTTAAATTACGACCCCGCTTCAAACGTAGACGTTAACTTCAGCGTTTTGCCGGCGAGCCAGACGATTTCCTTTGGATCACTCAGCACCCAGACCGTTGGAGATGCCCCGTTTGCGCTCAACGCAAGTGCAAGCTCCGGGTTGCCTGTCGGGTTCGGCATCGTTTCCGGTCCCGCGACTTTGTCGGGAAGCGTCCTGACTGTCACCGGCGTCGGCACGGTCACGGTACAGGCATCACAGGCTGGCAACGCCGATTACAACGCCGCTTCGCCCATACAACAAAGTTTTACTGTGAACCCAGCCCCCGATGTTTGGGCTGGAACCCAATCAAATAGTTGGAGCAACCCCGCAAACTGGAGTGGTGGACAAGTGCCCACGAGCACGACGAACGTGGTCATTTCCGGCGGCACGGTGCTGTTGAGTTCTCCGTTTACCATCGGGAACCTAACCGTAAGCGGGGGCACATTGCGGCTGCCATTGGGCCTTGGAGTTTCCACCGTATCGAATCTGACGATTGCGGGAACCGGAACACTCGACCTTGGCAACAATGAATTGATTATCAACTACGGCTCCAATTCCGACCCGAAGTCGGCTATCCTGCAAAGTCTCGCCAGCGGCTACAACGGTGGAAATTGGAGTGGCCCCGGCATCGACAGTTCGGCTGCCGCGATCAGTAAGGGCGCCTATGGCGTCGGCTTCGCTGATGGTGCGGATGGCGTTGTCCAGGGCCTCAGCAATGGACAAATTGAACTGAAGTACACGCTGAATGGCGACGCCAACCTCGATGGTTTGGTCAATGGCGCTGACTTCACCATCTTGGCGGCGAACTTCAACCAGAGCGTCACCGGCTGGGACCATGGTGATTTCAATTATGACCGCGTGGTCAACGGCGCTGACTTCACCGACCTGGCGGCCAACTTCAACCAAGGTGCTAACCTCAATGCGCCGGGACTGGTAGCTGGCAGTGGAGCGATATACACCATTACGGGAAGTCCCGGGGCGCAGTCGCTCGACATCCTTTCCGGCACGGTAACCCTCACCAGCGATTTGTCCGCTTTACTCCCGAATTATTCCCTCCAGATCGAAAACGGCGCGAGCGTGGTTCTGGCGAGCGATCAACATATCGGGGCTTTGCAACTGGTCGGAAGCGGAAGCCTCGACGTGAGCAATTACACCATGTTCATCAACTACGGATCGAATCCCGATCCCATCTCCGCCATCGCCGGCTACATCAAGAGCGGCTATAACGGCGGAGGTTGGAACGGCCCTGGGATCATCTCGACGGCGGCCCAAACCAAGACCAATGGCCTGTCCTACGGCGTCGGCTACGCTGACTCGGCCGATCCCCATAACCCGGCCGGCCTGGCGTCCGGACAGATCGAAATAAAATACACGCTTCTCGGCGACGCCAATCTTGATGGCTTGGTCAACGCCGCCGACTTCACCATCCTAGCGGCGAACTTCAACCAGAGCGTCACCGGCTGGGACCAGGGCGATTTCAATTACGACGGCCTGGTCAACGCCGCCGACTTCACTGACCTGGCAGCGAATTTCAACCAGGGTGCCAGTGGAGCGGCAGTGGCGTCGTCAGCCCCGCTCCTAGCCGCGCCCGCCACACCGGCAGTCGCTTCAACGGCTTCGCCGGTGACAACTTCCACCGCGTCGTCGATCGCCACGAACACCATGTCCCCTGCCCCAGCCGTAGCTTCGGCAACTCCGACGGTGATAGCGGTCACCACTCTGACAACCGCCGCAGCCCCGCCAGCGCCGAAGTCCAAGGCGATCGGCGTATCCAAGGCAGTTATCAGTCATGTAACGAGCAAGAGACCGAAGGCTCTTTTCGCGACGAGTTACACAGCCAGCGTTTCGACGATCCCGTCCGCCGGCTCGGCGGCGGCGCCGCAAAATAGTACCAATAAGGACGCCAAGTTTCTGGCGGATCGATTGTAGATCGCGAGTTCGTGGTTCCGCCCCTTGGGCGATGTCCGTCGGGAAGCAACGTAAACTGGACCATCGCGACAGACGACGCTTCCACAGTGCCGCCCTACCTCCCCGTCTCCTTCCCCCACCCTCTCATTCTTTCGCTCCGAAAATGCTTGCCAACGCAGGAGGAACGGCGCTAACGTGACATCATCGCACGGTGGCAACATGCCATTGTGCAACATCAGCACCATCCTTATGAGCCTTACCCTTGCACTGATTAACGGCAAAGGCGGCGTGGGCAAAACGACCGTCTCTCTGCTTTTGGCGCTGGCCCTCCAGCAGGTAGGCCGGGGCGTAGTCCTGCTGGACCGCGATCCACAAAGAAGTGCCACCACCTTCGCCGAAAACATGGGGCTTCCGGTCGTTGAAGCACAGCCGGCCGCCGGGCCGCTCGTCATCATCGACACGCCCCCCAACATCCACCACCCCGACACGCTCTTGGCCATGCGCACCGCCAATGTCGTAGTTCTGATCACCACCCCCAGTCCCACCGACATCGGCGCCACCGCGGCCACGGCGACCATCATTGCCCAGGAGCGGTCCGGGCGAACCGTCGTCCTTTTCAACCGAATCCAGGCTTCCAACCGCTTTGCCGATACGCTGCCGGCCATCGCCGCAAAGCTCCCCTTCCCTGCCCTACAGCGAGTGCTCTATCAGCGCACCGCCTATCAGGTTGCACAGCTTGAAGGATGGCGCGCCCTGCCCTCCGTCGCCCGCATCGAACTGGCCCAGATGGCGCTGGAACTCTTCACCCTCGCACCCGAACTGTCGCACATTGCCAATGTTGCACATTCGCACTCTGCCAACCTTGCAACTTAGCACCATGCCATCATTGCACCTTGCCAACGTGCCGCACATCCATTTTCTATGACTAAATCCACTCCCACCACCAAATCCCTGGCCGATTCGACGATGGCCCTGCTGGGGAAGGCCATGGATCGGAACTCCCGCTTGGCCGCATCCGTTCCCACACCGGCCAAAACACCGGCGCCCCCCGTGCCAGCCGCCTCCATCACGCCGCCGCCAGCGCCGGCGGCTACGCGGATGCCCGCAGTTGTACCCATGCGGCCCGCGGTTAGGACCAGTGGCCTTCGATTCACGGCCCACGACCATGAGCGTATCAACCGGATTATCAATCAGGCGCTGTCGCTCGGAGAGAGAATCCCCATGAGCGATGCCGTTCGTCTGGCCTTGATCGCCTACGATCCGCGATCGCTGACCACCGCCGATCTCGCGGCGCTCCATGCCACCGATGGCCGTATACGACGACGCGCTGCCAGTCAATGACTGTGGGAAAGCCCAGGCGAGGGGAATTCGGTATCTCTTCGGTCGCATCGTTGCACATTGCCAATGCGCCACTATGACATTGTTGCACAATCGCACATTGTTAGGTTGTCAACGCACATTCATGCCATCGCCATGATTCGCCCACTCGCAGAGTCGATGCGCTTGCAGGCATGCTTCGGAACCGGGGAAGGGAAGGGGACCCGATTTGGGTTTTTGCTACCCAGGCCAAATTGACTTGCGCCTCCGCGATCCGTCGTCGTAGTCTTGGCGACATGCCGGAAGACTATGAGAAATTCAGAAAGCGAAGCACCCACGTCTTCACGGCTCGGCCAACAGCGGCCTAGTGACCTATACCAGCGCATCACCGACCAGGTGATCGAGATGCTCGACTGCGGCGTTGTTCCCTGGCGGTCGCCCATTCTCGGCCGCTCCGGCGCGCGCCACCCGCGAAACCTCAACACCGGGAAACCCTACCGCGGCGTCAACGTATTTCTACTGGCCTTCACAGCGTATGCGAAAAACTACGAATCCGCCTACTGGCTCACGTTCAAGCAAGCCTTGGAGCGTGGCGGGAATGTGAGGAGGGGCGAGAAATCGTCGATGGTGGTTTTCTGGAAGCCCTACGAGGTCAAAGATAGGGAGACAGGCGAGATCAAGAAGGTGCCGGTCCTCCGCTACTACAACGTTTTCAATTGCGATCAATGCGAAAATGTTCCCGCATCCGATGCCCCGAAATACACGCCCACGCCGTTCAACCCAATTGAAGCCGCCGACGCCATCGTCAAGCGCTATAAGGACGGCCCGACTATCGAGTACGGCGGCAGCCAGGCATTTTACCGACCC
>JBEKEC010000043.1:0-47159 GCA_050014015.1 Tepidisphaeraceae bacterium
CACATCCTGTGCTGCTGTGGTAATATCCATAAGCCCTTCCTTGGGTTAGACGGTTGAAAAATGGAACAACCATTCCAACCCCAAGGCGGGGCTTTTTCACCTACAAACTTGGCTCAGACCCCTTGCCAATGTCGGCCGGTACTCCGGCCGAATCCAATTGGCCAGAAAACTCGGACATGCCCGATTCAGAAAAACAATCCCGGATCGACCTTGAACCGATCCGCCAGTTTGCGAATGTGGGCCTTGCTCAGCTCGCGTTTGCCGTTCAAAACAAGCGATGCCGCCGTCTTGTTGCCCAGAACCTTGCCGAGGGACTCGCTATTCATGTCGTTTTGTTCCATCAGGTATCTCAACGCCTGCAAAGGCGTGCTCTTTCTTTTCGGGAACGGATGAACGCGCTCGTCGTATTCCTGCACGAAAAGACCGAGCGCTTCGGCATAGTCCCGCTCGCCCGCGGACAAGCGCGGCTCCTTCCGGCCAATCAACCGAGCAAGAATCCGGACCGCTTCGGCATGGTCGGAGTCGCCATGTAACCTTCGCAAGGAAAACTGGCGAATCAGATCCAGATAGTCGTCAGCCGTATGGCTTATATGCACTTTCGTATTTCTCATAGTCGCCCTTTCCACGCGTCCTTGCCGTATTCGGCATGCGTCAGGACTTCCTTTACGACCACAAGTCCGGAGACAAAATCAATCGCGGCGATCAATCGAAACTCGTTGCCTTTAATGTTAAACACCGTCGCCACCACGACCCCGATACCAGCCACTCTCACAGGCACGCCATCGGCCGACTTAAAAGTCTGCCGCACATCATGAATATTTTCCCATGCGGAAGACTCTGTTATTTCCAGCCAGTCCGCCAAGGCGTTGCGCGGAGGGACGTTTTTCCTGCCGGCCCTCGTCAACTCCGCCGTGTTAAGCACCCTCATCGGATGTTTACATTATGAAAACTTGATTCGGAAAGTCAAATTTCTTTCGATCGAGCCCAGCAATCCGGGCAGCGGTCGAAGGTGGCACGAAGGTCATACCCGCATTTTTTTAGCGGCCGGGCTTGCCCGGAGTGGGGATACTCGATATCCGGTCGGCAACGCCGCACAAGTGCGGCCGCTAAACTCACTCCCCCACCGCCACCTTGACCACGATCTTCCGCACCGGCGCAACGGAACCGTTCGGAGCCATGCAGGGCTTATGGGCATCGTGCGGAAAGAAGATCGCGAACATGCCGGATGGGAGCCTCAAAACGCCGCCGTTGCCGGTGAGTTTCATCATGTCCTTGGCGGAATCGTATGGCTCAAGAATCTTCAGGCTGGCCAGCGGGGCGTAGCCGATGTCCTCGACGCCGGACACGACGTATTGGATGTCGACGTATTTCCGATGGGCCTCCCAGAAGCAGCTCTTTTTCGGCCTGGTGGGATACTCCTGCACCAGCGCGAAGAGCCGATCGCCGTCGAGATCGAGCCGCCCTACCGGCAAAGACGCGGCCTCGGGTGATCGGAGAAAATCCAGGCCCTTTTGCAGCAGCGGATTGGGGAAAGCGTAATTCGACGCGTTGGATATGTGATCGTGGATCATAAGGTTTTTGCGCATGTTACCGCAATCCTCGCGATAATTCAGGCCGGCGATTAAAATAGCAACGTGCTGCTTCAACTAGCCCGCGATCTGACCAACTTTGTTTACCCCCCCTTCTGCGTTTGCTGCCGGTCGGTCAAAGAAGAGAGCGGCGCGGCATTTTGTGCGGATTGCGATGCGGAGCTATCAGCGTTGTCGGGCGGAACGGCATGCCCGATGTGCGCCAGCCCGATCCCCGCGGCCAGCGCCTGCCCATTCTGCGGCGGCGCGGGCATCCATCCGTTTGGAAAGGTCGCCGCTTTCGCGCCCTTCCGCGAACCGCTGCGCAAAATGATCCACGAAGTGAAATTCCACCATCGCTGGCCGCTGGCCGAAACGCTGGCGAAACGGATGCTGGACCAAGAGCGCATTCGAGAAATGTTGGATGAGACGGACGTGCTGATACCGGTTCCGTTGCACTGGTCGCGGCAAATTTCGCGCGGGTACAATCAGGCGGATTCCCTGGCACGGGGTTTGGCCCGGCATCGGCGGGAACTCGTCGTCGCGCATCCAATCGTTCGGTTGAAGAACACGTCCGCGCAAACGGCGGTCCGCTCGGTCGCCGACCGGGCGGATAACTTGCGTTTCGCGTTTGGGCTGGTCGATCCCGCGCCGATCAGGGGCAAGCGCATCGCGCTGGTGGATGACGTGATGACGACGGGAGCAACCCTGAAAGCCGCGGCCCGCGCGCTGGCGGAGGCATCGCCGGCCGGGATCAATGCGATCGTGCTGGCGGTGGCGGATGCCAGACGCAGGGATTTTCAGGCAGTTTAGATGATTCGTGCTTCGGGCCCGTGACACTGGCTGCAGGGAATTTCTCCCTCCCCATGTACTCAGGGGGAGGGTTGGGGCGGGGGTCGCACGTCGATTGGCCCCCGAAACCCCCACCCTATCCCTCCCCCTGAGTACAGGGAGAGGGAACAAGAGAAGACCGCCGGCTTGCCACGACTATCGCGCAACTTCTATGATTGAAGGTCTATGTCACGCAGCAACCCCGCGCTTGCGTTGTCGGCCAAGGCCCGCCGGACCGGCGAGCAGCCAATCAGCTTTCTCATGGCGGCGGCAGCCGATCCGAAATTCATCAACTTCGCCGCGGGGCTGGTCGATCCGCTGACGCTTCCGGTGGAAGAGGTTGGCCGAATCGCCCAAACCATTTTCAGCAGCGATGCCCGCGCCCGCGCGGCGCTGCAATACGACACCACGCTGGGCCTGGCACGCCTGCGCAGCGCCGCGCTGACGCATCTGGAAAAGCTGGAAAATAAGAGTGCCGCCGATTTTGGCGTCAGCGAGCGCGAGATTCTGATCAGCACCGGCTCGCAACAGGCGCTTTACCTGATCGGCGACGTGCTGATCGATCCGGGCGACATCGTCATCGCCGCCAATCCATGCTATTTCGTCTACACCGGCACCCTGGCATCGCTGGGGGCGACGGTCATGCCGGTGCCGATGACTTCGGATGGAATCGACGTTTCGGCGATCGAGAAACTTCTGTGCCGGCTGGAGCGGGAGGATCGGCTCGGCCGGGTGAAACTCATTTACACCACCAGCTATTTCCAAAACCCGACGGGCCTGACGCTGTCGGCCGAAGCGCGGCCGCGGTTGCTTGCGCTTGTTCGGCGATTCAGCCGTTCACGGCGGATCATGATTCTTGAAGACGCGGCGTATCGCGAGCTTCGGTACGACGGGCCGGAATTACCGAGCATTAAATCATTTGAGCGGGAGAATCGGCACACGATTTTGACGCACACGTTCAGCAAGCCGTTTGCCCCGGGTTTGAAGACGGGATACACCGCCATGCCGCCGGATCTACTCGAGGCCGTGTTGCATCAAAAAGGGAACCACGATTTCGGCTCGGCAAGCCTGACGCAGCACATCGCCGCGGAGGCACTGGACGGCGGTCTGTACGACCAGCACGTTCGGCTGTTATGCGAGAGCTACCGCCGCAAGCGGGATGCGATGCTGGATGCGCTGCAGCGGTATGTCCCGGCGTCCGCGGGGGCATCGTGGACGCATCCGTCCGGGGGGCTTTACGTCTGGCTGACGCTGCCGGATGACGCCGATACTTCGCGTTCGTCGCGGCTTTTTCAGGCGTGCGTGGAACAGGGCGTGCTGTACGTGCCGGGGGATTACAGCTTCCAGCCGGTCCAAGGGCCTGGCGGCCAAGCTGGATTCGTGCCGAAGAATCACTTACGTCTGAGCTTTGGCCGGGTCGCGCCGGAGCAGATCGAACCGGGCATCCAGCGTCTGGCGCAAGCGATCGCCGCCGGCGCCGCTGAACGCAAAGGGGACGTCGTGCCGATGAATGCGCACCCATGACCAAGACTCTTTTCTGGTACATCTTCGGGAACCTGCTGCGGGCGTTTCTGATGACGACGGCGGGCCTGGCGGGAATGATGAGCTTTGCGGTGCTGCTCAGGCCGCTGACGGAAAACGGATTGGATTTCGGTCAGGTGAACCGGCTGCTGCTGTATTCGCTGCCGGCGGTGTGCGCGTATTCGCTGCCGGTGTCGGCGTTGTTCGCGACGACGATGGTGTACGGCCGGTTCGCGGCGGACAACGAAATGACGGCGATGCGGGCGTGCGGGATCAGTTATCTTTCGCCGCGGCGGTTTTCCATCGCGTTGCCGGCGCTGGTGCTGGGGCTGCTGGTGGCGGTGATCAGCATGGTGATGCTGTGCTTCATCGTGCCGGTCTATTCGCTGAAAGTGGAAGAGGTCATCTACCAGAACATCGCGCGGGTGATCGCCAGCCACATCGTGCAGACGCATTCTCTGGATTTCTCGAATTCCGAGGGCAAGTCGTTCAACGTTTACGCCGACGATGCGCGTCTGGTCCCGGCGGACCCGGCGCACCTGGCGATGCAGCGCGTGGAACTGATCGGCCCGGCCTGGATCACCTACGATTTTTCGCCGACCGACCTGACGATAGCGATTCCCAAGGAAGTCTGGATGGCGCGCAACGCGATGGTGTCGATCGACCGGGCGTCGCTCTCGTCGCCGTCGATGGTGACGATCGCGCTGACGGGGGGGATCAAATTCCCGCGGGTGTTTTTCGGGAACGTTCAGGTCGGCGTAAAGAGCAGCGGATTCGGGCCGTTTGAAATCCCGCCGATCATCGGCGAGAACGTGAAATTCATGGACATCGGGCGATTGGCGCAACTGGCGCAGGACCCGGGTCGAAGCGAAGACGTGCAGACGATCGTGCGAGGGCTTCGGAGAACGGAGCAGCAGCAGGCGTATCTGGCGCAGGTGGCGGCGGCGATGGATCACCGCTCGGCCGACGGGACATCGAGTTATCTGTTCGGAGGGGATACGCCGGAAAGCGACACGTTCGAGATCGGGGCGCAAGACGCCAAATGCGAATGGCATGGGGACGATTTGGTCATCACGTCAACCGGGGAAGGGAATGCGCCCACGGCGTGGATGCGTCAAGCGCATGGATCGCAGCAGACGCTTTTCGCTCACGCAAAGGAAATTGACGTCCGGGTGCAGCCAAATACCGACCTGAGATCTTACGCGGGTCCGCCGGCGGACCAGATGAACGTGAGCCTCGAGCTCTTTCAGGTGAAACTGGAAACACAAGGCGGCCTGGAAACGCCGCGAGGGAGTTTTGCGCGAAGTTTTTCCGTGCCGATGTCGGCGGCGATCCAGGCGATCGCGCGGAAACAGATGGTGGATTTCTATCAGGACCCGATCGCCGGGGAGAAAGAGTCGCCGCACAACGTGCATCAGTGGAAGGTGGCGCACTGGGAATACGTCTGCCTCCATCACGAGCAGGTTCGCGCCAACAATGCGGCGCGGAGCGAGCTGCATGGCCGCGCGAGTTTCGCCCTGAGTTGTCTGAGCCTGGTGATGGTCGGCTGCGCGCTGGGGGTGATGTTCCGCAGCGGAAATTTCCTGAACGCATTTGCGGCGAGCTTCGTTCCGGCGCTGCTGAGCATGACGTTGATCGTCAGCGGCCAGCAGTTGGCGACGCACGTATCGTACACCATCGAGGATTTCAAGGACCCGTTGCCGATGTCGCTGGTCTTCATCTGGAGCGGGAACGTCGTGGTGCTGATGGCGGCTATATATTTGACCTACAGGCTGCAAAAACGATGACCGTTGACATTCCCGCCAGCACCCCCTTGACGACTGGCCCCGCGGCGAGGCGGGATTCACGGCTCTGGCTCGCGCCGCGCGGGTTGGCGGCGCTGTTCCTGGTATGGCTGCTAAGCCGGTGGATCTTCGATGCGATGTGGAACCTGGTCCCCGACGAGGCGTATTACTGGGTCTGGTCGCGGCATCTGGCGGCGAGCTACCTGGATCATCCACCGGTCGTGGCATATCTAATCCGGCTGGGAACGGCGATTCTGGGAAACTCGGAGTTGGGGGTGCGCTGCCTTGGCGGACTGATGACCGGGGGAACGGTTTTGGTCTTGACGCTGGCGGCGCGGCGATTGACCGGCGACGGCCGCGCGGCGGCGTTCGTGCCGATCGCGCTTTTGGTCAGCCCGATGGTGGCGGTCACCGGCTCCATCGCGACGCCGGATGCGCCCGCCTGCTTCTTCCAGGCGACGGCCCTGGCGGCGGCGCTGCGGATTTTCGGCGGTGGCCGACACGCCGCCCTTAACTGGCTGGCATTTGGAGCGTTCATGGGGCTGGCGCTGGATTCAAAATATACCAGCGTTCTGCTTGGCGTGGCGGTCCTGCTGGCATTGGTTTCATGTTCGGAAGGCCGGCGGCAGCTTCATACGCCGTGGCCCTGGCTGGCGGCGCTGGTCGCGGCGGCGGTGTTTTCACCGGTCCTTTTCTGGAATGCCCAGCACCAATGGGCATCGTTCCGGTTTCAACTGCATCATGGCGTCGTCGGCGGGAATTCGCCGGCGTGGAAAAATCTCCTGGACTACGCCGGCGGGCAGGCGGCGATTTGCACGCCGGTGATGCTGGGCATCTGCGTGGCGGGGCTGATCATCTACTGGCGGCGGAAAGACAATCCGATGCCGGTGCGCATCCTGCTGCTGGCGGCGACGACGCCGCTGGTGTTCTTCGCCATTTCGGCCGTGCGCCGGCGTCCGGAAGTCAACTGGCCGATGTTCGCGTACTTCCCGGCGGTCATGCTGTACGCCCGATACCTTGGAGAAAACTGGGGTGAAAGCCGGCGGCGGCCCCGAAGGACGTGGGCCGAGGCGGCGATCATTGTCGCCCTGGTCTTCACCGTCGTCCTGCACGCTCCGCAGCTTGTATGGAAGTTATCCGCGAATCTGGGAAGCCCGCAATGGGACCATCTGTTCGGCTGGCGCGATCTGGCGGAAAGGGAAGTCGAGCCGCTGCGGTTTGATTCAACGGTCTGCGCGGCGGATTACGAATACGCCTCTGAACTGTCATTCTATCTTCCCAGGCGGCCCGAGGTTCGGCCGCTGGCCGATCCGACGCGTCCGACGGCGTTTGATTTCTTCGACGATGAATCCTCGCCGCGGACCTGGCCGCGGGTGGTATTGGTCCGGCGGCTTGGCAAGGGGTACGATGCGGCGCCCTCATGGCATCCCCTGGGCCCGAATTACGCTTATTCGACGCTGAACGATTTCAGCCAATACAAAGATGGCCGGCAGATTCGCAGGAGCCTGATCGAAGTCGCGCAGCGTCACGCACCATGAATATTTGCTCAACATGAAGATCATCGATCGTTACGTTTTGGGCGCGTTCGTGAAGAACTACCTCATCAGCTTGATGGTGCTGCTGGGGATGTACGTGGCGCTGGACATGGTTTTTAATTTCGGCAATCTGACGCAAAAGCAAAACATGTTGACCTCCGAGAATTACACGGTCTGGCGGATGATTTATGACATCGGGAATTTCTATTTTTACAGGGCGTTTTCGTTTTTCGTGCAATTATCGGGGATGATCGCGGTGGTGGCGGCGGCGTTCACGATGATGCGCCTGAGCCGGTTCAACGAGATGACGGCGTTGCTGGCGGCGGGGATGCCGATGTACCGCATCGCCATGCCGGTGATCGTCGCCGGCGTGGTGTTGAACGTGATCCTCTTGCCGATCGATCAGGAAGTGATCATTCCGAGAATGATCCCGAAACTGATGCGAGAGCACGGCGACGTTCACGAGTCGACGCTGAGGATGTATCCGGTGAACATGATGGAGGACCCGAACGGGGGACTGTTCAACGCGGCGAGATATATTCCGCCCAAGGGGCCTTCGCCGGCGAGAATCGAATATCTGGACGTGATCGAACGGGACTCGAGCTTTCGGCCGGTGGCGCACGTTTATGCGGATGAAGCCGTATGGAACGCGACATTGAAGCGATGGGATTTGACGAACGGCTATTCGGTTCTGATCGCGCCGCCGGAAGAGCAGGTGACCCAGGCCCAGGCGACGCCGAGGGCGTGGTACTCGACTTCGATGACCCCCGACGAGATCGCCTTGAACCTTGGGAAGGATTACATCCAGCTTCTTCCGCTGCAGAAGATCAACCAATTGCTGAGCCTGAATCGTTACGGGACGATCGACCTGCTGAGGGCCAAGCACCTGCGCGTGGCGCAATGGTTGCTGAACGTTTTTCTGCTGCTGCTGGCGATTTCGACGGTGTTGACGCGGGAGCCTGGGCGGCTGAAAAGCGCGGCGTTCAAGTGCCTGTTGTTGTCGAGCCTGTGCATGGGCAGCGTTTTCGTGACCTACCAAATAGCCGCGACTCCCCCGACTCCGGACCTGGTGAATCTCTGGCCGGCGCTGATGGCATGGATGCCGATCTTCATTTTCGGACCGTTGTCGGTGTTCTTGATGTCGCAGGTGAAGACGTGAGGGGAAGCTGCAAGTAGCAAGTGCAAGTTGCAAGTTGCAAGTGCAAGTGGCGAGCAAATGCGGGGATTATCGGGCCATGGAAGGGCGAGCCTGAAATTTTTTTGGAAGATTTGCCTGCGGGGATTTTGAATCGTACATGATGGGAGTCAGGCGCACGCAACGGCAAGCACCGCCCGACAATGGGGCGGCTTGACGGGCCTGACGTGACGCTCCCCTTCCCACTTTCTGGCGATGCCGGCCGCGGAGAACCGCGGCCGGCATTATTTATTGCCATCCCTTTGCCATCCAATCGCTCAATCATCAAGAGATTGCCGCTCCTGAAGGGAGGGCTTGCCCTTCCCGGCGTCGGCGCGCAATTTCATCGCGGTCGATGTTGCCTGAGGTGAGAGCGGCGACGATAATGTAATCGTGCAAACCGGAGGACCGGAAACAGTCAAATGTTGAGCGTTGCGCAAGTTACGACAACCATGCCGGTTTCGACCTGGGATACCGTGCTGTCCCCGCACATCTACGTTTTTTACGCGGCGTTCATTGTCAGCTTCCTCTTCACGCCGATCATGCGGCTCGTCGCCAACTATTATGGGATTATTGACCAGCCGGATCATTTGCGGAAGTTGCACACGGCGCCGGTAGCCTATCTGGGAGGAGTAGCGGTCTTCATCGGATGGGTTGCGGGCCTGGCGACAAGCCAGATTCATATCCCGCAGGACGAGATCGGTTCGGCGCATTTGCAGGTCAAGCTGAATATCGTCTTCGGCGCGTTGATCATCGTGGCGATGGGACTCTGGGACGACGTAAAAAGGATTCCACCGCGGGGCAAAATACTCGGTCAGGTGATCGCGGCGCTCATTTTGCTCAAGGGCGGAGTGGGGTCGCAATGCCTCGGACCGCTCCTTTCCCCGCTCGGCACCCGGATGCAAATTCTTCTGGGCCCGCATTTCTATATCCCGCAATCGTTGACGGAAGTCCTGAGCTGGTCGTTTGTGATCTTCCTGGTCGTCGGCTGCTGCAATGCAACCAATCTGATGGACGGATTGGACGGACTATGCGGCGGCGTGACGGCGGTGATCGTCGGAGGATTTCTGTTTCTGGCCGTCCGGCTGGCGGTGGACGCGCAGGATCAGGATTGGGATGCCGTCCGGATCGTCCTGGCGCTGGCGCTGCTCGGGGCGATTCTCGGGTTCGTCCCGTACAACTTCAATCCTGCTTCGATCTTCATGGGGGACACCGGCAGCATGTTCCTGGGCTATTCCTGCGCGACGCTGATTATTCTGCTGGGGGCGGAGAATTCGAAATGGCTCCTGGCGGCGCTGGTCATGTTCGCATTGCCGATTATGGATTCGACCCTGGCGCTGGCTCGGCGGTGGGTCAATCGGCGACCGCTGTTCAGCGCGGACCGCCACCATTTTCACCATCAACTCGTCGCCAGGGGATATTCCATCCGCAAAACCGTCATTATCCTTTACGGATTGGCTATCGCCTTTTGCCTGTTGGGAATGCTCATCGCCTACATGCGAACTCGATATGCGGTTGCGTTCTATCTGGTGATTTTCGGCTCATTGATCGTGGCGGCATACAAGATGGGGCTGGTGCACGAAAGGCCGCGCGTGGTGAGTCCCAGAGCATTGGGTGCTCTCGATGCGGTGATGTCCGCGTCGGGCGAGCACCCATCAAACGCGGTGGTGGAGCTGCGCGGCCCGTCGCAGCAGATCGTGCCCAAGACGCCAAGCCCGGGCGAAAACCAGGCTCCCCCGCGCGAAACCGGCCCGACCGACGACTCCACGCCCGGATCCTCCGAGGGCTGATCTTTGCCGTCCCATAACCGTTGCCGGCAGAACGTATTATCGCATTTGTGGACCGGAAAAATCGCCGCCAAATCAAACAAGGCGTGCCTCCTTATGTCCGATTTGATTTAAGATCGGAACCCGTGTCGTATCATGTCGTAGCAATGCGTGATCGACCCCCGTGGCTATTTTTACAAAAGTAAGAGGTAGTATTCCATGGACGTAACAGTAATCGGGTGTGGATACGTGGGCCTGGTGACGGGCACTTGCCTTGCGAGCATAGGTCATACCGTTCGCGGCGTTGAGAAGGATCCCAAGAAGCTGAAGACCCTGCTCGACGGGCACTGCCCGATCTTCGAGCCGGGACTGCATGAGTTGATGCAGGAACAATATGCCTCGGGTCAACTGCAATTCACCGACAACGTCAAGACGGCAGTGAAGGACGCGGAGGTGGTTTTTCTATGCGTTGGGACGCCGTCCAGGCCGGACGGCACCGTGGAGATGGGCGACCTGGAGGCGGCGGGGAAGGAAGTGTGCGACGCCCTGGCGGCCAACAACAGCGACTATCTCGTGACGATCGTGGTGAAGTCCACCGTTCCGGCGGGAACCAATCGCAAGCTCTACAATTTCCTCAAGACGCAGACCCGCGCACACGTGCAGGTGGTGAGCAATCCGGAATTCCTGAAGGAAGGCACGGCGGTGCAGGACTGCATGAAACCCGACCGCATCGTGGTCGGCGGCGAAAGCCCGGAGGCGTTTCGCATGATGCGCAGGCTCTATGACCCGCTGGTCAAGCCGGAAGACGAGGACAAGTTCCTGACGATGGGATGGGAAAGCGCCGAGCTGACGAAGTATGCGGCGAACAGCATGCTGGCGGCGCGCATCTCGTTCATGAACGAAATGACGATTCTGTGCGAAGCCTACGGGGCGGATATCGAGGACATCCGCAAGGGCGTCGGCTCGGACAATCGAATCGGCCCGGCGTTCCTGCGGGCCGGGTGCGGGTACGGGGGAAGCTGCTTCCCCAAGGACATCGCGGCGCTGGAGCACATTTCACGCGCCGTTGGCTATGAAAACCTGTTCGTGAACGCGATCCAGGCCATCAACAAGAACCAGAAACGGCGATTCGTGGAGAAGATCGAGCAGAAGCTGGATCGCCCGCTGAAGGGGGCGAAGATCGCGGTCTGGGGCCTGGCGTTCAAGGCCGACACGGACGACATCCGCGAATCGGCGGCGTTGGACGTCATCCGCCATCTCCTGGATAAGGGCGCGCACGTAAAAGCGACCGATCCCAAGGCGATGGAGAACATGAAACAGGTCTTCAAGGACGAGGTGGAATGGTACCCCGATCCGGTGAGTTGCAGCGCCGGCGCGGATGCCGTGGCCTTGCTGACCGATTGGGCGCAATACGGAACGCTGCCGTTCCGCAAAATCGCCGCGACGATGAACAGCCCGATCATTTTCGACGGCCGCAACTGCCTGCATCGCGACCTGATGCGCGAAACGGGTTTTCAATATTACCCCATGGGCCGGCCGGCGGTGGAGAATTCGTTGCGTCTGAAGCATCGGGTGTGAGATAATGCTCGGCGAATGACCGCTCCCCAACCGCTTGGCTATGCCTCGCAATATCCCTATAACCGGGATGAGGAACATCTCCGGCTGCTGTCGATCTTCCACTACATCGCCGGCGGGCTTCTCGCCTTCTTCGGTTGTTTCGCGATTTTTTATATTGTCTTCGGCGCCCTGATCGCTTCTGGAAAGCTTCCCACCAAGGGTCAGGACATATCCGGATTTGGGCTGATATTTGTCGCGATCGGCGTTATGGTCATGCTCCTCACGTGGGGGATTGCGACGTGCCTGTTTATATCCGGCCGCTTCATGGCTCGCCGCCAGCACCTGACCTTCAGCATTGTCGTGGCCGCGATCAGTTGCATCCAGGTGCCGTTTGGCACCATCCTTGGGGTCTTCACGCTGATCGTCCTGTCGCGCCCATCCGTCAAGGCGATATATCGCGCGGCGGCGTAACGATCATTTGGAGCTTTGCGTGGCCGGGACAACCCGCGTCGCCACAACCGCTTCCCCATCATACATCTGGTCGTTTTCGAGATTGGCTGCGATCAGCGTTTGCAGGGCGTCAGAGGAATTGACGTTCTTGTCCTTGAAGAAGTCTTCCTTCAAATTCCGCAGTGAGAGCTTTGCGTGATCGGCCGAGAGGGAAATGCGCATCACCAGGAATTTCTTGTCGATCGAGCCGTCGTCGGTCAATTCCCGCAGGTTGGCGAAGGTGACGCCGTTCACGTCCGAGGTGTAGCCGACCATGCGTGATCGGTCCGGCTTAGCGTTCTTGGTTTTCCCCCACTCGACGTAATACAAGTGATTGTCGATGTTGCGAATGATGATGGTAGTGGATTGGCTCTCGTCGGTCGTCGTCTTCGTGGAGCTGATTCCGTTTTGGCTGTCGAAGGATACGGATGCCGTCTCATCCGCCATCGCGAAATCCCCGACGTAGGCGGGGTCCACGGCCGCCTTGTCCGCCGAGCCAAGTGGATATTCGGTTTCATAGCATCCCAGTGCAAACAGCAGGGCCGGCACGACGCACGCAAGGGCCGCCAGAGTTCTGAATCGCAACATGAAGGCCTCCCGCAGGGTAAGTGAATGCTAATTCTATTGGGCTTTTTGTGCGAAGCAAGCGACGGCTGGTGTCTGCCGAAATTCCGCGAGAATCTGAATTGAACCGCCATGACGCCAAGACGCCAAGGTGAAATCATTTTACACGGCCCGTTCTCCCCCTTGGCGTCTCGGCGTCTTGGCGGTTCAATCGCCTTTTTTACCCGGAAGGGCCGGCAAACCCGCTTCGCTGTAAAACCGTCGGCAACCTCGCTAGAATCCCCCGCTTTGGCACGAAAGGCAGATCGAATGAACCTCGCTCAAACGGACCCGCAGATCGCCGAACTGATCCGGCAGGAAACACGCCGGCAGGAATCGACGCTGGAACTCATCGCCAGCGAGAACCACGTTTCGCCCGCGGTCCTGGAGGCCGCCGGGAGCGTCCTGACCAACAAATATGCCGAGGGGTATCCCGGGGCGCGATACTATGGCGGATGCGGGTTCTACGATCAGATCGAGACCCTGGCGATCGACCGGGCCAAGCAGTTGTTCTCGTGCGCGTTCGCCAACGTCCAGCCCCACAGCGGCGCCAACGCCAACCTCGCCGCTTTCATGTCGATCATGCAGCCCGGGGATCGGTATATCTCGCTGAACCTGGCGAGCGGCGGACATCTCAGCCATGGGATGAAGCTGAACACTTCGGCGATCTTTTACAAGCCGGATCATTACGAGCTTGACCCCAAGACCGAACAAATTGATTTCGACAACGTGCGCGCCAAGGCGAAGGAGCTTAAGCCGAAGATGATCCTCTGCGGTTACAGCGCCTATCCCCGCCTCATCGACTTCGCCAAGTTCCGCGAAATCGCCGATGAGGTGGGCGCGTTGGTTCTGGCGGACATCGCGCACATCGCCGGGCTGGTGGCGACGGGGGTGCATCCCTCGCCATTCCCGCATGCCCATCTCGTGACGACGACAACGCACAAGACGCTTCGCGGCCCGCGCGGGGGGTTGATCATGACCAACGACCCGGACTTGGCCAAGGCGATTAACCGAAGCGTCTTCCCCGGCAGCCAGGGCGGGCCGCTCATGCACATCATCGCCGCCAAGGCGGTGGCGTTCGGCGAAGCCCTGCGGCCGGAGTTCAAAACGTATTGCGGCCAGATCGTGAAAAACGCCAAGGCCCTGGCCGCGGCGCTGCAAAAGCACGGCTATCGCCTGGTGAGCGGCGGGACGGACAACCATCTCATGCTCATCGACCTGCGAGCCCGCGACGCGGCCCTGACCGGCTCCGATGCGGAGAAATCGCTGGAAGCGGCGGGCATCATCGCCAACAAGAACGGGGTTCCGAACGATCCGCGTCCCCCGAAAGTGACCAGCGGCCTGCGTCTGGGCACGCCCGCGCTGACGACGCGCGGATTGAAGGAGAACGACATCGCCAAGGTCGCCGATTTCCTGGACCGGGCGATTGTGAGCAAATCCGATTCCGCTGCGCTGGCGAAAATCCGCCAGGAAGTCGCCGAGTTCTGCAAGGCGTTTCCGATGCCGCATTGAGATATCGCGTAGCGTTACGCTTTGGAACCGCTTGCCTGATGTTGGCGGCCGCGAACTCGCAGCGACATCAAGCCGAGGCCGGCGATCACCAATGCTCCAGTGGCCGGCTCGGGAATCGATGCGAAGTAGGCTTGCTCGTTCCACTGCAACACCTGCACATTTCCGGTTGTCTGCCCGGAAAAGGTATCGGGCTCGTAGAACAGGTCGAGAATGTTCTGCGACTGCCAAAGCGTGGTGTCCACCGAAGGCTCGTAGCCGCCCATGTTGGCGGAATCCAGGGTGATGGTGGTCCAGGTTGGATTGGCGCTGGTAAAAAGATTCGTGGAGTAGTAGACCACGAGGTTGTTGCCGGGATTGCTTTGGGAATAACCGCTGACGACGTTCACGCCGTTGTCCTCATCGCGGGTGATGACAAGGACGCGATTCTGCTTATCGACCAGAACGACGGGCCGGCCCATGTCATTGACGTCGGTGCCGCTGGAATCGTTAAACGTATTGGATCGTGTGTCCGAGGAGCGGTTGCTGAGTTGCGTCGTTTTCCAGGTCGTGCCGTTGTAATACTCCACCATGTACTGGCGATTGGGATTTCCAGTGCCCTGCGCAAGATTGTTGGGATTAGTGGGAGTCCAACCGGGTGACCACCATGTCGCGATGACGGGATCGCCGGCGCTGTTGACCGCCATGCTGGTCTGATTGATCAAACCGCTGCCCTGGGGCAGTGTCTTGATAGGTTGCGCCACCTGGCCTGCGACCAGGCCGTTGAAATTGCTGGAAACGATCGGCCCCGTGAATGCGGTGCTGCTTCCCTGCGGATACCAGGTTGTTCCATTGTTGGGGGATTGGGCATAGTAGATGTTTTCGTTGGTCCGCCAATCAGGGGTATAACGCCAGGTCCAGCTCGCCAGGAGGTTTCCGCCGGGATCAACGGTCATGCTGTTGGGATAGGCGTTGACGCTCGTGTCGCCGCCGTCCCAGATTTCTGTCGTGGAGAAGGCGTTATAGGGTGTGCTGCCGGAAGTGACACCGCTGGGATTGTACTGGGCAACGAACGTGTTGCCGTTTCCCGACCCCCCGCCGCTGCTCGACGCGGCGTCACGATAGGTGAAGAGCGCGTTGCCATTTGGCGCGTAGTAAAAGGCGGGATAGGTCACCTGATTGATCGAGCCCAATTGCGAAAAGAGCGTGGGGTTGTTCGCGGCAGTCTGCGTGACAAACGCGGGCGCAAAGCTGCTTCCCAAAACAGAGTTGCTGGAAATGACGTAGTTCAAGGAGTTGTTGTGCATCCCCCAGGACATGTGCATCTGGCCGTTGCCGTCAACCGCGATGGCGACGATGTCGTGAGCGTCGGTGATGTCGTTTGCCGTATAGGAGGTCTCGTCGAACGACCAGGTGGTTGAGCCGGTGGGCCGACGACCGATCACGATGTCTTGGGAAGTGTTGTAATAAGCGATGAACTGATAGCCGCCGATCGTAACGAGATTATCGACGGCGAACGCGGTCGAATTGACGGAGTCGAGCGCGTAGCCGTTGGTGTTCGGATCAGCGCTGGTGACGGGGATAAAGCTGACGGTTCCGTTGAGCTGGGCTCGCGCCGGAAGAACGGCCATCAGGGCCGCAACCCAGGTGAGGATCGAGATTAGGACCGCGGGTGATTTGGAGGGAAAATTACAGGACGAAACTGGTTGATTCAACATTTTTTCCGCCTCCGCAAATGCGATACACCGGGGTCAACCGCCCACATCACTGTACCACAGGATACGCGCAATTTGCTGTTCAAATCTCAACTTTGGCAAATCTTTGATGTCCACAGCGATCGCCCTGCCTCGACGGAAATGACCGCATCCGGTAAAGACTCGCCCGGCATCTCGAAAACTTCTATCCAGGCTGTACCATACCTCTCTCATGGCCAAAAACATCAAACCTCGCGGTGAAGACTACGCCCAGTGGTATCTCGACGTGATCAAGGCGGCGCAGCTTGCGGATTACAGCCCGGTGAAAGGGTGCATGGTGATCCGGCCGGAGGGGTACGCGGTCTGGGAGGCGATCCAGCGCGATCTGGATCGGCGGTTCAAGGAGACCGGGCACGTCAACGCGTATTTCCCGCTGCTCATTCCGCAGAGTTTTCTGGTCAAGGAAGCGGAACACGTTGAAGGGTTTGCCATGGAATGTGCCGTCGTGACCCATACGAAATTGGAAAAAGGCCCCAACGGTTTGCAGCCGGGGGGGAAGCTGGAGGAGCCGCTGGTGGTGCGGCCGACCAGCGAGACCATGATCGGGCACATGTATTCGCAATGGGTCCAGAGCTACCGGGATTTGCCGCTGCTGATCAACCAGTGGTGCAACGTCATGCGTTGGGAGCTGCGGACGCGGCTGTTTTTGCGGACGGCGGAGTTTCTCTGGCAGGAGGGGCATACGGCCCACGAAACTGAAAGCGAAGCACGCGAGGAAACGCTGCGGATGCTGGACGTTTACGCGGATTTCACCGAGAACTTCCTGGCCATTCCGGTGGTGAAGGGCCGGAAGACGGAGGCGGAGAAATTTCCCGGCGCCGATGCGACGTACGCCATCGAAGCCCTGATGCAGGATGGCAAGGCGCTGCAATGCGGGACCAGCCATTTCATGGCCCAGAATTTCGCCAAGGCGTTCGACATCAAATTCCTTGGCCGCGACCAGAAGACGCAGTTCGCGTACACGACCAGTTGGGGCGCGAGCACGCGGCTGATCGGCGCGATGGTCATGGCGCACAGCGATGACGAGGGTTTGGTGATCCCGCCGGCGGCGGCGCCGACGGTGGTGGCCATCGTCCCGATCTTCAAAACCGACGACGAGCGCAAAACGGTGGGCGAATTTGCCGACAAGGTGCTCGCCGCGCTCGTGGGCGCCGAGGAGGTTTCGGCCGCGTCCGGCCGGTTGTCCTCGGATGGAATCCGCAGTTATTTTTTCGACAAGGCGACGGGTCGGAAGATCGTGGTGGACTGGCGCGACGCCCGGCCCGGGGACAAGCAATACCATTGGGAACAGCGCGGCGTGCCGCTGCGGATCGAAATCGGCCCTCGCGACGTGGCGGCGGGGACGGCGATCGTCAAGCGCCGGCTGGATCGGGAAAAGTGGACCGTGCCGCTCGGCGAGTTTTCGCCGGCGTGGCTGCGGGAAAAGCTGGGGCAGATTCAGTCGGCCATGTTCGAAAAGGCGCGGGCGCTGCGCGACCAGAACACGCGAGAGGCCGGCGATTATGACGAGCTGAAGAAAATCATTGCCGAGCAGGGCGGGTTCGTCCGGGCGTGGTTCAAGCCGGACCGGGCCAACGAGGCCAGGATCAAGGACCAGACCAAAGCCACGGTTCGCTGTATTTTGCCTGGTGAAAATGGGCAAAGCGGCAAGTGCATTTATACCGGCGAGACCACGGATTGCCGGGTGCTATTCGCGCAAGCCTATTGACTGACCGGTGATATACTCGGGGGTCGGGTATTGCCGGGAATTTATATGCTGGACAACACGCAAATGTTCACGTTAAGGTGAAGAACAACCGCGCTGGGAGTTGGGAGACTGGAGTTACACGGTTGACGGCGATGTCAGACATAAGTTCTCTGCCTGCCGGCAAACGGCAGCGTATCCTGGTGATTGAGGACCATACACCGACGCGGCTGGCGATGGGCAAATTGATTCGCCAGGCCGGCGCCGAAGTTGTCACCGCGCGGGACGGCGAAGAGGGGTTGAATTATCTGCTGACGCAGCGATTCGACGTTTTGCTGACCGATTTGCGGATGCCGGTGATGGACGGATTCGAGTTGTTGCAGCACTGCGCCAAGTTGCCGTCCAGCCATCGCCCGCAACGGATCATCGCCATCAGCGGCGAATACGAATCCAGCATTCTCCACGGCCAGCCGGTTCAGTTCCTTCCCAAGCCGTTCAATCTCAAGGCGCTCCTGGAGATGATCGGCGGAAAGCCGAATTAGTCGATGGTCATTGGTCATTTGTCATTTGTCATTGGAAAAGCCTGCCGCTTCTCTAACAAATGACCAGTGACTAATGACCAATGACTATTGACCAACTTCAATAAACGCTTGGACGCTATTGAGATCGCGGATGCTTTGGGGGGTTGTGTGGACGGTGGCGGATGCGCCTTTGTCCAGGTCGGGGTGAACCTTGTTGGGGCGCTTGGTCCAGATGCAGCCGCCGCGGCGTTTGGGGATTTCCTTAAAATTCCGGCTGCGCGCGTCGATGGGATTGCGGATCGCCTTGTCGCGCATGAAGAGGCGTTCCAGCGTTTTTCTGGCGGCGTCACGGGTGATAGTCCTGCTGATGGTCACACGGACCGATTTGCCGGTTTCAAGGTTCAAAGCCATTACAGACCTCTCCGATGGAGCAAAGGGGCGGAAATATAGCAGATTTCGCGGGAGGGGCAAGGGCGAGGGGCAATCGGCTAGCCGCGCGTTTCCGCTGGTTACGATTCAACGCGAACAAATAGATCGAAACGTGTGCTCGATCGGCCGCGTTCTGGGAGTCAAACGCGGGCGCTTGTCACTGCTGCAGATTAATCCTCATGCCACTTGGGACGAGAAGCCCACTGAATACCGGCTGAGCGAAATAACGCGAGTGAACTTCGGCGGCGATTACGAAAACGCATTGTACTTGGTTGGCGGCAATCCGTCGCGGACTTAATTCAGCATCGTCGTTCTCTCACTCGGAGGGCGATGTCGAGACGGCTTGGATCACTCCGCTTCTGAGACAATCTGCTTCGGATCGCGCGGCATCAGATGTTGGCCAGTGCAGTCCACGAGAAAATCGAGTTCTTCCAAGACGATCGCGCCGATCAGGACCGATTCCCGCTCCGGTTCCACGATGGCGCTGAATACGCTTTCGCGGCCGCCGTAGGCGAGCTGAATGTCTTTCACGATGGATCGCTCGGCGGTGCGGCCATCCGCGTAGCGGACCTTGGCGCTTCCCGCCGTTTCCAAGCCGAGTTGCTGCGCAATCACCGCCGGAATGACCAGGCGCGTGGCGCCGCTGTCAACGACGCCGCGAACCCGTGCCCGGCGCACCTGCTCGGGCGCGATCAGTCCGGCCTTCGCGCGAAAAAGGTCCTCGTGATTGGCAAGTTCCACCTCGACGGAAAAACGCCCCATCGTTGGCTCCTTGACGGCGATCATTGCGACTCCTGCTTGTAACGGCAACAGGACATTATATACGTCCGGCGCGGTATTTGCGCTGAAAGCGCCTCCGACTGAAATAGGCACGCCGCTATGGGGTTTATGAAGATGCGCCGCCCTGGAAATCCCGCACCGATTGGATGATCTGCTCGAGATTAAATCGTGGCCGAAAATCGATCACCGTGCGGATTTTGTCCAGCCGAGGAACCCTTCGCTGCATGTCGTCGAAGCCTTGGCCGAAGGCCTGTTCGTAGCTGATGAATTCGATCCGGCTGGAGGATTTGCAGGCGGCGATCACGCGGCGGGCGAGATCGGCGATGGAAACCTCCTCGTCGCTGCCGAGATTGAACACCTGGCCGACGGCCTGGGATTTTTCCATCAGGCTGGCGCAGGCATCGACGACGTCGCTGACGTGGCAGAAGCAGCGGGTCTGCTTGCCGTCGCCGTAAACCTGAAGCGGCTGGTTGTTCGAGGCGGCGGAAACGAATCGGGGCAGGACCATGCCGTACATCCCGACCTGGCGCGGGCCGACGGTGTTGAACAGCCGCACGATCACGACGGGCAGGCCGTGCTGCTTGTGATAGGCCAGGCCGAGGAATTCGTCGATTCCTTTGCTATATGAGTAACACCATCGGCTGGATCGGGTGGGGCCGACGACCACGTCGTCATCCTCGCCGAAGGGGACTCGCGTGCCCTTGCCGTAAACCTCGGAGGAGCTGGTGATGAGCACGGGCCGGCCGAAGCGTTGGGCGGCTTCGAGCACGACTTCGGTGCCATGAATGATGCTGCGGATGGTGCGGACCGGCTCGTTGACGATGAGTTGCACGCCGACGGCGGCGGCGAGGTGAAAGACGGCGTCGCAGGAGGCCATGGCGATGTTCACCGCCCGCTCGTTCTCGACGGAATCGCGGATGATCTGCACGTTCGGGCGGGCACGAAGCTGCGCGAGATTTTCCAGCCGGCCGGTTGAAAAATCGTCGAGAATCGTGACGGCATTGCCGCGGCTGACGAGCAGTTCGGCCAGATGCGACCCGATGAATCCCGCCCCGCCGGTGACGAGGAATCGTTTAGACATTTTCGAAAGATTACGGCCTATGCCTCCGGGCGTCCAGCGGAGAGCCTCCGCCGGACGCATTATGAGCAGGGCCATCGCATTTGGGTGTGCGGCTTGAGTTCAAAGGTTCAAGGGTTCAAGAGTTCAAGGAAAAAAACGTTCATCTTGAACTTTTGAACCCTTGAACCTTTGAACGCCATCGCCACATGCGATCGCCCAGGCATTATGAGTTTCCCTTTGATCCGCGGCCAATTGCCATTACCATAGGTTTGGCCGAAAAAGAGGAGTTGAAACCGTGAGCCAATCGAGCCTTTTCGCGTTATCGCAGCAGGAGATTCCGACGCATTGGTACAACGTCATGGCGGATTTTCCGCAGCCGCCGGCGCCGCCGCTGCATCCGGGCACCAGGCAGCCCGCCGGGCCGCAGGATTTGGCCGCCATCTTCCCGATGAACATCATCGAGCAGGAGGTTTGCGCCGATCGGTTGGTGCAAATCCCCGATGAAGTTCGGCAAATCTATGGGTTGTGGCGGCCGACGCCCCTGCGGCGGGCTCTTCGCCTGGAACAGGCGCTAGGGACGCCGGCGCATATTTATTACAAATACGAAGGCGTCTCCCCCGCCGGCAGTCACAAACCCAACACCGCCGTCGCGCAGGCGTATTATAACAAGCAGGCGGGCATCAAGCGCATCGCCACGGAGACCGGGGCCGGGCAGTGGGGTTCGTCCCTGGCGCTGGCGTGCAATTTCTTCGGCATCGAGTGCGTCGTGTACATGGTGCGCGTCAGTTTCAAGCAAAAGCCGTATCGGAAAATTCTCATGCAAACCTGGGGCGCCACGGTTCATCCCAGCCCCAGCGATCACACGCAATTCGGGCGAAAAGTCCTCCAGGAAAACCCCGATCACCCCGGCAGCCTCGGCATCGCCATCAGCGAAGCCTTGGAAGACACCGTCACCCATCCCGGCACGAAATACGCCCTGGGAAGCGTGCTCAATCACGTCTGTCTGCATCAAACCGTCATCGGGCAGGAATCGATCAGGCAGATGGAGTTGGCCGGTGAAGAGCCCGACGTGGTGATCGGCTGCGCCGGCGGCGGGAGCAATTTCGCGGGCATCGCCTTCCCATTCCTGCAACGCAATTTGCGCGATGGGAAGAAATATCGTTTGATGGCCGTCGAGCCGGCCTCATGTCCGTCGCTGACCAAAGGCGAATTTCGATACGATTTCGGCGACACCGCGCAAATGACGCCGCTGATGATGATGTACACCCTGGGCCACGATTTTGTGCCGCCGGGCATTCATGCCGGCGGACTGCGATATCACGGCATGGCGCCCCTCGTCAGCCACGCCAAAAAACTCGGCCTCATCGAAGCCAGGGCGTACGAGCAAATCCCCGTCTTCGACGCGGCCGTTCAATTCGCCCGGACCGAAGGTATTCTCGCCGCCCCGGAATCCGCCCATGCGATCAAAGCCGTCATCGACGAGGCGATCGAGGCGAAAAACGAAAAACAAAAACGGGTGATCCTCTTCAATCTTTCCGGCCACGGCTTCATGGACATGAGCGCGTACGAGAGCTATCTGGCGGGAAAATTGGCGCACGTTTGATGCTCCGTAGGGCATGGCATCAGGATGGAGCCTTGACGATAGGTTAGGACTTATTAACATACTATCCGGACGTTTCGCCGGTCGTTTCGGGCATTTCGTGTTTGGACGGCGCCAAGGGCGCGGGAGGCGTTATGTCGGTCGCGGCAGAAACTTCGGCTTGTCCGTTGTGCGGGGGATTCGTCGGCGCTGGGGATAAGGAATGTGCCCACTGTCATGCGACGCCGCAGTGGCAGGATTATGCCCGGGCGGTCGCCTTCGCGCAAAAGGCGTTCGCCGGATGGCGCCAGCGCGGCATCATCGGTGAAAGCAACCACGAACGGATGGAAAAGGTTTTGCTCGCCGATCGGCAATCCATTGCGGCCGCGGTGCAAGAGGCCCGACCGTTCCCAAGCGATACGGGGCTCCCTTCCCAAACCGCTTGCTGGCGTTGTGGCAGGCCCGTGGCCGGTTTTTATTCCTATTGCAATACCTGCGGCGCTCCGTTGGGCGCGGGCGCCGATGCGCTGCGATATCTCGCCTTCGTTTCCAACGAGATCACCCGCGCCAGCGCGATACAACTGACCTTGGCGCAAGCGCACGCCTGCGCCGCCGACGTTCGCGGACATCTGTACGCGATGCGCGCGGAGTTGGAGCGCGGCCGCCTCAGCGACGATCAATTGGCTTCCGAACGACTTTCACGTTTGCGCGACCTGAAATCCGGCGTGGCGCCCGCCGAATCCGGCCCCGCGCCCCAAGCGCCTGCTGCGGTTGAATCTCACCGGATTGTTTCGCCGCCGCCGCTCCCGCCGGCCTATCGTCCCACGCCCGTTCCACGCCGATCCATTCTGGAAATTCTGCTCGATCCACGTAGCATCCAATGGCTGCTGGCCAGCGGCGGGGTGCTGCTGGTTGTGGGTTTGGTTATCTGGCTGGCGAGCCTGGGGGTGTTCAAGAACACGCTGGTGGTGGCAACGTGCCTGGGCGCCGGGACGCTCGTCCTGCTGGCCGGCGGATGCGCGACCGTCAGGCTCTCTCGCTACCAACTGGCGGGCCGGGCGCTGGCGCTTCTGGCCTGTCTGGTCATGCCGCTGAATCTTTGGTTCTACCACGCCCACGGTCTGGTCACGTTGGAAGGACATTTGTGGCTCGCCGCCCTGGTTTGTTGCGTGTTGTATTCGGCGGCGGCGGCCATTCTGGAAGACCCGGTATTCGTGTACGTGCTGATGGCCGGCGTGGCGATGACGGGGTGCATGATCCTGGCCGATCTGCACAAGCTGATTCAGGTGGCCGCGCCGTCCACGCTGCTGGTCGCCTTGGGCCTGATCTCTCTGCACGCCGAGCGAGCCTTCGCCGAAGGGGACGGTCCGTTCTCGCGAAAGCGATTCGGCATGGCTTGCTTCTGGTCGGCGCAAGCTCTCCTGGGCGCGGGCCTACTCCTGCTCTTGGGAGCGCAACTGGTCGGCTGGATTCCGATGGCCATGTCCTGGCTGGATCAACGGCCGCTGATCGTGACCGATCCCACGCAGCGCCTACTGGCCGTGGCCTTGGTCCTCGCCGGAGCGTACGCATACCTCTATTCCGATCTGGTGGTTCGACGCGTCGGCGTTTACGTCTATTTCGCCGCTTTCATGCTCCTCTGGGCGGAACTGCTGGTCATCGATCTGGCGAAATTGACGAATCATCCGTCGGGGCTGATCGGGATATTGGCGCTGACATCGCTGGCCGTGAACGTCGTGCAGGCGATGGTCTTCCGGAAACCGGCATCGGAAAGCTCGTCGAAACTGGCCCGTCCGCTGCCGACGCTGGGGCTGTTGCTTTCCAGCGTGCCGGTGTTGCTGGGCGTTATTCTGCACGTCCGGGCAACGCGATTGGATGTTCACAACCTCTGGCCGTATTCGCTGACGTGGGCGTACGTCGCGGCGATGGTGCTGACCGCGGTTTGCTGCCGCATCTCCGCGTACCTCCACGAGCGATCCATGCCCCGGCTGGCCGCGGCCTACCTCTTCGCAACGGCGGCCGCGACGCTGGTCGGAGCGGCGGGATTGCTCTCCATGCTCGGGATCAAGGCGTGGCCGGTTCAATCGCCGTTGCTCATGCTGATACCCATCTTCTACCTGCTGGCGTCGCGGCTCTATCAGGGTCGTCCCGCCCAACGTCCGCTGGCCGAGGTTGCCCACGCCGCCACCGTAGTGCTCCTGTTCTCGGTGCTTTTCTCGGCCCTGAATTTGGCCCAGCGCCTCGAGCCGGTGGTCGGCTTGCAGACCAATCTTCTGTTGTCGCTGGTCTGCGCCGAAGCCGCCGTCTTTTATGCCGCCGCGGCGATTTTGTACGGCGGCGGACGAAACGTTTATCTCGCCACCGCCATGGCGTGCGGCGCGGTCTGGCAACTGCTTAATTTCTGGAGCGTGCGCGCGGAATACTATTGCGTGACGTTCGCCGTGCTGGGCACGGCGCTTCTGGCGGCCTACCGCTTTGCCGCGTGGGAGCGCGTCGCGCGGCCCGCCCTGGTCGTCGCCGCATTCCGTTGCGCCAACGCGCTGATGTCCCTTTCCTTCGTCGCGGCTGCGTTGATGGCGCTCAGCCGCCTCGCCACCGACCACACCGATTGGTCGTTGGCCGTTCTGTTGGCGGTCTTCAGCGTCCTCGGATTTGTTGCCGCGGGCCTGGTCCGCCATCCGGGTTTCCGCCGCTGGTACATCACCGTCACCGTCGCCGAAGCCGCTTTGTCGTTCATCATCCTGCAAAAGCAGATTCACCTCAGCCCCTGGCAAAATATCGAGTTGTTCTGCGTGGCGGTCGGCGTGATCATGCTGGCGATCGGCTACGGCCTCTGGTACCGCGAGCAAGACTGCCAAAGCGATGCGGCCAGCTTCTGCCTGTTGTTCGGCAGCCTGCTGGCGGGCGTGCCTTTGGCGGTCGCGGCCATCGTCAATCGTTTCGGGTACGAGATTTCCCTGATGGATGAACTGGGGCTGGCGACGGTCAGCATCTTGATGTTCGTCACCGGCTTCATGTGCCGCCTGCGGGCCACCACCCTCGTCGGGGGCTGCCTGCTGGTCATTCATCTGGCCATGCTGCTGGTCTTTGCCGGCATGAGGGCGCAATTGGCCGTCGGCATATATCTGGCCATCGGCGGCGGCGTGATCTTCGCGCTCGGTGTGCTCCTGAGCATCTACCGCGATCGCCTGCTCGCACTGCCGCAACGCATCAGACATCACGAGGGCGTGTTTGGCGTGTTGGCGTGGAGATGAGGCGAGCGCCCGCTGCGCGGAAATTCGAAATTCGAAATTCGAATGACGAATCAAATTTGAAACTCCAAATTCGAAACAGGGGCCGTTTCGCCATTCGAATTTTGAATTTGATTCGTCATTCGGATTTCGAATTTCGAGTTTCCGCCCGGCGGCTCCCCTTTATATCCCCGCCAAATCCATTCTAATGTCCGGATCATGAAATTCGGCCGGATCAAACGGCAGCATGGGCGCGTCGCGGGGTTGGATGCGATTCTTGATCGAATCGTCAAGGAATGCCCGTTCGTTTCGCGGATCGTGCCGGGAAGGATCAAGGTGCGGCGGGGGAAGGGGGCGGTGAAGTTCAAGCTTAAGCTGCAATATCAGACGGCGGCCGGGCTCAAGTGTTTGTATCTGGGGACGGGGACCGTGCAGGAAGTTTTTTTGATTTGCACCGACGGCCAAGGGGCAACCCAATGGCTTAAGGATCAGGAGCTTGTCGAAGCGACGTGATCCATCATGTAGTCCACGGCCTCATTTATCGGGAACGATCACGCCATTTTGCCCGTTATCAACCGCGGGGGCGCGATCTATATTGCATTAATGACCAATTACAGGCGTATCCTGATTCTTTTGATCGCGGCATTCGTTTTGGCATCACCGCTCTTTTTCGCCGGCTGCATCGGCCATGGCGACGATCGAGACCACCCCGGACCCGGCTGGCACGGCGACCATGATTCGCACGGCGATCATGATTATGATCACCACTGATGCACCGCAGTGCCGAGATTCAAAGAGCCGTTGAGATTCTCCGATCCGGAGGGCTGGTGGCTTTCGCCACGGAAACGGTCTATGGCCTGGGCGCGGATGCCACCAATCCCCAGGCCGTGGGGAAGATATTTTCGGTCAAGGGCCGGCCCAGCGGCAACCCGTTGATCGTTCACGTGGCGGACGTTCCGGTAGCCCGGCGATACGTGGCGGATTGGCCGGAATCGGCCGAGCGTTTGGCGCGGGCGATCTGGCCCGGCCCGCTCACGCTGGTATTGCCCAAAGGCTCGCAAATCGTGCCCGAGGCCACGGCCGGCCTGGCGACCGTGGCCATCCGCTGCCCAGATCATCCGATCGCATTGGAGCTTCTTCGGCAATTTGCCGGCCCCATCGCCGCCCCCAGCGCCAATCGTTCCAATCGCATCAGCCCCACGACGGCCGATCACGTCCGCACGGAATTGGGCGACAAGGTGGATCTGATCCTCGATGGCGGCCCATGCCGGGTGGGAATCGAATCAACGGTGGTTGACCTGACGTCGCCCCAGCCGGCGATCCTCCGGCCTGGCGCCGTCACCCAACAACGTCTTGAGGAACTGATCGGCCGCGTCGAGATTCGCATGGCCGCCAGCGACGACCGCAAACCCGCCCGAAGTCCCGGCCAACAGCTAGTCCATTACTCTCCTTCGACACCTACTTTTCGCCTGGCCGATGCCGACGTGAAACGCTTCTCAGCTTTATTTTCCGGCTCGCTTGGCGGAAATGCGGTATTCCTGATAATCCGTGGAACGGAACTGGCGCGCCGGTTGAGAGAATGGTGCAAGCCTGAAGCGATCATCGAGATGCCGACTTCCGCGGACCAATACGCCCGGCGGCTCTACGCGGCGTTGCGTGAAGCGGACGACCGCCACCCCGAAGCGATCTGGGTGCAGCAGCCCCCGGACGACTCAAGTTGGGATGCGGTGCGGGACCGCGTTTTCCGCGCAACTCGCCCCGCCTCCGAAGCACGATGAATCCGTCATTGCAACAGGGTGTGCCATTATCTCCGGGACAACAAGACGGCTATCGAACTTTTCGTGGCCGGCTGCTTAGAAATGGCAGTGATGCTCGCGTCGTTGTCTTGAGATGACGCGGACTGTCATGTTGGCCCGGCATCGGGCAGAGGGCATCATCTCGGCGCATTTCACACTTGCAGCATGATGGCATGGTTCGTATTATGTTAGGGGTGCCAGATGCGTGGAAACTTCACCGGAGCCGTGCCGTGATCGAAGTGCAAACCGTGGATCGAAAGTCGCCAGTGCTCACGCCCTCCAGTCTGGCGTGCTTGCGGGAAGTCGCAACGATCAACCTCACGGCCGGCTGTGTGCATGACTGCGTCTATTGTTACATTCGGGGGTATCGGAACCATCCGGGCGAGTCGCGTGTTGCCTTGTATGCAAACACGGTAGAGGGCTTGCGGAGCGAACTGGGACGGAAGCGGACTGCGCTGACGGCAGTTTATTTCAGCCCGTCAAGCGACCTGTTTCAGCCGGTTCCGCAGGTCCTGGAAATGGCCTATCAGGTGCTGTATCTGCTCTTGGAGCGCGGCATCCCCGTCACGTTTCTCACCAAGGGCGTGATCCCCAAGAAACACATGCGGTTGCTGGCCGAACATGCATCGTTGGTCTGGGCTGAAATTGGTCTCATCAGCTTGGATGATGCGGTGCGGCGGCTGTTTGAACCCGCCGCGGCGAGCGTCAACCGGCGCCTCAAGCAGATTGGCGATCTTATCCGGTTTGGTGTCAATACCGAGGTGCGCGTCGATCCGATTATTCCGGGATTCACAGACGATGAATCGAGCCTGCGGGAACTGATCGCGGCAATCGCTTCGCGCGGCGTCAAATCCATCGCGGCCAGCACGCTCTTCTTGCGCCCCGCAATAACGGCTTCGCTGCGGAAGAATCTTGCGCGTTCCCAATTCACTCAACTCATGGCCGCCTTGTCGGCAACCGATCGCATGGACATTCATGCTGGCAATAGTTCCGTCCATGCAATGTCCGCGGCACGTCGGCGCAGGATTTACGATCGCGTCCAATCCATCGCTGCCGAGTTTGGCATCAAGGCGAATATCTGCGCCTGCAAGAACCCGGACTTGGCCAACGGTTCATGTGGCATCGCGGGACAATGGCGACCATCCACTGCCATCGGCCTCCCACTGCTATTCCAATAGAGACTTTCGCCCTGTGGGCGAATCGGGAGAGCAGAAATTGAACCGCCATGACGCCCTGACGCTGGTTTCACCTTGCTGTCATGGCGGTTCAATCGTCTTTACCCCCGGAAGTTGGGGCAGACCCTCGCAACGGCGGCGGGTTGTCCCGGTTCCAGACCTTGGTATCATGACAAAATCGCCGACGCGATTTGTCGGCCAAGATTCAAATGGGAAATCCCGTGTTCAGTGCACTTGCTGAAACCAGCGGCTTTGGAAGAGACGTTTTAATCGCATTGCCCTTCGCCATCGCTGCGGTTGTGTTGCTGCGCATGAGGTGGTTTTTTAGAAAGATCAGCGGCTGGGACGCACTGGCGCAACGATTTCCACCGATGAAGATCCGTGCACTCGGCGCGGAATACAGGGTAAAGGGAAGTTGCGGCCGACTTCGTAGCGGTCGAGGCAGCGGCGGTAAATTCTTTCAGATCGCATTCGCTCAAGAAGGCCTCCTGGTCACGGCCAGCTTCGCTTCGGAATCACCAATCCTGATTCCCTGGTCTTCCATTCGCCAAGTATCCGGGGCGGATTTCGGCAGTTGGGGAGGGGATGTGTGCGTCAGGGTGGATTATGAAAAGACGCTGCTGTTCCATTTTCCAAAGGATGCACTGGCGGTCCTGCAACAAAACGTCCCGGCGGAACGAATCCAGAAGTTCGCCACGTCTGTCGGCGAATTGTTAAGAAATCGAATGCATCAATCGTCCAAATGAGCTCCTTCATCATATAGGTGTTACCGAACCCGCGCCGGCACCCCTGCGCCGTTATTGCGCGTAGGCGCAATATTGTGCGCGCCTCCCCCTTTACATTTCAACCGCAAGCGGTATCCTATTCACCCAGAAACGCAAAATCCGGCTTAAAAGCTGAGCCGGGTAATGGATTGCCCACTCGCACATGGAGGTGCTGCAATGTCCTTCCGATTTATCCTTATTGCCGTCGCACTGTCGGTTGTTCCTGGTCTAAATGCCCTGGCTCAGGATGCCATACCGCAGCCGAATGTCGCCAATTCACGCTACCAGATCGACGGGGTCATCAACGTCGATTCGGTTTACGTCCGCAGCGGTCCCGGCGAGGGGTATTACCCCACCCAGGAATTGTCCAAGGGCGCCGCGGTCACCGTCGTGGGAATCAAGTTCGACTGGCTCAAAATCCTTCCGCCGGACGGAAGCTTTTCCTACGTCAACGCCGCTTTCGTGGATCACCCCGGCGACAGCGCCGTCGGCAAGATCAATCGCAACAACGTCAACGTTCGCGCCGGCAGCCTCACCAACGCCATGAAGACCACGGTGCAAACCCATCTGGACGCCGGCGCTCAGGTCGAGATCATCGGTAAGGAAGAAGAATTCCTGAAGATCAAACCACCGGCCGGGGCCTATCTGTACGTCAAGAAGGATTTCGTGACGGTTGCGCATCCGGCGCTGGCGGCCAATCCGGACACGGCAAACCCACAACCGGCGGCGCCAACGGCACAGAATCCGCCGGCGCCGGGCGCGCCGATCTCCAATCCGCAAATCGACGCCGCCAACGCCATTCTCACCAGCACCCCCACCACCGCCCCGTCGGCGCCCGTGGCGGCCGCCCCAACGACCAACCCATCCCCCGTAGCCGCGGCGCCGTCAACACAACCGGCAGTGGCGGCGGCGCCTCCGCCGCCCAGCCCCGAAGAACTTTTCGCTCAATTCGAGTCGAAGTTCTCCGACGTCAGCAAGCAGCCCCTCGACTCCCAGCCCATTGACGAACTGATCGCCAGCTATCAGTCCATCGCCAAGAGCGACCAGTTATCCGATGAGTTGAAGAGCGTTGTGAGAATCCGCATCGCCACGCTCCAGGCCCGTCTCGACAACAAGGCGAAACTGATCGAGGTCCAGCGGCTGGAAAAGATCGCCGCCGCACGTCAACTCGCCTTGCAGGCCGAGCAGCAGGAGTTGGCCGAGCGCCTCAAACAGTCGCAAATCCAGGTCTTCGTCGCGGTCGGAACCTTGCAGCCCTCCAGCCTACAGGTCGGCGGCGGAACGCTCTATCGCCTGGTTGACCCGGCCACCGGACGCACCGAAATCTACGTCCGCACCAGCGACGCCAAAATCACCGCCCTCATGGGCCAATTCATCGGCATCAACGGTGAGCCCACAACCGACCCGCAACTGAGCCTGCGCGTCATCGAACCCACGGACGCCCAGCAGATCGACGAATCGAAGGTGAACAACTCCATCATGGCCGGCATCGTTCCGCCCAGCATGCTGGCGAGACAAGCATCGGCCACGAATTGATCATTCGTGGAAATTCGAAATCGCGAAATTCGAAATTCGAATCAAATTCAAAATTCGAATGACGAAACGGTCTTCGTCTTTGTTTCGAATTTCGAGTTTTGAATTTGATTCGTCATTCGAATTTCGAATTTCGAGTTTCTGCTTCGCGGCCAATCGCCTCAAACAGCCGAAGAAAATCCCCCGGCGCAATTTGTTCCGGCCGCGCCAGCCCACTGATGCCCGCGGCGGCGAGCAGTTTATCGGCATCTACTCCCGCCATCGTCAGCCCATTTCGCAGGGTCTTTCTGCGAGCGGAAAAGATGCGGTGAATGAACGTCCCAAATGCGGCGGCATGGGCTCCCAGGCGGTCCTGGCGGGTCATTCGCACCAGCGCGGATTCGATTTTCGGCATCGGCCAAAACGCCTGCGGCGGCAACGTGCGAACCACCTCCACCCGCGAAAGAAGCTGCGCCACGATCGACAGCGTTCCATATTCCTTGGAATCTCGGCCGGCGCGCAGCCGATCCGCAACCTCCTTCTGCACCGTAAATGCCAGCAAATCCACGCCCGCGATCAACGCCTCGACGATCAGCGGGGAAGCGGCGTTGTAGGGAAGGTTCGCCACCAACCGAACCGGCCGCCCCGCCGATTTCTCCCGCCCAATCGCCGCAACGATCCGAGCATCCAGCGCATGTTTGCCCATCAGGGCGTCGCCTTCGATCAACGTGAAATTGCCCGCCTGCGCGAAGCGTTTACGCAAGACCTCCGCCAGCGCGCGGTCGATTTCCACCGCCAGGACGTTGGCCCCTCTTGCCAGAAGCTCCTCGGTGAGCGTTCCCGTCCCCGGCCCCACCTCGACGACCAGATCGTCGGGGGCAATCTGCCCGGCATCGGCGACGATGCGCACCAGGTTGCCGTCGATCATGAAATTCTGACCGAACCGCCGCCGCGGCTTGGCGCCGGCGCCGGCGAGCAGCGATTGGATTTGTTGCTTGGTCTGGGCCATGTCAGGGCCGGGTTGCCGGCTGAGTGGTGGGAACGTCGGGTATGGCTTGCTCTCGCGCGGCCATCGCCTCAGCGGCGGCCGCCGGCGTTGTCAACCGCCCCGCCGTAATGTCGTCGGCGGTTCGGCGCATCGCCTGGGCCAGGGCCGAGAACCAATGAACGTTCGCGGGCGCCTCGTCGCTCTGGAGCAGCCCGTCAACATCGAGCTTCCAGGATCCCTGCACGCGGATCATCCGCACCTTCGAGATGTTGGCACCGGTCAGTTGGGCTTGGTCGCCCGTGATGGTTTCCGTAACGTCATCCAAATCGGCCGGCTTTGGAAGCGACGGCAAAACAGAAGCCCAGGCATCCGGGCCGAACTTAAGGGTTACGGCCGTCCGCAGATACTCCGTGGCCGACGCCACCGCCTGAAAATCCCGGACCACCCCCTTGGCATCCTCGCCCCGAGCCGAGCAGACCCTGACAATGTCCGCCGAATTGCCGTGCTGAATATCCTGTAAGAAGACCCTCAACACATCGGTCGGCCCCGCGGCCCCCCCACCGGATGGCTGGGTGGCCGGCGCATCCGCCAGCGCGATCGGCAGCCACGCCAGCAAAACAAAAGGAATACTCCACCAATATCGCGGCATCACCGAACCTCCATTAACAAAAAATCACCTCCCGCCCAATATACGAACCGCCCGCGTCGGCTACAATTTGCGGCCATGAAATCCTATGAGATCATCCGCAACGCCGTGGAAGAGTTGGGCGTAAAAGCCGTGGCCGCCGGGCTGAAGGTCTCCTCCGCCCTGGTGTACAAATGGTGCGAGCCACCCGCCGAGCACGATGACCCCGATGCCTCCGGGGCCAAGAATCCGCTGGATCGCATCCGCGAACTCTATCTCCTGACGAAAGACATCCGCCTCATCCGCTGGCTCTGCAACGAAGCGGGCGGATTTTTCGCCGCCAATCCCGTCCCCGACCTGCGCAAGAGTCCTGACGAGACCATCTTCGACGAAACCCGCGAGATGGTCCGCGATTTCAGCGAGCTCCTGGAAGCCGTCACCAAATCACTCGAGGACGACCAGCGGGTGAACACCGAGGAGGCCGACCGCATCCGCCAGAAATGGGAAGACCTCAAGGCCTGCGCCGAACGGTTCGTGCTGAGTTGCGAAGAAGGCCTGTTTCGCCGCAAGTGAACGATGCGAATCCTCTCGCCGGCCAAGATCAACCTCCATCTGCGCATCGGGCCGCGCTCCGCCGATGGATTTCATCCCCTGCTGAGCTGGATGTGCGCCGTGGGTTTGCATGACACGATCGAGATGATCGCGGCGGACAAGCCTGGAATCCGCTTGAAATGCGATCGGCCGGATGTCCCGGAGGACCAAACCAATCTGATCGTCCGAGCGGGAGAAACCCTGGATGACAAACGCGGAGCCGACGTGACGCTGCAAAAAAACGTCCCGATGGGCGGCGGCCTGGGCGGAGGAAGCTCCAACGCGGCGTTCGCCCTGATCGGATTCAATCAACTCTGGAATTTGAAATTCTCGATTGAGCAACTGGCCGAAATCGCAGCTCGGCTCGGCAGCGACGTCCCGTTTTTTTTGCACGGCCCCAGCAGCGTCTGCGCCGGACGCGGGGAACGGGTGATGCCCATCGGCAAACCCGCGGCGAAATTCGCGGTGTTGTTCTTTCCCAAACTTTCGATGTCCACCGCCGCCGTCTATCGCCGATTCGACGAAATGAAATTGGGATCGAGCCAGGCAATCACCCATCAACCCGATTGGACCGCCTGGTCAAAATTGCCCGCCGGGGAATTGCTGAAAGTGTTGATCAACGATCTGGAAGCCCCCGCCTTTTCGCTTCAGCCGGAATTGGGCGAACTAAGACGGCAAATCGAGCGAAAGATCGGCAGAATCGTCCGCATGACCGGCAGCGGCAGCACGCTGTTCACATTGACGGACCATCGCCAGGACGCCGCCGCCGCGGCCGCCGAAATCCGCGGCGACTCGATCAACGCGGAATTGTTCGATTTGGCCCCGGAACCCTGGCCCTGAACTTTGGGGCTGATCCCCCGCCAAACGCTCCCGCGGCATCTGGCAACAAACCGCGATTTCGTGTAACGTCTTATCGCTCTCGGATGAGCGCGGATTCTCCGAGAATATTTGGGGAATGGTGTAACGGTAGCACAGCAGACTCTGGATCTGCTTGTCTAGGTTCGAATCCTAGTTCCCCAGTTGGGTTTTCCACTTCCAAAAGGCGGAGCCGTCGCTTTGCCGTCCCCTCATCGAAACAGCGGCTGAACGAACAGGTGAATAAGGATATACGTCACGCCCGCCATGAACGCGGAGCAGGGGATGGTGAGAATCCACGCCGTTACGATTCGCTGGCCCCAGATCCATCGGACGGATCGGACGCCGCGCATGGTTCCCACGCCCAGGATCGATCCGGTGATGGCATGGGTGGTTGAAATCGGGATTTGACAGAAGGTGGCGCCGATGATGGTGGTGGCGGCGGAAAGCTCGGCGCAGAATCCGCCGACGGGCGTCAGGCGGGTGATGCCCGATCCCATGGTTTTGACGATTCGCCATCCGCCGAAGATTGTTCCCAGCGCGATGGCGGCATTGCAGGCGAGAATGATGGGCAGGCCATATTCATTGTGAACCCAGGGGAGGGAGACGCTTCCGTAAACGGCCCAAGGCGCGTGTCCGCCGGCGGTGAGCAGCAGGACGATGACTCCGATGGTCTTCTGCGCATCGTTGCCGCCGTGGCCCAGGCTGTAAACGCCCGCGCTGAGCAGTTGCAGATGGCGGAAGAGGGTATCCACGCGATGGGGCGTGGCGCGGCGAAATATCCACGCCACCGCCACCATATTGATCGCTCCCAGCAGAAAACCGATGATCGGCGACACGAAGAGAAAGAGGATGAGAAGTCCCCAGCCCTTGCCGAGGATGATCGCGCCGAACCCCGCCTTGGCGATGGCCGCCCCCGCCACGCCGCTGACCAGCGCGTGCGAGGAGCTGGTCGGCAGAGCCAAGAGCCAGGTGATGACGTCCCAGATGATCGCTCCCATCAATCCACCGAGCACGACGAAGACATCGACGAATCGCGTATCGACCAGGTCCGATCCGACGGTCTTGGCGACGCCGGTTCCGAAGACGAACGCGGCGGCGAAGTTGAAGAATCCCGCCCAGATCACGGCCTGCCGAGGCGAGAGGACCCGCGTGGAGACGACGGTGGCGATCGAATTGGCGGCGTCGTGAAATCCGTTGAGAAAATCGAAAACCAGGGCCACGGCAGCGATAGCGAAAATCAGACCCAGATGGGCGGCCGGAACGTTCCCCGTAGCCGTCGTCGCCGTCATCAACCATGCGGGATGTATCATTCGATTTCCAAAGAATCCGAGCCAAATCGCGCCCGGATATGCCAAGCACGCCGTCGGCCCTATCCGTTTTTCAACACGATTCGTTCCAGCGTGTTTCCCACGTCCTCGCATCCGTCGATGGCCTCCTCGATGTAATCAAACAGCCGGGTCCATTTCATCACGTCCAACGGCGGAGTGTCGCCCTCAAACAGTTGGCTGATGGCGGCATAGTTGACGTCATCCCCGACGCTTTCCAGGCGGTGAATTTCGATCAGGACCTCCTTCAATTCAGAAAGCTTCCGGCTCTTTCGCAGGCGATGGACCGCGTCGCTCAACGCGACCGTCGCCTGCACCAAAATGTCCGTCTGCTGCTTGAACAACGACGGCATCGCATCGACGTGATAAATCTTGAATCGCTTGGCCAGCGCATCGATCGTGTCGATGATGTCGTCCATTCCGTTCACCAGTTCGTGAATGTCCTCCCGATCGAAGGGCGTGATGAACGTCTGATCCAGCCGCTCCAGCGCCTTGTGCATCAGCTCATCAGCCTGATGTTCCTCCTGGCGAATGCGCATCACTTCGTTTTCTATATCCGGGAAATTCCTCGCCAATATTCGCAAATGCTCGGCGCTGGAGATGGCATGAATGGCCAGCCGCTCAAACAGATCGAAGAAGACCGTGTCTTTCGGGAGAAGATTAATCATGAAAACCAACTCCGCCGACTAAAGTCGGCCACATTGGCCTGAAAAGGGAACCGGATTTTACGGAAGGGCCCCGGCGACACAACTGAACGCTAAGGAATCATCAGGAATTGAGCGGATTTTCGTTAAATCGTCGGCTCTGGCAACGGAATAGCCGCCGCCTCGCACCAATTGCGCCACATCTGCCGGTACGCCGCCTCGACGTTGCGTGCGAAACGCGGGGCGTCCATCAGCGGCGACGCCTGCATCCGCGCTCGCAACGTCCGGCGCATCTCCGCCAGCCGCGGCAAATCTCCGGCCAGGTCCGTGGCGATCTGGACGTACTGCTGCGGCGTTTGGGCAATCAATTCCGGCAGGCCGAGATTGGTCAATTGCGACAGCCCGGCTCGTCCGACAACCCTCTGTCCTGCCAGCGTGATCACGGGAACGCCCATCCAAAATGAGTCCAGGCTCGTGGTGTGGCCGTTATAGGGGACGGTATCCAATCCGATGTCGATGCGGTGATAGGTCTCGCGATATTCCGAACGAGTCTGTCTTCCCACAAACTCCACCCTCTCGGCGCCGATGCCTTCCCGGCCCAGCCAGTGCAGTATCCGTTGGCGTGAACTTCCCTCGGGCGCCAGCAGCAACAGACGTGAGTTGGAGATGGCCTTGAAAACCCGAGTCCACAGCGTCAGTACCACGTCGTTTATTTTGCAAAAGTTATTCAGGCAGCCGAAGGTGACGAATCCCTTCTCCAGACATGGCGGCGCATTTACCGACGGTTCGCTGGTGAGAGGATCGTAACACCAGAACGTATCCGGCAGATGGATCGACCGCTCCGAATAATAAGCGTCATCGAGTCCCGGAGGGTCCAGGCATGGATCGGTAAGCCGATAGTCCACGGTGTCCATTCCGGTCGTGCCCGGGTAGCCCAGCCAAGTTGCCTGCACGGGCGCGGGCTTGTGGGCGAAGACCAGGAGACGGTTTGCGGCCGTATGGAGTTTCAGGTCGACCAGAATGTCGATCTGGTCCTCGCGGACCAGTGCCGCGGCATTCGCATCGGGCAGCCCGACGATGGAGCGCCAGTGCTGAACGTGATCCTTCATCTGTTGCGTCACCTTGTCGGAATGAGCCCGGTGGCAGTAACAGAACACTTCAACCTGGCGCCGATCATGGTGACGGAACAGCGGCACCAGAAAGAAGGCGGAAGCGTGATCAAAAAAATCGGCCGAGACATATCCAATGCGCAAACAACGATCGGGATCGCGATTGTTGTGGTGCGGCTGGATGAATTTTCTGAGCGGCTCGGCGTGCTGTTGGTTCCAGCGGCGCAGTTCCTCATGGATCATCGCGGCGTCGTAGCTCGGATGATATTGGAGGGTGAAGATCAGATTACCGTGCACTCTGGCGCCATCAGGCTTAAGCTGAACCGCCCGCCTGTGGGAAGCAATAGCCTGGTCATGTTGCCCCATGTCCCTCAACGTGCTGCCGAGATTGCTGTGCGCGTCCGCGAAATCAGGCCTGAGCCGGATGGCCTGCCGAGAGGCGGCGATCGCCTCGTCAAGTTGTCCTTTGAGGCGCAGGGCGACACCCAGGTTGTGGTGCGCGTCAGCGTAATCCGGCTTTATCCGAATCGCATGGCGATACGAAGCAATCGCCTGATCGAGTTGCCCCGCGATCTTCAACGTGTTGCCGAGGTTGCCGTAATAAAATGCATCGGTTGAACAGATCGCGATCGCACGCCGGATCAATTCCACGGCCGCGTCCAACTGTCCTCGCTGACCCACCAGCACCCCCAACAAATGTAAGGCGTCCGCATGATCGGGCTGCTGCGCCAGGATCTGCCGGTAAACCCTCTCCGCGTCGGCCAATCGACCCGCCTGATGATGCGACATGCCGGACTCGAGTTGTTGCTGAAGCGTCATTTCACCGGCCATTGTAAGCTGGATTTCAAGGGCTGGATGCACGCGGCTCAGCCAAGGACAACGGCGATCGCGTTGTCGCCGGCAAGCTGGGCGGCGGGAATCAGGTTGCCCGGAATGATCTTCCCATTGAGGCGCAGCTCGGCCACGCCATGCTGCACGCCGCGCGGGTTGTCCACCCGGATGTCCAGCATTTTTCCGCGGAATCTGCGCCGCGCGGTGAATCCCGGCCAACTTGCCGGGATGCAGGGATCGATGCGCAGGCCGTCGCCTTCGGGACGGATGCCCAGGATCCACTGGGCGGCCGTGTAGCAGCTCCAGCTTGCCGTCCCGCTGAGCCAGGGCAGGCGCGATGCGCCGAAATGCGGCGAATGGGCGCCGTGCGTGCTCTGGCAGTGAACGTACGGTTCCACCTGCCGCACTTCGGCGATGTCGTTCTGTGCCGCCGGCATGTAGGCGCGGTAATACTCGTAGGCGCGATTTCCATTCCCGCGCATGGCGTGGGCGATCACCGCCCAGCTCTGCGTATGGCTGAAGATGCCGCCGTTCTCCTTGTTGCTGGGATTGAACAGCACGGCGCGCATGACCGCGACGGGCGTCTTGTCAAACGGCGGATCACAGATCATCAATCCATACTTTGTCGCCAGCCGCTCGTGCACCGTCTGAAGCGCCGTTTGCGCCTGCTGCTCGGTAGCCACGCCGGACAGAATCGCCCAACACTGCGTGTTGAGATAGACCTGACCCTCGGGCAGGCGATGCGTGCCGAACACCGTACCGTCCTCGGCAATCGCCCAGATGAACCATGATCCGTCCCAGCAGACGCGCTGGATCGCGCCGTCCAACGCATCGCGCTGCGACAAGGCCCACGCCGACTCCTCGCGACGGCCCAGGCGCGCGGCCAACTCGGCATAAACTCCCAGCGCCAGGCGAAGCTGCATCGCCACGAAAACGCTCTCGCCGCGGTAGCCCAGTTTCAGGCAATCGTTCCAGTCGGCCTTTAGCCCGCATGGCAGTTGATTGGCGCCGCTTCGCTGCAGGTTGAACTCAATGGCCCGGCGGAGATGACCCAGCACCGTGGCCTGCCCCGCGTCGGCGTAAGGCACGACCTCGTCGAGCAGGCCGACGTCGCCGGTCTCAGCGACGTAGGAGGGAATCACGTTGAAAAACCAGAGGCAATCGTCGGATCGGTAATTGCCCTCGGGCGTGGGCGGCATCGCTCCCGGCTGGTGGCGCCAGGGCTGGATCTCCGGCTGCGCCCCCCCGCTGCCGTCCTGCCCGCTGAGCATCAGCAGCAGACGCTGGCGGGCCACGTCGGGCAACATATACAGCACGCCCAACTGGTCTTGCACGGTATCGCGGAAGCCAAAGCCATCGCGATGCTCGCCGGTGTAGATCAGCGAAAACGACCGCGACCACTCGTGCGCGGTCAGGGCGTTGTAGGGATTCCAGACGTTGACCATGTGATCGAAGTCGGCGTCGGGAGTCTTCACCTGGAAGCTGTCCAGCTTGCCATGCCAGTGATTTTTGAGCTTTTCCAGCTCGGCCTCGGCGCGCTGCGGCGAGCCGAATCCAGCGCGGATGGCGGCGCCTTCCGTTTCCGCCTTGCCGATGCCCAGCAGCACGATGATGGTCTGGGTTTCGCCCGGCTGAAGCACCAAATCGCTTTGGATGGCGCCACAAATGTTGTCCGAGAAGCCGGTCGAGTTTCCGCAGGCGCCGCGCTGGACCGCCGCCGGATTGGCAAAGCCCTGGTAGACGCCGACGAACGCTTCGCGATCCAGATCATAGCCGCGGGTTTTGCCGCCCAATTGCGTCATCCACCACCAACGCGACTGGTCGCGGTGGGCGAAGTTGCCGGGATGGGCCGGCAGGCGGGCGCAGCTCGACGCGGAGATCATCCCATCCTGCCATCGGGCCTGGGCGATGAACATCACGTACTGAAGGTTCAACAGGTCCTGGAGCAGGTTCCATTCGCTGGTGAATTCGCAGAATGAGAAGACGCTGAGCGACCGCGGCCGGTCGCCGCGGTTGGCCACCCGCAGCACCCAATACTCAAACTGCCGCCCCAGCGGAATGAAATAGGTGGCCGTCGTGGCGATGCCGCGGTAGCGGCTGTCGATCACCGCGTATCCGGTGCCGAATCGGCAGGTGCCGTGGTACTCCTCCAGCGGCTTGCCGACCGGCTGCCACGAGGCGCTCCAGTAATCCCCGCTGTCCTGGTCGCGCAGATAGAAATATCGGCCCGGCTGGTCGAGCGGCACCGAGTTGTAACGGAAGCGCAGGATGCGTCCCTCCGCCGGTGAATGCGTGAACGAATACCCGCCGGCGTTATTGGTGATGATCCCGCCGTAGCCGCGATCGCCCAGGTAATTGCTCCATGGGCGCGGCGTGTCGGGCCGATCGATGAAGTATTCACGAGCAGCGTCGTCAAAATGTCCGTATTGCATATCCGTATAGAATGGGGCATCGGCACGACGATATCAAATTTGCCTCGCCGCATTTTGAGATCGCGGATATCATGGCGCACAGCGTCGAAGTTTTCACCTCGATAGGTGCACTTCACGTATATTAATCGCATGAATCGAACCCTTTGGCGGTTATCCGGACTGATTGCGGCGATATGGGTGTTGGGGGCTGCGGGATCAGTTTTGCAAGCGGGGACGTTTCCCATGATCGAGGCGAGTTTTGAATTGCCGCAGGTTCACGGCAATCCGTTCGATTTCACCCAGAACGACGTGATCGTGAAAATCATTCAGCCGGATGGAAGCGAGGTGACGGTTCCCGCGTTTTTCGACGGCGGGCAGACTTGGCGCGTGCGGCACACGCCGGGCATGACGGGGAAGTACCGCATCGGCGCGGTGACGCTTGACGGCCGGGATGCTGAACCGCTGAATCTTCAGCCCAGGGAATTTTCGGCGGATGGGCCGTCACGGCCGGGTTTTGTTCGTTTGGATCCGAGCGACAACAAGCGATTTATTCTGGACGACGGCTCGCCATACTATCCGGTGGGATACAACCTGGGTTGGCGCACCGAAGGCGCGCCGCCGCTGGTTGATTCGATCGCGCGCATGGGGAAGGCGGGGATCAATTGGACGCGCATCTGGATGTGCCACTGGGACGGGAAGGATCTCGCATGGCCGGCGGAAAGCGCTGCGCCGATTCAGTTGGGTAACCTCAGCCTGCCGACGGCCAAGCTGTGGGACCAGATCGTCGCCGCGGCCGATGCGGCCGATATCCATTTTCATCTCGTGCTTCAACATCATGGTCAATACAGCACCAAGGCGGACCCGAACTGGCCGCTCAATCCCTGGAACAAAGCCAACGGCGGCTGGCTTGAAAAGCCCGAGCAGTTTTTTACGGACCCGAAGGCCATCGCTCTGACCAGAGCCAAGTTCCGTTACATCGTCGCGCGCTGGGGTTATTCGCCGGCCATCATGGCATGGGAGCTGTTCAACGAGGTGGAATTCACCGATGCGTACACCAACGGCAAGGTTGACGACATTGCCGCGTGGCATGCGGCCATGGCCAAATTTATCCGCGAACAGGACCCGTATCATCATCTGATAGTGACGAGTTCAAAGGTGGCCGAGCCCAAGCTCTGGGGCGCCGTGGACTATTACGAAGCACATGTTTATCCCCCTGACGTTCTTTCGGGGATCGCGGTGTTGGACGCCGATCGGTTGGACCGGGCCTATTTCTACGGCGAATTGGGCTTGCTGGAAGACCCCGATCCCAAAAGCGGGGACGTGTTGCATCGGGTGCTCTGGGGCAGCATCATGAGCGGATCGAGCGCGGCCGCGCAGTATTGGTCTTGGGACGTGGTCGAGGCGAACAACCTGCTGTTCCACTACACGGCGGCGCAGAAGTTCATTGCACAATCGGGTCTGCTCAGGCAAAGAGACATGAAACCGATCGAAGTGGTTGCGGAAACCGCCAGCCGGGGGCCGCTGCAATTCGGGCCAGGGACCAGTTGGGCGCCGGCGAAATTGACGGAGTTCACGATCAAGCCGAGCGGCACGGTCCTGGGCCTCGGCGGGATGTCGGCATATCTGCAAGGCAGCGCCAAGAACAAAGCGATGTGCCCGTATGTTTTGTTGCACGTGAATTATCTGACGCCGGGAAGTTTCGCCGTTGAGGTGGACCAGACCACGCCGGATGGCGCGCGGCTGGAAATAAAACTGGATGGCCAGCCGGCGGCGGCGATGAATTTCGGGCCGTATTCTTTACGGCTACAGCCCGGCGGACGCCCGGGGCCGGGGCCGAATCCGCATCCCCACGCGACGCTGGAATTACCGATTTCTCAGGGCGAGCATACGATTCGCCTGGAGAACACCGGAGCGGATTGGGCTCACATTAATAAATTCGTTCTGACGCCCTGTGCTCCGGGTTTGGCCGTTCTAGCCAAAAGGGGGAAGAACCTGGTCGTGCTGTGGGTTTACAATCGCGCTCCGGCCGCGGGCCAGTCGGTGGCGGGACAAATTCGTGTCCCGGGATTGCCGGCTGGATTGTACAACGTCGCCTGGATGGATACGCGTTCCGGGAACATCATCAGCCAGACAAGCCTGACGGCCAGCGGTGACGAGCCGCTGACCGTGGACACTCCGCCGATCGCCAGCGACATGGCCGCCTGGATCAGCCGCGCAAATTGAAATGGCGCGATGCGCGAAGCCGTATCCGCAGGACCGCTCGTACCAGATGGGTCCCTCGATTTTCCGCAGGCGCCGAAACACCCTGGCCCAGGGGCCTCTGATCAGCTCCAGGTACACGGGGAAAAAGATGCCACGACGAGTGGTTCGCCGTGGCACCATCTGACTTCAAAGTTACGAGGCTCCGTGCAAACTGCTTAGGCGATCTTGCGACGACGCATCAGCAGCGCCGGAACTGTCAGGCCAAGCAGACCCAGGGAAGCCGGTTCCGGCACAGAAAGCGTCAGGTCATCGATGTACCAGGTAACGTTTCCGGCAACCCTCGTGTTGGCATCGTTGTTAACGTAGTCCTGGAACGTCAGGCCGGCGACCGAAACGCCGTTAGGAAATGGCATGTTAATGTAAAGCCAATCGCCCGCGTCAGAGTTACCGCTGTAACCCGGGTCTCCGAAGTTGAAGCCACCACCCTGATCACCGAAGTTCTGCGAGGTGGTGACGTCAGTGACGTAGGTATCGGGGACGGTGGTCCAATCATAGTTCTGGTCGCGGGTCGCCACTCCGAAATACCCGCTGCTCCCGGCGGCATACGATGCGCCGTTGGCTCCGCTGTCGGCGGAACCCGGAGCCACCTGAAGGTAGAACGAAATGTTGTAGACCGTTTCCGCGGTCCAGTACATGTCAAGATCAAAGGCGGCTTTGCCGGGTGAGCCCAAAACGCCGTTGAACGTGACGGACTGCTTGACCGATCCACCGCCGACGTCGCCGTCGTAATTCGCGGCGTTGGTCCAACCATCCGAGTACGCCGAAATGCCCGTGTAGCCGCCCTCCAATCGCGTGTTGAGAACGCCACCAGACGGATTTTCATACTGTTCGGCCTGCAAATTTGTCACCGAACTCGAGGTGTCGAAGGGAAAATAATTTACATACGGCTGAGCTTTCGCAGCCGACGTAGCCATCAAACTGACTGCCGCCGCCGGCACAGCCAATATGCCGAGCCGACGTAACTTGTGTCGTAACATAATTGCTCTCCTCCGAAACGTACGTTACGTTTCGATACTTGGAAACTAGCGGCATCCGGGCAGAAGAGGGAACGCCCATCCTCAGAAGTGCGCCCAGGTGTCGTCATCTCAAACAAACGCGCCTGATTCATGCATATGAGGTCATCACACTTACGCGAGCCGATGTTGTGTGTCTCCGCCACCTCCTTCAAAAGGGTCAATTGCGCGTTGCCATTTCGCGATACTCCTGGCTCGACTCACGCGCGATCAACTTCACCGGAAGTTCTTCATGCCGGCCACGATCGCGAATTTGACCAAGCGACCTGCCCAATACCACTTGCGCGGCGCGTTGGCCGATTTCATAGGCCGGCTGGCGCACCGTCGTTAGAGGCGGAGACATTTCGCAGGCAAAGTCGTCGTCGGAGAAGCCGACTACGGACAGATCGTCCGGAATCCTCAAATTGAATTCCTGTGCAGCCCTGTAAACAGTCTTGGCATAAAGATCGCTGGCGGCGAAAATCGCGGTCGGGCGGTCCTGCAGCGACAACAGCTCCCGCGCGGGGATAATCCCAAGGTCTACTGCACCAGCCGCCGCTTCACGCGTCACGACGCTCGCTCCGGACATGCGCGAAAGCGCCGATTCGAAAGCCTCCCGCCGCGCCAACGCCCACGTAGCCACCGATGGACCACCCAGATGACCAATTCGCCGATGACCCAAAGCATAAAGATGCTCAGCCACCATCCGGCCGCCCATCGCCTCGTCGCTTCCGACATAATCCGAATTGAATTCCGGCGGAAGCTGATGATCGATCGTCACCACCGGAAGATTCCGGGATGAAAACTCGTGGATGTGTTCGACAAACAATTGAGCGAATGAGGGCCAGAGGATCACGCCATCCACGCGGCGATCTACCAGGCGGTGAATCTGGTCCAACTCGTTGCCGCTGTCGTCCGGGCCGTTTCGCCGCCGCGGTGACGGGCCCGTGTGAACCGTCCATAACGTGATGGGCACGTGATCGGCGTTTGTCAACGTGTCATGAATCCCGTATAGGACTTCAGACCAGTAGTAATCGAACGGGGGCATCATGACGCCGATCATTCTTGTCTTTCCCGTCTGAATGCCTTGGACCAGAAGATTCGGCCGATACTTCAGCCGCTCGGCCGCCTGCAAAACACGCTGACTCGTCTGATCGGAGTTTCCTCTACGCCCGGATAAGACAAGTGACACCGTGGATTGCGACACGCCCGCTTGCTCCGCAATGCGCTTCTGACTGACTTGGAACCGCAACTTGTTCATCTTGACCCAATCTAATATATATGAACGAGCCCAACAGTCAATGTTATTCTACCATGATTCTACTCCATTGCCGCCAGCCTGCAAAAAACTGGAACAACAATCTTAAAGGAAAGTCGGGCTGAACCGGCGGCGCCATTCAAGTACGACATAAACTGTTTATAATCAATTGGTTACAAGATTGCATAAAGGACGAGTCCTTTGGATTTGAACTGTTGGAAGGGTGGTTGTCAGCGTGTCTCCACCGCCGTTGTTTCCATCCCGCGCTGACGTTGCAGGGGATACCGTTGCCGCAATTTGCTCCCAGGGGCGCGGGGCCTATTGCGATGAACGGTTCAGATCAACCAAATTGCCAAAAAGCCGTTGAAATGCGCCTCTGTTTATGATCGCTGCCGGGCGTAATCGGCGCCTTGCCCTGAATCCCGCGCCAATCGAGGCTTGAACCTCGCGTAATATATATGAATACGATGAATTTCGTTGTATTTTGGTCATTTGGGGGTATAAAACACGTTGGTTCAATTGTTTCAGCGGCACGATGGGGGATTGGGTTTGGTTGGCGGCGTAGCGGGACTTGGTTTTCGCAGTACCTGAGGCGCTGCCGCGGAGACACTGAACTTAGCGGCGAGCGAAGAGGCGGATGGATGCGGTTCAATAGCAGCACTTTCGGCGTCGAGTATTAAGCCCGACGGTTCAAAGCATCGTCGTCCGGCCACACCCGACAAATCGCGGACGAGGAGAATATGTTGCGGAAATCGTCCAGAAGGGCTTGCCGCCGAGCGGACCTACATCATTCGATCTGCTTAATTGAATTCCTGGAAGTCCGAACGCTTTTGTCGACGGCGACTATAAACGCCAATTCCACCGTCCGTACCGTCCCCTCCGATATGTTGGGCGTGAATACCGCGCCCTGGGACGGACTCCTGAACTCGTCGACAACACTTTCAATGTCTCAGGCCGCCGGCATTGATGCCGTCCGTATCGGCGGCGGGTCTACTGCGGATACCTGGCACTTTAATTCCACGTCCAACAGCGAGTCCATCGGCGAGATGGCCGACTATCTCGCCAATTTGAATGCCGCGGGCGTCGTTACGATTGATTACGGATCGGGAAGCCCTCAGGAAGGGGTGGCGCTCTGGGCGTATCTCAACGGCTCGCCCACGGATACTTATGCAATTGGCAGCGGTGAGCAATGGAGCAGCAGTAGCAACAAATGGGTCTCGGTGGACTGGAAGACGGTCGGCTATTGGGCCAGCCTGCGCGCGGGCACGACCGTCGCCAGCAACACTTTGGGCGCCAACCATCCCGCATCGTTTAACGTCCCGTATTTTGAGATCGGCAACGAGATTTACGGGAGCTGGGAAACAGACAATCATGGAAAAACCGGCGACACGTTGCCGATGCCGGGCAGCGCCACGCGAAAGGCTCACGATCCGACGACAATTATTTCCTTCGCCAAGCAATTCCAAACGGAGATCAACAGCATTCTCAGCGATGGCAGCGAGTCGGGTGCTACTCCGATATCCATCGGCATCGACAGTCAGGATGTCGCGACTACCCCCAACAACTCGGGCGATTTCTACGATTGGATCGGCAATATCCTCACGCAATCCGTCAGCCAGGGGTTCACCCTGGGCTACATTGCCGATCACTATTACACTTCGCTTGGCCCGGGCAGTGAAAATGACGCGTCACTACTCGGTGTTTCCAACACGACGACCAGCAACACCAGTTCGGACAACCCCTACGACTGGGCTCAGCGCTCTTCGGACTATGATACTCTGATCCACAATGCCGAAGTTGCCGGCGGATCAGCGGGCGTTCAATACCTCGGAAATGTTCAGCTCATCGCCGACGAAGTCAATTCCGTTTCCTCCAGCCCCGGCCAGCAATCGGTCAGCCTGGTCAATGGGCTTTTCATCGCCGATGCGCTCGGCAGCACTCTGGAAACCGCCGGCTCCAACGGTTTCGCGGGCTATCAGGGCTTCTGGATCTGGGACCTCCACAACGGTCCCGGCGGTGGACTCGTTTCTTCGAGCTTGTATGGTTGGCGCCTGTACGGTGACTACGGCATTATTGGCAACGGCTCCCCTGCAAGCACGAACGAACCCTCCCCCGATTATTTCGCCATTCAATTGGCCTCCAAGATCATCCAGCCCGGCGGCGTAGTGGTCGCCTCCAGCGAGGACAACGAATCCACCATCGACACTTACGCGGTCCTTGAACCCAACGGCCATCTCGATCTGCTCGTGATCAACAAGACCGAAGCCGGCCTCAATAACAACACCACCGGCACTCCGCAGTTGCTGAGCGAAACTTTCGATCTCAGCGGATTCACTCCCAGCACCCAGGCGCAGGTCTGGCAATACGGCTCCGCTCAGGACAACCAGCAAGAAGGGGGGACGACCCCCTCATTGGCCAGTTCCATACAGACCCTAAGCGTCACGGGCTCGAACTTCAATTTTTCGTTCCCCTCGTACTCGATGACAGTCATCGACTTAACCCCCACCCGCCCCACCGTCGCCCAGGCCGCCGCGGCCAATCCCAATCCGGTCACCGGAACCTCCACCGCCTTGAGCGCGCTCGGAACCGAAAACGGCTCCGGCTCGGGACTCACCTATTCCTGGTCCTATACCGGCCCATCCGGCGTCTCCTACACCGGCAACAC
>JBEKEC010000044.1:0-45422 GCA_050014015.1 Tepidisphaeraceae bacterium
GCGATCGGTTTTGGGCCGATCGTCGTGTTCGCATGACTCCTCGCTGCGCTCGTCGTCACGCGAACACGACGAGGCATAGTAGAACGTCTCTTGGTATTCTTGAACATACAAGACGCGAAGGACGCGAAGTTGCGCGAAGAATACGTCCGCGAAACTACATCTGTAGCGCAAATCTTGTCGTAAAAACAAGAAATTGCAGGATATCAACGAAGGAGGGGAATCCCATCTCGTCAATCCCCGTGCCGGGCCTTGCCAAGCCAATCCACCGGCTCCACCGCGGCCACCACGTCCCGTGGAAGCTCGGGGATCGCCCGCCCGGTGAATCGGGGGACAAGACACAGCAGCGGCACGTCGCCCCATTTTTCGATCGCTCGGGGATTGGTCTCCTCGACGACCGTCGGCGTTTCGGCGGGATATTGGTTGATCACCACCCCGGCCACGGACACGTTCGCGTTTCGCAGCGCTTGCAGCGTGAGCAGCGTATGGTTGATCGTTCCCAGCCCCGCGCGGGCAACGATGACGGCCGGCAATCCCAGCCAGCCGATCATGTCCAAAACCGTATGCCGGCGATCCATCGGAACCATGACCCCGCCGACGCCTTCGACGATCAAACAATCGCTCGATCCGGCCATGGTTTGAATCGCCGCGTCGATTGCCGCCCATTCGACGTTCTGCTTGGCGCGTTCGGCGGCGACGGCGGGCGCCAGCGCCTCGGCAAATCTCTGCGGGCAAATCGTGTTCAGCGGGAACTTGGCGTCCGCGTGATGGGCGAGGAATTCCGCATCCTCGCTGACCAATCCCTCGCGTCGGCGCGGGCAGCCTGTGGCCACCGGCTTGCACACCGCCACCCGCATCCCCCGCCGCCTGAACCAATCCGCGATCGCCCCCGCCACCAGCGTCTTGCCGACGCCGGTGTCGGTGCCGGTGATGAACAGGCCGGGGATTGATGGGCGGGAAAGCATTTCAAACGACTTTTGACGCAAACGTCTTAAGGGTCTGCCAACTCTTCGCGGAAGAAATACGATTGAACCGCCAAGGCGCCAAGACGCCAAGGTGTGAAATGCAAGTGTGAGCGGCGTAATTTCGTCTTGGCGTCTTGGCGTCTTGGCGGTTCAATTCATACTCTCCCGGGAATTCTCGCAGACCCCATCCTAGAGACTGGAGTTTTTGGATACCAGTCGAAGCCTGTTGCCGGTACAGTGTTAATATCATGTATGCAGTTGAAGTCGAACAGGAAGTGGATGGCCGCTGGATCGCCGAAGTACCGGAGCTCCCGGGCGTGATGGCGTATGGCGCGTCTCGGGAAAAAGCGGTTCGCAAGGCACAGGCGTTGTCGCTTAGAGTTTTGGCCGAACGACTGGAGTTCGGCGAATCGTTGCCGCAGGTTGACTCGGAGAAATACTGATGCAACGACGCAAATTCGGCGACACGGACCTTGAAGTCTCCGCGATCAGCCTGGGCTGCTGGCCGTTCGGCGTGGATTGGTGGGGGCATTACACGGACGATCACGCCTTTCGTCTCATGACGTTCGCGTTCGATCGAGGCATCACGTTCTTCGACTCCGGCGACGCCTACGGCAACGGCCGGGCCGAATCTCTTCTGGGCCAGTTCCTCAAAACCGTGCCGCGCGACAGGATCGAGATCGGCGGGAAATTCGGGTACGACTTTTATTCCGATCCGGGCCAGCCCGGCAGCCATCGCGAACGCAAACAGGATTTCTCCCCGAAATTCCTCCGCGTCGCCCTGGAGAAATCCCTGCATCGGCTGGGCACGGACGTGATCGACCTGTACATGGCGCACAACCTCAAGTTGCCGCAATTCCGCGACGATCTGTTCGCCGAGTTGGAGAAGATCAGGAGCGAAGGAAAGATCAAGGTCTGGGGCGTGTCGCTTGGCCCGGCCATCGGGTGGCGCGAGGAAGGGATCAAGGCCATGACCGATCACAACGCCAAGGCGGTGCAGACGGTTTACAATCTGTTCGAGCAGAATCCCGGCCGGGAGTTTTGCGAAACCGCCCGCGTGACGGGCGCCGGCGTGCTGGCCCGCGTCCACGACAACAGCGGCATCCTCAAGGACAACCTCCGCGTGGACAGCCAGATTTCCCAAAGCGATCACCGCAAATTCCGCGACCAGGCCTGGAAGGTTTACGGCCTGAAGAAGCTGGAACTCGTTCGCCATTACGCCTTGGATCATGGAATGAACGTTCATCAGCTCGCGTGCAAGTGGCTGCTGATGGACCCGGCCCTGACAAGCATCACCGGAACGTTCCTCAACGAAGAAGAAATTCGCGAGGCGGCTGAATCGGTCGACAAGCCACCTCTGTCGGCCACGGAGATGCGGCAACTGGCCGATGATTATGCCCGCGACTGGGGCCTGGGCGACGACGCCCATCCGTGCGATCTGAAGAGCAGCACGTCACCGAGCGGCGCCGTGCGCAGCAGTTACGTCCCGCCACCGGTCTTAATTGAGTAGGCATGTCATCACTTCGTTACGTCGTTCTACATCACACCGGAATTGAGCAGCCGCATTTCGATCTGATGCTGGAATTGTCGGCCTGCTCCGAATTGTCCACCTGGCGGCTGCCGCATTGGCCACCCCAGACGGGCGACCAATTCACCCCCCTGCCGAAACACCGGCGCGAATATTTGGAATACGAAGGCCCGGTTTCGAGAAACCGGGGACAGGTGAAACGCGTCGCTGCGGGTAATTACCGAGTTACCAGAAATTCCCCGACGGGCATGGCCATCATCTGCGATGACGGCACGGCCCTTGAACTGGCATTCCATTCTGCTCTGCCGAAATCCTCCTGAATCCAAGCAAGAACCCCCACCCCTGCCCTCCCCCTGAGTACATGGGGAGGGGGAAGAGAGGTATGAAGGGCGCTGCGCGCGCAAAAAAGGTGGCGTGGACCTCTCGGCTTTCCACGCCACCCAGGGAAGGAGGATCTTTACACTTTAATATACGTTACAATCTCGATTTTGTTTCAAATCCTGTCGAAACTTATGAATGAGTTCGCTTCAATCATCGCCCGGTGGAGAAGATAGATAAACCTACACATTTAAGCGGTTTCGGTCTCGCGGAATTCACGGGTTTGGGGGCGCCTGAAGCCCACTGGAGCGGATTGACCACCAAGTCGATACTGAATATACTTAGCCAATGCAATTATTGCCCAAGCAAATTAATGAAGGGGCCACGGCGGACGCGGTAGAGGCCGCTAGCGCTGATTGCGCGGGTGCGGTGCTAAACGTGGCCCCGCCCGTCGTTCGTGCCATCCGTAAGATGATGCGAGATCATCGGTTACCGGAGCTTTCCGTGCCGCAGTTCAGGGCGCTTGCGCTTTTGACTTTTTCGCCGGAGGCATCGCTTTCGACGTTGGCGGATTATGTCGGCTCCTCGCTTCCGGCCGCTTCGCGGATGATCGATGGCCTGGTCGCCAAGAATCTGGTTGCGCGGACGGAATGCCGTCATGATCGCCGGCAGGTTTCCCTGGAGCTAACTCCGCTGGGCCGCAGCGCGTTCCTGGAATCGCGCCAGGCCACGCAGCGTCAGCTTGCCCAGCGCCTTGCCGGGCTTTCAACGACACAAAGACAGACCGTCATCGAAGTCATGGGATGGCTGGGTGAAGTGTTCGGCAGCGATGCCGAACTGGGGCGGCGGGCCAACGGCAATTCAGCCGGCAACAACTCCTGATCGGGCAGCTTTATGTGGATCGTTCGACTTGCATTGCGTCGGCCGTATACGTTCATCGTCGCGTCGATGCTGATCATCATCCTCGGCTTGGCGGCGATCCTGTGGATGCCGACCGATATCTTCCCGGAAATAAACATTCCCGTGATCGCGGTGGCGTTCAACTACAGCGGCATGACGCCCGAGGACATGGAAGGAAGAATCGTCACCAACTTCGAGGGCGCGCTCACCGTCACCGTCAACGACATCGAACACATCGAAAGCCAATCGCTCAACGGCATAGGGATCGTCAAGATCTATTTTTATCCCAACGCCAAGATCGAAGCCGCCACGGCGCAGGTGACGGCGATTGCCCAAACGGCTCTGCGCTCGATGCCGCCGGGATCGCAGCCGCCGCTCATCATTCAATACAACGCCTCGAACGTCCCGATCCTCCAGCTTGGGCTGGGCAGCGACAAGCTGAGCGAGCAGCAGTTGTTCGACTACGGCGTGCAATTCATCCGCACGGGCCTGATCACCGTTCAGGGAGCGCAAATTCCGTATCCCTACGGCGGCAAGCAGCGGCAGATCATGGTGGACCTGGATCCGGAGCGCCTGTACGCCTGGGGCGTTTCCCCTTCGGACGTCTCCAACGCGATCAGCGCACAGAACCTGGTGTTGCCGGCCGGCACCACCAAGATCGGCACGCAGGAATACGCCGTCCACCTCAACAGCAGCCCGGCCGTGGTGGATACTCTGAACGATCTGCCGATCAAAACCGTCAATGGAACCACCGTGTACATCAAGGACGTGGCGCACGTGCGTGACGGGTTTTCGGTGCAGAACAGCATCGTCCACGCCGATGGAAAGCGCGGCGGGCTGATGGTGATCCTCAAGAACGGCGGTTCGTCCACGCTGGACATTGTCCGCCGGATCAAGGCCGCTTTGCCCCTGGTGGCGGCGAGGGTTCCGCCATCGCTGAAGATCACTCCCTTGTTCGACCAGTCGATCTTCGTCCGCGCCTCGGTCAACGGGGTGGTGAAGGAGGCGGCAATCGCCGCCGGACTCACCGGACTCATGATCCTCCTCTTCCTCGGAAGCTGGCGCAGCACCCTGATCGTGGTGATCTCCATCCCCCTTTCGATCCTGGTCTCGATCATCGTGCTGTATTTCCTCGGCCAGTCGCTCAACGTCATGACGCTGGGCGGCATGGCGCTGGCGGTGGGAATCCTGGTCGATGACGCCACCGTCGCCATCGAGAACATTCACCGCAACATCGGCCAGGGCAAACCGCTGCTCAACGCCATCCTCGACGGCTCGCAGCAGATCGCCGTTCCCGCGTTCGTCTCGACGTTGTGCATCTGCATTGTGTTCGTGCCCGTCGCATTCATCACCGGCGCCGCCAAATACCTCTTCACGCCGCTGGCCATGGCCGTGGTTTTTGCCATGTTGACCAGCTATGTCCTGAGCCGAACGCTCGTTCCCACCCTGATCAACTATCTGTTGCCGGCGGAGATGGAGATGTACGGCGGCCATCTCGATCCAGACGATCCACACGCGCACCACCCGATCAGCCATAAGAACGTCATGTGGCGATTCCACGACCTGTTCAATGGTCTGTTCGAGAAGCTTCGCCGGATGTACGGCGGGATGCTGGCCGCTTCGCTGAAACATCGGGCGTTGGTGCTGGCGGGATTCGCGCTGCTGGTGCTGGTTTCCGTGGCGTTGTTCCCGTTGATCGGCAGGGACTTTTTCCCCATCGTTGACGCCGGCCAGATCCGCCTTCACGTGCGAACCCCGCCGGGAACGAGAATCGAAGAGACCGAGCGCACATTTGGCCAGGTCGAGCGGGTCATCCGCCGCGACATCCCGGCCGCGGAAATCGACACCATCCTGGACAACATGGGCATTCCCAACAGCAGCATCAATCTGGCGCTCAGCGACGGCTCGCTGATGTCCCCCAGCGATGGAGAGATATTGGTGTCGCTCAAGCCCGTTCGGCATCCCACGGACCAATACATCGAGCGGCTCAACCGGGACCTGCGCAAGGATTTCCCGGACGAGACTTTCTTTTTCCAGCCGGCCGACATCGTCACCCAGGTGCTGAATTTCGGCATCGCGGCGCCGATCGACGTTCAGATCAACGGCCCGCCCGCCAATGCCGCCGCCAACTACCAGATCGCAAGAAATATCGAGCGACAAATCGCAGAGATTCCCGGCGCCGCCGACGTGCACATCCTGCAAGTTCCGGATACTCCGGACCTGCGCGTGAACGTCGATCGGACCATGGCCAGCCAGGTCGGCGTGACCGAAGGCCAGATCGCCAACGACATGCTGGTTTCTCTCAGCGGCACGGCGCAGTTGTCGCCGAATTTCTGGCTCGACCCGAAGAACGGCCGGCAATACGCGGTTCTGGTCCAGACGCCCCAGTATCGTGTGGATTCGATCAACGACTTGGAGAATTCGCCCGTCGTTCCAATGGCTTTGGCCGGCGATCCGCGCGCGGCGCAATTGCTCGGAAACCTCGCGGAACTGCACCGCGGTTATTCCGCGACCAACATCACGCACTACGGGATACTTCCCAGCTTTGACGTGATGTCCGGCGTGCGCGGGACCGATCTGCACTCCGTCGCCGCCGGCGTCGACCGCATCATCGCCGACACCCAGCAACGCCTCCCGCGCGGCAGCACGATCACCGTCCGCGGCCAGGTGCAAAGCATGAACTCTTCCTTCGCCGCCTTGTCCTACGGGCTGATCTTCTCGGTCGTGCTTGTCTATCTGCTCATGGTCATCAACTTCCAATCGTGGCTCGATCCGCTGATTATTCTGATGGCTCTTCCCGGCGCGCTATCGGGCATCCTGTGGATGCTGTTCGTCACCGGCACCACCATCAGCGTCCCGGCGCTCATGGGGGCGATCATGAGCATCGGCGTGGCGACGGCCAATAGCATTCTGGTCATCACCTTCGCCAACGATCAACGCCAGCAGGGCATGAACGCCCACGACGCCGCCCTCGCCGCCGGACTCACACGCCTCAGACCCGTCATCATGACCGCGCTGGCGATGATCATCGGCATGCTGCCGATGTCCCTGGGCCTGGGTGAAGGCGGCGAGCAGAATGCGCCGCTCGGCCGCGCCGTCATCGGTGGATTGGTAATGGCGACGTTCGCCACGCTCTTTTTCGTGCCGATCGTTTACAGCAAGCTGCGTCAGAAGGCTCCCAACGTCCATGTTCCCGAGGAGCTGAGGTAATGGAATCAAACGAAACAATTCCCAAGGACCTTCCGAAGATCGGATTAGGCAAGCTGGCCCTGGTCGCGCTAGTCGTGGCGGTGATCTTCGGCGCCGTATTTGTCTATCGCTATGAGCAGGTGCGCCAGCATGACGAAGCCTTGGATGCCCAGGCACAACAACTCGCCGACCAGCCGCCTGTCGTGGATGTCGCGCCCCCCAAGCCCACCGGCGCGGTGCAGGACCTGACTCTGCCCGGCAATGCCGCCCCCATGCAGGAAACCGCCCTGTACGCCCGGGTCAACGGGTATCTCAAACGCTGGCTGGTTGACATCGGCGCGCACGTGGAAGCCGGGCAATTGCTGGCCGAAATCGCCGCCCCGGACCTCGACGCCCAGCTCAACGAGGCCCGCGCCGCCGTCGAGCAGGCCAACGCCAATGCCGTCAGCGCGCAAACCAATTACGATTTGGCCCAGGCGACTTATCTGCGTTACAAGGGCTTGATTCCAACGGGCGGGGTGACGCAGCAGGACCTGGACACGCGTCAATCCGCCGCCGCTCAGGCCGCCGCCGCCAAGGACGCCGCCGCCGCCGCCATCAAATCCGCGCGGGCAACGGTCCAACGCCTGGAAGCCGAGCAGGGCTTCGAGAAAATCGTCGCGCCCTTCGCCGGCACCATCACCACCCGCAATTACGATATCGGCGCGCTGATCTCGCCGACCGACACCGCGCCTGGCCATGAACTGTTTCGCATCGCCGAGACCGACAAGCTGCGAATCTGGGCCGATCTTCCCCAGTCCTACGTCACGCTCGTCTCGATCAACCAGCCGGTCGCGTTCCAGGCGCCGGCGAACTATCCCGGCCAAAAATTCATGGGAATCGTGGCGCGCACCGCCGGCGCCCTCGATCCCAGGACGCGCACCCTCCGCACCGAGTTGGATTTCGACAACGCCGACGGGCGGCTGTGGGCCGGGATGTACGGGCAGGTCACCTTCAACATCCATCGCCAAAAGCCCGTCCTGACCGTGCCCACCAGCGCGCTGATGTTCAGTGCCCAGGGAACGCAGGTGGTCATTGTCGAGCACGGCATCATCCATTTCCGAAACATCACCGTCGGCCGCGACCTGGGAACGGAAATCGAAGTCACCACGGGGCTGAACGGGAATGAGCAAGTCGTCTCCAACCCCGGTGAACGCTTGGCCGAAGGCGTGCAGGTGCAGGTGGCCTCTGCCGACGGAGCGCCGCCCTCTGGCGCGCCGAGCAAGGTGGCGCAGGTCGATCCTCCGCCGGCGGCGCCTCCGGGAGGCAGTGGAAAGTGAATCACCATCGCCTCATTGACCAGGGCAGCCGCATTCTCCCAGAAGCCCCTCACCCTGACCCTCTCCCGGAGTACCGGGTGCGTGACACATTCCGCAAGCCATCTTCTTCCCCTCCCCTTGTACTCAGGGGGAGGGCCAGGGTGGGGGTTCCGTTGGCCAGTCGATGTGCGACCCCCACCCCAACCCTCCCCCTGAGTACATGGGGAGGGGGAAATTCTTTGCCGCAAGCGACACGCGCCCTGGAGTACCGGGCGAGGGCAAGAAACGCGCCAACGTCGAGGAGGCGGTTGAGCTGCCTCATTGCCTCGGCGGCCGTGCTGCTGGCGACACTGACCGCGTGCGTCGATCAGCACAAGGAAGTGCAGACCTACCGCAACGTGGTGGACGCCGGCCTGCCCCGCGCCAAGTCCTATCAGCCCGGTCAGCCGCTCTCGCTGGCGCGGGCCCTGGCGTTGGCCAACGAAGACAACGAGCAAATCGGACTCCAGGGCGAGAATTATCTTCAGGCCCTGATCGCCAAGAACCGCGCCGTCGCCGCATTCCTGCCCACCGTTTCGTTCCAGCCGGATTTCACCGTCGAACAGCCCGCCCTGAACGGCACCACCAGCGCCGGCGCAACCGTCACGCCCCAGGTGGCGGCCAGCGGCGGCGGCTTCGTCATCCGCGGCGACACCTGGCAGCGATTCGAGGCCCCCGTCACCGGGGCAATGAATTTCAGCTTGGTCTCCTATCCCAATCTCCAAAGCGCCGAGCAAACCATCGTCCAGCAGCGCCAGCTCCTGCTCGACACCCGCGCCACCGTCCTGCTCAATGTCGCCCAAACGTATTACCAGGTCCTGCTTTCCGAGAAACAGGTTTCCGTCCTGGAGAATTCGCTGAAACTTCAGCAAGCCCGCCTGGTCGACGTCCAGGGCCGATTCCAGAACCACCTGGCCCTGGCCCTGGAAGTTTCGCAAACGCGAGCCCTGCTTGCCTCCACCGAAGCCTCTCTCACCCGGGCGAGAAACGACGTGCGCGACGGCCGCCACATGCTGGCGTTTCTCGTCAGCGTCCCTGAAATCGACGGCCCGCTGATTGACGAAGTGGTCCTCCCGCGAAACCTGCCTTCGATGGACGAATTCCGCGCCTACGCCGCCGCCCATCGCCAGGACCTTCTCGGCGCCGAAGCCGCCGTCCGCGCCGCCAAGTATTCGGTCGATGCCGCCATCGCACAGTATTACCCCTCCGTCTCGCTCAACGTCGCCGGGTTCCTCTATCGCGAATATTTCTCCGAGGCCAGTAAATGGGACGCGATCCTGATCGGAAATCTCCCGATCTTTTCCGCCGGCATCATCGAAGCGGACGTCCGCGACGCATGGTCGAAACTTCGCCAGGCAGCCCTGTATCAATCCGAATTGCGCCGCCAGATTGACCGCGACGTCCAGGTTGCCTTCGACAGCCTGATGACCGCGCAGAACGAACTGGCCAGCCTCGACCAGGAAGTCCAGGCCGCTTCCGATGCCCTGGAACAGTCTGAACAATTGTTGAAGAACCAGTTGGCCATTCCCCTGGACGTTTTGACGGCCCAGGACACCCTGTTGACGGCCCAATTGAGCTACGCCAGCGAAAATATCAGCCGGACGATTTTTTACCTCGATTTGCTCAGAATCACCGGCCAGCTCGATCCAACCAGCCCCGAACGCTGGGGCGCCGCGACCCGTCCCGCCGCGCTCGCACACCGTTTGCTACCCCCCGGTTGAGTGCGCCGGGCGCTTGCCCGACCGAACAGTCGCGAAAATCCATTAACTGGAGGATATATATCATGCGTATCTCCACCTTCTGGCTCGCCGCGCTCGGTGCGGCGTCTTTGCTTTTTGGCGGTTGTTCGACGGCCCCGGTTACCACATCGGACAGGTCCATGTTGCACACCGATGCAAACGCTGCCTTAGCTGATTTCAAAACGCAGGATCCCTCCCTGGCGAGCCTGCTGGGCAACTCCTACGGCTATGCGATCTTTCCATCGGTCGGAAAGGGCGCGGTCGGAATCGGCGGCGGATACGGCCAGGGCGAGGTCTATCGGCAGGATAAGCGCATCGGATACGCCGATTTGACGCAGGGCAACGTCGGCGCCTCCATCGGCGGACAGACCTACAGCGAGCTGATCGTCTTCAAGACGCAAGATGCGCTGCAACGGTTCCAAACCGGGCAATTCACCTTGACGGCAGACGCCTCCGTCGTGGCCGCCAAGGCCGGCGCCGCCGCGGACTCGAAGTGGGAAAACGACATCGTCGTCTTCACCGACGTCAAAGGCGGGTTGATGACCGAAGCCTCCATCGGCGGCCAAAAGTTCGACTATCAACCGCTGGCATCGGCTGAGTAATCTTTCTCCCCTCCGGATGCCCACGGCACCATGCCGTGGGCTTTTTTTGCGCTCAATCCCTTCCAACCCGCTTCAAAAACTCCTCCTCCGTCAAAATTTCGATTCCGAGTTCCTTCGCCTTGGCCAGCTTGCTTCCGGCATCCTCGCCGGCCACGACAAAACTGGTCTTCTTGCTGATGCTGCCGGCGGCGCGTCCGCCCAGGTCGGTAATCAGCCGCTCGATCTCCTCCCGCTTGAACTTTTTCATCGCCCCCGTCACCACGACCGTTTTGCCGGTGAGCGCCGATGATCCGCGCGACGTTTTTTCCACCTTCGGATCGACTCCGACGTGTTTCAGCTCCGAAATGGTGTGCCGGCCCGCCTCGCCGTGGAAAAAATCGTACACCGATTGCGCGATCACGTCGCCGATCTCGTAAATCGACGCCAATCGCTCGACGCTTGCCTGACGCAGTGACTCCAAATCGCCGAACTCCTGCGCCAGCACGAACGCTACCCGGCTCCCCACGTGCCGAATCCCCAACCCCGCCAGCAGCCGATCCAGCGGCCGCGATTTGCTTTGGGCAATCGCATCCACCACGTTCTGCGCGCTCTTTTCCCCCATGCGCTCCAGCTCCAACAGTTGCTCCTTTTTGATCCGATACAGATCGGCGAAGGTCCTGACCAATCCGGCGTCGATGAGCTGATCCACCAGCGCTTCGCCGACGTTCTCGATGTCCATCTGCCCCCGGCCGCAGAACCATCGCAGCCGCTCGCGGAATTGCGCCGGACATTCCGGATTGTCGCACCGGATGAACGGGCCATCGGATTCCTTCTCCACTTTCGACCCGCAAGACGGGCATTTCGTCGGCGGCTCGATGGGCTTGGCGCCTTCGGGCCGCTTTTCGGGCACGGCCTGCCGAACGTATGGAATCACTTCCCCCGCCTTTTCGACCACCACCGTGTCGCCAAGATGCAGGTCGAGTTTTCGGATCTGCTCGATGTTATGCAGGCTGGCGTTTTGGACCGTGGTGCCGGCGAGGAAGACCGGCTCGAGCCGGGCCACCGGCGTCAGCGTGCCCCCCTTGCCCACCTGCCAATCCACCTCGCGCAACACCGTCTGCATCTGCTCGGCGGCGTATTTGAACGCGATCACCCAGCGCGGGGCCTTGCTGGTGGCGCCCAGCCGATCGCGCTGCTCGAACGAATCCAGCTTGATCACCACGCCGTCCGTCTGATACGCCAGCTTGCCGCGGACCTCCGCGAACTTTTCGATCGCCCCGATCACCTCGTCGATCGACCTGGCGAACGTCGTTTGCTCGCTGACCGGCAAATGCCATTTCCTGAATAGTTTCAGACATTCCCAATAACTCTGCGTCGGCGGCGGATCGACCTCGCCCAATCCGTGGGCCACGAAACGCAGCCTGCGCGAGGCGGTGATTTTCGGATCGAGTTGCTTCAGCGCCCCCACCGCCAGGTTACGCGGATTTTTGAAAATCTCCTCCCCCGCTTCCTCGCGCTGTTTGTTGATCTGCTGAAACACCGCGCTGGACATATAAATTTCCCCGCGCACCTCCAAAACTCTCGGCACGTCGTCACCGTGCAGGCGCAGCGGAATCGATTGGATGGTCCTGGCATTGACGGTGATGTCATCCCCCCGCCGCCCGTCGCCGCGCGTGGCCGCCAGCACCATCGCACCCTTCTCGAACCGCACCGATGCCGCAACCCCATCCACCTTCGGCTCAACCACGTAGGCAATTTCCTCATCCCCCAGCCCCTTGCGAATCCGCGCGTCGAACGCCCGTACCTCCGCTTCGTCGTAGGTATTGTCGATGCTCATCATGGGCACCGCATGCTCAACGGTCTTGAACCCGTCGATCGGCTGCCCGCCCACGCGCTGGGACGGCGAATCCGGCGTGAGCAGTTCCGGATGCGCTTTCTCCAATTCGATCAGCTGGCGCATCATCGCGTCGAATTCACGATCGCTGATCTCGGTCTTGCCCTGGTAATAGAGATAGTTGTGCCGCTCCAGTTCGTGACGGAGCTTTTCGATCTTCTGCTCGATGGTGCTTGGCATACCAACAGTTTAGTGAAAAATGGCCGAGGACGGAAAATATAACTGCGGCGAGCCTGCATCTATTTGCGGCACGCTTCCGCCTCTTTGTTATCTTTGCGGTGAGTGAGGAGTCCTAACGGTCCAGCGTCTAGCGCGATAATCAGGCTCACGGATAGATCTTTCTTGAGCCTGGCCCCTCGGCTTGCAGGCGGTTCTCGTTCATGGCGTTTTTGAAATCGTCCACTTCTTTGCGGCGTGATGCGATCTCCTCCGCGTCAGTCGTAGCGTCTTCCGCGTCCCATCGGGCGAGCAGTTCAAGCGTGGCTTGGCTGGTCCCGCCATCGTCACTCGCGGGAAGATGTTCTTCGATTATCTGTTTCGCGTACGCCTCCGGCTTTATTCCCTGGCGCGTCGCCGCGGTTTTTAGCCTGGATTCCGCCTCTGCGTTTAGGTCGATGATCAAAGTCATTGTTGAACGCCTCTCAGTCTGATTTTAGCACAGAATCGGCCCGAAAGCACACGCGACACTCAGGAAATATCGGCTGGACGGCGAGCATTTGAGAATTCACCTCAACATCGCCCGCAATGTTTCCAGATTCACTTCATCCCATGGGCGGCCGGAAGGATGTTTGTCCTTCGGGGTCTCCAGGATTTTCGGAACCTCGGCGAAGGCCTCGTCGCGGACGATGGGGATGAAGCCGGCGCGGCCGATCTTGCCCAGGCCGATGTGATCGTGGCGATCCACGCGGCTGCCGAGGTCCTTCTTGGAATCGTTCAGGTGCAGGACCTTCACGCGCTTCAGGCCGACGATTTCGTCCACTTGCTTGCGGAAGGCGGGGTAGCGCCGGCCGCGGAAATCGTAGCCGGCGGCGAAAAGGTGGGCCGTATCCAGGCAGACAGCGAGGCGGCGCAAGTTTTTCGAGAGTGAAATGATTTCGGCCAGATGTTCCAGGCGATAGCCCAGCGAGCTTCCCTGGCCGGCGGTGATTTCGAGACAGGTTATTACTTTCGCGCCATTAACGCTGGAGTACGCGCGGTCCAGGGCTTTGGCCACGCGTTTCAGGCCCGCTGGTTCACCCGTTCCCAAGTGCGCGCCGGGGTGGGTCACCAGATATGGAATTCCCAGGATTTCGCAGCGGGAAATCTCCTCGACGAACAATGCGATGCTGGCATTCCATAGCCGATCATCCGGGGACGCCAAATTGATCAGGTAGCTGTCGTGGCTGACGGTTCGGGCGAAGCCCAGGCGATTGCAGTGGGTTTTCCAAAGCCCGACCGCATCGGCCGCGAGCGGCTTGCATTTCCATTGCTGCTGGTTCTTCGTGAAGATCTGGACGGTTTGGCATCGCAACGCTTCCGCTTCGAACAGCGCGTTGTGCAAGCCGCCGGAGATGGAGAGATGGGCGCCGAACATCGGTGTTTGTGTTCTCCCGCAAGTTCACGTTCGAGGCCGGAACAACTGCTTCAAAACCCGCAATGCCGGATTCTTTGCGGTTCTGCGGCGATCGAGAGCGGCCTTGGTTGGATGTACGAGAATGACGCCCTCCAATTCACGGGCATGCAACAATCCCTTGCGCACCAGCGACTCGACGACGCTTTTTGTGCGGCTTTCGGTCAATCCGGCCTGCTCGCCGACCCAAGCCGCATTTGCATCAAGCGACATGTCGGTTTGTTGAGGCCACCGGGAGCCCACAATTTTTGACAGGAAGCGATTTTCGTCTTGGGTCAACCCGTCTTTCATCGGGCCTCATTGATTATTGATGAGAACATTCCCGCTTCTACGAGAATCATCACCTGGGGATGATGCTGTTATTAATCGCCTGATGGGCTGGTTCCAACTGCATGAATTCCACATGGCCGTCGGCGAATAGCAGGTTCATCCCATTGCCGCCGTGGTTGTCGTCTTTTTCATAGCAGACGACCGTCGTGGAGGGGACTACTTTGGGGTCGCCCGTTTTCAGGTTCGCGCCGATGTAGATGTAATCGGAATTCGCGTTGACCCAGTCGGCCGACTGGTCGGCCGTCATTCCTCCGGGCGGGTGCGTGTTGGCGCTGGGACATACGAAAAACATGGCTGTCAGATTCCCCGTTTTCACCAACGTCCCCAGGTCCGGCGGATAGTTGCCCTGGTGATTGTCGGCATACATTAGGATCCCCTGTCCGATCTGGCGTAAATTGCTGGCGCATGCCACGCGCTTGGCCATCTCGCGGGATCGGTTGAGGGCTGGGAGCAAGACGCTGGTCAGCATGGCCGTCTGTCCCACGCCCACGGCCGCGAGGCTGTCGGCCGATCCGATGGCGCTGGCGCCGGGGAATGGCTCGATCGACTTGAAATAAAATCCCGCATCATCGCTCCAACTGACGCAGCCGGCGGGTTCGGTCTCGGACATGATCTTGTCCAGCGGGGGCATAATCAGCGGCGGCGTTTGCGCGCCGAAAACGTCTCCCAGCCCAAAATACAGCCGGCTCAATGCCAGGCAGCCCTGGTAACCGTTGGGCATGGTCTTCGGCAAGTCGATGAAACTGAAGCTGGAATATGCCGCCGGGGCGTTGAGCTTCTGCATCACCGCCTGGAAATCGGGATTGTCCTGGATCGACTTGGCATCCGCCGGCCGGTTCACCGCCGACACCACCATCTGCGGATAGAGTCCGATGTACAGCGTCCCATCCTTGATCGCCCACGAGGGCGAAATCAGCGGCGTGGCCAGATAATGAACGCTCGTTCCGTTGCTGGTCAATTGCCGGAATTCGACATGAATCAACATTTGTCCGCGGCTACCCCCCTGCCCGCGCTGAATCGCCTGACGGATCATGTTATTCGCCAGCGACTCCAGGTTGTTGAGCGATGTCTGCAACTGGTCGGCGCTTCGCGGGCGATTGACGATCGTGCATCCTAGTATCCCGTTCCCGGCCGTGGCGGGATCAACGTAATATGCCCACTGCGCGCCCAGCGCCGCCAGGAAATCCTTTTGAATGTCCAGACCCAGCGTCTGGTTCACCTGCGCCAGAACCTGGTGAAACTGGCCGCCCTGGTCCGGACTGAACTGAACGATGGCGTGATCGATCTGCGTGAACAGGGCGTCGAAATCGCAGCTTCCCGCGCCGGCCATCGTCGCGCTGTCCGGGATCAACTTGAATATCTCCGGCCCCAGCGGCGCGGAATCGGCCAGCGCCAATAGCCCCTTGCGCGGCGACGGGGCGGCGACCATGGCCTGCTCGGACCAATTCTTTCCGTCAAACCCCGCGGTCATCGCCGCCGTCTTCAGCCCGCCCAAGCCAAGGGCGTCGCGAATCTGGGGCCAAAGTTGCTGCGCCTGGGGCGGGGCAAGCTGCTGGATCGCCGAATCGATCGTCGCCACCATCGCCGTGCCGTCCACGTACGCCGCCAGCACCGGGTCTTTCCCAAGGTGACTCATGGCCGCCTGAAAGCCGGCGTTTTGCGATAGCGGACTATCAACGTGTTCGGGGAATACGAAATCGCTGAAAACGACAAGGGTACCGAAGACCCGCACATTCAGGCCCGGGTTTTGGGCGCGTGCGAGCAATCGTCGGACCTGCTGTTCGATTCTGGGCGCATCGTCCCCGCCGTCGCAGGCGATCGCCAGTTGCGGAATCGGCGGGCCGCCGGCGTTAGCCGCGCCAAGCCCACCGAAATAGATCGCCGTCGGATGCTGGGCCGCCGCGCTCAGGAGTTCCGTGACTTGCCGAACCAGCCCGGCAAATTGCGGGTTCATCCCGCCGAGGCGGTTGGTCCACTGCGGCAGCGATTCGTGCAGGAACTGCGAAAACTCAGAGGCATCGAGGATGGCCTTCAGATGGGACTGGTCGAACCCCGGCCCCAGTGATTGCGTGCCGCTCCAGCCGATATAAATCTGCGCATCGCCCGGCAAACGATCCGCCAGCGCCTGGCCAAGACAGACGATCGGCGCAAACAAGACGACGAGAATAGACGTGCAAAGAGCCCGCATAAATCCTCCGCGTTGAATTGTCCGGACAATCGAACCGGCAAATATATTCGCTGGCGGGGAGTTGCGATGCAAGGGTTGTGGCACGCCAACCGCGCGTCTTGGCGGTTCAATCTATTTCCCAATGCAAAACGTGGAAAAAATCCTGCCCAGGATGTCGTCGGGGCTGACGACGCCGAGGATGCCGCCCAGGACGTCCAAAGCGGCGCGGATTTCGGCGGCCAGGAGCTCCAGGGAATCGGGCAGGTTCCTGGCCCGGTGCAGCGCGGAAATCGCGTCATCCAATGCTTGCAGATGCCGGCCGCCCAGCGCCAGGCTCGCGCCGGCGGAATCCGCTCCGAACGCAACGCGATCCAGGCTCTGGCGCAGCGCTTCCAGTCCATCGCCGGTGATGGCGCTCACCGGCAGGGATTCATCTGAAATGGGACGTTTTTCCGGCAGATCGCATTTGGATGCGACGCGTAAATCCGGCGGTCTGGGCAGGGGCGCCTCCGCTCGGTCGTCGGTCGCATCGCGCACCAGCACCAGCACGTCCGCCCGTTCCATGGCGCGATGAGCCGCAACCCCCATCTGCTCGTGTACGTCGCGCAAGGATGGGGATTGCGGGGATTGGCCTGGTTCTTCGATCCCGGCAACGTCGATCAGCCGGGCGACTCCGCGAGCCAGGACGATCTCCACCGACAGTGCGTCCCGCGTCGTGCCGGGCTGGGGCGAGACGGTCGAGCGATGCTTTCCGGCCAGCGCGTTGGTCAGCGTGCTCTTGCCCGCATTCGGGCGGCCGGCGAGCACGATCGTCGGCTCGTGCGTGAGCTTCTCGAATCGCACGCTCTCGGCGACGATCGTCTTGAGTTGGGCAACCACCGCATCGATTCTCGCGGCGGCGTCGCGGGCGGTCAGGACTTCGATCCCCTCCTCGGAAAAATCGATTCCCGCTTCGACCAGAGCCAGGGATTCGGCGAGCGAGTCCATGGCCGGCCGGAGCCGGCGCGCCAGTTCGCCGGCCATGAGCCGCCGGGCGGCGGCGAGATGCTGCTGGTTTTGCGCGGAGATCGTCGCGGCGACGCCCTCCGCCTGGGAAAGATCGAGCTTGCCGTTGAAATACGCGCGGGCGGTGAATTCGCCCGGCTCCGCCTGCCGGGCCCCGTGCCGCATCAGCCACCCGAGCAGCATCCGCGCCAGCAGCGGATTGCCCGGAACGTGCAGCTCGACCAGGTCTTCACCCGTGTAGCTGCGCGGCGAACGGAATTGATAAACCCATGCGGGGCAGGAAATGTCGCCGAAGCGCAGTTCGGTCCGGCCGGCCGACCCGCCGCCGGATGGGGCGATGCCAAGGCCGGCGGCAATCGGAAACGTCTGGGGGCCGCTGATGCGCAGGATCATCCGCGCGGCCGGACCGGTGGCGGAACTGATGGCGGCGATGGTGTCGTCCGCAAGCATGGGGAGGCGGAAAACTTCGAAACTCGAAATTCAAAATTCGAATCAAATTCAAAATTCGAATGACGAAACGAAGGCCTGTTTCGAATTTTGGATTTCGAATTTGAGTCGAATTTCGAATTTCGAGTTTCGAATTTGCTCTACCCTTTCTTCTTCCCTTTCCGTTCGGCATCCCGCCTGACTTCCTCGGCTTTCTGCTGCAAATTCGCCCAGACACTGCCGAGGCAGCCCGGTTTGGACGACTGCGACTTCGGTTCGTCCTTCTGATTCTGCCTCCCCTGCCGGGTCGGCTTGGCGTCGACGATCACCTTGTTGGCCTTCTCGCGCTCCTCGCGGTCCTTGATGTGCTGGCGAATGATCTTGCTCTCGAAAATCGCGATCGTGGAACTGGTCAGGATGTACAGGTTCAACCCGCTCGGCATCCAATAGAAAAATAGCGAGAACGCCAGGGACATATATCGCATCATTTTCTGCTGCGAGGCCTGCTCGGCGGTGAGGCTCGGCGGCTGGGGCTGGAGCTTCTGCTGCAGGAACATCACCACCGCCACGATCAACGGCAGAACGTTCAGGGACACCACTTTCATCCCAAGAAACGGCACCGTGAACGGATGTTGGTCCCAGGATATCAGCCGGTCCGGCCGGGCCAGGTCGTGAATCCACGTCAGGCCCCAGAGAAACGGCGCCTGGCGCAGCGCGATGTCGTTTTGCAGCGCCGAATAGAGCGCAATCCAGATCGGCATTTGCAGGAACATCGGCAAACAGCCGAGGAACGGCGTGATCCCCATCTCCTTGTGCATTTCCATCTGGGCCTTGGCCAGGGCGTCCTTGTCGTCGCCGTATTTCTTCTTGAGCCGTTCCATTTCCGGCCCCATTTTTTGGAGCTTGAGCATCGAGACCTGGGAGTGCTTGCTGATGGGATGCAGGATCGCGCGAACCAATACCACCAGGGCGATGACCGCCAGGCCCCAATCGCGCAGGAACCAATGGAAGAATCCCAGCAGATCGACCAGCCCATCGACCAGCCAGGAAAACGTGCAGAATCCGCAGGAACTGCCGCCGGAGGAGAGCAGTTGATTGTAGCCGCGCGGGAAGCCGGCATAATAATCGCCTTCCATAAGCCCGCGCTCCTTGGGTCCGAGGAAGACCGACAGCGGCAAGTCGACGGACGAGCCCGCGGGAAGGGACATTTCAGCGCTCTGGAAGTCGAGAACGGCGACGCGGTCCTCGGCCGGCGCGTCGGGATTCAGGCAGTGAATCTTCACGGTGTCGATGGCGCCCTGCTTGTCCGGCGCGACGATGGCGCCGAAATAATTGCTGCTGGTCCCCGCCCAGAGAAACTTGTAGTTCTTCTCGGTGGAAACGTCCTTGTCCTGGGCGGCGCCCGGCTTGAATTCGGCGAGGTAATCGTGGGTGACGTCGACGTTGCCGTCGCCCTTGTCGTACCCCGCGACGATCTGCCGGTCGTCCGAGCGTTCCATCTCGCGCGGCGGCATCGTCGGTCCATCGAATTCCACCCGGACGCTTTTTAGCGGCCTGCCCGACAGGTTCTGCAAATGGTACGACACGGCCGCCTCATATCCGGCGGAGGTGTTGTCGCGGTTTTTCTCCGGACCACGCTGGCGCACCTGAAAGGTTTTGCTGACGTGCAGCAGCGGCTTGTGATCGGCGGAGAGAACGTCCACGCCGTAGGCGGCGGAGGCGGCGGTCGATCCCGGCTCAAGCTGCCAGTCCACTTTACTCAGATCGGCGCTTTGCCCGTCCACGGTGACGGAGCGCGTCGCCAAAGGGCCTTGGCCGGTCAGATCGACCGGCTGCTGGAAGACATAGCGATCTTTGGCATCCGTGTCCTTGTAGGAATTGACGGTCACCGACGCCAGTGCGGCCCCCGCCGGTGTGAGATGCAACCCCAGCGCGAAGGTTGGATCATCGGGCTGATCGGACCCGATCGTCGCGGGGAGCCCGGCCGCCCCGGTTGACGCCACCGCCATCGCCGTGCCCGGCGACGGGCTGGTCGACGCCTCGGTCGTTGTCATTCCATTGGACGGCGCCGTGGACGGGCCGGCCGACGCCGTTTGCGCCGGCTCGTTCGATGCGGCATCGGGATTCCATTCCGGATGCGCTTTATATTCGTGACGCAGAAAGTACGAATAGCCTATGCAGACAATAATCAGCGCTGCCATCCCGAAGATCGTCGTCTTATTGCCCATGAATCCCTGTGTTCTTCAGCTTCAACACGTTGTTTCTCTGACAACGTCATTCAAGAAATCAAATTGAACCGCCAAGACGCGAAGACGCCAAGATAAAGTCATGCGAAGAAATCCTGCGACTTTGGCGTTTTTCATCTTGGCGTCTTTGCGTCTTGGCGGTTCATCCGCGTTTTCCTTATTGCTTGCGACTATGGCGCGCCGTGTTATCTGCCATCGATCAACCGGCTTCCCAGAAAGTTGTCCAATTCATCGATCCCCTCCACTTTTTTGACGGTGGTATCGACGTCGTACACCAGGCGGATAAATTCGATGTGCGTATCGGTGACGACCACGAAGCTGGTCCTGGGATCGCGATCGCGCGGCTGGCCGACCGAGCCGACGTTGATGATCGCCTTTTCCTCGGTCAACTCGAACTTGTAATCCAACTCGTCCGGACTGTAAAAATCCGGGCCTTCCAGAAATACCCCCGGCACGTGCGTGTGGCCGACGAAACACAGCCGATCGAACCTCTCGAAGATGCTGACGAATTTCCCCGGATTGGTGTAAATGTCGTCCGGGAAGATGTATTCGTTGATCGGCCGGCGCGGGGAGGCGTGGACGGCGACGAAGTCGTTGGTCCGCAGACGCACCGGGAGGTTGCCGAGGAATTTCCATCTCGCCGCGCGGCGTTGCGGGTCGGGGTCCTGCTCGAAACATCGCCGCGTCCAATAGCAGGCCTGTTCGGCGCCCTGGTTGAAATTGAACGGCTCATAGAAAACCGCAAAATCGTGATTTCCCATCAAAGAGGCGCGGCATCGGCTGGCGACCAAATCCAGGCATTCCATGGGGTTCGGACCATATCCAATGATGTCGCCCAGGCACACGATGTGCTGAATCCCGCGCCGGTCGATCTCGGCCAGGACCGTCGTAAACGCTTCGAGATTGGCGTGTATATCACTGACGATGGCGAACATGCCGAACGTCCCTTGTCCGGCAAGAGCAAAGCTCGTCTCGGACTAGCCGAAAATGGTAGAGGCCACGGACGGCGGCGTCAAACGGTATCCCTCATCGGCCCACGGACAGCTCGTGTTTGCCTGAGCCTGTCACTTCCACATCGACGGTTGCGTCATGCTTTGTGGCAGTCACCGGCTTGCCATCCACCTGGGTTTGTTCGCCCCATTGCGATGGCAAACGCACCAGCGCACTGGTCTGGGGCGGCAATTCCAAGGCCAAATGAAACCCATCGGCAGTATGGCGCCAGTCAACCGTGATCGGTCCCTTAACGGTCGGCACCTTCCCGCGTGCCCAGGCCACGGCTGACAGATCCGCCGCTGCCGCACAGCGCGGCCACACCAGCACTTTACCGTAGCCGGGTTCCAGCGGCTCGACCCCCAGGATATTCCGCGGCAGCAGATTCGCCGGCGCCGCGCCCCAGGCGTGATTCCAATCTTCGTTCGGCTTGTACCGGGTGTCCCAGGCTTCCAGAGTAATTGTGGTCCCAACGTCTTCGACCATGTGCCGCCAACTGCGATCGCCGGGCGCTTCCATCAGTTGCACGGCGTCGGCGCCGCGCCCGCTGTCGAACAGGGCGTCCATTAAGAACTGCGCTCCGTACACGCTGCACGCCATGCCCCGGCCCTGCACAAACGCCGATACTTTCTCCCGCCGCTCGGCCGGCACCAGCCCGAATGCGAGGGGGAACATGTTGGCGTGCAATGAACTATGCCCGCTTCCTTCACCGTCCACGTAAAGGCCGGTGTTTGCATCCACCAATTTCGTGTTCAGGCTCTTCAGCGTTCGCGCCGCGGCCTGGCGAAATTCCGCGGCATCATCCGATTTGCCAAGCGCATCGGCCATGTTGGCCATCAACGTCAGCGATCGGCAATGAAACGCATTGACCACGGAATTGACGGGCAGCATCTCGCAACCATCCCGCTCCGCCACCGGCCAGTCCACGATGTCCCTCAACTTGCCGTTGAAATGCACCGATCTGTTCACCGAAGCGGACACGGGAGGCTTCACCGTGCTGATCAATCCATCCTCGCGCTCCAGCCCGCGCAGCGTCTTAGCCTTGAGATCGGTGTACCACGCTTTCAGGCTCGCCCGGTCCCCCGTGTACAGATAATCGTTCCAACCGGTCAGAACGGAATACATGATCCATTCCGTCGGCCAGGTGGGATGCGTAATCAGGTATTCGTGCGTGTATCTCGGCAATGTCGTGTCGTCGTTGCAGTAATACCAACCCAGTTGATTGACGTAAGCATCCGCTTCATAGGGCTTGCGTTCCCGATCGCCGTCGACAAACACCCCCGCATAGCTGGTGGCCTTGATCGAATACTTGCACAGCGCCCAGATCGCGTTGAGCTTGTCATCCGAGCAGACAAATTCGGCGGCGTTGCCGTCAAAGGGATAATGCACCGCGATCTGCCGCACTCCCCGGGCCGCCAAATCCTCGGCGGCCGTCCCCTCCGGCATGTTTTGCAGTTCCACGTATCGGAACGGCATCACCGCTCCGATGTCGTCCGGCATCCGGCGCGCATCCGCCTTGGTCAACTCGATCTGATAGGTGCTTTTCCCCGGCGCGGTGACGACGGCCGTCTCAAGAAAGCGAACGGAACCTCCCGGCGTGCGGTCGAGATGATCCGCATCGGCCAGTTTCTCGCCCAGCCGGACCACGATGCTTCTGCCCGCCTCATTGTCCGCCGGCGCGGCGATTTCCAATTCCAATTGTCCAAACGCCGCCCGGCCAAAATCGACGAAGAAAACGCCGTCAGCGCGCTTGGTCACCTGCACCGGCTTAATGATCTCCTTTACGCGCGCCTTTGGCTGCACGGTGTACGTCTGGGCATTCAGGCCCGGCGCCGCACTATTGCCGACAAACGTCACCACCAATAACGTGCAGCACAAGCGCCAGATATTCCTCATCGTCGTCTCCCTGAAAACGCCAGGCGGCACAAAGGGCCAGTTTCCTCCGCCAAAGCCGCCGGAATCGTATCCTGATTCGGGGGCTAGACCAAACGCCGTAATGCCTTGGACAAATCAGCCAAGCAGAGCATCCTGAAGAAACCGAGCGGAACAAATGACGACGCTGGTCAGCCAAAGACGGTATTAGGAGGTTGAGCATTGGTTGAAGCTGATCGACTGAATCGCGGTACAATTCGGGGTGATGAAACGCTTTCGCCGATAGCTGTTTAATGGACTTGCGGCGCTGTCGCTGCTGCTGCTCGTTACCACCCTTATCTTGTGGCCGCTGAGCTACATGTGGCATTGGACCGAGTCCGTGGAATGGGATGGTCCGAAAGGCCCGAATGGTGGGATTCTAAACGGGGTCGAAAATGGATTGGGAGTCAGATCGTATAATGGATACTTTGACATTTCTATAAGGTTTTCAACCAGTTGGGAGATACCGTACTGGAAGCTTGTCGTATTGCTTCCCGTCCTTCCAGCGCGCGTCTATTGGGAAGCCCCAAGCCTTCGGTCGCGCCGCATGTCTCGCGGCCTCTGTCCTGTTTGTGGCTACGACCTCCGCGCCACGCCCGATCGATGCCCCGAATGCGGAACCGTACCGCCGAAGAAGGAAGCATTCTCAAAATAACCGCCGAGTTCGCCGCTGGTCACGACGACGAAAGGTCGTCGGGTAAAATGCTGCGGCTGACGGTCGCAGAGATAGCGTTGCAGTGCTAATTTGAAAATTGTTAGCCAAGTCGTCTTGGCCAGCAAACGTATGCGATGACAAAAAGGGAGATTGTTGCGGCAGTGAGGAGAAACAGCGGAGGATCGGGATCGGGGCGGAGCTCTTGAAGTTGAAGCAATGTCCTGATGGCCCCTAAAATGCCGCAGATTGTGGCGAGAACGCTAATGAAAAACCTCGCCGCAGCATATTCGGGGCGTTTTGGGGTCACGTGGTTATTCTACCATCCGCGCACGAAAAAGCCGCCCGGAGGCGGCTTCGGGTAGTGGTAAAGTTTGAAGATCCGACCGGAACTATCGGCGGACGTAAGCATGAGTAACGCCACCCTGCAATCCGCGATGAAACTTCACCAGGCTGGAAGCCTGGATCAGGCCGAGGCGATTTACCGGCGGCTCCTGAAGCGGAACCCGGCGGATTCGGATTCCCTCAATCTCCTGGGCGTCCTGCAATCCCAGCGAGGCCGGCACGAACAGGGCATCGAAATGCTTCGCAAGGCCATCGCGCTTCGGCCCGATACGCCGGCGTATCTTCGCAATCTGGGCCGGGTCTGCGTGCTATCGAAGCGTCTCAATGAGGCGATCGCGTGTTTTCCGCAGATCGTGGTGTTGGAGCCCGGCGACGCCGGTGCGTTCGACAGGCTGGCGGCGCTGCTGTCGTTGCAGGGCGAAATTGGCGGTGCGGTTGAGGCGGCCAAATCGGCGGTGAAATTACGGCCCGACGTTGCCGGGTTTCGCGGAAATCTCGGCGCCGCGTATTTGCAGGGGCGCCAATTTGACCTTGCCATCGCAGAATTGCGTGAAGCCGTCCGGCTTGACCCGGGCGAATTCGGCTACTGGCTCAATCTCGGCGCTGCCCATGCCGAAAGCAGTCATCACTCCGAAGCCCTCGAAGCTTATGACCGGGCACTGCAACTGAAGCCTTCGCTCGCCGAGCCGCACAGCAGCCGAGCCGCGGTTCTCCTCGAGATGGGCCGGCACGAAGAGGCCCGCGCCGCCATTCGCCGCGCGATCGAAATCAATCCCGACGCTCCCGGCGTCCAAAACAACCTCGCCGGTCTTCTCTTCGAGGAGGGAAACCTGGACCAAGCCATGATCGCCTGGCGGAAAGCGGCCATGCAGGAACCCGACAACGCCAGGGTCCGTTGGAATTACGCCCGGGTTCTGCTGGCGCTGGGGCATTTCGCCGAAGGTTGGGAGGAATTTGAATCGCGGCTGCGGCTGCCGCACTTGCGGCTCAACCGCGGGTTTTCCCAACCGCAATGGGACGGCCGCGACCCCGCCGGGAAAACCATCCTCCTCTTCACCGAAGGCGGGTTCGGCGATGCGTTGCATTTCATTCGCCTGGTTCCTCCGGCCACGGCACGCGGCGGAAGATGGATTCTTGAATGCCAACCCGAGCTTGTCACACTGTTCGACAAAACCCCCGGCGTCGAACGGATCATTCCCCGCGGCCAGCCGTTGCCCGATTTCGACATGCAGATTCCGCTCCAGAGTTTGCCGCGAGTTCTCAAGATCACTCTGCAAAACGTCCCGAGCGAAGTGCCGTATCTGAAACCACCGGCGGAGCGTGTCGAGCGATGGGCGGCAAAACTCGCCGGCGAAACCCGGCTGCGCGTCGGGCTGGCCTGGGCCGGCCGCCAAGGCGGCAAGGGCGACCTGCGAACGAACTCCATCGACGTCTTCGCACCGCTGGTCTCGGTTGCAGGCGTCAAATTCTTCAGCCTGCAAAAGGGAGGCGGCGGCGACTTACCACAATCTCCCCCACCCGGCATGAATTTGGCCGATTTCACGGGCGAACTGGGCGATTTCGCCGACACCGCCGCTCTCGTGCGGAATCTCGACCTCGTCGTGACGGTGGACACGTCCATCGCCCATCTGGCCAGGGCGCTGGCCCGGCCGGTTTGGGTGTTGATTCCGTTCACAACCGATTTCCGCTGGCTCCACAAACGCACGGATTCGCCGTGGTATCCCACGATGCGGCTTTTCAGCGAACCCGTCGCCGGCGATTGGGCGACGCCCATCGCCCAGATGGTGCAGGCGCTGCGGGAGTTTCAGCGATGACGATTCAGGAAACATTAAATATGGCGATGGAGCACGAACGGTCGGGGCGGCTGGCGGAGGCGGAAAAGCTCTGCACGGAAATCCTGGACCGTCAGCCGAACGTGTCGGCGGCCTGGCATCTCCGGGCCATAATCGCCGCACGGGCCGGACGGAACGATATCGCGCTTCAGATGGTCCTGCGGGCCATCGCCATTGATCCGAACGCCGCCGATCTTCACGCCAATTGCGGTGAGTTCAATCGCCGCCTTGGAAATACCGAACAGGCCATCGCTTCGTTGCGGCGGGCCGTCGAATTAAACCCCGGCATGCCCATCGCCTGGAACAACCTCGGCAACGCGCTGAAAGACCGCGGGATGATCGGCGAGGCGCTGGCCGCCTATCAAAAGGCGACCGATCTCCAACCCGATTTCGCCATGGCGCACAACAACGTCGGCATTGCCCTGAGGCTGGCGGGCAAATTGGACGAATCGATCGCGGCCTTCAATCGGGCGATTGAGTTGCAGCCGAATGACGCGGGCGCTCACAGCAACCGCGGCAACGCGCTGCGCGACCAGGGCCGTTTCGATGAGGCCTTGGCGGAATACCGCCGGGCCATGGAGCTGAATCCGGGTTTCGCACCTTCCTATGCCAACATGGGAAACGTGCTTTCCGACCAATCGCGCTTTGCCGAAGCGGTCGCGGCATACCAAAAAGCCCTCCAGCTTCAGCCCGAATACGCCGAGGCGTTGAACAATCTCGGCAACGCGCAGCGGGAATTGGGAAGATTCGCCGAAGCGATGATCTCTTGTCGAGAGGCGCTTCGCCTGAGACCCGGCTATCCCGAAGCCTATGACAACATGGGCAACATTCTCTTCGATCAGGACCGGTTTCCCGAAGCCATCGACGTCATCCGCAAGGGAATCGAGCTAAAACCATCGAGGGCGACGGCGCACAATAACCTGGCGATGGCATTGGGTGCGATGGGGCAATTCGACGAGGCGATCCGCGCCGCCGGAATGGCCGTGCAACTGGACCCGCGATACGCCGAGGGCTTCAACAACCTGGGCAACCTCCTGGCCGAGGAAGGCCGATATGCCCCGGCGTCCGATGCGCTTGATCGGGCGATTCAGCTCAAGCCCGGACTTGCCGAAGCGCATGTAAACCTGTCGTTCATCCAGCTTATTCACGGCGATTTTGAAAGGGGATGGACCGAGCATGAATGGCGGGAGAAGGGCAAGCTGAACTACCGGCCGCGCCAGTTCGCCCAGCCCAAGTGGGACGGCGGCGAATTGAATGGCCGGACGATTCTCCTTCACGCCGAGCGGGGATTTGGCGACACGATCCAATTCGCGCGGTATGCCCCACTGGTGGCGGAGCGCGGCGGGCGAGTGGTGATACGCTGTCCGGAGAAACTGCGGCAACTATTGGAGGGATTGCCCGGCGTCGCCCAGGTCATGGCCGGGATCGATCCGGGGAATTTTGATTGCCAATGCCCGATGATGAGCTTGCCCGCCGTTTTCCGAACCCGCGTGGAAACGATCCCCGCGCCGGCGCGATATTTGCAAGCGCCCGCGCAACTGGCCGCATCGTGGCGCAGCAGAATCGGCAACGAAGCCGGGCTGCGCGTCGGGCTGGCCTGGGCGGGCAACCCCAAGCACAAGCGAGATCGCCGGCGCTCGATCAGCCTGGAACAACTTGTCCCCCTATCGACGGCAACCGGCGTGCGGTTTTACAGCCTCCAGAAAGGCGATTCCGCCAAACAAGCCGCGACGCCGCCGCATGGGATGCAGTTGATCGACTTCTCGGCGGAGTTGCGGAACTGGGCCGATACGGCCGCCTTAATTGAGAATCTCGATCTGGTGATCTCGGTGGACACGGCCGCGGCCCACCTCTCCGCGGCACTGGGAAAGCCGACATGGGTTCTAGTGCCGCTGGTCCCGGATTGGCGATGGATGCTGAACCGCGACGACTCGCCGTGGTATCCGACGATGCGGCTGTTCCGCCAAACGGCGCCCGATGATTGGAATGGGCCGATCACACAGATAAGCCGGGCGCTGGCTGAACTGGTTGGCCGGTTTCCCGCAAAGAAATGAACATCTGATCTGTCCACCCACGCGAGCGCATGGTAACAAGCGGATTTGCTCGAGATCATTCGTGAGCTTACAATACTGTGGGCGAGTAGTTTTCCGGTCCTTTCGGTGAGGTTTCTATGGCTCAATTCAAGGTAAAGGGTGAATGGCGAACTGAGAACTTCGGTCACGTCTACACCGCCAAGGCGGTGACGGAGACAGGTCGAATACTGGCAGTTGTTAACATCGAGGTTCCCCTCGATGTCCAAATGGACATACGCGACCGATTTGGTGCGGAATGGGTTAAGCAGGTGGAGCAGGCTGCACAAAATCAAGTCACCCAGGCAGCCGAGGGGTGGAATCATCCAACTCAAGCGGCGTGAGGGTGAATGATGACCGTCGTAATCGCCGAAATCAGCAAATCTGGCATCGTAATGGCGGCGGATACCGCCGAAACGAGCACGGTAAAAGCGAAGAGTGGCAAGGAATACACCCGCATCAGACACGGTGCCCAAAAGTTGTTCCCCGTACCGGACCTCAAGGGCGGTGTGTCGTATTGGGGCGCTGGTGAGATTTTCGAGGATGGTGCGTCTGGTAGGATCCCGACAGATGTTTGGTTGGAAGATTTCATTGCGAGAGAGAAGCTGAATAGTTTGGAGGAATTTGCCCATACTCTCCGCAGGTGGATAAATGTTCTGCACGGATTGGAAGGACCGCTTCTTGGCTTTCAAATCGCGGGAATTGGAAGGACGAATTCGGGGGATAATCAGCCGGTTTTTCACCGCATCTGCAACCATGACAAGAAGGGCGGAAGAAAACCGGAATTCGAGATCGAATTGAGAAAGGGCCGCTCAAATCACGACGGGGTGACCTCATTCCGCGTCCAGGTCTGGGAGGCCGCGCCGAGTACCAAGCCGCTTTAGTGCGATTTGTTTCCGATCTTTACGATAGCGCCGGTCTCGTCAGGACAATTGGTGGAAAGGTTACAACTCTAAGCATGTCCTTCAACGGGGAAATGAAATTTGAAGAGTCATAGGATTCGTTCGCTTGTCGATCTGCGACGACCCAACGGATACGGGGTGAAGCCAATGCGTTAGGAAGATTTGCAGGATAATCCTTCCCGACCGAACCCACGCCCCATTCATCAGTTCCGTCGGCCGATTCTCACCTCCAGCCACAACGCATCGCTGTCGGCGGCGGCGACGGTTTCCACCAGCCCCGCCGGCAATAGAATCGTGTCGCCGGCGGTGATGGTGGATTCGTGGCCGGCGGCGAGCAATCTGCCGCGGCCTTTGATGACCATCAAAACCTTCGGCTCGCCGGCGGGGATGATGACTTCGCGACTCTTCTTCGCGGCGATTTTCCGGATTGTGAAATGATCGCATTTGACCAGTTCCGGACTTGAAGAGGGTTTTGGTTTTACCTTTGGTTTTGGTTTCGGCGGCGTGGCGGTTGAAAAATCGATGCACTGCATCGCCTGCTCGACGTGCAGGGTCCGGGGTTTGCCCGTGGAGGGATCGTTGCGATTGAAATCGAAGACGCGATACGTCGTATCGCTGGGGGTTTGCACCTCGGCGGCCAGGATGCCGGCGCCCAGGGCGTGGACCGTGCCGCTGGGGAGATAAAAGCAGTCGCCGGCTTTTACCCGAATCGAATTGATCGTCGATTCGACCGAGCCGTCGGCGATGGATTTTTTGAAGCGTTGCCGGGTCACGCCGGGCTTCAAGCCCTTCAGCAATCGCGATCCGCGATCGGCCTGAACGATGAACCAGGCCTCGTTTTTCAAATGCGCTTCCGGATGGTTTTTGGCGTAGGCCTCGTCGGGATGCACCTGAACGGATAAATCCTCGCGGGCGTCCAGGAATTTAATCAGGATGGGAAACTGCCCATGCGGGCCCACGAGGGGCACGTCGCCGTACAAATCGCGGCCGAATTCCTGCACCAACTCGTGCAACGTTTTGCCGGCCAGGCGGCCCTCGGCCACTTCGCTGCTGATCCAATCGGCCGATTCGTCCACCACGCCGGGCGGAAAATCATACAGCTCCCAGCTTTCCCCAATCCCCCCCGCCGGCGGCAATTTGCCCAGGATCGTTTTGATCTTCCGCCCGCCCCACATTTTCTTGACGAAACGCGGCTTGAATTTCAGCGGATACAACGGCATGAAATGGCCTATGGTGAAATCCCCTTAGTGGGGATACATTACGGTTTGGAGGAATTGATACACGGAAATCGGGAACGTGTAAAACCCGAACCCGGAAACCCGAATGACGAAATCCGAATGACGAATCAAATCCGAATGACGAATTCCGAAACGGTCTTCAATTGGTCATTCGGATTTCAGGCTTGATTCGTCATTCGGATTTCGTCATTCGGGTTTCCGGGTTCCCCTGTGAAAATCAATCGAGATTTATGCGATGAGTGAAACCAACGGCCACATCAAGTATTTCGTCCTCGACACCAACGTGCTGCTTCACAATCCCAACGCGCTGTTCATGTTCGCCGACAACGAGGTCGTCATCCCCTTCGACGTCATCGAAGAACTGGACAAGTTCAAAACCAACAGCGACGACCTGGGCCGAAATGCCCGAACGGTCATCCGCTATCTGGATTCCCTTCGGCTGCGGGGCCGGCTGTCCGACGGCGTGCCGATTCCGCAATCCGGCGGCCGCGTCCGAATCATCCTCGAAGAGGACCAAAAGCTCTGCCCGGGCCTGACCGCCAACACCGCGGACAACCGCATCATCTGCTGCGCATTTGGCCTGCTCCAGGAAGGCAAGCGCGTCGTCTTCATCACCAAGGACATCAACGCCCGGATCAAGAGCGACGCCATGGGGCTGCTCGCCGAGGATTTCGAGGCCCAGAAGGTGGACTTCGAGCGGCTGTACACCGGCTGGCGCGAATTGGCCGTCCCGGCCGCGACCATCAACAGCCTCTTTTCCGAAAAACAAATCCGCCTGGACTTGCCCGATACTTTCGTGAACGAATTCGTGCTGATGAAAGACGAGCTCGATCCCAGCCACACCGCCATCGCCCGGTTTCGACCCGATGGAATGCTCGCCCCGGTGCGCGCCCGGCGCGGCCCGGTGTTCGGCGTCATGCCCAGAAACCTCCAGCAAACCATGGCGCTCGATCTGCTTCTCGACGATTCGGTAAAATTGGTCTCCCTCATCGGCGCGGCCGGCACGGGAAAGACGCTGCTGGCGCTGGCCGCGGGGCTGGCCAAGACGCTCAACGAAGAGGTGTATCAGAAGATGCTCTGCGCCCGGCCGATCATGCCGCTGGGACGCGACATCGGCTATCTCCCCGGCGATAAGGACCAGAAACTCACCGCCTGGATGCAGCCCATCTTCGACAACATCGCGTATCTCTTGTCCAATCGCCTCACGCAGGAAGGGACGAGCCACTCGCAGCACGCGTCGCTGTCCAGCGTCGAGCAGCGGATCACCCAGCTCATGGAAAGCAGCCAGGTGGTTCTGGAACCGCTGACGTACATCCGCGGCCGAAGCATCCCCCATCAGTTCATGATCGTGGACGAGGCCCAGAACCTCACGCCCCACGAAGTGAAAACCATCGCCAGCCGGGTCGGCGAAGGCACAAAACTCGTCCTCACCGGCGACGCGACGCAGATCGACAATCCCTATCTGGACAGCAGCAGCAACGGTTTGTCGTATCTGGTGGAGCGGCTCAAAGGCAAGCCGATCGTCGGCCATATCACGCTGGCCAAGAGCGAACGATCAGAACTGGCCAGCCTGGTGACGGCGGAGCTGTAACGAGCGAAAGCGGGTTGCGGGTCGACGTACACTTTCGCGAAGAAAGACCCACGGCAGCGCCGTGGGCGTTCTGGGAGGACGGCCAGCCAGCCGTTCACGTCCGCGGGTTCAAACGTCCGATAAAGACAAGGCCAATGTCCAGATCCAAGAAGCCGGCCGCTTCGCCGAGCCGGAAATCCTCTATCTCCAGCGACATGCGCTATCGCATCGCGCTGCACGTCACGATTTTCGTCATCTTCGCATCGGCCATCGTCTCGCTGTTTCGGATTAGCCAGATATACGTGGATCGCCGCCTGGCGTTTCCCACGCTTCCGCCAAGGGTTGTCCTGACCAATCGACCCGCGTGGATGAGCGACTTCCTGGCCGAGGAAATCATCAAATCCACCCAGCCGCTCGGTCTGCATTCGGCGTTCGACAGGCAACTACTGGTTGATACGGCCAGGGCGCTGGCCTCCAATCCCTGGATTCGGCGCGTCAACCAGGTTCGGCGAGTGTTTGAAGAACGACCCGGCGATACGCTGGAGATTGATTGCCAATACCGTGTGCCGGCGGCCCTGGTGAAATGGGGGCAATACTATTGGCTGGTTGATTCCCAGGGCGTGAAACTTCCCGAACAATATACGGTCGACCAATTGCCCAAAATCCTTCTGGGCGCCGATGGAAAGACCAATATCCGCATCATCGACGGCGTGGTCCACCCCCCGTGCGAATCCGGCAGGGTGTGGGCGGGCGACGATATTGCCGGGGGACTGGAGATGGCCCGGCTTCTATCGGGTGTGGACTGGGCGGATCAAATCCGCGACATCGACGTGAGCAATTATGCCGGCCGACTCGATCCGCGCGAGGCGCAAATCGTGCTCCTGACACGCTTCGGCACGCAACTGCGTTGGGGCAGGACGCCCAGCGCCAAGGACGCCTTCGTCGAGGTCCCCGCATCCCAAAAACTGGCGGCCATCGACGGCATTTTCCATCGCTCCAATCGCGTGGACGACAATCAACCCTGGATCGACGTGCGATTCGATCGCGTCACCTGCCCAGGCCCATCCGAGAGCCCTACGGCCGACACCGCCACTCCGGCCGATGCCCAGTGATTCGCATTCGGATAGAATCGCCTCAGCAAGTGCGATGAAACCATCGGGCAAACAGGACCAGACAACCCACGGATCGGCTGCCGCCGCGCTGGTGATATGGCTTGGCACACAACTGGCGGTGCTGGGCATCTGCGCTTGCCGGGCGATGTTGTGGGCGCGCTCGCCCCGAGCAGGCGAGGAGTTGGCCCTTTTTGTTATGCTGGCGATGCAGATCGCCATGTCCGCCCTTCTGTTCCCCCATCTATTGGGAAATCTACGCTCAACAATACTGACTATCGTCACCTCATGGCCGATGGCGCAGTTGGCAGCAAACCTATCGGATTCCACGGCGACCCGCCTGGTAGTCGGAGCACTCTATGTTTGTGCTTGGATGATCGGGCTTTATCTCTGGGCGAAAATGCTGCCAACCGCCTGGTCAAAGCTGCTCGGCATTGGAGTTGCGTCGATGTTAAGCCTCGGCGGCCCCGTGCTCTGGTATCTCCGGGCGGATTTCGGCCGGGATCAATCCCAGTTACCGATTTGGTCGATGTCGATGTTTGGCCCCATCTGCGGAGCGATTTCCCAGATCGTCCCTGAAGGCTCTGGCTTCGGTTGGACGATCCCCGCGAGCGTCCTGGCCGCGGGATTGGCGGGTTATTTTTTGAAACGCACGCGCCGGGAGATTTCGCGACAGGTTATCCACTGACCATCCCCGAAATTCATCCACACAAATAATGTCTTGGATGCGAACGCGTCGCAATTGATCTATGTCGGCGCGATTGTGAAGAATTCTCCACATTTTTTCGCTTGCGTCGGAGGGACAAATTGTTAGACTATCCCTGTTCTTAGTAGGTAAATGGGACGAACTAATAGGTAAATGGGACAAAGTGGATGACAGGGACAAGCCCATTGCAGCGAACACTTTTTTTTGCCGGCACACATGAGCTGCTGATTGATGACAAGAACCGTTTGTTGATACCGTCGCAGTTTCGCAAAAAAATCGATCCGAAAGTGGACGGACAGTCGCTCTTTGTAAATTTGAAACTGGTCAAGTTGAACGTGCTCGAGAATGCGTTCATCCCATGGATTTACCCAGAAGCATTTTACAGGAACATGGTGAACCAACAGGCTCCGCCGCTGCTGGAGCCTAGCGAAGAGCAACAGGAGTACTCGCGCTTCAACCAGGGAATGGGTGCCGAACTCGAATGGGATAACCAGGGACGCGTGGTCCTTCCGGAGGAAATTCTCGGCACCGCGGCACTCGGCAAGGAGGTCACGCTCGTCGGCGCCCAAGAGCACCTTGAGTTGTGGAACCGTGCAAAATGGACCGCATATCGGGAAAGACTAATCGCCAATGCCGATGCTATCAAAGCCTGGGCCCAGAAATCGCATGCCCAGCCCAAGTCTGAGAGTAAAGATGCGATATGATTTCGATCAAGAGAAAATCGAGGAATCAACCGCGAAACGCGAAGAATTTTGATTGGTAGTTCAGATTCAGGCAACTCGTCCGCGGCGCGGCCGTAATCAACGCCGCGGGTAAGGGAATGGGAGAGACATCGGGGAAGGCCGGGTCTCCCCAAACAGTGTTGTTCGATGGTTTGCTTTTTGCGACCAATGGATGGGTCGCCGGCAGCATGGATGCTCCGCGCCCATCGGCCGAGGTGTGCAAAGGCATGGAGGCCGTTTTCTTGCACTTGGCGGCATTGGCGGTGGTGGCTCACCGCCACCAATGCCGCCAACTGCAGGGGCATGGAGGCCGCAGTCTTGCACTTGGCGGCATTGGTGGCGATGAGCCGGCACCTTTCTTGCGGCGACGGTGGGTTGTGCGTCGCCTTGAGATGGGGCACCCCGGGAATGGGCCGCGGACTTCGTACCATGGATCGGTACGAAATCCACGACTCTAACCGGATTTCTTTGGCATGCTGTGCGGTGGAGTCATCCCAACCCTGGATGGGGCTCCTGGCTATAACCAGGAGGACGACGATGTCCGGCTCCGCCTATTTTTGTCCGCGAAAGGCATGATGCCCCGCGAACAGTTTGCTAACGGATGTAATATGCAATGCCCCGCGGCGAATTGCAAGCCCCGATTCACGGGGGCAAAACTTTAGCCGCAACGTCGCAAAAATAGCTGATGATGAGGTCCGCGCCGGCGCGTTTCAGAGCCAGCAGCGATTCCAATACCGCCGGCTCCCGGTCGAGCCAGCCCTGGCGGGCGGCCGCTTCCAGCATCGAGTATTCCCCGCTCACCTGGTATGCGACGACCGGCACGTTCACCGCCCCCTTGACGGCCGCAAGAATATCCAGATACGGCATCCCCGGCTTGACCATCACCAGATCGGCCCCCTGCTCGATATCCAACAGCGTTTCGCGGATCGCTTCCTTCACGCCACGGGCCGGGTCCATCTGGTACGACCGCCGATCGCCGAATTGCGGTGCGGAATCGGCCGCGTCCCGAAACGGTCCGTAAAATGCGCTGGCGTACTTCACGGAGTAGGCCAGGATGGCCACGTCCTGGAACCCTGCCAGGTCCAGACCGTGGCGAAGCGCCCCCACCGTCCCGTCCATCATGCCGCTGGGCGCCACCATGTCCGCCCCGGCCCGGGCGTGGTTGATCGCCTGCTCCACGAGCCGGTTGACGGTCGGATCGTTCTGCACGGTCGATCCATCCTCGGCCAGGATTCCACAATGACCATGACTGGTATATTCGCAAAAGCACAAATCGGTGATCCCCACCATGCCCGTCTTGCGGCCTTTCATCTCGCGCAGGAGCCGGCAAACGACGTTATCCGGATCGAGCGCCGCCGAGCCTTGCGGGTCCTTGGCGGCCCGATCGATCACCCCGAAGACCAGATAAGCTGCGAACCCTTCGGCCGCTCGCTGCCCAAGCCAATCGGCGGCTAGGTCCACCGACATCTGAAAAACCCCCGGCATGGAGGCAATTTCCCGGCGAACACCCTTGCCCTCCCGGACAAACACCGGAACGATCAGATCGCGGCAGTGCAAGCGCACGCTTGCCAAACTTCCGCGCAGCCCCGGCCAAAGCCGAAGGCGCCGGGGGCGATGGAGGGGATGCGATTCATCTGGCATGGGCGGTAATCCTAGTGCGGGGCGGGGCCTTGTCATTCCAAAACTTCCGAGGGTCGGCAAACCACGCCTTGTTGGAGGGCGATTGAAACCGGGCGAGTTGACGCATGTCGAGCCTATATCTACGGAATAGAGCAAGTAATTCCCGCAAACCCCTATCCGAGATGCGGCTGGGCACATGAACGAAGATACTGTCGCCTTTCCCTTCCCATCGCCGGACCGCTTTGATTTCATTCAGCCACGAGAAAAAATACCGTTCATCGCTCTGGCTGAAGAAAATCACGCGGTGACAAGTCAATATGGGCACGCCACCCTCCATTTCGGGCATCCGGTCGCGCACTTCTTTGCCATTGGGGCATTTTAGCACAGGCCATCATGGCCCCCCGCTCTCATGCCCCGGCTTTGCGCGGCTTTTTCGTCATGCCCAGTTCGCGTTTCATCTGTTGAAGCGAGGTTCTTGGCAAGCCTGCCTGCCGCGTCCTGGACTCCTTCATGATTCTCGAAAGTCCCGCGTCCTCAATCAGTTCTTCGATGGATGAGAAATCCCGTGCCGTCAGAATGACGAATTCGGCCTTTCCGTTCTTCTTAAGGAATATCGGTTTCAGCTTCAGCATCGATACCCCACCTTCACTTCGTAAGGCATTTGCCTGAAGGCTCCGTGGGCAACCCCTCAGTCCGGCATGCGATCGGTTTCGATGGGCGGTTGATCCGGCACGGTGGCCAGAAACCGGTCGAAGTCTTCGCGGTGGCCATTGGCCGCCTCGCTACGCAGATAATCCAGGGTGCGCAGGGCAGCCATCTTCTCCGCGGCGGCGCTGGCGAGAAACTGGTCGATGGAATACCCCTCGCGCTGGGCCAGCGCCTGGATGCTCCGATGAAGCGACTCGGGAAGTTGTACGGTCAGTTTGTTCACGGCTTTGAGCCTTGGGAGATCATTTTCAAAAACTCGCGCGGCGTTATGGCCTCCATGCCGAATTTCTCGCACCCCCGGAAGTCCCGGATGTTGTGGGTGACGATGTACCGGCAATTGGCGGCAAACGCTAACTCCAGGATCATATCATCGTCCGGATCAGGAAGAAACGGCCTCCAAAGAAAGAAGATGTCCTGCAACCACGCATGGCCGGCGAGATAGCGGAGAAAACCCAGGGCATTATCGGCGGTTTGGCCTGCGGGCAGGTGCTCAGGCCGGGTCAGGGCATCCTGCCATTCGGCGTAAAGCCCAATGGAAAGACAGATTTGGAAGTCTGGGGTGGGAATGGCGCTGACCAGGGCAAAACTCGCCCCGCCGCGCGAACGGGCCGCGGCGACCAGAACGGAGGTATCAAATACAACGCGCATGGCGCTCCGCATGTACTCCCGTTAACTGGCTGATTTTGTACAGGGATTCCCCCTTAATCGCCAGTTGGCTGCCTGAGTTTCCCTGAAGCACCTACTTCCCTTCCTGCCAGTTCTTGCCCCAGCCGACTTCCACCTTGAGCGGGACGGCAAGGGGGATTGCGACGGTCATTTCATGGCGGATCATGTCGGCCTCGGCTTGGACGGCGGACTCCGGGGTCTCGAAGACCAATTCGTCGTGAACCTGCATGAGCATCTTGCTCGGGCGGTTCTCCTGGGTGATCCGGCGATGAATGTTGTTCATGGCCACCTTGATCAGATCGGCGGCGGAGCCTTGGACGACGCTGTTGATGGCCATGCGTTCGCCGGCGTTGCGGATGGCAAAAGTGTTGCTGTGGATTTCGGGGATTGGGCGGCGACGGCCGAGGATCGTCTTGACGTATCCCTGGGTCTGGGCCTCCATCACGCATTGATTGAGAAATTTCTCGATGGCTGGGAAGCGGCGGTTGTAATCGTCGATCAACTCCTGGGCGGCGGGGACCGTAAGTCCGTCGATTCGGCGCGCCAGGCCGTAGGCGCTGACGCCATAGACAATGCCGAAATTGATGATCTTGGCCTGGGCGCGTTGGTCGCGGGTGACGTCTTGGAGTGAGACGCCGAAGACTTCGGCGGCGACGGCGGTGTGAATGTCCTGATCCGACTCGAAAGCTCGCAGCAGGGCCGGCTCGCGCGTGAAATGGGCGAGAACGCGCAGCTCGATCTGGCTGTAATCGGCGGTCAGAAGCACGTTGTGCTCGCGGTCGCCGGGCACGAACGCCAGGCGAATTCTTCGCCCCTCGTCGGTGCGGATGGGGATGTTTTGCAGATTGGGATCGCTGCAACTCAGCCGGCCCGTGCCGGCGCCGATCTGATTGAAGCTGGCGTGAATCCTGTGGGTGCGGGGGTTCAGAAAGTCAGTCAGGTTGTCCAGATAGGTATTTTTCAGCTTGACGAGGCTTCGGTAATCGAGAATCAGTTTTGGAATCTCGTGCTTTTCAGCGAGCTTTTCCAGAACTTCAACGTCGGTGCTGTCGCCGGTTTTGGTCTTCTTAACGGATTTCAGCTTCAGGCGATTGAACAGCACGTCCTGCAATTGTTTTGGCGAATCGGGATTGAACTGGAATCCGGCTGAGGCGAAGATTTTTCCGCGCAGTTCCTCGATGCGAACGGCCAGGACCTGGCTCTGCTCCTTGAGAATCGCCGGATCGATGGCGACGCCGTTGGCTTCCATATCGACCAGGACGTCGATCAGCGGGGTTTCGACGGAATCGCAGAGTTTTTTCAATTCCGGGAGTGAGGCGAGGCGGGATTCGAGCAGATCGGCCAGTCGAAGCGCCACGTCGGCATCCTCGGCTGCGTAGGCCGCGACGCGCTCCAGTTCAACCTGCCGCATGGAAATCTGTTTGCTCCCCTTGCCAATGAGGTCGCTGGTGGGGACCTTGCGGACGTTCAGATACTCCAGGGCGAGCCGGTCGATGCCGTATTGCATGCGGCTGGAGTCGAGGACGAAGGCAGCGATCATGGTGTCGAGCGTAACGCCCCGCACGTCGACGCCCACTTGCCGCATCACCAGCATGTCGTATTTAAGATTGTGACCGACCTTGCCGATCCGAGGATTTTCCAGAATCGGCTTGAGCTGCGCGACGGCCTGCTGACGATCCAGAAACTGCGAACCCTGCGGCCCGTCAACCGCGACGTACCAGCCGGTCCGCGGCTGCCAACTGAAACTCATCCCCACCAGCGACGATGCCATGGCGCCAAGGGCATCGGTCTCGGTATCGAAAGCGAAGCGGGTCTGCTTGCTCAGTTCCTTCAAAAATGCCTGGAATTGCTGGGGATTCTGCACCAGCCGATAGTCGCAATCCGCGCAGGTCTGGGGCGGCGGCGAGGCGGCGCCGGGGGCAGTGGAATCGGCCATGGAGCCGAACAATCCCATTTCCGCAAGGGGTCCCGAAGCGATCTTTTTAGCCGGTGCGGGCGGTTCCTCGTCGGAAGCGAAGCGTTTCATCAGGGTCGTAAACCCCAGTGACTCCAGATGCGGACGCAGGGCATCGACCCTCAATCCGGGGAAAAGACATTTGTCGGGATCGAAATCGAGCTCGACGTCGTTTTTCAGCGTGACCAGTTGCCGGGCGATCGGCAGACGATCGGCATATTTCTGGAAATTTTCCTTCATCTTCGGCGTGAGTTGTTCGACGTGCTGAAGGACTCCGTCGATATTTCCATAAGTGGCGATGAGCTTGGCCGCGGTCTTCTCGCCGACGCCGGGGATTCCCTGCACGTTGTCGATCGCATCGCCCATCAGCGTCTGGACATCGATCGCCTGCGCGGGGGAATACCCGAGTTCCGATTGCATCCGCTGACGATCCATGAAAACGTCGGACTGCACATCGTACATTCGCGTGGAATCGTCGATGAGTTGGCGAATGTCCTTGTCCTTGGAAACGATGATCGTTTCAAACCCCTTGTCCCGGAGTTGGTGGACCATGGTGGCGATCAGATCGTCGGCTTCGTATCCGGGCTTGGCAAAGATGGGAATCCCCAGATCGCCGACGATTTGCAGAATGCGGCGCTCCTGGGGAAAGAAATCATCCGGCGGAGATTCGCGGTTGGCCTTGTACTGGGGAAAAATCTGCTTGCGGAAAACGGATTCATCGCCGGTATCGACTGCCATGGCCAGATAATGCGGCTTGCGGTTTTCAACCAGATTCAGCAGCCATTGGGTGAATACGTAGGTCGCCTTTGTCGGCTCGCCGGAGGGACTGGACAAATCGCGGAACGGGGCAAAATAGGCCCGGTAGATTTGGGCGTGGCCATCGATGATGTAGAAGGTTTTCTGCTGGGGCACGGTGTTCGGGCAATGGTAGGACAATCGAGCGCCGGCGTCCAAACGAGTAGGGCCGAAGTGAGCCGTGTTGCGCTGGCGGATTTTTGTTGCCGGATCGCAGAACATCGTCGCGGGTTATGTCCCCGCCGGCGGCGTGCTTCACATATCGAGTTTTTTCAATCAATGACAGCGGGAGTTTCATGACCGGACTTTATGCCATCAACAGGCTGTGCCCTGCCAAGGCGAGGCGATTTCAAATCAGCGCAACACCCAAATACTCTGGTAATAAAACCCTTACGAATGACGTTTAGGTTTTGCCGAGGAGAGGGAAAAAGAAGACACCGGCATTTCTGCACGGTGTCTTCCGGAGGGGAGAAAATGCGCCATAAGCGCTTGCTGTCAAACTTTACCTATCTTATCTTATACCACACCTCATCCGAGAATCAACTGTATCTACCTAGTGACCGCAGCAAACCCATCGGCTGGACGCACCCGCAAACTACAATAATTCCTGACCGATTGTCAGTTTATTGCCAACTCGGGTCCGAAGCCTTTCCGCTTGGGTTGTCCACTCATTCCACTCTTTGTTGGCGGGTAAAGTTGCAGCAAAATCGTTGGTTGGCGTCAAAAGTTCGGGCCCTGGCCAATTCGGTAGAGGATCAATTTGGAATCTCCTCTGCACACCCTATCCGCTGTGTAAAGGAAGACCTCGAAGGCTGTCAGAATAGGCGAATTATCTTGACCTCGGCGGCAACTCACGGTTTCATAATGCCATGCGTCAAACCTACCATACCATTATCAAACCCGAGTCGACCGGGTTTTTCGTGGGGTGGGTCGAAGAAATTCCCGGGACATTGACCCATGGAAGGTCTCTGAACGAGTGCCGCAGGAAGCTCCGGAATGCATTGCTGCTGATGGTGGAAACCCATCGCGACGAGGCTCGAATCGCGCTGGACGCCTCGTGCATTCAGGAGCCGGTTGAAATCGACACCAGCGAGCTTCGCGTGCCGCCCCATCAGTTGGTCTGACTGGGGGCGCTCGCCGGGCCGGAACCCATGTCCCGCACCGGAACGCCGTCGACCCCGATAATCTGCTGTAGGCCCGTGAATTTGGGAGTTGGAATCTGCGCCGCCACCTCCTTGGCCTTGTTCCGCAAATCGGTTTGCTGCTGAACGATGATCTGCTTGTCGTTGGCGAGGCCGTCGTTGTCGCGCTTCAATTGATAATACTGATCGGGCAGAGGCATTTGAATCGTATTTCCGTTGCGGTCGATGTAGGTGCTTTGCGACTGAAGGCGATCCATTTCCCGCTTGTCCTGGTCTATTTCTGAATCGATCTGTCCGGCTTTTTGCTGTAGCACGTCGAATTGCTGCTGCAAGGCATCCAACTGCTGCTTGATCTTGGCCTCGGCGGCTTTCAAATCCTCGAGCTGCTTGGCGGTGACCCAAGTCGCGCCCCAGCGATACATCCCCTGCTGGGCGGCGGTCTTTTGCAGGAGCGCGTCCTGCTCGGCGAAAAGCTTCACGGCCTGCAAGACGACCGGGGCCTTCTGATTTTCCGGCGGCACGACGTTGAGGGCCTCGGCGACGTTGTCCAGAACCTCCTTGGCCTGGGGGGCGGACATCATCGCTCTGTCATAGTAATTCATGGCGACGACGAAGGATTTTTGCCGCCAGGCGATGACCGCCAGATTGTTCAGCGTCGGAGCGTGATCGGGCACGAGCTGGTTGACGGCCTCGAACGACTTTCGGGACTGGGATATCTGCTCCTGCTTGTAGAGCAACACTCCCTGCAAATACAGGGCGGTCGCACAGTCGGGATCGTCGATGATCGCCTGCTGCAACAGCTTGTCGGCTTCCTTGTAGCGGTAATTGACGATCAAGTCCTTGGCGGGCATGGCCTCGGACTGGCCCAGCTCTCGCCGGCGCCGGCGCTCGTCGGCGGAAATCCACTGGTCCCCAAGCTTGACCATGCCCTGATCGAGCCGGGATTGCCACCTCTGCAAATCCTTGTTGGCCTCGGCGGCGACTTTGAGATCGCCGGTCTCGGCGATGAATTTCTGGTATCGGCTGACGATTTCGGGAATGTCGGACAAGTGGTCGGCAACACGGCGCAGGGACTGAAGCCGGTCCTCGGCTATCGAAACGGCGTCGGCAGTCCGGCTGGCTTCGATCGACGCGACCTTGTCGGCATCGACGTTGACGACCGTGCCGTCCGTCTGAGTGACCGCCCAGCCGTCGGTCGTCTTGCGGATTTTCCCCTCGATCCTGGTGCCGTCGGTGAGATTGACGATGTCCGCGCTCGCCACCACCGCCAACAGCAATACCGCCATCATGGCCGCCATTGCCTTCATCCCCGGATTTTAGGCCAAAGGCGGCGATTGGGAAATGCGGGAATCGTGTACAATCTTCCGTCGATGTCCGAAAACGCAGGGACATGGACGGTCCGCCGGCTTCTGGAATGGACTACGCCATTCTTCAAGCGAAAAGGGGTTGATTCGCCCCGGCTGGCGGCGGAATTGCTCCTGGGGCACGTGCTGGCGATCCCGCGGATCAAGCTGTACACCGATTATGAGCGCCAATTGGACGCCGGGCAGTTGCAAGCCTACCGCGAACTGGTTCGCCGGGCCGCCGAGGAGGAGCCGGTCGCCTACCTGACCGGCCGCGCCCATTTCTTCAACCTGGAATTCGAGGTCACGCGCGACGTGCTGATCCCGCGCCCGGATACCGAAACCCTGGTGGAAAACGTCATCCAACTGGTGCGCCGGCAGGCGGGGTTTGAAAGCCCGCGGGTGTTGGATCTGTGCACGGGCAGCGGCTGCATCGCCGCGGCGATCGCGCACAACGTCAAGGACGCGGTGGTGATCGCGACGGACCTCAGCCCCGCGGCCGTTGCGCTGGCCCGCAAAAATCTCGATCGGCTTGGCCTTTCGCAGCGCGTCACCGTGGAGGCGGGCGATCTGCTGGCGCCGCTGGATCGGGTGGCCGATCGCCAGCCGTTCCATCTGCTGGTGGCCAATCCCCCGTACATCCCCACCGGCCAAATCCCGCAACTGGATCGCAGCGTGCGGGAATACGAACCCTTGTCCGCCCTGGATGGCGGACTGGATGGCCTGGCCATCCATCGGCGGATTCTGGCCGAATCGCCATCGCGTCTTTTGCCTGGCGCGCACGTTTTCCTGGAGATTGCGTTCGATCAGGCGGACCTGGCCCGCCGGATCGCGGCCGAGCATCCGGAGTTTTCGGATATCCGCATTCTGAAGGACCAGGCGGGGAACGACCGGGTGCTGACGATGCGCCGAAAATGAGACAGAATGCGAATGATGCGATTCAGAACGGCAGCCGAAACACCTGGTTGTCGCATTCACCGTCCAAGCTGGCTAAAGCGAGAATCTCGAGGTCGCGTATCAATTGCCCGATGGTGATGGTAAGTGGATGAGCGAAGACAAGTCCGGCGAACGGCCGACCCTGGGCCTGCCAGGATTGCGCGGTTGCGCAGAAGCGGATGTCCTGCGTCACGATTACGCGGCCCCATTGCGTGGCTCTTGCCAATAATTCGGCGTCGTCCAAAATCGCCCCTTCATCCTCTTGCGCCGTCAGCACGTCCACTCCGCGCCGCCGCAATTGATTTGTGACGGCCTGGGGCACGTGCACGTCCATGTATAATTTCGCCGGCATTCAAAGCCGTCCCTGAGCGCGCATGCGGAGGAAAAACTTGGAAGGCGGCGCGGCGCGGCGATCTTTCTCGCTTTGCTGTAGCTCAGCTTCGAGTTCCTGGTCGATCTCTGACTGATGGTCGAAGTAGTAGGCCATGGCCGTATGGGCCTCGGCCAGGGTGAGGTACGGATGTTGCCGGCACATTTCTTCCGGAGACCAACCGTGCGTGAGATAGTCGGCGACAATCTGCGAAACGCGAATTCGCGGCACGCGGATCAGCCGTGCCGGCTCGTCGCCGGATTTTTCGATATGGGGATATGCCGGTGCGGTAGTCATTAAGGCATTATAAGCCGGATGGGCATTCGGGCAAAGAAGCTTGATTGGCGCTTATGCTGGGCTACCCGAACGCATTGCGACTTTTCTGGCAGCGCACCGGAGCCAGAATTGGCTTAGCAATTCTCTTGCACTATCTCACGAGAATCGCACAAGCGGTCAATCGCCGCCCCGGAGATGCAGGTCCGTGCGGGCGGCGTGCGCTTTCCTGGGCGTTTTACTGCGCCGCAGGAGTGCGGATGGAACCCATCCCTCATGGGGCCGCAGGAAAATATCGAACCAGAGAATATTAGACCATTTGCGGTGCTTGCAGACGCGGAAGACCAAACCGCCGCATGGGAGGTAAGAAAGTTTCTGTGAGCGGCGGGATGGTCCGGTACGGGAAACCGTTGGGTGAACGACTCGAAGTTTTGATAGAGATGGTCGAGTACTCTCTGGATGCTGGTTGGAATTCGGCGTCGGACGTGGAGCGGTCTGGGAGGCCTGAAAAAGTAGGTCACAATAGTGGGTAATCAGGTAGAGAACCGCGCCGGCAAGAATATTAATTAGGACGAGTTTGAAGGGGCCCGGTTGTGCCCTGATGGCGGCCGCCATTTCGGAAATGTCCGACTTTGAGGCTTCTTGAGATCGGAGTATTCTAGCCAAAAGAAGGATAATCTTGTGTGTGTCGGCTTGGTCGAACTTGTCGGGTGGCTTCGTTTCGACATCTGCATCGTCAGGGGCATGCGGCAGTGCGGATACGACAGCAACCAGATTTCGGAACTGGGCAATTCCATCCGCGTGGTTTTCAGTTGAAGGCAAATCAAATCGGGACGAAATCGCGGCTATGTGATTGCTTCCATAGCCGGGCCTATCAAGCATGGGGCCAAGCGCGTCGATTAGGCTGTTTTGATACTGCGCGAGATCGAGTGCCGGTGTTATAGCCTCGAGCGCCAGATTGCGAATCGAAGCCATTTTCGCGAGGGCGTCCATCGCGCTGTTTTGCTGCTCGGCGAGACGAAGTGCCGATTCGTAGGCTTCCATCGCGGGATTGCGCATTGCAGCCATTCTCGCAACGTCCTCCATCTCGCGGTTGTGTCGCTCGGCTAGGCGGAGTGCCGATTCGTAGGCTTCCATCACGGGATCGCGCATCGCAGCCATTTTCGCAACCTCCTCCATCTCGCGGTTGCGTCGCTCGGCAAGACGGAGTGCTGGTTCGTAGGCTTCCATCGCGGGATCGCGCATCGCAGCCATTTTCGCAACCTCCTCCATCTCGCGGTTGCGTCGCTCGGCAAGACGGAGTGCTGGTTCGTAGGCTTCCATCGCGGGATCGCGCAT
>JBEKEC010000045.1:0-43788 GCA_050014015.1 Tepidisphaeraceae bacterium
CCGATTGAGAATGTGTTACGAACGCTTCGGTGAACACTTTCAAGCCCTGCATGAACTGGCCGCCTGTTCTCTCATCGTTACCCGACTACGAAGCTGTGAAATATAGTTTTGAAACTGTCTCTAAGCAAGCCATGGTTTGTCTATCTTGAAGGCTCCAACACCGGCACCTTCGGCGAAAGCAACTGGCGTGAGCGATTGGGATTTACCGACACCAATCTGACGAATCACGATGACATCGTGAACGTGGACTTCAATACGGCTTCGTTCAGCGGCAGCTATATCGGCAGCGCGTCATACGATTTGCCCCTGACGTCGGACGACCGCCTTCGTGTGAAGCCCTACGGCGATTATGGACAATTCAAGGGATCTGAACTGGGCCAAGAGCGATTGGATGTAAGCGGTTCAGGATGGACTGCCGGCGCGGAACTGTCGTTAAACGTATTACAATGCCGGCAGCTATTTGCCGATGTGTTCGCGGGCGCCCGATATGACAGCTACGTCAGTGTCTTGGGCACGGCCACCGGATCGGCGGGATTTACAATACCCTACGCGGGCGTCCGGGTGGATCGAAACAGCCCTATTCAGTCAACCCATTTCTATTTGGAATTCGAAGCCAACGTAACGGACTCCGCCAACGAAGATATATTGGGCGTTTTTGGCAGGTCGAATCCGAATCGAGACTTTACGCTGCTCCTAGGTTCCTTCACAGAATCCATTTTCTTGGATCCGCTACTGAGTTCATCTCGGACAACGCTCGTAAACGAATTGGCGGCATCGCTTCACGGGCAATATGCGTTTGATGACCGCCTCATTCCTGAATATCAGCAGACCTCCGGCGGCCTGTATACGGTGCGAGGCTACGAGGAATCCATCGTGGCTGGCGATTCGGTGGGAATCCTGAATCTGGAATACCGCTTCCATATTCCCAGCGCATTGGGTATTGCGCCCGCCGGGACGTTAGCTGGCCACCAGCCCGGCATCCTGGGCAAGGATTTTGCCTATCAGCCGGAAATCCCCTATGGCCGCCCGGATTGGGATCTGGTGCCGGCGATCTTTCTCGATGGCGCGGTGTTGACCGACAACCGATACAATAGCGCGAACGACGCGCTCTCCACCGATTATCTGCTATCCACGGGCGCCGCTCTTACCTTCAAGTTCAGGGACAACCTCAACGCGATGGTCGATTACGGCTGGGTGCTAAGCCCCATTTCAGTGGGCAAGCCCGGTCAGAATGGTTATGTAAACGAAGCCCGCGGCAAAGGAAGGTTTAGTTTTGATATAACGCTGTTGTATTAGTCGAAAGGTTGAGATTATGGCATCCTTAGTACGATTGAACTTGTGTTCGTTAGCCGCATCGCAGCGTGCCAATCGATCGGCGCTTTCGACGAGCGATACCAAGAGACGTCGTCCGCGCTCGATTCGGCGCAAGGCTCTGCTGGCATTATCCGCGGCGTCGATGTCGCAATGTTTGATGTCGCTGTGGACCTCGAGCGCCCTTGCCATTCCCAAGGGCGCTCAGGTGGTGGCGGGGCAAGCGTCGATCGTACAAACAGGATCGGAACTCATCGTCCGCGCCGCCAGCAACAGCATCATCAATTTCCAGAGCTTCAACATCAGCAGCGGGGAGAGCGTCGTGTTCATCGAGCCGTCCGCATCGTCGCGCGTGCTTGACCGCGTGACGGGGCCCGGCGCTAGTTTCATCGATGGCTCGTTGCAGGCCAACGGACAGGTTTACCTCGTGAATCCCCAGGGGATTTTCATCGGCCCCAGTGGCGTGGTGAACGTTGCGGGACTAGTCGCGGTCGGCGGCTCAATAGCTGACTCGGATTTCCTTTCGGGAAACAATCACTTCACCGGCCTGACGGGCGCCGTTTCCAATTCTGGAACTATCCGGGCGAACTCAGCCTATCTCGTTGGTTCGCAGATCCTTAATTCCGGAACGATCAACGGCGCCGGCGGTTGCGTGGTGATGGCAGCCGGTTCGGATGTCTATGTCGGCCAGCCGATGGACGGCCTGTTCGTGAAAGTCGCGCCCCAGGCGGTCGCCAACCAAAATACCAGCGGCGTCGGGGACGTTTATTCCCTTGCCCTTTCCAACACGGGCAGCGTCAAGGCTTCCAATATCGTCCTTAACGGACAGGGCGGAGGCGTACAGGTATCCGGTTCGCTCGATGCTTCCACAAGTGCGGCCGGTGCAAAGGGCGGCCAAGTGATTGTCACGGGAGGAACCGTTGCCCTGAATAGCGCTACGGTGAACGCTTCGGGCCCGAGCGGGGGCGGAACAATAAAAATCGGCGGAGATTTGCACGGCAACAGCGACATCCCAGCGGCTGACACCGCCTCCGTCTCGTCGGATTCTACGCTCACGGCCGATGCCTTGACCGATGGGGCGGGCGGTCAGATCGTCGTTTGGTCAAGCAGCCAGACCGACTTTGCCGGCCAGATTTCCGCCCGCGGAGCCGGCTCTGGCGTCGGGGGCGACGCCGAGATCTCCAGCAAAAACGAGCTTCAATTCACCGGGTCCAGCAATCTTGCAGGTCCGGGCGGCTCCGGAACCCTACTTTTTGATCCCGCGAACGTCACGATCGAGACAAATGGCACGCAATCCATTTCCGAAAACATTAGCAGCACCAACGCTACCGCGCCCTCGGACATCAGCGTTACATCTCTTGTGGCTCTGCTTCACACGCAAAACGTCGGTATCGAGGCGACCGGAACGATTACAATTGCCAGCCCGATCAACGATACGAGCGATACCAACAGCCTGGTTTTGTCGGCCCCCAGCATCGTCCTCAACGCAGGCATTACGTTGAATGGCGGAATGTTTTTCGAACCTCTTAACGGCGGCGCTGGAACCATTTCAATTTCTATGCCACCGGGCTCGCCGGCCAACAATATTCAGTTCACCAGCAATAGCGGCAGCATAGTGTTTGGAGATGCTGTAACCTGCACCGCCGATCTAGGCGTAAGCAGCACTGTCCAAGTGTCATTTTTGGGCAATTTAACGGCGACCGGCAGTTTCTATTCCGGAGGTACGGGCGCCCTGGTTTTAGGCAGTCCGGGCGGACCAGCGTTGACTATAATGAGCGGTAACACTGGCGAATCGAACAATTCATTTGGTTCCTTTGGGCCCGTTCACCTTAACTCCAACGTCACCCTTGAAACCAATTCCAATCTGAGCGCCCCGAACAGCACCAGCGCGGACGGCAAGTCCACGTACGTCCAGTTCAACAGCACGTTGGATGGTCCGGGCTCCCTTACCGTGTCGCCCAAGGGCGCTGACACCATATACTTCTACAACCCGGTTGGCGCCAATGTTCCTTTGGGGGCTCTGACTATCAATATCCCGGCAGTTCAAGGGTGGGTCCAAACAAATGTGTACGCCAACGTGACAACCACCGGTGACCAAAACTATGGCACGTATGTCGTGATCCCGGCACCGCAAAACACCGGCCAGTCGATCACGATCGCGAGCACAACCGGGTCGGTAGACTTCCATTGGGGAACTAACACACAAGGAGCGCCCGCGTATGCAATTAACGCAACCGAAGGAATTGTAAATAATGGCACCGTTCCAGACTTTCAATCGCTCACGCTCCTTGCGTCGAAGACGGTAACCATCAATGGCGCAGTCGCGATGTCCCAAACAAGTGCGCTCAGTGGCGGCAGCCTGACGGTCGACGCAACCCTCATTCATGTTAACAACGGTGCTGGCATTTCTACAACCGGAAACATGGTTTTCTGGGGTCCGGTCATTCTTGAAAGCGGCGAATCGGACTTCTTTAGCTCTTACAACGCGAGTGTCGCTTTTCAGAATGGAATTTCCCCTTCCACGGCCAGTTTCGGCGTAAACGCCGATCAGAATCTGTACTACGGCGGATCGGTGACGGCGGAAATCAACTCGCAACAAGCAAGTGAGGTCTTTTACACTCCATTGTCGGGAACTGCGCCCACTTTGCCGACGATCACTAACACGGGCTCAACACCGATCACTTCAGTGCCGGCGATTCAGTATCCAAACATTATTACAGCACCGAGTTTGTCGATCCCCCAGCCAGCCCCTTCATCCCCGGGTGATTTTGATGTTTCCATTACGCTTGTTGCCGACGACACGGCGAACGACGATCCAGTGTCGAGTTGGACGGTTAATTGGGGTGACAAAACGTCCAGTACGGTTGCAGCAGCCGCGGAGAACGTAAGCACCCTTACGAGCAAGACTATTGTAGCGCATGATTACTCGAAAGCTGGAACCTATGAAATTAGCGCGCAGGCAGTCGATGAACAAAATGATAAGCCTTCGGTGAGCCCCATTTCCATCTCGCTCGTCAATGCTACTTCTAACGTTATTCAGCACACGAGCAGCACCTCCGGGTCCAGTGCGACGGCCTCGAACGTGGTTGATCAGGACACCGCGATCGAAACGGCGGTGGCCGCTCTCGTCGTCCCGACGCATTCGAGCGCGCCGGTCTCGACCAAAGTCAAACTCTCCGCCGCCGCGATGCGCGATCTCCAGGATTTGGGGATCAACACCCATGAAGCGTCGGAAACGCTTCAGACGGGAGTGTTTACATCGATATCGATCATCGACGATGTTCCCCCTCCCTCCGAAGCGAATGTCCGGGCGGTTTCCGTTTCCCGACTTGACGGCGATCGCGTCAGGGATGTTCTGGACAACGTTTACCGGCCGATCTTTTACAGTAACGGCAAGAGCCGGCGGGAGGAAATCAAATCAGAGTTGGCGGAAGCGATCAGCCGGTTTCGGGGGGGGGATTCAGGCAAGCCGGTCGATCCGGCGGAGTTCGCACTATACGTTCACGCCAACGCCACGGCGCCCGAGGGGCTGCAGGTTGCCGCGGACGTTCAGAGCATGAGCAATTTGTCTGGGCAGATCGACACGCTGGGTTTGAACTCGGCCGAGGCATTGCAGTCCAAGACTTATTGGACATCGCACGTAACACCGACGGGCCTGGGCCTTCCGCCGCGATGGCTGTTGAATGTGCTTGAGGCGTCGAGGAACAGCAAGTGAGGCGGGCGAATGGGTATTGCCGGGTGCAAGCTCGCAGGCAATATTCCTTGAGAGCGATGGGAAGTCTTTGCATGGGTTGATTCGAGAGCAGCGACGTGGCGATTTTGAATTCGAAGCTTCAGACTTCTCCGGCCTGGGCGTTTCGCTTCTTCAGGCGCTGGGCGCGTGTGCTGCTCCCTCAGGACACCAAGGTGTTCAAATTTACGGGATATCCCGAACTTGACGGGTAGTGAACTGTTGGGAACCGGCATCAGTCTTTTAAGCTGACTGGCAGTTTGCGCTCCTCCGGCCCACCCGGCGGGGCCAATTTGCGGTGAAGTTCGGATCGGCAGTGCAATATGTCTGAGTTGGATATTCAAGGTCTGTTGGAGCCGGTCGGCGGTGACGATCCGTGTGGGCCCGACCTGGGAAATTCGGCGGAATACGCGGAGTTCATCCAAAGGGTTCAGGAACCCGGCGCCGCGGTCGTGGATGGGGTGGACGATGCCGATGATGACCCGGCGTTCTGGAGGAAAGTCGTCGCGGACGCGGAGGCACTGCTGCGGCGATCAAAGGATATATGGATTGCGATTTATTTGGCAATGGCCCTCGTGAAAGTATCGGAACTGGGCGGGTTGTCGCGGGGTTTGGCGATTGTTCGGGGATTGCTGGAGCGATATTCCGAGGGGATGCATCCGAGGAAAGATCCGGATGATCCATATCCAATCCAGCAGATCAACGCGCTGGGAGAACTGGCCGGAGTTCGCTTTCTGAAGGCAATCCGTAAATCAAAGTATTGCGAATCATCTCGCTTTGGAGTATATACCGTTCGGGACTTTCTTATTGCCGCGGGCCACATGCAGGCGGCGAACCGTGCGCCGAATGGAGATTTGTCGGCAATCAAATCCGCGGTCGAAGAGTATAAAACTCAGTCAGATGGGAAATGTTCTGCGCTGCTGACCGCGATAGAAGAAGGCAACAAGCACGTTGAGATCATTTCGGAGTATATCAGGACGCGATGCGGTCCGGAGCATCGGGATGATCTGATAGAGCTTTCGCTGATGTTGAGGCGCGCCTTGGAATTCGGCACTGGCAAAGGAATGGGTCGCGTTTCGGAGCCGGACGATTCGAAGGTTGATTCTGGGGAGGCGGCATTGAAGTCGCCGTCGGGCTCGTCCGGCGATGGAACGATCCAGTCGCGCGAGGATGTGCGTCGGGCTTTGCAACGGATTTGCGAATTTTACGAACGGAACGAGCCGGCGAGCCCGGTGCCAGTCTTGGCAAAACGGGCAATGAAGCTGGTGTCGATGGATTTCATGCAAATTGTGCGCGACCTGTTGCCGGACCAGGTGTCGACCATCGAAAAGCTGGGCGGCGTCGAGCCGAAACCGGAAACGACGGGCTGAGTCTTCCGCAGCCGGGCGGTTTTTTCCCGCTGGCGATGCGGTAACTGAAAGGAGCATGTGCCGTGGCAAAGGGCAGTCAGGACAAAGTAAAGTCTCGCGTCAACATCAAATACGAGGTGGAGACGGGCGGGGCCAAGGAGGTGATAGATCTTCCCTTCGTGATGGGGGTGATGGCCGATCTTTCCGGCCAGCGCGATCCGAAGGCGGAGATGAAGTCGATCGAGAATCGGAAATTTGAAGAATTCACGCAAGAAAATTTTGACAATAAATTGAAGGCGATTCGCCCGCGCGTGGCGTTTCAGGTGCCGAACGCGCTTTCAAACGACGGACAGAACCTCAATGTTGAATTGAAGTTTGAGAGCATGGACGATTTTTCACCGGCGGCCATCGCCCGCAAGGTCGAACCGCTGCGAAAGCTGCTGGAGCTTCGCGCACAAATTACAAATTTGATTACGTCGATGGACGGCAAACCGGACGTTGAAGCCGCGGTCGCGAAATTATTGGCGGACCCGGCGATGCTCCGGGCGATTGGAAGCGGCGCGCTGAATACCGGCGAAAAGAAAGAGGGCAAGAGCAATGGCTAATAACCCGACTGCCAAAACCCAGGCAACTGAAACTCAGACCTCCACGTCCGACCCGCTGCAAAGCTGGCTGAAGCAGAGTCTCAAGCCGTCGCTGGCGAAGGATCCGGCGGTTCAGCAGGGCGTCAAAGCAATGGTGGACAGCGTGCTGGAGGACGCGTCGCTGGTATCGGACGACGTGCTTCAAACCCTTCGCGGGATCGTGGCGGAATTGGACAAGAAGCTTTCCGACCAGATCAATCTCATCATTCATAGCGACGAATTCAAAGCAGTGGAGTCAGCGTGGCGCGGCCTGCATACGCTGGTGATGAAGAGCCAGCTTGATTCGAAGCTTAAAATCCGGGTGCTGAATGTGTCGAAGGATGAGGTGCGCAAGACGCTGGACAAGTTTCCCGGAGAATCCTGGAACAAGGGACCGCTATTCAACAGGATATACAACCAGGAATACGGAACGCCGGGCGGCGAGCCGTACGGTTGCATTATTGGCGATTATGAGTTCACCCATAATCCGGCGGACGTAAAGATACTGTCGGGAATGGCGAAAATCGCGGCGGCGGCGCATGCGCCGTTCATTACCGGCGGATCGCCAGAGCTTTTGAAGATCGATAGCTGGGCTCAACTCCCGGACATCACCGACGTAACCAAGAAATTTACGCTGCCGGAATATGCGGCATGGCGTTCGCTGCGCGATCATGAGGATTCGCGATATCTGGCGCTGGCGTTCCCGCGTTTCATGTCCCGGCTTCCCTACGGGGCCAAGAGCAATCCGGTGGATGAATTCGCCTTCGAGGAGGACGTGGCGGGCGGAAACCACGAACGATATGCCTGGTCCAATGCGGCGTATGCGATGGGCCTTAACATTTCGCGGTCGTACTCGAACTACGGATGGACATGCAGTATTCGCGGGGTAGACAGTGGCGGTCGGGTGGACGGATTGCCGGTTTCCGTTTTTGAAACCGATGACGGTGGACAGGACATCGTTTGCCCCACCGAGGTGGCGATTACTCAGGCTCAGGAATTGGATTTAGCTAACAATGGCTTCATGCCGTTGTCTCATTTCAAGAACACGGATTACGCGGCGTTCATCGGCGCGCAGTCGCTTCAGAAGCCGAAGACCTATGACCTGGATTCGGCGACGGCCAACGCCAAGATCAGCGCCCGCTTGCCGTATCTCTTTGCTTCGTGCCGGTTTGCGCATTACCTGAAGGTGATGGTGTATCGCATGGCCGGCCGGAACATGGAACGGGAGGATATTGACCGGGAATTGAACCGTTGGATCACGACGTATGTGCTGGCGGATCCGAAGAACGCAACAGATGAGCAGAGAGCCGAAAAGCCTTTGGCGGACGCCAAAGTGTTCGTGGAAGCCAGCGAAGATGATCCAGGATGGTATAGTGCAAAGTTTTTGCTGCGTCCTCATTTTCAGTTAGAAGGCGTCGACGTGGCGCTTCGCCTGGTCGCGAACATACCGGCGAAAAAGTCGTGAATTTCATTGGGTGAAAGCCCCGGATATCGCGGCGGCGTCTTGTCGCCGGCGACGGAGTTGGTGCTAACATTCTAATTCTGCGCGAAGTCGATCATCTGCGCGTGTGGATGAAATCGTCGGGCGCGTCCTAAAGATGGAGAGCGGCAATGGCATTCAACGCATTCGTTCAAATCGATGGTGTGTCGGGCGAGGCGACGGAAGAAGGGCACAAGGATTGGATTGAAATCAGCGAATATCAATTCAGCGTCAGTCAGCAATCGCTGATGAGCGGCGGCCAGGGAGGCCGCGGCGCCGGAAAGGCCGATTTCGAGGCGTTGACGATTTTCAAGACGATCGACAAATCGACTCCGACGCTGGCCTTGTATTGCGCCAACGGAAAACACGTGAGTAAGGTCACTCTCGAGATATCAATGGCCGCGGGGAAAAAGACGAAATTCGCGTCGATCGTGCTGAATAACGCGATGATTTCGCGAGTTCAAATACACGGAACAAGCAAGGGCGACTCGCCTCGCCCGCAAGAGGTCGTCTCGTTTGTATACGACAAAGTCATCTGGTCGTATGTTCCGGTGAAATCCGATGGAAGCACCGGCCCCGAATCCAAGCAGGGCTGGGACATTTCTGAAAACAAGCAGGTCTGATCGGGTTGCGGATCCGGCAGAGGCTTGAGACGGCGGTGGACTGCGCGGGTGACCCGTGTGGCATCGTTCGTTGAGCGCGCGATGAGAACTGAAAGACGGCAATCTGGGCTGGACGATCGGCGGTACCGTGGCTGGGGATGACTTGCAGTCCGCTCGCGAGTTGTTCCGCGCCGGCAGGCCGGCCGCGGCGCTGGAGCCGTTGTCGGCGGCGATGAGGGCGGACCCGTCGTCGACGTCAGCGCGGATTTTTCTATTTCAGCTTCTGGCGGTGCTGGGAGAATGGGACCGCGCTGAGAACCAGTTGCGAGTCGTGGCCGACTTGGATCCGAAGCTGGCGTATTTTAAGAAGATTTACGTTCCTGCGATCGCGGCGGAGCGCAGCCGCGAGGCGATATTAACTCGGGGCGAAGGTCAACCCACGATTTTGGGCGATCCGCCCCCGTGGATGGCGTTGATCGCCAAGGGAATCGAACTGTACGCCAAGGGCCATTCAACTGAAGCGGCGGGTCTGCTGCTCCGAGCCCGGCAGGACTCGGGCGAACAGGCGGCCATCGTAAATGAGCAGCCTTGTTCCTCGATCGCCGACGCCGACGTTCGGTTTGGAAGCATGCTCGAAGTTATCATCGAGTCCGAATATTACTGGGTTCCTTTGACCAGAGTCAAAGAAATCCTGGTGGAAGCTCCCGCGCATATCCGAGACACTTTGTGGCTTCCGGCCCAATTCATCTGGGTGAATGGCGGTCAGGCCCTGGGGTTGTTGCCGGTGCGATACCCCGGCATTGATCCGGCGAGCGATGCCGAGCTTCAGCTTGGACACCGAACCGATTGGACGGAGATTTCCCAAACCGCCCTCGTGGGAGCGGGTCAGCGGGTTCTTGCCGTGGGTAGTGGCGACCTCTCGTTGCTTGAATTGCGAAGTCTGCGATTGAACTAGGCAATTGCAAATGAGGCTGGGCAGGCCGGTGGCGTGACCGCCGGAGGCTGAACAGAGCAGAGATAGAGATATCGCTATGTCTGAAGCGACTCGATTAACACGCTTGAAGCCTTTTCTGCTGGACCGGCTGACCGATGAGACGGCAACGCTGCGGTCGCGGGCGGCGGATTCGGCGGGTCGATCGGGCGGCTTTGCCTTGTCGCCGCGCGAATATCGGGAAAAAGTCGTCCGCGATCTGCGCTGGCTTCTCAATTCCCACTCGCTTTCCGACTGCGAACAAATCGATGATTTTCCCCAAGTGGCTTGTTCGGTTTTGAATTATGGGTTGCCGGACCTGACCAGCATGTTTGCTGAAGGTGCGACGGCGGCGCGAGTGGAGTCGATGATTCGACGCGCCATTGAGCGATTTGAACCGAGAATCCTGCGGAAAAGCTTGAAGGTGAAGGTGGTGGAAGTCCTGGGGGCTGATTCGCTGGGCACGTTTCAGATCGAGATTGAAGCGGAGGTTTGGGCAGTGCCGGTGGCGGAGCGGTTGTATCTGCGGACTGAAATCGACCTGGGAATCGGGCGGGTGGAGGTGGCCAGCCCGTAGGCGCCAAGTTTATGGACAGAAAGCTGGTTGACTATTACGAACAGGAACTGCGGCATCTACGGGAGATGGGCGCCGAGTTTGCGGCGGCGTTTCCGAATCTGGCCAACAGACTTTCGTTGGACGAGTTTGGGTGTCAGGACCCGTACGTCGAGCGCCTGCTCGAGGGTTTCGCCTTCCTGGCGGCTCGGATCAATCTGAAAATGGACGCTCAGTTTCCGCGCTTGACGGAGGCGCTTCTGGACAGCGTCTATCCGCACGCGCTGGCTCCCATTCCTTCCATGGCGATCGTGCAGTTCGAACCCGACTTGAACGAGGGTTCGCTGGCCGAGGGATTTTGCATTCCCCGTGGCACCAGCCTGCGGAGCAGCGCGCCCGCTCGTTCGCAGCTGACCAGCCCTTGCGAATTTCGCACGGCGCATCCGGTGACGCTTTTCCCCCTGCGGATTTCGGAAGCCCAATATCACGCCAGTGATCTTTCATCGCTCGGACTTCCGCCGGGGGTGGCAGCCAAATCGGCGTTGCGCGTTCGAATTGAGGCCACGATTCCTAGGGCGCTGAGCACGTTAAAGCTGGACGAATTGACGATCCATCTCCGCGGCGCGGCTGAACTCAGCGGGAAACTCTATGAACAGATTTTTGCGCGGGGATTGCAGTTGGTGACGCGCTCGGTGTCGCGGCCGGTGACGGTGTTCGACGTGATTGACGATTGGCGCGAGGCCGTAGGTTATTCCGACGCCGAGGCGATATTGCCCTACGATGCCCGGTCGTTCCAGGGGTACCGGCTGCTTCGGGAATATTTCAGTCTTCCCGAACGCTTCCTGTTTGCTCGAATCAAAGGATTGTCTCCTTCGCTGAAAAAGGCGAGCGCCAACGCTCTGGATTTGATCATCGTGATGAATTCGCAGGAACCGCGCCTGGAATCGCTGGTTTCGGCGGACAATTTCGCTCTGTACTGCACGCCGGCGGCGAATTTATTCCGCCGTGAGACGGACCGGATCCATCTCACAACCCGCGCGGCGGAATTTCCCGTCGTGGTGGACCGCACGCGTCCGTGCGACTTTGAGGTTTATCAAGTGCAGCGGGTGACGGGGCTTGGATCCTCCCGCTCCGAGCAGCAAGAGTTTCGTCCCTTTTATGCGAGTCGGGACCGGGACGGCCAGGACGGGACCAACGCGTTCAAAGCCTATTTCAGTGCCCACAGAACGCCTCGCGCGGCTTCCGAGCGCGAGAGGCGATTGGGGCGCCGCTCGGCATATTCCGGTAGTGAAACATGGATTTCTCTGGTCGATTCGAATAATGCTCCGTACCGGACGGATTTGAAGCAGTTGGCGGTGGAGGTCCTGTGCACGAACCGGGATCTTCCTGAACACCTGCAACCAAACCCACGGGGCGAATCGGACTTTACATGGGAGATTGGCGGACCGATCAATTCCGCGCGCATGATCGTCGGACCGACGGCGCCGCGCGAATCGTGCAGCGAGGGAGAGAGGGCGTGGCGGCTGATCAGCCATTTGTGCCTCAATTACCTCTCGCTCGTTGACGTCGACGATCAACAAGGCGCCAGCGCGTTGCGCGAGCTTCTGCGGCTTTACGTTGACGCGGGCAATCGGCAGCATGAGCGCCAGATCGAGGGCGTCCGATCGATTCGGGCCAGGCGGATTACCCGCCGGGTGCCGTCCCCCGGACCCATTGTGTTTGCGCGCGGCCTCGAGTTGACGCTGCTCTTGGATGACGCGGCTTTTGAAGGCGCGGGTGTCTACCCGTTTGGTTCGGTTCTTCAGCGGTTTTTTGCTCGATACGTCTCAATTAATTCCTTTGCGGAAACGGTTCTTCAGACTCGCGAGAGGGGCCAGGTGATGCGATGGCCGCCGATGATTGGGCAACGAAATCTGCTCTGACAGACCGCGCTTCCGGCAAGGTCGTGTCGAACGGCATGGCGCGGAGCGTCGACGACGGGGCCAAGCAGCGGGACGGCGCGGTGTCGGGCGATCACAACGGCGATAAAAAATCCGAGTCGCCGCCCGCGCCTGCGGAAACCGCCGTCGGGCGGAACGCGGAATTGTCGGCCGAGGCACAGACCTTTTATGCCCGACTTGAGCAAGCGCCTTGGGAGTTCGACTTCTTTCACGCGGTCCGTTTCATCAATTGCGTTCGTTCCGATCTTCCAACGACCGGCGCCGCAATGCTGCCGAGCGCGGAGGCCGTCCGGTTTGGGCAAGAGCCTTCCCTCGCATGTGAGGGGGCGTCGATTGCCAGCTATCAGCCCGCGCTTCCCCCAGTCTTGGGGCAGGCGGCGCGTCCCCCGCGATTGCTGGTGAATTTTCTGGGTCTGATGGGAACCAACGGTCCGATGCCCTCGCACTTCACTCAATACGTCCGCGAGCGCCGCAACCGCGGTGATCGGGGGCTGGCTCGATTCCTCGACATGTTCCATCATCGCATGGTGTCGCTTTTTTACCGGGCCTGGGCGATCCACCAGCGCACTATCGGGTTTGATCGCCCGGAATCGGATCCGTTCGCGACTTTTGTGGGCAGCTTTTTCGGGCTGGGGAGCCGGGCCGTTCGGGATCGCGATGATGTGCCCGACGTCGCGAAGTATCATTTTACCGGGCGACTTTCCCAACAGGTGCGGTGTGCCGACGGGCTGGCGGACATACTCACCGAGTATTTCGGAGTTCCTGCGGAGATCGAACAGTTCGTCGGTCAATGGATGGAAATTCCCGAAGAGAACCGGTGCGAACTGGGGCGGTCCTCGGAGGCCGGCAGCCTGGGCGTCGGCCTTCTGCTGGGAACTCAAACCTATGACTACCAACAACGGATTCGGATTCGGCTGGGTCCGATGTCGCTGGACGACTATCTGCGATTCATGCCCAATCGCCCGAGCGTGCGACGATTGAGCGCGTGGGTTCACACATTCTGCGGGATCGAGGTTGAATGGGAGCTTCAGCTCGCCATCGCCGCGGATCAAGTCCCGCGGCCGCAACTGGGTATCATCGGCGAACTCGGCTGGTCTGTTTGGCTTTGTGGCCCGGTGAAGGATGCTCGGGATGACCTGGTGTTGAGGCTTGATGAGTCCAGCGTTATTGGCGGCAACTAAGCCCCGGTTTCGATTGCTAACAGGAGTTTTCAGTGGCAGAGATTCAACGCGATCGGATGTTCGGCAAGCTGAACAGCGTGGCTTTCGGCGCACTGGACAGCGCGTTTGCGTTCTGCAAGTTGCGTGGCAACCCGCGCGTCGAGTTGATCCATTGGATCCATCAGATTCTCCAGCTCGAGAATTCGGATCTGGTCAAGATCGTGCGCCATTTCGAGCAGGAAGCCAATCTCAACCCGGCCCGACTGGCGACGGACATGACGCGCGCTCTCGACCGGCTGCCCAGAGGGAACACGTCGTACGTGGCCGGCTCGGCGCATCTCGATCTCGCGATGAAGGAAGCGTGGCTCTACAGCACCTTAATGTTTTCTCAACCGGTCATCCGAACGGGGCACTTGCTGCTGGCGATCATAAAGACGCCGGACCTGAAGCCCGCCCTGGAAGCGATGTCCAGCGAATTTGGCAAGGTGGACGCGAACGTTTTGTCAGACCAGTTTGACAAGATTACGCAGACGTCCGCCGAACAGTTGCTCAAGGCTCAGGATGGCTCGGCGATCGGCGCGGGCGCGGGGGCTGGCCCCGGAGAGGTCAGCGCCGCCGCTGCGCCGGTGATGGGGCGGCAGGAAGCGCTGGCCCGATTCACGGAAGACCTGACGGAAAAAGCCAGATCGGGAAAGATGGACCCGATCGTGGGCCGTGACGGTGAGATCCGGCTGGTCATCAACACCCTCATGCGCCGGCGTCAGAACAATCCGATCCTGACGGGTGAAGCGGGAGTCGGCAAGACGGCGGTGGTGGAAGGCTTTGCGCAGCGCATTGCCGCCGGCGACGTGCCGGGGGAACTGAAGGACGTGAGCGTTCGATCGCTGGACGTTGGTCTTCTCCAGGCTGGGGCCAGCATGAAGGGCGAGTTTGAGCAGCGGTTGAGGCAGGTCATTGAGGAGGTTCAGGCATCGCCCAAGCCGATCATTCTCTTCATCGACGAGGCACACACGCTGATTGGCGCCGGGGGGCCCGCCGGAACCGGAGATGCCGCCAATTTGCTAAAGCCCGCGTGGGCCCGCGGCACCCTGCGCACCATCGCCGCCACGACCTGGGCGGAATACAAGCGATACTTTGAAAAAGACCCCGCGCTCACCCGAAGATTCGAGGTCGTCAAAATCGAAGAGCCCGCGGAAGAGAAGTGCATCGGGATGATGCGCGGGATCATCAACGTCCAGGAAAAATATCACCGGGTTCAGGTGCTGGATGAAGCGCTGCAATCGGCGGTGCGGCTTTCCCAACGGTACATTTCTGACCGTCAGCTTCCCGACAAGGCGGTGAAATTGATCGACACGGCTTGTGCGCGCGTGGCGGTGTCGCAAAACTCCGTTCCACCGGAGATCGAGAATTCCCGGCGGCACATTGATGCCTTGGCGGCGGAGATCGAATTATTGGGGCGCGAATCCTCGGTGGGCATCGATCACAAAGCGCGACTCGCCGATGTGGCGACGGAATTGGCCGCGGAGCGGGCGCGCCTTTCGGAATTGGAGAAGCGTTGGACGCGCGAGCGGGCGTTGGTCACCCAACTGCTTGAGGTTCGCGCCAAGCTCCGATCGGTTTCGGGCCAAGGGAAGACTGGGGCGGAATCGACTCCGGCGACCGCGACCGAGAAGACCAAGAGTGGGGCGACTTCGCCGGGGTCTGAAGCGGCGTGCGCCGATCTTCTGGCGACGCACCAATTGATTCAGAAAGAGCTGGCTGATTTGCAGGGCGAGAGTCCATTGATTCTGCCGAGCGTGGACGCGCAGGCCGTGGCCGCGGTGGTCGCGGATTGGACCGGCGTTCCGGTAGGCCGAATGGTCCGCAATGAGATCGAGAGCGTCATGAAGCTTGCCGAAACGTTGGAAAGGCGGGTGATTGGCCAGCGTCACGCGCTCGATACGATCGCCCGGCGGATTCAGACCTCTCGAGCCCAGCTCGACAATCCCACCCGACCGGTCGGCGTGTTTTTATTGGCGGGCCCCAGCGGAGTGGGTAAAACCGAAACCGCCTTGACACTGGCGGAGGCGCTCTACGGTGGGGAGCAAAACGTCATTACTATCAACATGAGCGAGTTCCAGGAGGCGCATACCGTTTCCACCCTCAAAGGCGCTCCTCCGGGCTACGTCGGCTATGGGGAAGGCGGGATTCTAACCGAAGCGGTCCGCCGACGCCCTTATAGCGTTGTTCTGCTCGACGAAGTGGAAAAAGCTCATCCGGACGTGCATGAGATATTCTTTCAGGTATTTGACAAGGGAATGATGGAAGACGCCGAGGGACGGCTGATCGATTTCAAGAACACGATCATTTTCCTGACGAGCAACGTCGGCAGCGATCTGATCATGAACCTGTGCAAGGACCCGGATCTGATGCCCTCGCCGGAGGGAATCGCCAAGAGTCTGCGTGAGCCGCTCCTGAAAGTTTTTCCGGCGGCGCTGCTGGGTCGGCTGGTGGTCGTGCCGTACTATCCGATCAGCGATGTCATGCTGAAGAGCATCATTCAGCTTCAGCTTGGCCGAGTTGCCAAACGGGTTCAGGCGGTGCATAACGCCCCGTTCACCTACGATGACGCGGTGATAAAGCTAATCGCGTCTCGCTGCACCGAAGTTCAAAGCGGGGCGAGGGCGGTGGACGCAATCATCACGCATACGATTCTTCCCGCGGTCAGCGGAGAATTTCTCAAGCGCATGATGGACGGCCGCGCGATCAAAGGGGTCCGCGTCCGCGCTGAAGGTGCTGACCTTCAATACAGCTACGACGACTGAGACGATGGACTTGGCCGGCGCCATTCGCGGCGGACCGGAGAAAGACATACCGTCATGCTTCGAGAGCACATTCAGGTTTTTTGTGACGCCGCGAAGGCGGGCCACATCCACCCCGACGGTTTACACATTCTCGTGCGTCCCACCAATGACAAAGCGGAACGACATATTGGGTCGAGCTACGCTCTGCCCAAGCCAATTTCATGCAAGGTGAAGTGCGCCAAGGAGGGTCCGAGAGCGGGTTTGGCGGTGGATCCCACCAAGGATGAATTCGCATTTGTCATGCCCGATGACAAGAGAGACGCAATGAAGCTCTGGGAAGAGAATTGGCGCAGCATGAGGGGTTACGGATATCGCATAGAAGAAGATAAGCATTCATGGATGTATGGATGCGTGTTAAGGGGCGGCAGCGCATTTCATAGTGACCATGACCTGAAAGACGTGATATTTCCGAAAACTCCGTCGGACCGTAATGCGATCAAGGGTACGCTGGATCAAATGCCGCACTTTAAAGGCCCAATATTTGGTAAAGTTAAGGCCTATGTGAACCGCCGCCTAAAGGCCAACATGGTGCAACATGGCGAGGACGTTCACGTGCATGACCATGACGAATATCAATTTATTCACAGGTTTGATCCGGACGGCACGCATCGCGTGATGAGTCCCGTTTCAATCGATTTGTGGTACACCGAAATGAAGCGACTAGCAGGGGACCAGACCGTGTTCTTCGACCATTTTGCCAAGTCCCTCGGCTGAAGCTTTGTGGCAAAGCGTTAGTCATGGCGAATTCTTCTGATGAGGGCTGGCCGCGCCAGGGAACTTTGGATATTGAGCGAATGTCAACATGAATTAACCACCAAAATTGGGATCTCGCCTATGAGCCTCACACAAGCAAATAGAACACTCGCGATCAAAACGCCGCTGGGTGATGACGCGCTGTTGATGGTATCGTTCGCCTATTTCGACCAGGTCGGGCGGCCGTTCCATGCGGATATTGGGGTACAAAGCGACGATCCGAATCTGGATTTCAATTCCATTCTCGGCCAGAACGTGACGGTGCGTCTGAGCCTTCCCGGCGGGGGGACGCGATACTTCAACGGATACGTCAATCGCATCGAGCAAGAGGCGACCGCCGGTCAGGTCGCCAGCTACCAGGCGACCCTTGTGCCCTGGCTCTGGTTCCTGACGCGCACCGCGGATTGCCGGATTTTCCAGAACATGACGGTTCCCGACATCGTGAAGAAGGTGTTTCGCGATGCAGGGTTCACCGATTTCACCGACAAGCTCACGGGTTCGTACAATCCGTGCGAATATTGCGTCCAGTACCGGGAGACGGATTTTAATTTCGTCTCACGCCTGATGGAGCACGAGGGAATATATTATTTTTTCACCCACGACAACGGGAAGCACACCCTGGTTATGGCGGACTCGCCGGGAGCGCACGAGCCGGTGCAGGGATATGAGCAACTCGAATACCGCCCAAAGGCCGAGGCCGACAGCAGTGGTGAAGACATCACTCACCTGGCTAAATGCAAGGATGTGCAGTCCGGGGTCTATGCGTACAACGATTTCGATTTCACGTCGCCGAAAAAAAGCCTCCTGGTCAATGCCTCGTCCTCTGAGTCTTATCCCAACGCGGACTTTCCCATTTTTGATTATCCCGGTGGATACACCCAGTTCCAGGCCGGCAGCGGATACGCCAAGCTCCGTATGGAGGAGCTTGCCGCCCAGGCGGAACTTAGTGGCCAGTCGGATGCGCGCGGCATCGCGGCGGGATTTACCTTCGAACTGAAGGACGCCCCACGCGCCGACATGGGGAAAAAATATCTCGTGCTGTCCGTCGAAATCCGCGTATCCAACGACGTTTACCAGGCAGGGCACGGCCAAGCGGCGAACCTGTTTTCCTGCTCCTTCACCGCGCTTGACGCCTCGGTTCAATATCGTCCGCCGCGAATTACCCCCAAGCCCATTGTCCGGGGGCCGCAAACGGCAATCGTGGTCGGCCAAGCCGGCGATGAGATTACCACCGACCAGTACGGCCGCGTCAAGCTCCAGTTCCATTGGGATCGTTACGGAAAATCCGACGAAAACAGTTCCTGCTGGATTCGCGTCGCGCAGATTTGGGCCGGCAACAAGTGGGGCGGAATGTTCATCCCGCGGATCGGCCAGGAAGTAATAGTGGATTTTCTTGAGGGCGATCCCGACCGGCCGATTGTCACGGGACGCGTGTATAACGGAGACAACGGCACACCGTATCCGTTGCCCAACAATGCGACGATGTCAACCGTGAAATCCTATTCCAGTAAAGGCGGCGACGGATTCAACGAGATCCGCTTCGAGGACAAGAAAGGCCAGGAGCAGCTCTTCATCCACGGGGAAAAGAATCAGGATATCCGCATTAAGAATGACTGCTTCGAATGGATCGGCCATGACCGCCATCTGGTTGTCAAGAACGAGCAGTTCGAGCATATCGAATTGGACCGCAACGAAACGATCGACCGCGACCATGTGGAGCAAATCGGTAGGGATCGCAACACGACCATTCAGGGAAAGGAAGCGAAGGAGGTCACGGGCAGCTTGTCGCTCAAAGTCACGGGCGACGTGGCCGAGGTATTTGGTTCGAATCATTCTGAGCAGGTATCGTCAGACTATTATGTGAAGGCGGACAACATTGTCATCGAAGGGATGTCCAGCATCACGATCAAGGTTGGAGAAACCTATATTGCTATCGACGCCACGGGAATCAAAATGAGCGCCCCGGCAACGTTCGAAGTCGAGGCGATGGCCACGGCCACTATTAAAGGCGATGCCATGCTGACCTTGAAGGGCGGCATGGTTATGATCAACTGATGTCCACCGGCATTTCCCGCGAACCGATTTGCGGAACAGGACCCTTATGACCGACTACACCGTTCAACCTGGCGATTGTCTCTGTAGTATAGCAAAGACCTATCACACCTCATGGCAGGACATCTGGAAACACGCCTCCAATGCCGACCTGCGGAAAAAGCGGGCTGATCCTAACATCCTGGCCGGGGGCGATATTATCCACATCCCGGACATCGAGCTGAAACAACAACCCGCGCTTTCCAATCAGCGGCATCAGTTCAAACGCCAGGGCGTTCCCACGCGCGTTCATTTGCAGTTGATGATCGACGACACGCCGCGCAAAGGTGAAGAATACATTCTAACGGTCACCGGCGTCGCGACACGGGGCCACCTCGACAGCCAGGGGCGATTGAATGCGGTTGTCCCTTGCGACGCAGGCACGGCGACCCTCCTGGTTGGGAAGAATCGTGACAAATACGAGTTGAATCTGGGCGCCCTTCAGGATGCGCAAACGGTGACCGGGATTCAGTCCCGATTGAACAATCTTGGATTCTTTTGCGGGGATGAAGATGGAGTGGTCGGTCCCAAAACCCAGGCGGCGCTGCGTGCGTTCCAGGCGAAAAACAGTAATCGAGGGCTTGATGTATCCGGCAAAATTGACTCGGGGACCGTTGACGCCTTGACGAAAGCGCACGGTTGTTAGTCGCAGACCGTTCGACGCGTGCGATGAATTCTTTACTTTCTGCGGTGGTATGGAAATCAAATACTACTATGACGACGGCGTGACTCCGATCGAGTGCGTGGAGGACGGCGCGCACGGTGTCGAGCCGGTAATATTCGACGACGAACTGCACATTTATTACGACGTGCGCGAGGGCGTTTGCAAGCCGATGGATTCTCCGCACGACGCGATCTGCGGGATGCCCCCGGACTCGTTTTCGCAGTTGGCTTGTGGTCCAGCCCCGGGCTCCTGCGAATCGGAAACGAAGCGTTCGACTTTGGCCGGCGAATTTACGCCGCAAGTGAAATGCGGCACGTATTCGGTGGCCAGGACGGCAAACGGAACGGACGCAAATACGTCCCAGCTGACCGTCAAGCGCGAGGTCTTCGTAATCTCCTTCAGCAAACTTCATCGCTATCCGGCCGACCAGTGGCCCGAGGTCGCGCCCCAATGGCGCGAAAAGTTGGTTCATGAGGGCGATCTGCTGATCAGCTCACTGGAGCTGGATATCGACATCGTCAAGGAATACGAGGGCCTTGGCGGGGCGTTTGTGCGCGGCACGTCCGAAGGGATCGCCTGGCTAAAACAGAAGCTGAAACACGAAGCAGCCATCGACATGCCCAGTGCCGACAAATACAAGAAGCTCCTGGATCGCACCCGGGCAAAGCGCGATGCGCTGGCCAAAACCTCGACTATCAGCTATCGCGATATTCTCGAATGCGGCGTGGAATACGTGCGCATTTGGCATACCCAGGCGGAATATCATCGGCAATTTGCACGCCATCGCGACGCGGTGATCGAGGGCGCCGAAACCGCCGTCAAAGGCCTGGAGGTAGTCGAGACGTCCTCGTTTGCCGTCCTGGACCTGGGGGCTCAGGTGTATGCGATGGGCGATCCGATCCGCGAAGCGGCGTACCGCCTTGTCATCGCCGGCATTCACGCCAGCGCCAAAGGCGCGGGCGAAGCGGTGGCGGGAAACGGTGGCGAACGAATCCTGCTGAGCATTATGGATCAGATCGCGGAAGACGCCCCCAAGATCCTTGCCGATGCTTTTGTTGGATCGATCTGCCATACCGTGGGATTCAGTGCAACGGGGCGGCTGAAGACGGCGGTGAGCAAGCTGGCCAAAGCACTTATTAAATCGCTGGCCTTGCTGGCGGTGGATGAAATATACCGGTTGCCGCGTGAACCCGCCGGGCACCGCGTTGATGCAGTCAAGCGCGACCTGCAAAGCGCGGGGTATGGTCTCCTTAGCGAGGCAATTGCCGCGGTGGTTGAGGCGATCATCATGCCCCCGGGCCTGCCGGGTCCCTCGGCGGCTCTGTCGGAGAGGGCGCGTCGCGCGGGCGCGGTCATCGCTACCACCGTTATCACCGGCCTCTTGGGCGACATCAAGAAGTGTGCGGACAAGGCGAAATCTAAAGGCTCCACCACTTCCAAGGAATTTATGGAAGATCTTCCCTGGATCATCACACGCCTCGTGACCTCGTGCGCCGTCGCGCTCTCTCGCGGATCCATGGACGCGAAAGTGGAGCGTGAGGTCAAATCGGGGAGCACGTCGGTTTTCGGTAAACGAATCTACTGGACCGAATCGGGGTCAAAGCAGGACGGCACCTATACGGCTAAACCCAGCGTCAAGCCACAAAAGGCGACGGCCAAGCCGCTCACCGAGGATGACAAGGACACCCCGCCTCCCAAGCGCACCCAAAGAGTCGCCAAAACCAAGACCAAGTCCATCCGGAAGAAGTCTCCGGACTTGTCCGTTATGCAATTGGCATTGAAAAAAGGCCTCATGGACGATCTGCAAAAACAAATAAAGTCGGGCAAGGCTCTGAACATTGACGACAAGGACACGGACGGCGGCTTGGTTATCCTCTATTCGGGAACTGAGAAGAAGAATGGGGAGCAGGCCAAATCGAAATATCTCGAAGCCAAGGCCGAATGGGAAGCCGCCGCGGGAAAGACGTCGAAGCGTGGCACCCTCTTGCAGGAAGACCTGAAACGCCCCGTGATCATCAACGAGACTGAAATTGGCAAATGGATAAGCAAGAAAATGGCGGATTTTGAAGCCGACCCGGAGCATCCGACCGTCCTGCCGTGGAACGGAGGTTGGGAGGACCTATGGAAAGCGGCTTCGGATCATCTGGCATCGCGTGCGTCCGGTACGGTTTTGGTTTACTGCCATAACGCCTATGACAATGCGGTATTTGGCACGACGGAGTGGAGCGCTCTGTCGAAGAATCCCAACGTGCAGTGGATTCTTTCAAACGAGCCGCCCGTCAGCACTTCGGAACCGTTTGGGCGCGTCACGCATCAGCGCGATGAATTTAGCGGGAGAGAAGATTTCTATATAGACGTGGCCTTACGGTCTCCGTAGCGTCACCAACAAGACCTCACCTACGAGGAGGACTTTAAAATGCCCAGTCCCCAAAGTGGAAACCCCTGCAGCCTGGTTCCTCCGGCGTCGCCGACGGCCGCGCAAGATGCCGCGGACGCCAATCCCGGCGCCGCCGATTCCACCGCGGCGCAGCAGCAGCAAGCCGGTGCCGGAAACCCCGGCTCAACGCCGGTCAAGCCGGCCAAGCCGTTAAAGCCGGATCCAACCAAGACGGGCTGGATAGAAATCGTCTTGGTGGATGAACAAAATAATGCGGTCCCCGGCGAAGCTTATGCGATCACGCTGCCGGACGGTGAAACGGTGGCCGAGGGAACGTTGGATGAAAAAGGCTTTGCGCGAGTCGAGGGTTTCGATCCCGGAAGTTGCCAGGTCACGTTTCCAGATCTTGATGGAGGCGCCTGGAAGTCCCAGTGACGTCTGAGCAGAGGAGTTCGGCATGTCTTCGTCTAGCTCGTCAACCGCAACTGCATCAAGCGGCAAAAAAAGTACCTTCAAGCTGAAGCGCAAACTAATTCAATTGATCGTTCGGTCAGATTTCATATCGCGCTCTGATTCCGGCGTTGCTTTCCAATGGAGTCCCGGGGAACCAGTGAAGCACGCCCATGTTGCGCTTCTCGAAACGGCCGCCGCTGCCGACGCGGATAGTTCGGGCGTTGCCAAACTCGACGTTACTTCCATCCCCGACGGGAATTATTGCTTACGACTAACCAAAGAGAATCCGGTAACAAGTATTTCAAGCGATGACATGGGTCCCCTGATTGCTATTGGACTTCCCGACCCGCCCCAACGGATTTATCGAGCTTTGGAAATCGCCGTTTCGATCAAGGGTGGAAAGCTTACTCAAGTTACCGATCCCTACGATCCCTCCAAAGGGCTAACCGATGGCCAGATCGGAAATCGCAAACACCAGCAATGGTCGGCGGATTGTCTTCCCATCGATTGGAGGCCAATATGGATTCGATGCGACCACCGATACGCGCGCAAGGCGACTCCCATTGGCCTCATTGTTATCCATGAAACGGGCGGAGAGCCAATCGGCCCAAACATCAATGAAGCCATCACCCACAAAGGGCCTCATTACGAGATTGATAAGGATGGCCACATTGTAAAGTTTGTTCAGGACGACCAGGTTGCCTATCACGCTGGATATAGTCGATGGGGCAGTCAACCTTTCGTCAAGGGCGACGGCAAATATGTCAATCCTTATTCTATCGGCATCGAGTTGGTGAATCGCACCGGGCCATTGACCGACTTGCAATATTCGTCGCTTCTCAAATTACTTAACACGCTTGTGGCCACGTTTGCAATCCCGAATCACCGGATCGTCGGCCATAGCGACATAGCCACCGGCGATAAATCGCATAACAAGGACGACACTTTGCTCGACGACCGCCGATCCGATTGCCCAGGCAGGGATTTTGACTGGGAACGGCTGGAACAAGCGGGCCTTGGCATGATTCCCACGGGAACCGACCTGGGGAATTATTATGGAGGCTACTTCTCCACTTACTCCGAGCCCTGGAAGACCGGCGATGAAGACAATACTCAGAAATACGGTGGAAAAATCAGAAAGGACATCCCTCTTGCCTCAACGGAAATGGGTCCTCCGGTCGGCCCGATTCTGGAATTGCAGATGGACCTCAAGCACATTGGGTATTCCGTATACTCAACTGGCAAGTTCGATTCCCATACGAAGATGGCGGTCGACCGATTCCAGCGGCACTTTTTTTCCGCCAACAGAAAATCGCAAATCAAGGACGCTTTGCTCGGTCACCTTGACGCCATGACGGCAAATTGGATTAAGTGCGTCCGAGCCGCGATTCCATGAACTCGAGGTGATTCCAAAGGGATAAAATGCGGCCATCCACGTCCGACTCCGTTTTCCTCGTGGCAAGGCGCGTGCATATTGATAAGATCCATCCGCCGTTTATCGATCGGGCGAAAGATGTTCAGAGCAAGTAGAGTCGTTGGATTCGAGATGATGTTTCGAGAAGAAGGAGAAATACAATGCCCCCCGCAGCACGGCAGACTGACATGCACATTTGTCCGATGGTAACGCCCGCAACGCCGCCGGTGCCGCACGTCGGCGGACCGATCATGGGGCCGTGTGTGCCGACCGTGCTCGTAGGCGGGTTGCCGGCCTCGGTAGTGGGGGACATGTGCACCTGCGTTGGCCCGCCGGCCACCGTCATCATGGGTTCGACGACCGTTTTAATTGGAGGAATGCCGGCTGCGCGCATTGGCGATCCCACCGCTCATGGCGGGGCCATTGCACCGCCGGGATGCCCGACGGTGATCATCGGCGGATAGCCGCGATTCCGTTGCCGGAGCAGCTCTTGTTCAAGGGGGAGCAGGTCGATGCGCGTCCATACCAACTTGAGTATTAGGTATCCGCTCGGCCGACCTTTCAATTACCCACAAGTTTTGCTCCGAGAGAAAAGTAACCGGTTGGCCGACTTCATCGAAAACGCTAACCGGCTTTGTATCAGAGGCCGTGTAAGGCATCGCGGTCACACTCGTCGGAAGCCGTCAAGTGGGCAGCGTCTTTGCCATGCAGACACTCAACGGCGACCCTCGCGCGCAATCCGATCCAACGCTCGCTCCGCCTGGGCGGCGGCGTCCTTGGCTGATTGATCCACCCGCTTTCGGGTCAGGACCTGCGCTTCATCGACGACGATCAGCAGACGCGGACGCTCAGACTCCCGAGCGCTGATGGTCTCGAAGGCGGCGTCGAGCATCCTGCCAGCGAGCAAGCAGCGCGGTTGGTCATCCATCCCTTTGAAGCTCACGATCGACCGGCCCACTGCCAGGGACGAGAGCTTCTGCGGCAGGGGGGAAGCACAGGACAGCCGTGCTGGTGCAACCACCAAACCGACGCAAAGCCTTCAACAACAATCAGGTCGTGAACAGGGTTCTCGATGCGATGGAGGTTGTGCAGCAATTCGCTTTTGTGGAATTTCCACCTTTTCTCATCACGCTCACGCGCGCCGGGAAACAGATATTTGGGTTTCTCATCGCTCACCTTCCGATCATCCACCAACCGGCCGGCGAAGCCGACGAGTAGTCCATGCTCATCGTGAATGAACCTGTGTCGCGACACAGCTTCCCTTGAGTTTCCATGCATTTCGGCGTACTTTGTTGTCCTCGAATCCGCATTTTCGAGGCGAAAAACACGTTTTTGACGGGACTGTCGATCCGGTGGTTGCGGGTTCGAGCCCCGTCGCGCTCGCTGAAAATTTCGCAAAGAAACGCCTTTTTTCCCGCCACATGGCCCGAGGCTCGGAACCAATGCTATTGGGGTCTGGTCGCGGGCATGGAATGGTCATTCCAGCCCCGGACGACCGAAAGCGACGCCGATTCGAAATGACTCACCGGCCGATCCGTCGGGGTCGATAGCAGGATCACCTCACGCGAATTGTGTCGCAAAGCGTAGAAGACCTCGTCTTGCCAGCTCTTTTGGTAATACGGCACCAGCCAGCCGTAAACAGGGTCGGGCGATTCTTGAAAGTAAGGCGGCCCCGGCGGATCGGAGGGAAAATCGTGGTGGCCGACGATCCACACCCGGTGACCTTGCCGGAGGACTTCGGAAAGATCGCGGATCAGAGGGTCCATGGCCTTTCGGTCGGCCAGGAATTTAAGCAACAGATCGAATTGCTGATAGGCGAGCGACGGGACCGGGGGGATCGCCGTGACTTCGGCTTGGCCGTGATAGTAGCGAAGGAACGTGCTGCCCATGTCCCATGGCGACATCACCACAACGTCTCCCTTGACCGCCCATCGTTGAACTTGGGCGGCGATCAGATCGACGTTGGTCCGGCGAACTCCAACGTTTTGCCAAACGGGAAGTGCCGCGTTCAGCGCGAAACCAGCCGCAAAACCGGCCACAAGCACGCGAACCATGGGCGATCTGACGCTGCCAAACAAACCATCCAGAGCGGCCGCGACCATCGCCATCGCGGCCAAAAAGTACCACGGTTCCAAGCGATAACTCAGGACCTTCAGAAATGCCCCGTATGCCGGGACGACCACCACAAGGCACGCGGCACAGAAAACGACGGCGTCGCGCCGTTGACCTAATGCTGCCCTCAAGCCCCTGAAGCACAAGAGGGCCGGCGCCAGGATCATTGCCGCGGCGACCGTCAGGCCCCACGTGACGGCGTTAAAACCCGGGGCGACATTGCCGTCGGGCACGAATCCCAGCGATATTTGAGCTTGGTATATCAGCGTCGCAAAGTTCAACGGAGCCTGAAACATCTTGTATTCGCGCGTGTGCTCAATCATCGGCAGATAGAGCAGCATGGACGCGGCACAGATCAATCCGATGACCAGCACCAGCGCGGAGCGTTTCCATTGTCGTTTTGGAAGTGTCACGGCAAAGCATCCACAGCACGCGGCCAGCAGCAGCACGGCGTTGGGAAACAGCACGTGCACGCTTAGCAACGCGGCTATCAAGGCGATGATGAAAGTCCCCGATGTCCCCTTCCGGGTCATCTCCCAGATCAGGCCCATCGCCAACAATCCCAGGAACGTGCCGAGCCCGTAGGCGCGGATCGAATCTCCGTAACAGATGACCGCACTGGTAAAGCCAAGCAGAGCCAGAGACAGGACAGGCGCGGTCAGCCCAAACCGTTTGGCATTTCGCCAGAGCACGGCCAGGATGGACAAACCTGCCAGCAAACCCAACGCCCGCATGCCCGGGTCCGAAACGCCGATGCCGCTGCGCTCCCAGAAACGCACCACCAGAAGCCAAAGGACCGGAAAAGAGTCATGGTGAAGGTTGACGATCGCGGAGGAAAGGGAATCGCTATTGGCGAGATTGACGCTGGAGATTTCGTCGCGCCACAACCCGCCGGCGTCGAGGAAATATCGGGTGTGCATCGCCAGCGCCGTCGCCGTGAGGAAGAGGGCGACCGAGTATTCCACCCCACGCGCGAAACGTTCGCCCGAAGGCTTTTCTCCGCCGCCTGTTCGCTTCGGATCGTGGCGGTCATTGGCGTTCATTCGTTCATCGCGAATTCAGATTCACCGAAAAGCATGGCCCGCAAAAGTGGCCGGGACGTTTCGGTCATCATGCACTAGATTCGGCGAATTGAGAAGTAAACGATCAGCCAACCCCGTTTCCCCGCCGGGCAATGGCCGCCGGCGATCAGGGACAGCCGTCGCAAGGGATGGTGTCGGTCAGACGTTGGAAACCGAGCCGCTCGAGGATTGGCCGACTCATGGGCAGTGCATCGACGAGGAGATAACGGGCGCCCAGTTCGATGGCGTCTGCCGACCGGGCCGCGACGAGTGCGCGGTAGAAGCCGCGCCGGCGATACGCCTGGCGTGTGGTCCCGCCATACAGGCCGCCGAACGCGCTGAGCGGGTGCGTGTAAAGGCGCCCAATGGCCGCGGGCTCGTCCCCGGCGTACGCAACGTAGCCGAGGTGATGCGTGGAGCCGCGGGCCAGACCGACGGCCAACTTGTCGCACGTGAAACCGTATTTCTTGCCGAGCACCTCCTCGGCAACGCGGCGGTAATGCTCGATCTGGTCCGGCCGCGCGATTCGCGTCACGACGCAATCGCCGATCGCGCACGGCGGCGGCCCCTCGGACAGATCGTACGCCATTACCGCCTCGGGCGCTCCCGCGACGAGCCCTTGGCGCTGCAATCGCGACAGCAGGTCGGCGGGCTTATCGTGACTGTAGAACTTCCATTCAAACGATGCCTTCTCCGCACGATGATGCGCCACCTCGCCGGCGATCACTTCGTCGGCGTTTGCCTCATCGAGCGACGACCACGTCACCACCCGTAGCGGACCGTTAATGATGCGCGTCAAGTGCGGCAGGACGGATATAGTCTCACCGTCACGGGCGAGGTATCTGCGTTCGTCGTCGAGGCGATGCCTGATGCGATCAAGATCCATCGTCACCAGTCCGTACGGACAGAATGGGGCTGCTTCGCCTTGCGTAAGTGTAAAGCTGCCAAAATCTCGCGGCAATCCTGGTGACCAGATTATGTTGAACGACGCCGACGGCGCGCCAACATGCCGATGGCGCCCATGGCGAGCAATCCCGTCGTCGCCGGCTCCGGCACGCTGGAAGTCGGTAGGGACAATCCGTTGGCTGTGGCGAAGGCGTCCAAGGCCGCAACGTCGCCGGCCGATACGTCGGCGCCGCTGTCGCTCTGGTTGAAGTTCGCCGCCAGGTCGGTGAAGTCGGCGGCGTTGACTATTCCGTCGTAGTTGAAGTCGCCTTGGTCCCAGCCGGTGACCGGCTGGTTGAAGTTGGCCGCAAGGATGGTGAAGTCAGCGGCGTTGACTATGCCGTCCAGATTGGCGTCGCCCAGCAGAGTGTACGCCACTTCGATCTGGCCGGAGACCAGGCCGGAGACCTTGCCGTCCGCCCCGTCGGCATAGCCGAGGCCATACTTCAATCCGTTGGTGAGCGTTTGTGCCGCCGTGGAAATGATGCCCGGGCCGTTCCACCCGCCGCCGTTGTAGCCGGACTTGATGTACCCGGCGATCGTCGATAACGGATCGCTGGACCCGTAGGTGATGATGATGTGGTTGTTGTTCACGTCGAGCTGGCCGTTGCCGGTGATCGACAGCGACGTGATCTCCACGCTGCTGGTGGCAGCGGGGCCGGAGCCGCCGGAGACGCCGGGGGCAAGTTGCAACAACGCGCTGGTAATAGTGACGCTGCCGCCGGTCGGCAGGGCGCTGGTGGTCGCCGGAGTTGAAGTGGGATTGATGACCAGCGTGCCGGCGCTGACCGTGGTGCCGCCGGTATAGGTGTTGCTCCCGCTCAGGCCCTGGGTTCCGATTCCGTACACGTTTACCGCAACCGAGCCGGTGGTGTTCTTAATGACGCCGGAGAAATTCGAACTGCCGAAGGGGCTGAGAGTGAACGTCGGGTTTCCACCGGCGGACACGTTGTCGACCGTTCCCGAGCCGGAAAGATTACCGATCAATGGACTGTTCCCGTCCAGATCCAGAACTGCCGGGGAGTTAACCGTCACCGTCCCCGAGCCGAGCGGAGTGGTGCTGCTGGCGGTCTGCACGGTTCCACCCGATATGGTCGTGCCGCCGGAGTAGGAACTTGTGCCCGAGAGAGACAGCGTGCTGGATCCCTGCTTGATGAGGGAGAGCCCGCCGGTTCCATCACTCAAAACACCGCTAAAGCTGTTAGCCGGCGTAGTCGAGCCGGAGATTACCAAGGTTGCGGGATTGCCGCCGTTGTTGGTGATATTCTGGTCGGCCGCCACCGCAAATTGCCCGCTCGAGAGCGAATCGATCTGTTGGGTGTTCCCGTCAAGATCGAGCGTCGTGTTGGGGCCAATGCCTCCCGAGATTGTCCCGAAGATGGCATCAGTGTGTATCGGCAGGGCATTAGAGACTGCCAACTGGACTGTGCCGGACTGGTTGAACAAAGTTGTGCCGGTATACAGATTTGCCGCCCCGAGGACCAATGAGCCCGCGCCTCCGCCGCCACTGGCGCCGTTAGCAATATTGACGTCTGAGTTGCCGGAGATCACACCGTCGATTGTGGTCCCGTCGCCGGCAGTCGTGCCTCCTATGGCGACAGTAAAGTTTCCCGGCACAAAGGTGGCGTTGGGTTGTGTGACATCGGCGGCGGTAAACGCCACGTTGTTGCTGTTAAGTTTGATCGGCACGTCGATCGTGCCGCCGGGCGTAGCTTTGAGATTGGTGATGGCGACACCGGCGCTATAGGTAGTGTAGGTCGTGCCGCCGGTGGTCACTTGTCCCACCGTACCGCCGTAGGCGACATCGATTTCGCCTGTGCCACCGGCGCTGCTGATGAGCGCGCCATCGTTTGTATTGAGCCGCAGCGCGCTGGTAATGACCAGTTTGCCATCAATGTTACTGCTATTGATTTGGGTAACGACGGCGCCGGAGTCTCCCAACTTCACGGTAGCGCCCGAACCGACATTGAGTGCGCCTGTAGAACTAAATGTGACGGCGCCGTCGAGTTCGAGGCTGCCGCCGCCGGTGACGGTAAATGTGTCGCCGATGGCGGCGGCTGCGGAAAACACGGAACTGAAACCGTTGGTGTTGAACGCACCGCCGCCGGTATTTACGGTGATGCTGCGTTGCGAAGGAGTGCCCGTTGAACCAATCGCGGCTCCGGCCTGAAGAGTGCCGCCGGCAAAGGTAATCCCCCCCGTGGCGTTGCCAAGAGTTGCATCGCCATCGGCGATCAGGGTACCGCCGTTGAGGAGCGTGCCGCTATTATAGCTATTGGGCGATTCGAGTTCTGCGGTTCCAGTGCCGTTCTTGGTTAGCGAACCAGAGCCTCCGATGCCGTTGGCGCCGTCGGCGTCGGTAAACTTGTAGGAAGTATTCGTGTTGTTAATGATGGTGTTTAGAGGCGTGACGCCTCCGGTGACCACCGTGATCAACCCTGATGTGCCGCCGGAAATGTCGTTGAAATTGGCCGTGTCGCCCGACTTGTAGAGGTTGTTGACGGGAGTGCCCCCAGTCCAGTTGCCCGTGACGGTATTCCAGGTTCCGCTGACCGATCCGCTGACCGGCGTTACGTTCCAGGTCACGTTTGCGGCATTTGCCGACGCCACCAATTCGATTTCGGTGGACGTCACGTCCCATGTATACCCGGTGGGAGTATTGGTGAAGTTGAAGCTGCTGTTCGACAAGCTGTTGTTGGTCGCGTAAGTGGCCAGTACAAAACTCCCTGATGGGCCGTTGGCATTGTCTATGTTGATTGTTGGTTTACCCGAGATCGACAGCGTGCCCAGGTTCAGTTGATCGGCGCTGGTGCCGGCAAGGTCAAAATCGAGGGTCGAACTGCCGTTGAGCGTCAGCGCGCCGGCGATGTCAAGCGTGCCGACCGCGCTCGTTCCATTTCCGCCGGGAGCAATAATGTTGCTGCCTGTGCTGACTGAAACGGAGCCGGCGATGTAGCTGGTTACCGTCGGCAGGCTGCTAAGCGTGGAACTGTTGAGGATGACGTTGCTGGCGCTGGTTCCGGTGGAGCTCTGGGAAGAGGAAGCTCCGCCGGAATAGCCGGCCACCAGGGTGCTGGCGTTAGCGGTCACTCCTCCCGTGAAAGTATTGGCTCCAGTAAGCGCAAAGCTCCCGCCACCGGTGACGGTAAACGAGGATCCTGGCGTATTCTCGGAGACGTTACTGGTGAGGTTGACGAGATCGCCGGGCGCCGAGTAAACATTATTGGTGGTATTTCCCAGGACAACCGCCAGAGGCAGCGTCCCGGCTTTGGCGCCTGGACCACCCGTTCCGACTTCCAAGGTTGTAGACTCGCCGGTTGTCGTGTCGGCGAGAACGGTGTTAGCCGTACCGTTGACGGTTGTCCCGTTTAAATACAAGTCGACGGTGCTTCCCCCGGTGTTGTTGTTGGAGATGCTGTACAAAGGATTATTTGGGCCGCTTGCATCGATTAACTCAAAAGCGCCCAGTGAATACGTCGTATTCTGATTGCTCGTGGTCGCGATATAGATATTCCCAGGATTCCCCCCAGAACCCGTCAGGAAGTCCGGCAGTTGTGCCAGATCAGTATTGGTGGTGGAGGAATTGCTTCCGGCCGGTGTGCCGTTCACCCAATTAGTCGTGGTTCCGACGAAGTTGCTGTGCACTCCCGACCAAGTCTGAGTGGCGGCGCCCGCCGAACCTGGTGCAAAGATCGAAGCGACAACCGGAACAGCCGCGAGGATCACCAATCGGGCCTTCTTCGAATTTGGCTTAAGATTCATTACAGTTTCTCCCGTCCTCGTTTTACAGAGGAATCTGATTGTTTAGACCGTGGGATCGGCTTGCCCGTCGCAACCGCTACCCTTTGGAGTGAGAGCCGAATACATAGCGTTCAAGTAATAGGGCTAGGAAAAGGCGAAGTTAAAGTTATGCTAAGATTCTATGTAAATGGGGCAAATGAAAGGTCGGCATTACAAATAACAGCATCCTTCCCGGATTTGTGACAAGGTAAGTTAGTTGCTCCTTTTCGAAAATCGCAATCAGTACGGGTCCGGACCGAACGGGGACCACATGATCTTGCCCGGAGAATTCATGTCCCATCCGGAGGCGCCGGGCGGGATGTTGGCGCCCTGGGCGTCGAACCAGTTGATGAGATCGACGTGCCCGTCGCAGAATAGCATGTTTCCACCGCCGTTATGGCGCGCCCCGAAACGCTTCGAATCCGTGAGGGTCTGACAGTAGTCGTTAGGGCCGGTTGGTGGGAGATGCTTCGCGAAGGTACTGCTGGGGTATTGGCTGGCCAAGCGCATTATGGGCGCGATTTCGAACTCGCCCGGGAGCATGACCCTGTCCATCAATATGGGCACCGTCTGACCCGCTCGAAGTTGGTTCATTTTGACGGGATAAGTGTCTGGATAGTTCGTGCCGGAAAGAAGCTGCGAATTGTAACCATAGCAAATGCACATTGCGGCCTGGAAGGTGGTGGTGGGAGATCGATTTGCTCCTTTGAGTTCTTTGGTGGGGGACTGAAGGGGACCGGCATTTCCGTCTACCATCCAGTACATGAAGCCTTTCCCGCCCGGCGCAATTGTGTCCACCGAACTGTCTGCGGGAATGGTTCCAACGCCAGTGACAGAAGGGCAGATGAACAAGCTGTTGTCTCCAAATGATGGGAGCGGGAGGACTCCGTTCTGTGCATCAAGCATCATTTGGTAATAGCTCTTGCCGCCAGTGAGCGGGGGAAGGGCGTTGTACCAAATTCCTGGGTCCGCAATACCCATGGGAGAACCGCCCTGCGGGCCAATGATGTCGGTCGTTTTGTCGTCGCCCTTGGGACCTTTGAACGGAAGAAGTCCCCCGTTTTCGTCAACGTACATCTGGAGGCCCATCCCCCACTGCCGAAGGTTGCTCGCGCATTGCACAGTCTGCGCGCTTGTACGGGCCCGGTTCAAAGCCGGCAATATAATGCCAATCAAAATCGCGATAATCCCAATAACGACAAGAAGCTCGACGAGCGTGAACCCCAAGCGCCCCACTTTTTCTCTCACGTTGATCAATAGCCTTCCCGGTTAACTCAGGCGCGGAACATTAGACCGGGCTTGTTAGCAAATAATTAGCGGCAGCCTAAGAAATGGTCAGCAAACAAGAATTTTGGACTATATTCATTTATCTTTCATCCGCACCCTGTTTCAGCCCCGCCAATCAGCTATTTGGCAGTCGCCAAAATATCAGAGTTTTGCTCAGACGGAGTGCCCGACCGCATTCGGCGGATCGAATCCGCTATAGACGGAAATCACTTCCCAGTTTTCCAACGCCACGCCTCATACCTGCTACAAACGGCACAACCGCTCCAAACCAACCCGGTTTTTCCGTCGAATTCAGCGGAATTACGCCCCATGTCAGGCATACTCTCACGCAAACGCGTTCCGTACTGGCTGGGGACAAATGATCGACGATCTGGCAATACAAGACGAAGGCATCCGTGCGCTCGCCGAGTCCCCCGTCCCGGCCGCGCCCTCGCCCCGATCCGTTTCCCCATCCCCGTCACATCTGAGATATCTCGAAGGCCTTCGCGGCCTGGCTGCCATCATCGTCACCCTCCAGCACGTCTACTTTCACGCCCTTTGGGGCGCCAATCTCACCGGATGGCAGGCCACTCTTAGCGCGGGCTTATGCTGGCTGTTTCCCGGCCGCGCCGCCGTCGCCGTGTTCATCGTCTTGTCCGGCTATCTCCTCATGCGCCCCGTCGTTCGGGAAGGAACCGGACAAATTCCCGGCGGAACCTGGGCCTACCTTCGCCGCCGGGCCAGACGCATTCTGCCGCCCTATTACGCCGCGCTCGCCTTTTCCATCGCGTTGATCCTCGCCGTTCCATTGCTGAAAACCCCCGTAAGTCCCGAATGGGCCGACGCGCTCCCCGCCTTCGGAATCAAAAACCTCGCCGCCCACCTTCTGCTGGTTCACAATCTCTCCTGGAACTGGGCCTCCAAGATCGACCCGCCCCTATGGACCATCGCCACCGAATGGCAGATTTATTTCCTGTTTCCGCTGATTCTGCTTCCGGCATGGCGGCGCTTCGGCAACGCCGGCAGCGTCGGAATCGGCCTGACCCTCGGATTGGGACTCTATCTGTTGACCGGCAAAGGCCACGCCGCCGCTCCCTGGTTCCTCGGATTGTTTGCCCTCGGCGCCGCCGCGGCTTCCGCGCCGACACGCCAAGCCGCCGACCGTTCCGTCCGTCTCTACGGCTGGCTCGCGGCAATCCTCCAAGCCCTCTTTGCCATCATCACCCTCGAATGCGCCTTCGGAATGCTCCGCTTCCTGACCGTCGAGGGATTGCCCGGACTCTGGCCCGATTACTGGGCCTTTGACCTGCTCATGGGGCTCTCCTCAGCCTGCTTCCTCGTCTTCGCAGCATCCAGCAAATCCAATTGGCTCGTCAAATTGCTGTCGTCCCGCCTTTTCGTCCGCGTCGGCGTGGCGTCGTATTCCCTCTATCTCATTCACGATCCGATCCTGGCTGCCCTCAAGCTTCCCCTGGACCGCATTCACTTCGGACCCTGGCGGCAATTCATCGCCATGATCCTGGCCGGCGGATCGATCGTCGCCATCGCAACCTATCTCTTCCACGTCGTTTTCGAGCGCCCCTTCATGACCGCCTCCCGCGTCCGCAGCGCGGAAAACTGAGGAGAAATATGCGACAGGATTCGAACCTTCTCCTAACCTCGAAATCGACAGGGCCCTTGCCGTTCACCCGATCCAAAGGCCTTCGATGCGGATTTGCAAGCCTTGCGGCGTACGGTTGAGATAGTTGATCAAGCCGCTGTGCCGCCATTGCAGCATGCACATCCGCGGCTGGAAAAAATAACGGGCGCCGATGCGCAGTTCGGCGCGGGATTCGGTCACAAGGCCTTCGTAGGCCTCGGCGACGTAGTAGCCCAGGTCTTTGAAGCCGCTCTCGCGGGGCTTTAGCGGTCCGGTGACACACCAGGCGATGACGCCGGTGCGGCGATCGACGTCGGTGGCAATTCCACAATGGGTAATCGGACAGCCGCAGGACATGCCCAGGGGCCGGCCGATCAGCACGTCGCCGGGGCATATCTCCATTTCGCGCGTCAGAAGTGGATTGTGAGGAAGGATGATCTCGCGCGGGCCGGGTTCCTCCGGGAACTTCTCCAGAAAGAAGTCAAAAGGCCGGTTGAGTGAATCGATCCAGTCTGGCGCCTCCGCGGGGCCGTCCTGCTCCAGCACCGGCAAACGCACGGGTTTTGCCCGCGGCGCAACTGTTTGGTTCTTCAGATGCACACAGCGCTGGATCAACTCGGGCCGCTGGCCCAGGCTGTCGGCCAGTTCCGAACAATGACGATACCCGCACAAACCACAGTCCAGCCCAGGCAACGTTATTGTGGTAGTCGAGTTCATGGAAGAGCTTCTCCTGAATGAACCATGACGAAACTCAGTTGCGGAACGCCATCGCGCCTGAGATCGCGGACCAGGCCGGCGAGGAGATCGACGAACAAGTCAACCTCCTCGCCGGTGCTGAACCGACCAAGCGAGACGCGGAGCGACCCGCGGGCACGTAGCGGGTCGAAACCCATGGCCGAAAGAACATGCGAGGGCTGCGCGGCGCGATTAGAACTGCACGCACTTCCCGTGGAGACTGAGACGCCGGCCTCGTCCAGGGCGAGCATGAGTCGGATGGCTTGACCTTCCAGACCGTCGAATCCGAGGCAGGCCAGACCCGGCAGCCGGCGATAGCGGTGGCCGATGAGATACGCTTCGGGCACGCTGTCCAGGAGACGGTCGGTGAGGCGTTGGCGAAGCCGTACGATCCGTGCCGATTCCTCCGCCATCTCCTGCCGGCACAGCTCGGCCGCCGCGCCTAGGGCGACGATGCCGGGAACATTCTCGGTGCCGGAGCGCCGGTCTTGCTCCTGCCCCCCGCCGCGAATAAGCGGAGAGAACGGCGTGCCTTGGCGAATGAACAAAGCGCCTACGCCCTTGGGGCCGTATAATTTGTGCGCCGAGAACGACAGCAGGTCGATCTGAAACCGATTCATTTCCAAAGGGATCTTGCCGACGGCTTGCGTGGCATCCACGTGGAAGGGAATCCCGTGTTCGTGGGCAATCCGGCCACATTCAGAAATGGGCTGAAGCGTTCCGATGACGTTGTTTGCGGCCATGATGGAGATCAGGCGGGTTTCGGGCGTGATCGCCTGGATCAGGTCGTCGGGGTCCACGATGCCATCCTGGCCAACCGGCAGGCGAGTCACTTGAACAACGGACGGGCTAAAGCTACGACACACTTCCAGTACCGACGGATGCTCGATCGCCGTCGTTATCAGATGACACGAGCCCGTGGAATGGGAACCAACGATCCCGCGGATCGCCAGGTTGTTTGATTCGGTGCCGCCGCTGGTGAAGCAGATTTCCGCCGGCTTGGCTCCCAGCAGCGCGGCGACACGAGCGCGGGCCAGATCGACGGCTTCACGAGCCTGCCGCCCATCAACGTGCAGGCTGGACGGATTGCCAAACAGACCCGCAAATGCGGCGCACATTGGCTCCATAACACGCGGGTCCAGAGGCGTGGTCGCGGCGTTGTCAAAGTAGATGCGGCGTACGCCCACGATGCTTTACTCCCCTCTATAAAAGACCTGGTTTTCCAACGGCCGCACAACTCCGAAATGCGACTGCCAGCCAATATCCTTCTTGCCCACGCAGATCGTGCAGGTGCCGACGGGGGGATTGCCGCGAAGCTGAAGACGTGCGGGAGTGTCGGGGAACGCTTCAATCGCCCGCAGTAGCGGATCTATGCCGATCCCGCGCAGGCCATCCACCTCACGGACTTTAACCGCCGGAGCGGCGTCGATGATGCGGGCGCGGAACACCTCCCGCTCCGCCTGCGACACCAAGTCAATCTTCGTCACGACGGCAATATCCGCCAGGCTCAACATGGGACCGATCTTCCGCGGCAGGTTCATGCCGCTGGTGGCCTCCAGCACCACCATTCCCAGGCCCCCATCCACGTAGGGCGCGCAGCGAAGACACAGCCCCGCGGTTTCCACCAGCAGCACGTCCGCTTCCGCTTCCCGCGCCCATCGCAGCGCGTCCCCAAGCACCATCACGCCGCAATGGTCCGGACAAAGCTCGCCGGAGTAGACCTTCTTGGTCGCGATGCCGAACTCCTCGTGCAGTTCGACGTCCTCAACGGCGTACTGCACGTCGAGCTTGAGAAACGCCACGTGCTGCTCGCGGGCGCGCAGGGAGCGGATCAGGTGACGCAGGACTGACGTCTTACCCGTAGTCGCGGGTCCGGCACAGACAACGAGTTTCATACCAATGCCTCCAGCTCGCTTGCACCCAGCGGCTCGCCCAGGCGGATCTTGTTACGCAGGTCGGCCAAGGCATCGTCGAGGCGACGCACCTTGGTTGAGAGCTGCCGTTCCTGGTCGCTGAGATGCATCACCTTCATCATCATGCCGCCCGACATGACCACGCGCGTGTCTGAAAGGAGCGCGATATACGGATCGTGCGTGACAAACAAAAATATCTTTCGGTATTGTCGTAGAAGCTGAAGCGCACGTGTGCGATGGATGCCGGCGTTCTCGATTTCGTCCAGCAGGATGATGGGAGCGTTGCCGATAATCACGGCGTCGGCGATGAGCATGGCGCGGGTCTGACCGCCGGACAGTTCGGTCATGCGCGAAGTATCGGCAATCGGTTCGCCGGTCAGCTCGTTGGCGAACGCCACGGTTTGCCCCGACAGGTCCTGCGCCTTGGAGCGGTCGGTATGGCGGATGCCGGCATGAATCGCCAGGAACTCCCGCACCGGCAAGTCCGAAAGAAAATTGGTGTGTTGCGTGATGATCGCCACCGGGTTGCGCGCGGGGTTCTCGCGAAACTCCGCCGGTGGAAGCTCATTATCCAGCAGAATCGTCCGCCGGCTGGGGGTCTGTCCGTCTGCGAACAAGGCGATATCGTTGATCAGCGTCGTTTTGCCCGAGCCGGTCGGCCCGACGATGCTGACGATGTCGCCCATCTGGAACTCCAGGTGCTGGACCGGCTCACAATGACCGGCCTTGCCCAGGCCGCCGCGGATCGTGATGTTGGTGATCAAGTCAGGTTTCCTCCGCTCTCATCCAAAGCAAAGGCTGCGCCGTCATCCGAATCGGCGTTGGTGGCCCCGAAAACGCGATTCCAGGAGGGAGATGACAAAAATACAAACATATATCGCGGAATATCAGTTGCTTATAATGGATTTTCTGCCATAATGCACAGAAATACCATGTCTATTGTCCTGATGGCTTGGCGGGAAATCGGACTTCATCTGGAGCTTCCCCAGGTCCTGCGCAGCCTATTGCCGAGCTTGAAGGAGCAAATTGGCGCCGGGATGGTGTTGCTACAGCGACTGGACGTACCGGGCGGGCGGATGGAGACGGCGGCCTGCGCGCCGGCCATGGATTCCAGTCCATCTGCCGGACGCCCTGCTCCAGCGCCCCAAGTCGTTGCCGCTCTGGCGAGTTGGTGCCGGCGCGGGCAACTCGTCCAGGGACGGGATACCGTGCGACGCTTCCAGCTTGAGCCGCTTTTGCCTGCTTGCGACGAGTCCTGCGACCTGCTGGTGGCAGGGCTGAGCCTTTCCGGCGAGCAAGAGGAAAGCAACGAGTCGTGCCCGGGAGCGATGGTGTTGGTCACGGGTGACGGCGGCAAGTTCACGGCCGAGCAGGTGGCGATCGCGCGCAAACTCGTCGAGCCGTTTGCCGCGGGCCTCCACAACGACTACCGCCTCCGCGAACTGAAAACCCTGCGCGAGGCAGCGGAAGCCGAGAACCGCGCGCTGCTCACGCGCCTGGGCCGCAAGACCGTCAGCGACACGATCGTCGGCGCTGAAGCGGGTCTGGCCGGCGTGATGGAGCGGGTACAGTTGGTAGCACGCTCCGACGCGCCGGTCCTGATTCTCGGGGAAACAGGGACGGGCAAGGAAGTCGTCGCCCGCTCAATCCATGCCCGCTCCAAACGGGCGCAAGGGCCCATGATCCGCGTAAACTGCGGGGCCATCCCGCCCGAACTGGTCGATTCGGAGTTGTTCGGACACGAACGCGGAAGTTTCACCGGCGCCACCGCCACGCGCAAGGGGTGGTTCGAACGGGCTGACGGCGGTACGCTGTTCCTGGACGAGATCGGGGAGCTTCCGCCAGCCGCGCAGGTCAGGCTCCTGCGCGTGTTGCAGGATGGCACCTTCGAACGCGTCGGTGGACAAACGACCCTGACCGTCAACGTGCGCGTCGTGGCCGCCACGCACGCGGACCTGCATCTCCTGGCGGGTCAACGCATGTTCCGCCAAGACCTCTGGTATCGCATCAGTGTCTTTCCCATCCATCTGCCCCCGCTGCGAGACCGCGTGCAGGACATCCCCGCACTGGCCACGCACTTCGCCTTGAAAGCCGCCAAGCGCCTTGGCCTCCCGCCGGCGATGCCGACCCCGGAGGACATGCGCAGCCTGACCGTCTACGATTGGCCGGGGAACGTGCGCGAATTGGCATCGGTGATCGAGCGCGCGGCGATCCTCGGCGATGGTCGAAGGCTCGAAGTCGCCAAGGCGCTGGGCAGCGGCCAGCCCACCCCATTGCCCGCCGGATCGATCACCGCATCAATTCCGCCCGCCGCCGAATCGCCCCCACTTACGCTTGACACAATGGCGGCCCGCCACATCGAAACCGCGCTGCGGGCCAGCCATGGCCGCATCGAAGGGCCGTTCGGCGCGGCCAAGACGCTGGGCATCAATCCGCAAACCCTCCGCTCGCGCATGCGCAAGCTGGCCATCAACTGGCGCCAGTTCCGCGCATGATTCCCACCAGCCCAGCCTCGCCAACAAGTACCCGCGTCAGGATTCGAACCTGAGACCTCCGGTTTAGGAAACCAGCGCTCTATCCAACTGAGCTACGCGGGCCTATTTCCAGCACGCTATCGCGGTTTTTGTGCCGAAGCAAGTCACTGGCCGCCGATGCCTGCCGATGCGTGAAAACTATCGGATTTTCCGGACGATTCTTGACCTTCAGGGGCATTTTCACGGTGGTCGGATGACTGCCGGTCGATGCCGGTCCGTGTCCACCACGTGTCCACCTCATGTCCACCTGACCATTGCCCGAATTTTGTACGGTGCCGCCCACGATCTGGATCGCCGGGGTTTGCAAAGTCTGTGCATCGGGTGTCGGTAGGCGCTTGACCGCTTCGTACATTTCCGAGAGACGAGCCAGCGTGTATTCGTCCGTTTGATCCCCGCTGCCGTGCCTCATCAGGGCGCGACGTGTGGCGTGGCTGCATCCGGTCGCATCCAGTCGCTTGGCGAAGGTGTGTCGCAAACCGTGGAAATCCGCACGGCGCCCGCTGGCATCGGTTTGTGTCACGCCGGCTATCGTCAAATCCCGCAGCATGGTCCGTCCCTCGGGCAGACAGGGAAACAGTTTTGCCTGCGGCATGCCGGGCATGAGAGTTCGTAGCGATTGAACCAGATACGGATGCAGCGGTAGGGCGGTTGCTTCGCCGGTCTTGGTCTGTTCTGGCCGAAGCTGGATGAATGGAATGACCGAGTCCAGGTGCAGATCGCCCCAGCGCAGGTCTTCAAGCTCTCTGCGACGAAGTCCGGTGAATGCCGGGAATGCATACTTGAGACGGCGGGACGGTGGGCAGGTGTTCAGCAGTCGGGCAAGCTCATGTTCCGCCAGGGGCCGCCGCGCCCGTCGCTTGATGGCCTTCTTCACGTTTCCGCGTTTAAGCTTGGCCAGCGGGTTGGTGACGAGCCGCTCCGGGATGCACCAATTGAAGAATGCCTTGAGGCGGGCGAGATACTGATTGGTGTACGCGACAGTTTTGCCCTGCGATTGCAATGCGGACAGGACGCGGGAGGCGGATTGGGGATTTACATCACCCAGGGTTTGCCAGCCCGCCAGCGATACGAAATGCCGCAGCATGTAACTGACGATCCGGTAGTGGTCTGACGTGACCGTGCGTTTGAGGGAGTCGAGGTACTCGGCGACGTGTTCCGACAGAGGTTTTTGCAGGCAATCCATCTGCGGTGTGATGACTCCCGCTTCACGCAGTTCATGATCCCGGACGATTTCACTCCAACGTTGCTGCGAGGCCCGCTGGTCGGTAAACAGCTTCAACCATTTCCAGCGGCCGTTGACCTTGCGCCGTCCATACCAGCTTGGCAGTTCGATTCGGTTGAGGGTGCCATCGGCATTTCGCACGGTCTTGGTGCGTTTCTGTATTCGCAGCCACCGATCTTCAATTCTGCGGGAATTCATGGTTACACCTCGGATACTCATTGCCGCAACATGGCCTTCTTAACGCGCGGGGGGACGGGTTGCTATCCATTGCTCGATTGTCTGGCGTTTCCAGAGGCGCACCTTGCCGCCGATCCCAATATCGGCCTTGGGGAACTGCCCCGACGAAATCATCCTAAACACCGTTCTCGATCCCAACGGAAGATAGTAGCGCCGGATCATCGCCAGCGTCAGCAATGCCGGCGGATCGCTTAATTGTCTTGCGTCGTTCCAGAGACTTGTGGCCGAAGCTCCGACGCCCGACCCATGCGGCTCCATGTACTCTTTGATGCTTGCGACATTTGACATATTGCGCCTTTGATCGACCATCGTTCGCAAGTGTGCGAACAGCAAAAACCAAAAAAATCAGCTCTGTTTCGTCAAAAGTGCCTGAACCTGACCGACCGGAATGAACGGCGTTCCGTTGGGAAGGACCAATTCCCGGAAGCGAAACACCGCCGCCGACAGCGATACGCCGAATTTCCGCGTCACGGCCGGCAGAATGATCCGCTTCCAAACCGTCAGCGATTCCGTTGCGCTTTCCATCAGTGCCACCATCAGCCGGCCTGGATCAATCCGGCGTTCGGCACAGATATTGAAAAACTCCTGCATCACCAGCGTCGCCGGCATCAGGAACGCGGCGCCAAAGCGATCCGCCTCGTGTTCAACGTCTCCACGGGTGCCGGGTTCAACGTCTGTATCGCGGAATGCCTGGTTCAAATGCCCGTGAAGGATGAAATGCCCAAGTTCATGGGCACAGGTGAATCGGTAACGTCCCTCGTTCGACAAAAGGGTCTCGCTAATGAGGATTTCACCCTTGCTTATGAATGCCGCGCCCAAAACGTCTTTGCCCAAGTGCAACAGGTCGCTCACTCCAAACCGAATAGCAAGCGGTCCCTCGATCCATTGCTCGACGGGAACCGGTATCGGAAGGTCTTTGAGGGCGAGCTTCTCCATGCACTGCCGCAAACATGCCTGGGCACTGGCCTCGACATCGAGGGCGGTCAAGGGTGGTCGCGGGATTGCCAGCGGTTGCGTGCTCATGGCTGCTTTCTCTTGGCGCTCTTTCCGCGTGCCATTCCTTTGGCCTGGTAAATCAGTCGATCCCATTGGTCGGAGCTTAGGTTTCGGGCCGTCCGCAAAAACTCCGGGACCTTCTCGGCGGTGGTGGCATCCTGGCTGGCCACTTCCTTCACAATGGCCTCCGGGCGACTCCAACCGGCGCGAAGCTCGGCGATCGGAATCCGATAAGACTCCGCAATTTTCAGCATCAGTTCTTCTGAGGGTGTCCGGCGTCCCTTCTCAATGTCGGTCAGGTGGGGCGGAGCAATGCCCAGTTCTCTGGCCATCTCCCTGAGTCCCTTGCCAAGTTTGCTCACCCGCTGCTGGCGAAGCTGCTCGCCTATCGGCTGCGGATGTTGTGGGGTGTTTGCCAATGGCGCCTCGTGTTGTTCGGATGTATGCTAACACTCACGAATTCAAAAGGCAAGTGGACTTGCGGATTATTTTTATGGATGACGAAAACGTCTTGGGTCGGGGGGGCAATGCGTGGAAGGGGCCGGGCACGTTTGAAAATGTAACGCGCTCGGCCCCTTGCGTATGGTCAACTGTGAAGGATGGCTACTTGCCGATGATTGTTCGGCGCATTTCGTCCGACACGTAAGATGGCAGTGAGACGTTCAGGCCTGCGGCCCGCTGAGGCGACAACCTCTCCTCGATGGCCTTGTCGCGGTACTCCATTTCAATCCTGGCGTCGATGCGATCGAGCATCTCCCATTGGAGCATTGCTTTGGCAATGGCGTCCTGGGTCGACCAGACAAGGAGCGAGAACAGCAGCGCAACGGAGTAAAGGAGCAAGCCCATCCACCCCGTAAGAACGATCAGGGCGATTTGAATCACCCATTGAACCTTTTCGTAAAGCAGCGGAACGCGAGGCAGGCCAAGGCACCGTGAATGCCAAAGGGCCGGCGGACTGCTTTGGTATCGCTGGCGAATTTTCCAGAAGTGCAGGCCCGTGCAAGCGGCGAAGCACACAATCCACCCGATGCCGAT
>JBEKEC010000046.1:0-68749 GCA_050014015.1 Tepidisphaeraceae bacterium
GTCCATGAGGCGTATCCTTTTCTGTCCCGCGTGGGACGCTGGTGAACCGCTAAGCACGATCCACCGAAGGTACGCCGCTTTTATTCAGCCGCCAACCATCCACGACTTTCGGTTATAGCTCAAACCCTTCTCGACGGCCAATGGTTTCCCTTCATCACCTTGAAGGAATCGACGGTCCGAACACTGATCGCACACGCATCTAACTCATGGCCGCTCGACGATCTTTCGGAAGCGATCGCTACCGAGGTTAAGGATGCCCTTCCGACAATGCTTGCGCGATGGAAGGCAACGCCCGCGTTCGTTGATCACATCAAGTTTCTCGAGCAAGCAACCGAGCGGTATTTTGCCGGGGACTTTCTCAGCACTGCTGCGTTAGTTTATCCGCGCATCGAGGGGTTGTTGCGGTCGCACCAGAAGCTGACCGATTCGGGCGCGCAAGCCACTCAAAAGGGACTCTCGGGTAGTGCGGTGAAAGTGGCGGAAATTGAACGTCATGCGAGTACACCCCTTCTGCCATCCCGATTTGGTCAATATCTTGAATCCGTGTACTTCGCGAGTTTCAACCCGAACGATCCGAAGATCAAGGTGAACCGCAACAGCATCGGGCATGGCGTAGCATCTGCGGACGAATGTTCGTTAAAAGCCGCGACGGTCAGCCTCCTAATAGTAGATCAACTCTGCTTCTGCGTGTCTCAAGTGTCTGCGTCGGTCTCGAATACTCCGCCGAAATAAGCAAAGGAGGCTCGTGAGGCGCGGAATTAACTAAAGGGTCCAGGACCGGACAATGAATTAACTAAGGGTCCAGGACCGGACAATGGGATCCATGCCTTTCGTGTTCCTCGCCCGTTTCGTCTAGCCGCGGGCTTGGCGGATGGATTTAGGTTCACGAGTTTGCCGTTGCGCATCACCCAAAAGGGTGTTCCCGTTTCCTGGGCAAGCCGCATGGCTCGTCGTGCCGCCCGGCGCATGGCCGGCAGTGAACCCAGAATGTCCGGATCGCGCGTATTGAATTTCACCTTCACCGGTTTTCTCCTTGTTCAGGTCGGAAGAAGAGAAGATGTCTCGCGCGGAGGCGCTGAGGCGCGGAGTTTGTTTCCCCGCGCCTCCGCGCCTCCGCGCGATCCATTTCTTCGAATCCCTGTCGGATCATAGCCAGGTTCTTTTGACCGCGAAAGCCTGCCGACTGACGCTCGGTCCGCTCGAAGACCCTCACCCCAACCCTCTCCCGGAGTACGACTTCGAGGAGGTTCAAGGGTTCAAGAGTTCAAGGGTTCAAGGGATCGAAGGTTCGAGGGTTCGAGGGTTTAAGGGTTCAAGGGTTCAAGGGTTCAAGGGTTCGAGGGTTTAAGGGTTCGAGGGTTCAAGGGTTCGAGGGTTCAAGGGTTCAAGGGTGCAAGGGATCGAGGGTTCGAGGGTTTAAGGGTTCAAGGGTTCGAGGGTTCGAGGGTTCAAGAGTTCAAGAGTTCAAGGGTGCAAGGGTTCAAGGGTTTGGGAAAGAAGAGGGCTTGGGCAGCGTGCGATGCAACGGGCGGATAACAATGCTATAACCCCCAATCCATGACCGAAGTCGAAATACCCGGCCAGCCGCCGAAGGGGGCGCTGGCGACTATCTTCCTCATCGTCTTCACGGACCTGATGGGGTTCGGGATCATTATCCCGCTGCTGCCCTTGTTTGCGGCGCAGTACAAGGCGACGGCGTTGGACGTTGGGCTGCTGTTTTCGATTTATTCGGCGTGCCAGTTTTTGGCCGCGCCGATTTTGGGGGCGATTTCGGACCGGTTTGGGCGGAGGCCGGTGCTGATCTTTTCGCAGCTTGGCAGCTCGCTGGGATATTTGCTGCTGGGGATCGTGCTCAATTTGCACTGGGTTCATCCGGCTTATGCTCTGCTGCTGATCTATTGCTCGCGGTTCATCGACGGGCTTAGCGGGGGAAACATCTCGACGGCGCAGGCGTATATCAGCGACGTGACGACGAAGGAAAACCGGGCACGCGGGATGGGGGTATTGGGGGCGGCGTTCGGGGTGGGGTTTGCCATGGGGCCGGCGTTGGGTGCGCTGCTGGTCACGTTTCACCCGGCGCTTCCGGGGTATTTCGCGGCGGCGATGAGTTTTGGGGCGATGCTGCAAACGTGTTTCCGATTGAAGGAAAGCCGGGTGCATAAGCCGGCGGAAGTGACGGGCTGGCTGCATCCAAGCAGGTTCAAGCCGATACTCCGCCACGGCAGGCTCGTTCAACTGCTGCTGATCGCGTTCATTAGCATGGCGGCGTTCGTCATGCTGGAAAGCATGGTCGCGCTGTTCCTGAGCAGCGACCGGACGTTCCATTACGTCGGCTGGCAGGTCGGGCTGTACTACGCATTCCTGGGCGTCATTATCGCCGTAGTGCAAGGCGGGTTCATCGGGCGATTGACCAAACGATTTGGCGAATGGCCGCTGGCGATCGTCGGACCGGTTTTTGTCGGGCTGGGCATGCTGATGCTGGCGGTGGTTGGGTTCAAGCCGATGCTGGTGATTCTTTTGGTGGGCGGGGCGATCAACGCCGTCGGCCGAAGCCTGCAAACGCCGACGCTTTATGCGTTGATATCGCAAACCAGCGATCCATCGGAGCAGGGTTTGGTATTCGGGCTGAACCAGGGTCTGGGGAGCATCGCGCGGGTGATCGGCCCGGTGATCGCGGCGGCGGCGTTTCACGTGCACATTTCCGGGCCGTTCGTCGTGGGGGGAATCATCATCTTCCTGGCGGCCTTGTGGACGGGGGGGTTGAGAGCGACAAGCAAGGACACGTCGCCATTCCCGCTGCCGGCCGACGCATCGGCGGCGGAATCGGTATGACGTGCTTCGCCCCATGAGCCTGCCGGTTTAATCCAATCCACCCGTGGAGATTCCCCTATGGCAGCGGCGGTTGATCTACGGGCCTGCGGAAACGGCACCGGCGGATTCCACGGCGTCGCGGGAATAAATGAATATCGTGTGCCCCACGACGGCGAGCGGCATCTTGGTTTGCAGGGCTTTGCCGTAGCGCAGGCCGATCCAGGTGCGCTCATTCCGATTTGTGGCGGGATCCCAACCCGTGACGATGCGGGCCTTCAAGCCGTCGAGAAAATAGCTGCTCACGGCGACATAGTCGGCGTCGCTGCTCTGGATAACCGGAGTGTAATGAATGCCATAAACGGCGGGATCGACGAAGCCGAAGTAGGCCAGCGTGATGCCGGAGACGCGGTGGTCTTGCATCCAATGGCGCAAGTCGAAGAGGCCCTGGCCCCAGTCGAAGTCGGAATTGGTGAGCAGCCTCCAGCCGTTGGACGGCCCCCCCACCGCGAAATTGACGAAGGTGAGGAACCGGGGACAAACCCAGAGGGTTTCGACCGCCAACAGGGCCAGCAGGGCATCGCGGAGATACGGAAAAAACGATCGCGTTTTCCCGGCGGTTCGGCGATCGACGGACCAAATGCGCGAAATGAGGATGAATGCCAGGGGAAACGCCGGCAGCAGATAGCGCGTGCCGATATTCAGGTCTCCCACGCCGATCACGCCCAGGAGAAAAAGGGCGATGGCGAAGAAGATGCTCCATTCACCGGCGCGTCTGGCGGGCGGGGCCCGGCCGCGCGAGCCGAGCTTTGACGCCACGGCGGCGGCAAGCAGCAGGAGCATGGCGATCGGCAGCTTGCACAGCAGCGCCGCGGGAAAATAGTACCAGCGGGATCCCTGATAAACTTCGCCGAAAAGGAACGCCTCGTAACCGGGTTGGGAATCGCGTTTCTGGGCGTCGATGCCGAGCAGGAGCGAGCGCGGGAGCGGCGAGGGGAAGGTTGCCGGCAGATCCCGCTGGAGGCGTTGCATGAAATCCGAGTCGAAGGCGAAGGAGCGGAGGGGGCGCCCGGTGCCGCGGAAACCGTAGATGGCGTTGAGCAGGAGGAGCGTGGTCATTCCGAGGGCAACCCAGGCGGCGGGCAGCATCCAGCGTTGCCAGCGATGCCGCCAGGATACGAAGGGAAGCGCCATCGCCAGCATGATGGGCCAGAGCAGGACGGCGGTGAACTTGCAGAGATGCGCCGCCAGCAATGCGGCGCAGACGAGCATCCACCGGCGGGCGGAGGGCGAGCGGCAGAACCTCCACCAGAGCCAGCAGGAGGCAAGCATCGCCGCGGCCGTGCCCAGGTCCGTCGTGACCAGCGCCCCGTGCGCCAGGATAGTGGGATTGAGGCAATACATGGCGCAGGCGGCCATGGCGCTGCGCCAGCCGTAGAGCCGGTTCGTCCAGCGGTAGGTGATCCAGCCGGCAAAACAGGAGATGGGGATCATCCCCAGGCGCGACAGGAGCAATAGAAACGGGAAGCGGGAGAAATTGGCGGCGACGAAGGCATCGGCGTAAAGCCAATGCCGCTCGACGATGGGCCGCTGGTCCACCTGATCGGTCGGGGGCGCATGGGCGCCGGCGAGAACGGCGGGAATGCCCGCCCAAAGCCGCAGCAGCGGCGGGCTGAGGCTGTAGATCGAGAGATCGTGACGGTTCCAGTACTCAACACCGGCGGCAAGATGGGCCGGCTCATCGAACGTCGCCGAATTGCCCGCCGCCGAATAAGCCAAGAGCAGCGCGTGCGCCGCCAGAAGCGCTGCACAGGCGAGCGTCGACAGCCGTCTTCTATCTATCCGAACCTCACTTGCTGGTGCTGCTGGTCAGGAGCGGGAAGTTCTTGGCTTCGATCTCCTTGTTGATGAGAATCGTCGGCTTGAGCAGGATGAGCAGGACCTGTTCATCGTTGGCCTCGGAGGAATTGGTGGTGAGGCGCTTGAGGAACGGAATCTTGGACAGTCCCGGGACTCCGGCCTCGAGATTGATCTCGCCGGCGATCGTGACGCCGCCCAGCATGAGCGTTCCGCCGTCGGGAACGGTCACGCGCGTTCGGACCTCGGTCCTCTGCTCGGTCGCCTCCTGTACGCTCAGTGTGCCGGCGGAGGATACAAAGCCGGTGGTGACGACTGTGGTGGAGCCCGCCGTGGTGGGGGCGACCCCCGCTTGTTCGTACGTGAAGGTGGAGAAGCCGAGGAACGAGTCGAGTTCGGGATCGACGTCAAGGGTGACGTACTTGCGATCCGCGCTGACCAGAGCGCGTTCGACGACCAACCGCACGCCGTCCGTCGCGTTTGCGATCACCGGCGCCGCAATGGACGCCCCGGTTGCCACGGAGACGTTCAGACTTGCCACGTAAGGAATGGACGTCAACTGGTAAATCGTGGCGCCTTGGCCATTCTGAAGCGTCACGCGTGGTTCGTGAACGACGCTGAGCCGTTGGGACTCCTCCACCGCGTTGATAATCAGGCCGACCGCGAAGTCGTCAAGATAGCTTCCGGAGATGCTCAAACCGCTAGCGCCTACAATGGTGCCCGGCAGGCCGGTGGAGGGACTGGCTGTAAAGGCGGAAGTCCCATTGCTGATCGTGATCGGAGTGAAATGGTTGGGAGGAAACACGCCGTTGCTCTGGTGGTTAATCGTCATGGACAGATCCACGCCAACGCTTTCCATAAAGTGCCGGGAAACCGTCAGGAACCGGGTCTCGATGGAAACCTGTACAGCCTGGGCTTCGCGAAGCTGGGTCAGGAGATTTTGAATTTTGTCGTGAACTTCAGAGGTCTGGGTAATGATGAGTTGATTGTTGAAGTCGTCGATCTGGCCGTAGCCGTTGGGATCGTTGTCCTTCCAGGAACTGAACTCCACGGTGTTCTCGATCTTCTTCTTGATGTCCAGCAGTTGCTGCTGACGGGTCGACGTGCTGTTCTGTGAGTTGTTGGTGTTCTGCCCAATGGTGGTTGTGCCGCTGCCGCCGCCGCTGCTACCGCCAACCTGCGAGCTGCCGCTGCCGATGCTCTGGATCGTGGGGTCGAAATTTGGATTGATCAACAGATCGGTGATGTCGTAAACGCGCGTGACGACGACCTTGTTCAGCTCGTCCGCGGTGGAGATCGTGATCACGCCTCCGTCGATGGTGTAAGCCAGCTTCCCGGCGCCGGCCTCCTGAAGAATGATGTCGAGCACCTTGGAGAACTTGACGTCGTGCAGCATGACGGAAACCTGGGTCGACTGCTTGTCGATGCCGGCGGCCTCGAGCGCTTTCCAGTTCACCAGGATGTTGGCGCCGGTGATGTCGCGCAGGAAATCCATCGCGTCGCTGAGCGCCACCTGCGGGAGCTGCACGCTAGGCAGCCGCTTATCCAGCAGCGCTTGCACCGCCTGGTCTTCCTTGCTGACGTTGCTGTTTTTCGCCTCGGCGTCGCGCAGGGTGGAAATATCCGGCCAGTTCTCCGGGAAGCGGAAAATATCCGAGTAAGGGATCTGGGCTTCATCCGCCTGATTCAGCGACCGCTCCAGGTTGTAATCGAACTCTTCGCGATAATGCCTCTGTTCCTGGATAACGGCCTTGTCCTCGACGAATTGCCGAATGCCAAGGGCATAGTCATTTTGCGGATCGATGGTGAGGATTTGGTCGAGGACGCCGAGGGCGGCGGCGTAATTCTGCTGCTCGATCTGGGCGCGCGAGAGCTTGATGTAAGCCGCGACCGCCGATTCCCGGCGATGCCGGTCCTGTTCCTCGGTGAGTTCTTGTTGCCGGGCCGCACTGACCGCCCGCTCCGACGCCGCGCGACGCTCATAGGCTGTCCTGGCCTGTTGCAGATCGAGAGTCGCCCGTTGGATCGCCGCGTCTTTTTGGCGCAGATCGTCGGCATTGAATATGGTCGGGTCTTCATCCCGAGCCGCCTGGGCGGTGGCGATGTCGTTTTCCGCCTGCGCGAACTGATTGGCCGCCGTGTCGGCACGAGCTTGATCGATGGCGGTGCTGAACTTGTAATTGATGGCCTCGATGGCCACCCTGATCTGCTGCTCGGTGCGCGTGAGGGTCACGCCGCCTTGGTTGGGAGCTCGGCCCGTTTTCGCCAGCAGCCGGTCGCGGCCCTGGACGGCCTGGGCATTGGTCGGGTCGAGGTCCACCGCCTGGGTGTAATGGCTCAGCGCTTCCTGATCGTTGCCCGCCGCCTCCGCCTTCTTTCCAAGGTCGACCAGACCCTGGGCCTTGTAAACGCGCTGTTGCTCGGCCAGGCGATCGACCTCCGCCTGATGTGCAAGCTGTGACTGGTCAGACCCGCCCGTGGTGCTTTGCGTGGAGACGGTATCGCTCGCCAGAGCGACTGTCTGGACCGGCGGCGCATCGGGGATTCCGGCCTGCTTATCGGATGCATCGGCATCGTCCATCCGCTTGAGGTATTCCGACGGGGAAAGGCCCTCAAGATAACTCGGCTGGAATCCAAGATCACGCGCCTTGGTGAAATCCGCGTGGGCGCTGAGCATGTCGCCGTCACGATATTCCTGGCGGGCGCGAACGTACGCGTCGCGGCCGTCGGTATTGGCCCTGGTCATGTACTTCCGCTCGCCCGCATCCAACTTCCCGAGATACTCCGCGGGGCTGGCTTCGAGGAACCCTCCGGTGAAGCCCAACTGCTGGGCCTTGAGGAAATCCGCCCGCGCCTGCTGCCAAAGTCCCTTGCGATATTCGTCCACGGCCTGCCGGTAAGCGGCCTTGCCGTCCGGGGATACATTCGCCTGCGACGCCGCTAGATTCGCCAATTCCTGTTGGGCGGCTTGGCGAGTGCCCGCATCGGCGCGGGGATTGCTCAACACCGCGTTGTAATGCCCTTGGGCATCAGGAATCTGATTGGCCTTGCGCGCCTCATCTCCGCGCGCCAGTTCCGCCCGGGCGTCGCGCCGCTGCGTCGCCGCCTCGTTGGCCTTGGACAAAATGCTGACCCATGTCTGGCGGTCCTGGTCGCTGAGCGATTTAACGCTCACTTCCTGGAGAGTCGCGACAGATTCTTCGTACTGACCCCGGTTGTATTGGTCGATTCCGAGCTTTAATAGATCCACGTTGGACGGATTCGCCTGCGAACCCGATCCGCCGGTCGATGGGTCAGCGTACAGCCGGCTGAAATTTGAAAGCCCCGTGGGCAGCGCCATGGATGCCGCTGCGGCCAAACCAAAACACGCCAGTTTCTTGCGTCGATTCATGACAGTAGACCTGCTTTCGCGACGGACAAAATCTTTAGCGGATTGATCGGTCAAAACGCTCGGCTGAGCCGTGGGATCGAACAACACGTGATCCTCCTCAATTGATGATACCTTGCGACTCGTTGGTTGGATGCGTAAGGCATGCAAAGGTAAGACGTTCGGTGAATGACGCCTGTGCCTGACAACCCTCTATACGGCCCTCCATTTTGGTCTGGACGCAGGCACTGACTTTAGCGCCAAGACCAAGCAAGATGAGTCTAAGCAAAGACTAGCAGCGATGCAAATAAAATTGAGCCTCTCAACGTCAGCCTCGCCGCCAACCAGACGTTGAGGCGCATATTCTCGTAAAGGCGCATATTCTGCGCCATTTTCAGCCCGCACCGGGCGGGTTCTTTAGAATCGTCTTATCAGCCGGGGATTCAGCAGTTTTCTCGGGCACGACCGTTATTCCCATTCAATGGTCGCCGGGGGCTTGGAACTGATGTCGTAAACGACCCGGTTCACGCCACGCACCTCATTGATTATCCGATTGCTCATCTGAGCCAGAACGTCAAACGGAATCCTCGCCCAATCGGCGGTCATGAAATCCTGGCTCTCGACGGCACGAATCGCGATCACCCCGTCATAGCTGCGAGCATCGCCCATCACCCCCACCGTGCCGATGGGGAGGTAAACGGCAAACACCTGCGCGGTCTTGCGGTAAAGATTGGCGGCGATCAGCTCCTCTAGGACGATCTCATCGGCATCGCGGAGGATTCGCAAGGTCTCGGCGGTGATCTTACCAATCGTCCGCACCGCCAGCCCCGGACCCGGAAACGGATGCCGCCAGACGATTGACTCCGGCAACCCCAGGACCTCCCCCACTTGCCGAACCTCATCCTTGAACAAATCCCTCAGCGGCTCGACCAACTCGAAGCCCAGTTCCTCCGGCAACCCGCCGACGTTGTGATGCAGCTTGATGTTGGCGGCGGTGCCGGCATATCCGTGGCCGCTCTCAATGACGTCCGGATAAAGCGTCCCCTGAGCCAGGAAATGCGCGCCTTGGATCGATTGCGCCCCGCGCTTGAATGCTTCGATAAACTCCCGGCCAATGATCTTGCGCTTCTGCTGCGGATCGGTCACGCCATCCAAAGCCGATAGAAATTGCCCGGAGGCGTCGAGCGTTTTCAGATTGATTTTGAAGTGATCGCCGAACGTGGCTTCGACCAGTTGCCGTTCGTTCTTCCGCAGTAATCCGTTGTCGACGAAGATGCAGGTGAGTTGATCGCCGATGGCCTTGTGCAACAGGGCGGCGACGACCGAGCTGTCCACGCCGCCGGACAAGCCGCAGATCACCTTGCCGTCTCCAACTTGCCGGCGAATCCGGGCGATCGCCTGCTCGACGAAGTTGCCCATCGTCCAGGTGCCGGAACATTTGCAGATTTCGTAAAGGAAGTTCTGGAATATTTGCTCGCCGCGCGGGGTATGCGTCACTTCCGGGTGAAACTGCACGCCGTAGAACGGCCTGGTGACGTGGCGGGCGGCGGCGAAGGAACAGGTCGGCGTCGCCGCCAGGGCGACGAAATCCGCGGTCAATTCGTTCACCTGATCGCCATGGCTCATCCAAACGGTGGTGTCTTGGGGCAACCCGCGCAGGAGCGGATCGTCGGCCACGATGTGCAGCCGGACCCGGCCAAACTCCCGCGCCTTGGCGGGCTTCACCTGCCCGCCGAGGACCTGGCAACCCAACTGCATTCCATAACAAATCCCCAGGATCGGCACGCCAAGATCGAAAATCTTCGGATCGCACCGTGGAGCGTTCGGCTCATACACGCTGCTCGGCCCGCCGGAGAGAATGATGCCCTTGGGCTCGAGTTTTTTAAGCTGCTCAGCCGGGATGTCCGGCCGGACCAATTCGCTGTAAACACCCTTTTCGCGCACCCGCCGGGCGATGAGCTGGGCGTACTGCGCTCCGAAATCCAGAATGGGAATGACTTCGTCGTGAGGCATTTGTAGGTAATAACTGGGGACGGGGAAAGTGGCAAGGGGAGGGAGATTGGGGAGATTGCCGATTGCCAATTGCCGATTGGGGGAGGGAGTGGGGCCGATTGCTGATTGCCGAATGCCGAATGCCGAATGAGGGAGGCGAGGGCATTTGACACATTTGGCGCTTTTCACATTTTGCTTTGTGATTGATGGCTTATCTTCGTGGCGTAAATTGTTTGCCGGAATGGGGTTGCGATATCGGCGGTGCGAGGATGGGATTTGGCGCGGGGGAAAGCGCCAAATTTGGCGGAATGTTGCTGAAACATTTGGGGCCTTACCGTTTCGTGGAAAAACGGATCGGCGGATGCTGGTGGCATTTGAGTTGAAGTAGAATAGACTGGGAGAAACCCCTATGGACGAAGCGACGATTCGACTGCGCGTGGAGCCGCTGGAGGAAGGCGGGTTCGTGGCAACAAGCCCGGACGTTCCCGGCTAGGTTGCCGAAGGGCGCACCATCACCGAAGCAACGGAGATCGCCCAGGGGCTTGCCCGCAAGATTGCCGAGTCCTGCCTGGAGCATGGCGATCCGGTTCCGCCGGCGCTAGCGCCGATCGCGACCAAAGGATCAATCGACCTGCTCGTTCCCGTCGGCGTGCGATGACATGGGACGCCTCTCTGGATTCAAATACCGCGACGTGGCGTAAAAGCTCGGGGCATTGAAAGCGATATACACATCTATTTCCGGATTAACAGCATAAGGCGATGAAGCTGGTCTTCGGGAAATAGACGGACGGTCAGCGTGCAACGCGGCAATCCGTGTTGCTTTTGTTTCGCTTTTTTGCAACGCTGGGATTTGATGTTAAGGGAGGTTCCTATTTATGGCAGATGCAATAGCGCACATGGGAAGGGCATATTTGGGAGTTGGGTTGGCGGTGGTCTTCATACTCCACTCGATTTCGTTGGCGGACGACGCCACAACCAATCCGGCCGCAAATACCGCTTCGGGCCTCGCGTTCACTCCCGGTCCCGAAATAACTCTGAACCCTGGCGAACACGTTCCACTGATTGTTTTCGATTCCGACCACAAGCCCGTTCAAGTCTCGAAAATCTCCTGGACGATTGATGGCCAATCCATCGACCAGGCCGATGCTGCTGCCGGGTCATTCGATGTTCCCGACGACAATCCCTTCGCCACCAGCACCATCTACAAGGCGCCCGCGCGGGTTCCAGCCAAATCCACAATGGAAATCAAAGCCAGCGTCGCCACGTCCGATCCGCCGGTAACGCTCACCACCAAAATTACCATCATCAAAGACGCCAACTGGTTTACCGTCGATGGCGATACCGGTTTCGGGAGCAAATCGGTGGCCGTCCAACTGAACAACCAATTGCCTTGCGGCGGTGGGGTTTACGGCGGCCCCATCAAACTGCTCGCAAACCGATACCTCATCCGCTTCTACGGCAGCGATAAGCTGGATTCAAGTTCTCAAGTGATCGCCCTATTCGACTTTGGCAATGACACGAACAATCAACCGGGTACTTATGTCTGGCAGGCCGGCAAAAACGTCCGAGAAGTCCGAATCGCCTATGGTGAAAAGTGCTTTCAGTCGCTCCGCATTGATAATGGCGGAAATGAGACGTCGCTGGATGGCTCCTCCACGCTTCTTGAGCCGGATCCCGCGGACAAGTCGGGGCTGATCAAAGGATTCTTCTCCGGCAATATGTTCTGGGGCGAAATGGAAAAGCCAAAGCTGATCCACGGACGCCATGTTTTCGATATCAAGATGCATTATGTGACGATGCATGGCCACTTCGCGGTTCCCAAGGCCACCGAGTGGATCTAGAGCATTCTCAGTTCATTTGTAGCGTGTATCCGCAATGTCGGAAGCAGTTGGCGGCATCGGAGGCGGTGATTTGATCCAGCACTGCTTGCATCGTCTGCCGTAATGCTTCGCGGGTCCGGCAGGCCAATGATCGCAGCAGTTGTTTGAGCGCGAATCAGAAAACCGGGGCAGGTCCGATTAGGAGACGGTGCCCGATATTGGATTTGTCCCGATTTTCCTGTTCGTATCACTTGCGGGTCAGCCAATTCCATAGCCAGAAGAGCGCGGTCAATAGCGGGGAGGGGACGAAGGTTCAAGGGTTCAAGGGTTTAAGGGTTCAAGGGTTTAAGGGTTCAAGGGTTTAAGGGTTCAAGGGTTTAAGGGTTCAAGGGTTTAAGGGTTCAAGGGTTTAAGGGTTCAAGGGTTCAAGGGTTCGAGGGTTCAAGGGTTTAAGGGGTCAAGGGGTCAAGGGGTCAAGGGTTTAAGGGTTTAAGGGGGTGAGGGTTCAAAGGTTTAAGGGTTCAAAGGGTTGAGGGGTTAGGGGTTCGAGGATTCGGGGCTGTTCGGGGACTTGGGAAGGTATTTGTTGAGCATGGCTTGGAATTCCTTGGATACGCCTGGAGGGGAGTATTTGGGGCCGCGCATGGGGGAGCGGCGAAGGTAGGCGATCAAATTGCTGAGCATGGCGCTGATGCGGCGACAGTCGGCGTGAAGACGGGCGGCAGATTGAGGATCGATGTATTTCTGGTCGGCGGCGATCATCAATTGGGCGCGAATCTCGCCGCAGGAGCCCTTGGCGATGTAGAGGAACTGGATGAGTTCGACGTTGCCGCCGCGTTCGAAACCCTCGGCGACGTTGGAGAGGATGGAGACGGCGGCGCGGCGAACCTGATCGACCAATCCGCGATCGCGGCGGAACTCCGGCTGCCGAGTAAGTTGGTAAACCTCGTTGACCAGTTCGCGCGATCGCTTAAAAACGGCCAGTTCCTCAAATGTCTTGGCCGCCTCGCCCATACATAATCCTCATCCTTTGAACCTTTGAACTCTTGAACCTTGACGGCCGAATCAATCGTAATCGTCGGGGATGGAATCGAGATCGCGATGGCTGCGTGGGCGGATCACGGGCTGCGGGGCGACGGGTTCGTCCTGGACGAGATGACGGTCGGCGGAGCCGGTTCGAGTGAGGGTGGGCTCCTCGCGAGCGCGGGGTTCATCCTGGCGCGGAGTCCGAACGGGCGGGGCGGCGGGTGCGGGCAACGGGGGAGCCGCTGTGGATTGCTCGGAGTCGAGGCGGCGGCCGCGACGGCGCCGGCCGCCACGACGGCGGCGACGGCGAGGCGCCCCATCGGCTGCGGGGGGGAAGTTTTCAGCGGGGAATTTCTCGTTGCCGGGTTCGGGCGCAATTTCATCCTGGGGCAAATCGGGGGCGTATTCGATTTCGCCTTGGGCGTGGATGGCGGGTTGGCCGGGAGGAACTGGGGGGAGGGGCGGTTGGTTTTGGAAGTCGGGTCGGCCTCTTCCGCGACCCCGGCCGCGGCGGCCGCGGCGGCGGCGACGGCCGGCGGGTTTCTCGTCTTCAAATTCGCCGGGGCGGTCGGAGAATTCTGAATGCTCGACGGGTTGGCCGACGGGAACTTCGCCGGTCACGGGGCTTTCGGGGACGATTTCATCGGGGACAGAATCGGGGGGGGCGATGGTGTGGTCGGCTTCCGGCGGGAGGCCGGCATCGGAATCGTCCATGGCCTGATCGCGGCGATCGAGTTCCTCCTCGACGTTCTCGATGTCGAATTTGTCTTCCTCGGATTCCTGTGGGAGAGGCTCGGGAGGCCGGCGATAGGGGCGGAGATCTGGGCCTCGTGATTGTCGTTGATCGCGTCGCGGTGGAGGCTGGCGGAAGCGTGCGTCACCGCCGCGGCCCGGCCGCGGAGCGGGATGCGACAGCGCCGGCGGAGCCATTCCCAGTTCTTGCAGATAAACGTGGGAGTTGTGGGCATCGAAAAGCTCGAAGCGCGCCTCGTCGAGTGCGACGGCGATATCGGAGCGGATGACGACTTTTTTATTGAACTGCTCTTCGAGCTTGACGATCTGCGCCCGCTTGCGGTTTTGGAGGTAGAAGGCGACGTCGGGGCAGACTGTCATTTCCACCTGGGCGACCTTGAGATCGTTCATGGAAATGGCGAGCCGGCGCATGACGTCGAGGCTCATGCTTTCGGGGGTCTTGACGAGTCCGGCTCCGCGGCAATGGGGGCAGTCGAAATAGATGGAGCGTTTGAGGCTGGGGCGCATGCGCTGGCGGGTGATCTCGATGATGCCGAACTGGCTCATGCGCAGGACCTTGGTCTTGGCGCGGTCTTTGGAGAAATTGACGTGGAGGCGGTTTTCGAGTTCTCGGCGATGTCGTTCGAAGCGGAGGTCGATGAAATCGCAGATGATGACGCCGCCGAGATCGCGGAGGCGAAGCTGGCGGGGGATTTCATCGGCGGCCTCCATGTCGGTCTTGAAGGCGGTGGTTTCGGCGTCGGCGTGTTCGCGGAACTTGCCGCTGTTGACGTCGATGGCGACGACGGCCTCGGTGCTGTCGATGACCAGCGACCCGCCGGAGGGAAGCGGGACGTGGCGGCTGTACATCAGCTCGATTTCGCGTTCGATGCCGTATTTGTGAAACAGGGGCACGGGGCCTTCGTACAGTTCGACCTTGTTTTTCGTGCGTGGATTGGCGAGCTTGATGACGTCTTTGACTTGCTTGGCGACGTCCTTGTCGTCGACGACGATGGAGTCGATGTCGCTGGTGAAGACGTCGCGGACGCTGCGGGTAACGAGGTCGCCCTCGGCGTAGAGTTCCATCGGACCCGGTCCGCTGTCGCGTTTCTTGACGAAAATGGTCCAGAGGCGCGTGAGATAAGTGAGGTCGCGCTGGATTTCGGTTTTGCTTTTGCCGACGCCGGCGGTGCGGATGATGAACCCGACGTCCTTGGGTGGCTTGAGGGAATCGAGGATCTGGCGGAGTCGGCGGCGTTCTTCGTCGTCCTCGATTTTGCGGGAGACGCCCATCTTGGCCATGCCGGGCATCATCACCAGGATTCGTCCGGGGATGGAGAGATAGGTGGTGAGGGTGGGTCCCTTGGTGCCGATGCCTTCCTTGATGATCTGGACGATGATTTCATCGCCGCGGCGAAGGCAGCGTTGGATGGGAGGTCGGTCGCGGCGGGAGATTTTTCGGCCGACGCTTTCCTGCACGTCGGAGCCGGCGCGGCCGAAGTAGCTGGGCATCAGGTCGGAGATATGGAGGAAGCCGTTTCGGCCGAGGCCGAAGTCGATGAACGCGGCCTGTATGGAAGGTTCGACGTTGGAGACGCGGCCCTTGTAGATATTTCCGACATGACTGGTGGCGCTGGCGCGCTCCACGTAAAGCTCTTCGAGCCTCTTGTCTTCGACCAGTGCGATTCGGCATTCCTCGCCCTGGGAGACGTTGATCAACATTTCTTTTGCCACGCTAGAGGGCCTCCGGATCGATTTTCTGTGTTTCGTCGCGCAGGTAGTGCATGACCTGCCGTTCGCTGTCGAAGCTCATGACCCTTCGAGCCACCTGCCTGGCATGCTCCATGGTGGTGGATCGGATGAGTTTTTTGACTTCCGGGATGTCGGGCGAGTTCATGCTGAACGTCGTCAGACCGAGTCCCAGGAGAAGCAGAGTGTACAGGGGTTCGCCGGCCATTTCACCACACATGCTCACACCGATGCTGCGGGAGCCTTTGCGGATGACGTCGCGGACGAGTCCGAGGACGGCGGGATGGCCGGGACAGAAGAGCCCTGCGACCTTCTCGTTGGTGCGGTCGACCGCCAGGGTGTATTGGATAAGGTCGTTGGTTCCGATGGAGAAGAAATTGACTTCCTTGGCGAATTTTTCCGCCATGAGAGCGGCGGAGGGGACTTCGATCATCATTCCGATGGGGATATCGCGATTATAGGAGACGCCTTCGTCCTCAAGCTCTTCCATGACGTCGTTGAGGAGCATTTTGGCCTGTCGGAGTTCCATGAGGGTGGTGATCATGGGGAACATGACGCGGACGTCGCCGAGAACGCTGGAGCGCATGATGGCGCGGAGTTGGCGCTTGAACATGGGGATGTCGTGCAGGCACATGCGGATGGAGCGGTCGCCGAGAAACGGATTGCGTTCGGGATTGTGGAACTTGGCCTGGGTGTATTTGTCGGCGCCCAAATCAAGGGTTCGGATGACGAGGGGGCGATTTTTGAGGCGTAGCAAGGCATCGGCGTAAGCGCCGTAGTGTTCCTCCTCGCTGGGTTCGTGATCGCTGGCGAGATAGAGGAACTCGGTGCGGTAAAGTCCGACGCCCTCGGCGCCGCGGCGGAGGGCATCGTCCACCTCGTTGGGGAATTCGATGTTGGCCATGAGGCTGATGAGGTGTCCGTCGAGGGTTTGAGCGGGCAATTCCTGGAGGGTGGCGCGTTCGCTTTCGACCTTGAGACGGTGAATCTCTGCGCCGCGGTTTTCCTCGAGGATCTGGGGGTCGGGGTTGATGATGACGATGCCGTGATTGCCGTCGATGATGACCAGATCGCCGGCGGAGACATCGGAGGTGATGTCGGTCAGACCGACGACGGCGGGAATTCCCATGGAGCGGGCGACGATGGCGGTGTGGCTGGTGCGGCCGCCGGCGTCGGTGGCGAATCCCTTGACGTGGCGTCGGTCGAGGGAGGCGGCCTGGCTGGGCAGGAGATCGTGGGCGATGATGACGACGTCGCTGGTCAGATGGGATAGATCGAGGCGGTGCTGGCCCAGGAGCCGCTGAAGCAGTTGGCGTTCGATGTCGTGAATGTCCTTGACCCGCTCGGCGAGATAGCGGTCGCTCATGGTGGAGAAGACGGCGGCGTATTTTTTCATGACGACGCCGACGGCATACTCGGCGGTGCTGAGGTGCGATCGAATCTCCTCGCCGATCTGGTCGATCAGGGACTTGTCCTGTAGCACGCCGATGTGGAAATCGAGGATGGCGGCGATTTCCTTGCGTTGATGGGCGAGCAGTTCATCGCGTTGGCGGGAGAGGTCCTGAATGGAATCGTTCAGCGCGTGATGGAAGCGTTCGATCTCGGGGTTGACGTTGGCGGCGGGGATTTGGCGGTGGGGAATGACGAGATTCTCGGCATCCAGCACGATGGCGGTGCTGATGGCCAGTCCCGGTGAAACACCTGTGCCTTTCTTTATGTCCATCGCGTCATTCTTCCCCGAATTTATCCTGGAAAAGACGGGCCAGTTTTTCGACGGCGGCGTCGGCGTCGTCGCCCTCGGCGAGAATGCGAAGGGGCGTTCCCTGTGTGGCGGCGAGGATGATCATCTGCATGACGCTCTTTCCATCGGCGTCGTAAGGTTCGCCGCCGGCCTTGGAGACGGTGACCTTGGAGCGGAACTGGTTCGCCAGGTCGACGAACTGCATTGCCGGCCGGGCGTGCAGCCCCAGAGAATTGCTCACGATGATGTCGCGAGAGGCGGTAGACATGCTGGTAGAGAATCCTTTGTCGTTCCAGCTCAGGGGCGCTGGTCGGCCTCATCCAGCAGGTCAACGATCGCCTCTCGCGTGGGGCTTTGCCGCAGGAACCTCCGGAACATGTCCTTTTGCAGATTGCTGAAGACGATGTTCATGGCCTGGAGGTGTTGCTGGGGCTGGTTTTCCGGAGACAAAAGCAAGAAGACAATGAATACGGGCTGATGATCGAGCGAGGCAAAGTCGATGCCGGCAACGCTTCGACCAATGGTCCCAGCCATGCGTTTGACGCTGGGGTGCTTGACGTGTGGGACGGCGACGCCCTTGCCGAATCCGGTGGAGCCGTTCTGCTCGCGTTTGACGAGTGCGGCGACGACGGCGTCAACGGCGGAGGCGGGCAGGGCGTCGGTCCGCACCAGAGCGTTGGCCAGTTCGCGCAGGGCGCCGTCGCGGTCGCTGGCCGCGAGTTGGGGAATAATTGCGTCAGTCACGATGAAATCCTTCAACTTCATTGGAATTACAGCCCTTTCATTTGCGTTGATTCCTGGGGATGGATCGCCGTGGCGGCGCCGCGGCGCCGCGCATTTCGTGTTTGTCCTCGCCGGCGGAATGTTTGCGATTTCGGAATTTCTTCTTGTGGTCCGACAACTGCCGTTCGAGCTTGTCGATGCAGGTGTCGATGCAGGCGTACGCATCGGCGTTGGAGTCGTGAGCGATGAACCGGTTGCGGCGCTCGGCGACGACGATGATCTCCACGCGCATGGCATCGCGCGCACTATCGAATACGACTTCGATATCCTGAATGCGATCGTAGTAACGGGTCAACTTCGAGGCTTTCTGATCGGCATAGGCCTTCAGAGGAGCGCTAACGTCCATGTGGCGAGAAGAAATAGTGACCAGCAAACGAACCTCCTTAAACCCTGGGGCGTCATTGTACAACAAACGGGGCCGAAGGAGGCATCTGGCCCTCGGCAGCAACCTGACGGGCGGCGGTCTTGTCCTGTTCCGGCATGATAAGGCCACCGGTGACCAACAGCCGCATGGCTTCTTCCACGGTCATGGGTAACTCGACGATCCTGCTACGCGGCACGACCAGCACGTAACCGCTGAAAGAAGTGGGAGTCGAGGGAACAAAGACGGTGACCATTTCTTCCGGGCCGTTCTGGCCAAGGGTCCAACGGCGGGTGCTGGTGACGAGTCCGATGGACCAGATATTGTGCTCGTGGGGCTGAACGGCGACGACGCGGCTGGCCTGGAACTGATGAGTCCGGTCGGCCAGGACAAAATCCGTCACCTGTTTGACGGCGGGATAAATCGCCCGGACGAGGGGTATCCGCAACAGGGCCCGCTCGGCGACGCGCCAAAAGGCCCGGCCGATGAGATTGCCTACGAACACCCCGATGACATAGACCAGCACGATGGACAACCCAACGCCCAGAAGGCGCGTGGAGAATTTGGATTGATCCAAGGCCCAGGAATAGATGTAGTGCGGCGATTGGGGCTGAACTCCGAGCCAGCCGCTGTCGCCGGCCTCGTACCAGAGGAATGAAATCAGATTGATGACGTACTGTCCGATGTTCTCCCAAAGGAAATTCCAGGCCCAGATGAGGAGCCAGAGGGTAATGAGAGTGGGCAGGAGGGTTGCGAGTCCGCGGATGAAAAAGCGTTTGAAATCGTCGGCGAAGCCGACCCTTTTGCGGGGTTGGAACGCGGGAGGCGAGTTTTCTGTCGGCGGCAACAAAGGATGATTCTCGGGGACGGTCACGGCCATTTCCTTGCCAATGCGCTACGGAGTGTCGGGCGTCGGGTTCGTTAGAGGAGCGGGCTCCGTCGCGGGGGCGCTCGGCAGTTCGGGGGCGCCGGGTTGCTCGGGGGCGCTGGGCTGCTCGGGGGCGCTGGGCTGCGTCGCAGCCGCCCGGAGCGATTGGGAAAGCGATTCGGCGTAGGACTTGACGATCGGATCCTTGTCTGCCGAGAGCTGATCGGCCACGGCGATTCCCTTGCTGCCCATGTCGCCGGCGAAAATCAGAGCCAACAGGCGCGTTTGCCAATGCTCGTCGGTCACCATCGAGGCCAGGGAATTGGCTTGATCGTCTCCTTCCGCCAGGGCGGTGAGGAGGTATTTCTGATAGGCCTGAACCGATGCATTGGCGCCGACGTCCACCAGGTGAATCTTGGCGATGAATTCATCCCGGACCGGCTTGGATCGGGGGTCTTTGAGGTCGGTGAGGAGTCCGATATAGGAGGCAATGGCATCCAACGCCCGTATTTTTTCGCCGCCGTCATCCAAGTCCAATCGCTGGTAAAACACAGCGCGTTGTTCGGGGGTTCCGATCGGAATCGACTCGCGGGCGATGGTCTGAGAAGTCTGAGTGTAACCGCCGATCCCCGGCTGCGCCTGGGGAGATAGAAACCGAGCGGCTTGTTTGACTTGGGTGGGATTCAAGACCAGGGACAGGTTCACCATCAGGTCGAACTGGGGTCTGGAACCGAAAACGGCGTGAAGAGCGTCCTGGTCGATGCGAAGAACGGTGCTGACGGAATCGCCGGGCCCCAGGACCAGCCGCTGATCCAGCCGGCCGATGGCCGCCCCGTAAATCCCTTGATTGAGCATTCCGATCAATCGGGCGTCGAACCAGAGTTCGGGATGAATCGCGCAGTCGTCGCCGATGGCCAAATCCACGCCGCTGTTGTTCTGCAAGGTGACGCGCACAAGGACGGGTTCTCCAAACTCATAAGTGGCCTTGAGCGGAGCAACCTGAACGTCGTAAAAGGTCTTGGGCGCGCGGAGCAATTCCAGAAAGGACTGGGGAACGGCACTGACCATGGTGGCGACGGTTCCGGAGGCTGGGGATGGATCGATCTTGACGTGAAGCCTGTTGAATTCGGCCCAAAGCACCGCTCCGATCACCCCCGAGGGATGTTCATCAATCAGATTCTGGGCCTGGAGGATCGCCTGGCCCTTGGTGAGAGGATCGTCCAGTTCGATGAGGATGACGCCGAGCTGCGCCACCGGGTCGAGTTTGCCCAGGGTCTTCAGCTTCGGAAGGGCGCCCTTGGCGTCACCGCCGACGTATTGCTGCCAGGCGCGCAATCGCTGGAGCGTGACATCTTTGTCGGGCACGAGGCGGGCCAGTGCGTCGATGAGTGGGGCGGCGGGCTCGGCGGCGTGGCGGTAATACAAATCCAGCCAGGCCAGCGACGCCAACGACGCTTCGTAGGGAGCGATGAGTTGGCGATCCCGGACGGTTTTTAGACGGATGGGATCGCCGGAAAGATCGGGCAGAGCGGTATCATCGGGCGAATCGATGGGCCGGGTCGTTGCGGTTAAATCACCGGCCAAATTCCGGACGGTTTGCAGGCGATTGGAAATGGCATTGAAAGCTTTGCGGATCGTGGCAGTGTTTTCGGCCTGCATGTCCTGATTGCCGGGAAAAATGGCGAGTTGGAATTTCAGCACCGAAAGGGAGATGAACCAGCCATCGGCGTCATCGGGCAGAGCGTTGTTGTACCTGCCGGCCAGGATCTTGGCCTCGTCGGCGTGTTTGCCGATAAGCAATTGCGAACTGGCGCCGAGCACGAACGCCGGGTCGGCGCGCACGTTGGTCGCGGAATAGATTTCATTGGCCAGTGCGTACCAGGTGATGGCGGGGTCGACCAACCCCAACTGCGCCAGTTGTTCGGCGAGCCGGGATGCCACGACCGGATCGGCGGGGTTGGCCTGCAAGATTCCCAGAAGCTGCTGGATGCGATCAACGGGCAGCGCGGTGTCCTGAGTCAGAATATAGCGAATTCGCAGGGCTTGCAGGTTCACCGGGTTGAGGACCCGCGCTGAATCGAGGAGTTGCATGGCCTGGTCGTTCTGACCCCTGTCCATCAGCAATTGGGCGGCGCGCACGGCAATTTCGCTCTTGACCGGACCGGAGATGGACTGTTTCTTGAGAAGGAAGCGGAGGTAATTCAGCCGCTGATCGACCGATTCCATCGCGTCGGAGGAGAGGTAAAGGTCGATGAGCTGAACCTGGGCGGTTTGATCTTCCCTGGCGTCGTTCCGATCAAGCTTGAGATAATCCGTCAGGGCCTGGATTGCGCCGGGGCCATCGTTCACCTGCAAAAGAACGTCCGCCAGCGACCGTACAAACCGCGGCTCGGCGGGATCGAGCTTCATGGCGGCGCGATAGAGGTCGGCGCTCAATTGCAGCGCGTTTGCGGGGATCTGCTTCTGGCGGAAAACCTGGTGGGCGGCGGTTGCGAATCGTTCGGCCAATGCGATGGAACCATCGGGGTCTTGCGGGGTTTGGTCGATGTCGTCCGCCGGCGCGCGACCCAGGGCGGCGGCAAAAACCGTAATGAAAACTGCCAGCACGAATCGGTGCTTCATTTCGTTCCTCATGCAAAATCCAAAGCGTCGGGAATCTTCGGGAAGAGAGCGGAGCGTCTCCCCCGGAATCAGCCCGGCAGCCGAAATATCTCCTCCAGACTGGGCTGGCCGGGAGCGATCTCCTGGGGTTCGGCCAGGAGTTGGGCGCGGCGGCGAAGCCATTGGGCCAGTTCGATCCGGTTGGTCTTGAATGCCGCGGCCGCCAACAAGGCCTGCGATCTGGCCGCATTGAGCCGGGGCATCAACTCGCACATCTGCACTTTGCCGCCGACGGCTTGCAGCATGGACTCCCATGCGCCAATGCGCCAACCGTAGTCAAGTTGCAATAATTGCAAGACCAGGGCCTCGCCAAGGCTGAGGCGATAACGATATAAACGGGTCATGGCGCCGAAAGCGCCGCGCAGATCGCCGAGGCGGAGCATGGAATCGGCCAGGAGCAACAGGGAATTCCGCGCCAGACCCTGCATGTTGCCCAGCTTCTGTGACAACACGGCCTGTGAAAGCAGGGCCGATTCCCGCCACCGCTGCTGGGCGTGCCGGAGGACGGCCAGATGATGGAGGCTGAGGATCTTGGCGTTGCGGAAAAGGGAAAAGGAGCGTAGGGAGGCGTCGATGTGGCTTTCGGCGCGATCGAATTCGCCGGCGGCGATCAGGGAGGGGGAATCGGCGGCGAGGCGGGTTCCCTGCATGGAGCGGTAGCTGAGCAGGACCCAAATTCCGCCGACCACCAGCAGAATAAACATCCAGCTCTGATGCGATCCAAACAGAGGCGCGGCAAAAACACAGACCATGGCGGCAACCAGGAGGGCGAAGCGGACAAGCGCGGCGATGGTGAGATCGCGTCGGAATCGGGTGATGGCCACGTCAACGGGAAGCATTGTTCACGCCACCTCCGCCGGCGCGGGCGCGGGCTTGTATTTCGACGTCAGGGGCGTGATTTCGGGATACCGGCGGATCAATTCGGGCAAGGGCATCAGCACGGTGGCGTTTTCGTAGGCGGCCTGTGCGTCGCGCGGGCGATCGAGCAGGTCGTACGCCCGCGCCGCCAGCGCCCATCCATCGGCGACGCGATGGCCGAGTTGCCGGCGCAGCACGTCGCGGCGTTTTTCGAACATTTCGATGGCCTCGGCGGGATGGCCGGTCTTCACGTCGCGATAGATTTCCACGAGCGCCAGGCCGGCGGATTCGACGCCGCGGCTGGAGCGGCGCAGCTCGGAAATGGCGCGGTCGGCATCGAGAAGATTGTCCTCGCGGAGCATGGCCATGGCCCGGCCAAGCCGCACGACGTGATCGGTCGCATCATCCAGGGGTATCTCGCCGAGGATGAAGTCGTGAACGGAGACGGAATCTTCGAAGCGGTGATACCGAGCCAGGACCATGGCCAAAAAGAGCAGGGCCTGCGCCCGCGCCAGGGGCGAACGTGCGGGGCGAGACAGGAGCGATTGCAACAGCAAACCCGCCTCGGGCCAGCGGCGAAGCTGGATCAATTCGTCAACCGCGCCGACGGCGGCCTGCTCGGCGCGGGCCCGGCGAACGCTGACAAATCCGCTCAGGGTGATGCTGGCTACGAAACCCATGAGTCCGAAGGCGATCACCGATTCGAGCAGGTCTTGCGTTTGCGCGGATTGCGACGAGTGACCGACAAGCCAGGATAGAACGATGGTCAGCACGAATCCCCCGATGAGGAAATGCAGCCAGGGCGTCCTGGGCCGGGGCTCGCTGGCTTGGAGCAGGGTCGGAACGTCGAGAAATGGGGGCGAGCATTCCATAGCTTCCATGGATTCTAGGCGAAGTGGCGGAGATTGGAAGCGGGCAAAAGGGTCGAGGCGATCGGCCGCGAAGGGTCCCTGCCAAATTCAGCGGCGGTTTGGGCGATGTCTTTCTGAATCTGGAGCTTCAGCGGCTCGATGCCGCCGTAGGCTCGCTGAGGGCGAATCCAGTCGACAATTTCGACGCTGAGCGTGGCGCCGTAGAGGTCGCCGTGGAATCCAACCAGATGGGCTTCGATTTGCCGGACGTTGTCGCCGAAAGTCGGCATCGTGCCGATGCTGACCGCCGCGGGATAATTTTTGCCGGCGACGGTACACCGGCCGACGTAAACGCCGTCGGCGGGGATGAGTTGGTCGTCGCATTTGAGATTGGCGGTCGGCACGCCCAGCGATTTGCCGCGGGCAAAACCCTTCTGCACGGTGCCGCTGAGAGCGTGGGGCCGGCCCAGGCAAATCGCGGCATCGCGAACGCGCCCGAAGGCGAGAAGAAAGCGGATGACGGAACTGCTGACGGTGGCGATCTGCAAATCCAAGAGGGATACCTGAACCGATTCGGCCACGTGCAGTTTCACGTTGGAGGAGGCCGACCATTGTCCGAGCATGGGGACCGTACCCAGCGCTCCGCGTCCGAACCGGAAGGAAGCGCCTTCGACGAGATCGGAAACGGCGATTCGATCTTTAAGAATGTTCCAGAAATCCTCGGCGGTCAGATCGAGCACGGATTTTTCGGGAGGCAGAACGACCAGGTAATCCGCCCCCTCGGCCTGTAGCAAAGCCTGCTTGACGTCGGGCGGCGTGAGCCGCGGCGGCACGGACTGCGGCCGAAGCACGGTCAGGGGATGCGGCTCGAAGGTGACGAAGACCAGTTCGGCCTTTCGCTGTGCGGCAACGTCTCGCGCGGTTTTGAAAATCCGCTGATGGCCGAGAGAATCTGCATCGTGCAGGGAGTATATCGGATGGAGGCTGGCGGGGAACGGGAAGGAAAGAGTACGTGTTATTCTTGGACGAAGCCCCCGAAGGGCTGCTGGATGATTTTGGGGGGAACCTCAATGCCAGCGCGGCGATGGCGGTGACGAAGCAATTTTGGAACCGGAATCACAAGGAAGAACCCGACGGCGGCGCCGTGGGCGTTTTTCGAGGGTTACGACGTGCAGAGACAAGGGCATTTACCGCCTGGACCGCCCTACCGCCTGGCGGATCTTCCTCGATGAACGAGATCCACCGCTTTCTTTGTCTCATCTGGCAAGTGCGCCGGAGGGTTGGCGCGCGCTAATCCAGTCATGGCACCGTCGCTGGCGCATATTGCAACTGATCTTCCTGGCTGAACACCGCATAGATAACAACTGTCGGAGGAGACGTTGACGCGACGAGCGTCTTGAGGTCATTGACATCCTTGCGTGTCGGCACGAATCCGCTGATGCGGAGACTTCCGCCGGAAGCGGTAAAATCGGTGAACGAAAGATTGGCAAAGCGAGCATCGTTCGCAAGAGCGCGCCGGACCACCGGAATGTGCGCCCGCGCCTTGTCCATATTGCGCGATTGCAAGTTGGCGGGGCTGAACGGGTAGTAGATGATCGTGGCAACCACGAGCAGACCAACTGTGACGAGAAACGTCTTACGCCGTTGGAAAAATCCCGCCTGCACAGGTGTTGTGCTAACCTGCACGGGTGTTGCGCTAAAGCGATTACGGATTCGTTGAAGCAAAAAGAGGTAAATCAGGGCGCAGAAGAACGAGGCGAATCCCGCCCAGCCTGCATAGGCATCGTAGCTGGCAAAGGCACTTAGGAAGTAACCCAGCCTCCCCTGGTTTGCCCGATTCAGAGCGTCACACTCCACCGCATTAACCAAGACCACCGTGACAAAAGCCGTGTAGCAAAGCGAGAAGACGATCTTCATTATCGCCGCGATGACGGTCAGATTCGGGCCTCCGGCAATCTCGTACAGCGTGGGCACGTCTGGGCGATCATGCGCGATATTGCTGAGATTCGGAATCCGCACAAGCTGGCCCAAGTGTGAAAACTGCGCGACGGCTCCCGTTACAACACCAGCCGCTGTGATGCCGATCAGCCATTCCCCCCACCGCGCCATCGGCCCGGGAAGGATGAGGAAGAAAATGATCGCATCAAGATTGACGATCCCTATCGGCATCGTAAGTCGGACAATTCGCCGAGCCAGCGATTGCGCACCCCCGCCCGGTTGGACAGCGGTAATTAACCAAGTACCTTGGAAGACAAGAACATCCCCACCCAGCATCAATACAAGCGTGACTACAAGACCTACCGGGCCAACATTCCAGAAGATCAAATCCCCGGCGACGAGCGAAAGGATGAAGAGCCCAGATCCGAGAATGCTCAACGACGCCCCAGTCGCCAGATTTTGCGCCCATCGATTGAGGCTGCGCGGCGTTTCGTATTCAAGCACGTTTTCCGATGAACCCGCCATGCGCGTATTCTAATCTTGATCGTACCCACGGCAAAAATCAGGGCCGTTCAGGGGCGGGCAAGCGGCACGGACTGCGGCCGAAGCACGGTCAGGGGATGCGGCTCGAAGGTGACGAAGACCAGTTCGGCCTTTCGCTGTGCGGCAACGTCTCGCGCGGTTTTGAAAATCCGCTGATGGCCGAGAGGAACGTTCTCGGACGAAACCCTCGGATGGCCATCGAGGGCTTGGGGATTGCGTTCGCGGCCTAGTTCGGCTTGCTGGGGGCGGGAGTCAGTTTCCAGGTGGTGAACGCGCGCTTTTCTTGTTTGAAGGTCAGACCAGTCTGTTTCGTGATGTTGTCGAGGATTTGCTGGCGGCGGGCGAGTTCGGTGTCGGCGTGAACGATCGAGTGGGAGAGGGCCCAAGCGATTTTCTTCGGCTCATGATTGGCTTCGTCAACGATGGGGATGCCGAGCATTCCGCCGAGCATGCTCCAAAGATCGGCGGGACTTGTGGTGCCGCCGCCCTCAACCGAATCGCCGGGTTTGGGGTGGTCGAGAACGTCGGCGAAGATTTGCAGATCGCCGATTGTGGCGTCGGGAATTCGCCGCAAATGGTATCTGCCGGTGGCGATCATGGCGTCTTTGATGACTTCGATCCTTTCGTATCGCACGTCGATTTTGAATTGCTGGAGGAGGATGGTGTGGAGGTCGGCGAGAATGGCCTCCGTGGTGGCGCCGTCGCGGACGATCCAGTCGCCGTTGGCGTTGATGTCGGGGATGCCCACGATGGAGATGTGGTGTCCGTCGAGATTGGCACAAGCCATAAGGACTGAGGGAAGATCGACGCCCGGGGGTCCATGGGCCATCATCCACTCCCGCTTGAGCGTGCCGTTGATCCAGCGCCATTGGATGAATGGCATGGGTGTGTCAATGTTCTCGACTTCGTGCAAGTATCGTTGGCGCTCCGGAAGCGGGGGCGGAGGAATGAATTTGAGGTTTTGGTCGGGCGCAAGTGCGTAGGCGTTGTAGAAGGCGGTGCGCCAGTCGGCGGGATTCGTGGCGGGAGCGGCGGGTTGCGAGGTCGGCACCGCACTGGCCGGCTGCGTTGCGGACGTTGGTGAAATCAATTCGATCGCGCCCGCGATCAGTGCTGTCAGGGTAATGGCGGCAAAGGCGATCTTGATCCAGAGTGGAGCGTTGAAAAGAGAGGAAGCCATGGCCGTGCCGGCGGAGGCGCCGGATAGGCCGATCTTGGCCAGTTCGGTGGTGAGCGTCGCGGGGATAAATGGTTGGGGGATTTTCCCAAGTGTGAACGCAAGCAAGGGCGCCGGGGCGACGTACCCGCGATTGGCCAGACGCCGGCGCAGTTCGTCGACGGCGGCATTGATTCGGCGAAGGACGGTGGGCTGGGAAACGTCAAGCTGTTCGGCCAGATCGCGCTGACTGCGGCCATGAAGAAAACGTTCGACGATCAGCGTTTGCTGAGACTTCGGCAATTCCAGAATCACTTCATCGATGAGGAGGCTGAGTTTGTGCCAATCTTCACGCTCGGCGTCGTGGATAAAGGATTCGGCCGGAGCGGCCAAGGCTTCGTGGCGACGGCGGGTTTGGTCGCGGCGGATGAGGTCGTTGGCGGTGTTGACGGTGGTGGTATAGAGCCAGGCGGCCAAGTCGCGGCGAATGGCCCCGGCGGCTTTGGCGAGCTTGAGAAAGGTGAGTTGGACGACATCTTCAATGTCTTCGGCGTGGGCAAGCCGGCGGGCGGCCGCGGAGTAAATCATACGCTGATAATGTTCGACCAGGACACGAAAAGCTTCGGCATCCCGGTTGGAGGCATATTCGCGGAGGGCTTGCTGGTCGGTCATGGTGCATCCTTACTCATTACGGTCCACCATAACAGACGCACGGGAATGGGAAATGATACGGTCATTGACAGGGTTTGGCATCGTCATAGAGTTGAATCCAGGACACTTCTTTACCATGTGCACTTTCAGCGGAGGTGCGGCGAAGGTGAGTGGCGAGCGTTCATCTCGGTTGGCGAAGCGCGTCGTATCATTGGCATGGTCCGTGGGGGTGGTGTTGCTAATGCTGGCCACGCCCGCCGGGGCAAAACAGTTCTTCGACCATGCGGAGAGCCTGGTTGCGTCCACGAATAGTACGGAAAAATACCCGATCTCGGTTGATCGGCCGGGAATGGAATTTGAGGTGCGGGGCAGCATCAAGTTGAGCAGCGGCTTGATCTATGTGCGTGTGCTGGACGCGGCCGGGGCCGTCAAGACCTCATTCTCGGCTCAGGTGTTTGAGGGAAGGGGAACGGCGGTGAAGCTCGACCCTGGGAACTATACGGTGGAAATACGGGCCGAGAATGCGGTAGGCAACTGGCATCTGGAAGGTGATGAGACGTCCATTGAATTTAGCGCGGCTCAAATAGCGGGCGGCTTGCTCATGGTGTGCGTCGGACTGGTCGCGGCGGCAATGGCGAAATGGGTGTGGCGGATCCAGTGGCGGTGGCTGTGGTGCGGCGCGCTGTTGTGGGCCATTGCGGTGGCGGTGAAATTCCTGATCGCGATCCCGCTAAATGGGCCATTGCTGGGGGCCTTGCAGAAGCATCTGCCGAAGCCCTTGTATCTGACTCTGGGTTCGAGCTACATCGGACTGCTCACCGGAGTAACCGAGGTGGCGATCACGCTGGCGGCCGGTATGGTTTGGCGACGATTGGCCTCCGATGCCCGGCGCGCGATCGGGATCGGATTGGGGGCGGGAGCAATTGAGGCGGTATTGCTTGGACTGTCGGTGATTGCCGGAAACGTGGCGATGGCCGCCCAAGGGATGAGCCTTCCGGCGGTTACGGCCACCACGATCCTGGCTCCGACATTGGAGCGGATTATGGTGATTCCCTGTCATGCGGTAGTCCGGGCCATGGCTCTATTCACGGTTGCAACGGGGCGCTGGTCGTGGTTCTGGGGCGGCTTCGTCTTTTTCAGCGTGATTGACGGACTGGCCGGGTTTTACTACCTGATGAATTGGCCCAACACGGTCAATCCGTGGTTGCTGGAACTGCCGTTAATCGTGTTTCCGGTCATATCGATCCCGCTTCTGCGATATCTCTGGCGGCAATGGGCGACGGCCGCGACGGATTGAATGTCGAAGAGCTTGGGGATTCCCAGGGAGTAAACTCCCTGGGCTTTGGAGGCAGATCGGTTACTGCGCGGCGCCGGACAGGGGCTCGGGGCCGAAGATCGCGGGCAAAGCGGGGACGTGAGAGGGATGCCTGGATTTGGGGGCGCTGGTCACGTCCAGAATCAGGGCGAATAGCCAGAGGATGAGAATCGAGAAAAAGGCCATGGAGATTTGCCAGGCGCCCATCGCCGGATAAGCCGCTGCCAGGGCGCCCATGGCTTCGACAACCCACAGGTGCAGGGCATAGACGGGCAGGCTCTTGCGGCCGAGGGTTTGAACGAACGCGGCGGCGGAGGTTTCAGCAATGTACGGCCAGAGAACGTCGGTCGTGGTGATGATGGCGAAGATGATGCTCAGATAACGCAAGGCTTCGGGGGTTGAAAGGGGAACCTTGACGAAGGCGATGCCGAAACTCAATTGCGGCATGCCCCACAGATAGCTGTATTCCATGACAAAGAGACAAGCGGCGACGAGCCAGGAACCGGCGGCCAGGAGGGATTTGGCCCGGTTGGTCAGAGCGTTATAGCGTGGCCAGGCAAAGCCGACGAGCAGGCCGAGGACGAAGACGGCTTGCCAGAGGATCGGGGGAAAGTTCTCGTGTTGGGCGAGGGCGAGGAACCATGGATGCCACAGCCCCCAGGTGAAAACGGAGACACTGGAGAGGAGGATGGCGATCCAGCCCCATTTTCTGCGAAGGGCATGCATGAGGAACGGGGAGAGGGCGATCATGATGACGTAAAACGGCAGGAGATCGCCGCCCTCTCTGAGCAATAGGATGTCACGCAGAAGGGGCAGGGGCTGGACGAAATTTCCGCGCGGTCCCCAGCCCCAGATGATCTCCATAATGATGAGGCCCATGGCGCAGAGATAATTGACGCCGAGGACGAAGGCGGATCGTCGCCAGAGGGCTTTGTAGGTGGAATTGCGGCGATGGGGGTCGGCGGCTCGGGGCAGGAAGATGACGCCGATGCTGAGTCCGGAGATGAAGATAAACCCCCCCGCCGCAAAGCGGGTGTAACTGCCCAGCAGATTTCCCAGGAAGTTGCCGAACTGGACGTTCTTGTAGACCAAGTGAACGAGAAGCATGTCGACGAGGCATAGCCCTCGCCAGAAGTCGAGGCGTTGATCGCGAGACAGGGATTGGCGAGAAGCGGGCATGGATGCAATAATAATAGGCCGTTAGGCTACGATGCCCCTGGAGCGTTGGTTACAGTATGGTACTTCACCGAACTGAGCATATCAAGTCCATACGACGGAGAAACGATGCAGAACTGCGTAAAATTACTTTTTTTAATTCTGGTTCCCACGTTCGCATACGGTGAGATCGTGAAAACTACAGTTCATTATCGTCAAGGGGACACGGATCTTGAGGGAATTTTGGTCTACGACAACAGCGTTCAGACCCCCCGGCCTGGGGTGCTGGTTTTTCCGGAGTGGTGGGGCTTGAACGATTATCCCCAACACCGGGCGGAACAGCTTGCCCAGCTTGGCTACGTTGCCTTCGCGGCGGACATGTACGGCAACGACCAGGTGACCGACGCGCCCGACGTGGCCGCCAAATGGATGGGCGGCGTCAAAGGCGATCTGGATCTGATGCGAGCCCGCGCCAAGGCGGCGTTGGACGTGCTGGCCAAGGATCCGCACGTGGATCCCAGCCGGATCGCGGCGATCGGATATTGCTTCGGCGGCACGGTGGCGCTGGAACTGGCCCGCAGCGGGGCGCCGATTGTGGGTGTCGTGTCGTTCCACGGCGGGCTGGATACGACCCGGCCGGAGGATGCCGGGAATATCAAGGGAAAGATACTGGTTTGCACGGGTGGGGATGACGCGTTCGTACCGGCGGCCCAGGTGGAGGCTTTCGAGGATGAGATGCGGCAGGCAAAGGCGAATTGGCAGGTGATCGTGTATGGGGGGGCGCATCATGCGTTTACCAATCCCCAGGCGGATTCGCATCACATCCCCAACATTGCCTATAACGCGGATGCGGACCGGCGGTCCTGGGCGGCGATGCGGGGGTTTTTTGAGGAGATTTTTCATTGATTGAGGTGGAAAACGGGGGTCGGAGGGGGGATTTGGGGCATGAAATGCGGTGGACAACGTCTATAATTCGAAGAGTTCAAAGTGGAGACTCCCATGGGCGTTTTTGCGTATGAGGCGATGAATTCGTCCGGACAGGAAGTGAAGGACGAAATCGAAGCGGGATCGACCGAAGAGGCGATTGCCAAGATTCGCGGCAAGGGATTTTTTCCCACCAAAGTCCGCGAGAAGGCGCAAAAGAAATCGCAGAAGAAGAAATCCGCCGCCGGCGACACGGCGCCGTTGCAGAAGAAGCGGAAGATGCCGATCTCCATCGGCGGCGTGCCGCGAAAGCAACTGGTCATGTTCACCCGGCAGCTTTCGACGCTTCAGGACGCCGGCCTGCCGATTCTGCGGAGCCTGCAGATTCTGGAGTCGCAGCAGAAGCCGGGGCTTCTCAAGGCGGTCATCGGCGGCGTCGCCGACGAGGTCGAAGGCGGAGGCTCTCTGTCCGACGCGATGGCGAAATTTCCCAAGGCGTTCGACAAGTTGTACGTGAACATGATCAACGCCGGGGAGGCCGGCGGCGTGCTGGACCTGATTCTGGCGCGTCTGGCGGAATTCATGGAGAAGGCCGCCAAGCTGAAGAAAAAAGTCATCGGCGCGATGATTTATCCGTGCGTGGTGATCAGCATCGCGGTGGGCGTGGTGTCGCTGATCATGATCGTCGTGATCCCGAAGTTCAAGACCATTTTCGCCGATTTCAAGACGGAATTGCCGCCGGTCACCAAGGTTCTTTTGGCCATCAGCAATTGGTTTGCCACGCAATATGGCTGGGCCTACGTGCTGGTATCCCCGCTGCTGCTGGTGGGTCTGCTCAAGCTGATCCAGCTCAGCGAAGGGGGAAAATACTTTGTGGATGCGGTGAAGCTGAAGATTCCGGTTCTGGGCGGGATCGTGGGCAAATCGGCGATCGCCCGCTTCACGCGCACGCTGGGAACGCTGATCAGCGCCGGCGTGCCAATCCTGGACGCGATCAACATCACGAAGGAAACCTGCGGCAATGAGGTTTACACGCGCGCCCTGGGCAAGGTTCACGATGCGATCCGGGAAGGCGAATCCATGGCCGACCCGCTCCGCGCCACCAAGGTGTGCGACGCCATCGTGGTCAACATGATCGACGTCGGCGAAGAGACGGGCGACCTGGACAAGATGCTCATCAAGGTCGCCGACAACTACGACAGCGACGTGGACGTGCTGGTCGGCTCGCTGATCAGCATTCTGGAGCCGATCATGGTTGTGGTCTTGGGCCTGATCGTGGGATTCATTGTCGTCGCGCTTTTCATGCCGATGGTTGCCCTGATCGAGACGATTTCTGCGCCGAAACATTGAACTCCGGACCCGTTTTTCGATCTTCCGTGGCAGGCGCCGCACGTACGTGCGGGGCTACGGCAAGGGGCGCGTTCACCTTGATTGAAGCCCTCACGGCCGTCGCGATTCTGGTGATCGTGGTGGGGCTGATGGTGAGTCTATCGCGTCACCTTCGATTGGCGTCGACGGTGGATTTGACCAAGGACATCCTCCACCGGCTGGACGCGGCGATGGCGGCGTACGTCCGCCAGAACGGCACGATCCCGGTCGTCCCGGAACTCATCAGCGATCAACAGGTCCCGCCGGAGATTCAGTTGCGCCGCCCGGCGGAGCGAAACGACGAGGCGTTCATCCGCGCCCTGAAATCGGCGGGGCTTCTCACCGGGCAATTCGACGATCTTTCGATCGCGTATTATGACGAGGCGCGTGTCCGCGATGCCTGGGGGAGTCCAATCGTTTTCATGTCGCACATGCACCCGGCGATCGGGATGAACCCCAAGGGCTGGTTTTTCTTCAGCGCCGGGCCCGACCGGCAATATCTCACCCGTGACGACAATCTTTACAGCTACGATCAGCCGGCGGTGAAGCCGTGACATTGCCCAATGCTCACCTCGCCGTCGTCGAACAGCGGGAAATTACAGAATATCTCCTGAACCCAGCGCATCCGCAGAACGGCGGCAAGGCCCGCTTTTTCGCCTCAATGGGACTTACCGACAAGCGATGGCAGTTAATGGTCACCGGGTTGAGCGAACTGGCGAAGAATGGGCAAGTGGTCCAAAGCTCGCAAACGGCACATGGTCGAAAATTCATCGTTGATGGCGATATTGACGCGCCATCGGGCAACAAGGTTCGTGTGCGTTCCGTCTGGATTGTCGATCAAGGAAAGGATAATCCGCGGTTGGTAACGGCGTATCCACAAGGCTAGAATGAGGTTGTCATGATTCAGGAACATGAACGCGCGGTTTTGAACGTGGACGTGCCCGGCGAGGGTCTGAAAGCCGGCGACGTGGGGACGGTCGTGCACGTTTACGGTGACGGGAAGGCGTACGAGGTGGAATTCGTCACGCTTGAAGGCCGGACGGTGGCTGTTGTCACGCTGGAGGCGGCTCAAATCAGGCCGGTGAAGCCGCGAGAGATTCCGCATGCTCGGGAACTCGCCGCGTGAGGGGTTGCATGCCGACGTTGGTAAAATGATGCGTGATTATCACATCAACATTTTTTATAGCGACGAGGACGAAGGGTATATCGCCGATATCCCCGATCTGGAAGCGTGCTCGGCATTCGGGAAGACCCCGGATGCGGCGTTGGCAGAGTTGCAGGTTGCGCGAGGTGCATGGATAAGGGCGGCCAAGGCGACGGGAAAGCGCGTTCCCCCTCCGCGGTATCGCCCCGCAATCTATCAATTGCCGGTAGCTGGCTAGTATTCCGTCAGCTCGGTCCGAGAGACGATTGTCAGGACCGCATGTTTCCCAATGGCGAATTGGGAAGGCGCCGCCCTATCATCCAATGGTCCTTTCGGGAGAATCCGACGAAATGAGTCATCCTCGCGCCGCGACGGTCGGGCAATTGAAAGAGTCGGGATATAAGCCGTGCTCGGTGAAGGACGAGCTGCGGAGGAACGTTATCCGCAAACTGAAGGCGGGTGAGGAGCTTTTTCCGGGGCTGGTGGGATATCGGGATTCGGTGATTCCGCAGATCGTCAACGGGATCCTTTCCAAACACGATCTGCTGTTTCTGGGGCTGCGCGGGCAGGCGAAGACGCGGATTCTGCGGATGTTGCCGATGCTGCTGGATGAGTGGATTCCGGTGCTGGGGGGCACGGAGATCAACGACGATCCGCTGGAGCCTGGGACGAAGACGGGCCGGCGGATCGTGGCGGAGCAGGGCGACGACGCGGCGGTCGAATGGGTGCATCGGGACGACCGGTATCACGAGAAGCTGGCGACGCCGGACGTCACGATCGCGGATTTGATCGGGGAGATCGATTTGGTGAAGCATGCGGAGGGGAGATATCTGTCGGATGAATCGACGATGCACTATGGGCTGATTCCGAGGAGCAACCGGGGGATTTTCGCGATCAACGAGTTGCCGGATTTGGCCCCGCGGATTCAGGTGGGATTGTTCAACGTGCTGGAGGAGCGGGACGTGCAGATTCGGGGGTATCCGATCCGGCTGGAGTTGGACGTGTGCCTGGTGTTCAGCGCCAATCCGGAGGATTACACGAATCGGGGCCGGATCGTGACGCCGCTGAAGGACCGGATCGGATCGGTGATCCGGACGCATTATCCGGAGACGATCGCGGAGGGAATCCAGATCGCGCAGGAGAACGCGTGGCTGGATCGCAAGGGAAAATCCGAAAGCGACAGCGACGTTCGGGTGGAGGTGCCGGCGTTCATGAACGAGATCGTGGAAGAGGTGGTTCGGCTGGCGCGGAGCAGCCCGCACGTTTCGCAGGCGTCGGGAGTGTCGGTGCGGACGAGCATCGCGAACCTGGAAACGGTGGTGAGCAACGCGGAGCGGAGGGGACTGGCGACGGGGGAGAAGCGCGTGGTGCCGCGGGTGTGCGACCTGAATTATCTGGTCGCCAGTTGCCGCGGGAAGATCGAGATGACCCTGGCGGAAGAGGAAGGCGCGGAGGACAAGCTGATCCGGGCGTTGGTGGGCGAAGCCGTGAAGGCGGTGTTCGGGAAATATGGCGACGCCGAGGGGCATGATTCGATCACGGAACAGTTCAAGGGGAATTTGACGTTTCCGGCGGGGGACGATCTGTCGGCGGAGGAATTCGTGGCGAACATGAAGGCGATCAAGGGCCTGCCGCAGGCGACGGCGCAGTTGGCCAAGGAGATGGAATTGGACTGCGGCGACCCGGCCATGCTGGCAAGCGTGGGAGAGTTTTTGCTGGAAGGTTTATACGTGAACAATCGGCTGAGCAAGTACAGTTCGAGGGGGAAGACGTTTTTCAAGAGGTGAGGGGGTGTCAACCAGAACTTTTGAAGACGAGGTTGCTTGCGTCCGATAGGGGATGTATAATTCTGTATAACTGAAGGAAATTCGACATGGCAACCCTCGTGAAGGTGCGTAAATGGGGCAACAGCTTGGGACTTCGGATTCCCAAGACGTTCGCCACTGAGCGGGCGATAGTCGACGGAGCCACGCTGGAGATCGACCATCTCAAAATCGCCGACACCCCAGGGCGTCGGCGCAGCCGTTACAAGCTCAAGGACATTTTGAAGAACTATGCCAGGCCACCAACGGAATTGGATTTTCCACGGGCGGGCAGGGAGAGCGCGTGAGCCATCGCACGTATTTCCCAAAGCGCGGCGATTTCATCCACTTTAACGCATCCCCATCGGCCGGCCAGGAAACTGCCGGGCCGCACTTTGCCCTGGTCATGAGCCCCGTGAGTTACAGCCGGAAAACCGGCATGGCCATCGTATTGATCGGCACGAGCAAATTTAAGCACCAATCGCATCCGCGGTACGGGAACGTCAAGTACATACCGACCGGCATGATTGAACCAACGCGGGACAACCCTGTGGGGGAAGGCGTGCTGTTTTGCGATGCCGTCCGTCAGATTGACTGGCGGGAGCGTTCCGCCTCGTATGCGGGACATGCTCCGAGGGATTTTGTCGAAGATGCGCTGGACCGACTATTATCAGCCATGGAAGAGGATGTGGGCGAGTAGCTGCCGGTTAGGCATCGCCGGAAGGGCCATCGCATTGGGCGATGGCGTTCAAGGGTTCAAGGGTTGAAGGGTTCAAGGCAAGGGGAACGTATTTCCCTTGAACCTTTTAACCCTTGAACCCCGTCGCCAAATGCGATGGCCCTGCATCGCCGGGTGGCGTTTTGTCCGACCCGTTGACCCCCCGGTGATGTGTGGTATTCTTTGATCAGTTCATGGATGAACGCCCTTTGGTTGTATTGGACATGGAGGTCCGGGCTATGCATTTCTTTTCATTTGATCGCGGGATTATTGTTGCGCTTTGTTTTGTGCTTTGGATCGCGGCGGCCGGCCTGATTTGCTGGGCTTTGGTGCCGAGGCAATTGCCGGATGATTCGGCGCCGCTCGCCAGCCCGGCGGCGGTGGTCCATGCGCAGGCGGCCGGCGCGGCTACGCCACGGGGGCAGGTGTCGCTGGCGCAGCGGTAGAAAGAGGGGGCGGAGGCGGTGGGTGGATTCGTTGACATCGCGGGGGGTGGGGTCTAGCTTGAAGTGATGGTTCCGCTGACGCGACATGGGTGGCGGGAAATGCTGATCGGGTCGCTGGTGCTGGCGATCACGGCATGGGGGTTGAGGCTCGTTTTCTGGCCGCTGGCGCTGATTTGTGTCCCGGTGCTGATTTGGCTGTTCGCGTTTTTCAGGGACCCGGAGCGGAAAATTCCCGCCGAGCAGCGTGCGGTGGTGTCGCCGGCCGATGGGAAGGTCTCGGACGTCACCGAGGTCGAGCATGATGAGCTGATCGGCGGCCCGGCGGTGCGGGTGGGGATATTTCTGTCGGTGTTCAACGTACACGTCAATCGATCTCCCTGCGATGGGAAGGTGGTCTCCGTCTCCTACAAGAAGGGGAAGTTCATCAATGCGATGAATCACGGGGGCGCGTCGGAGCAGAACGAATCGAACACCATCGTGCTGGCCGAGCCGAGGGGCGGGAGAAACATCGTGGTAATCAAGCAGATCGTGGGGATGATCGCGCGGCGGATCGTGTGCACGGTCGCCAAGGACGAATTTGTGGAGCGCGGGGCGAGGATCGGGATGATCAAGTTTGGGAGCCGGACGGAATTGACGATCGCCAAGTGGCTTGAGCCGAAGATTGAGGTGGAGGTGGGTCAGAACGTGCGAGGAGCGGCGGACGTGATCGCGACGTTGGGCAACCCGATCCACACGGAGGAGGCGGCGGCGGGCGAGGAGTTGGAGCCGCTGGTGCCGCGGGAGACGCCGGCATGACCCGAATCGGCAAAAGGTTCTCCGAGGAGACGCTAGGGGAGAGTGCCGTGAAACGGCGTCGGCCGCGGCGTTCGCGGGAGCAGAGACGGCTGCGGCTGCGGCGGCACGGGCGGCGGGCGTACATCCGGTCAGTCTATTTCCTGCCGAGTCTGGCAACGTTGGGAAACGCCGTCTCCGGGTTCGGGGCGATTTACGTCGCCGCCATGGTGGCGCATGGCGGAGAGTTGCCGAAAGATCCGTGGGGAACCTTCTTCGTGAATCGGGGTTTCGCGGCGGCGGCGTATCTGATCTTTCTGGCCATGGCGTTCGATGCGCTGGACGGCCGGCTGGCGCGGTTCGCGCGGCATACCACGGATTTCGGCGGACAGCTCGACAGCCTGGCGGATGTCGTCAGCTTTGGACTGGCGCCGGCGTTCGTGGCGCTGCGGATGTTTCACCTGGATGGGCCGACCTGGGATTTGCCGCTCATGCGATTGGTGTGGGCGGTGGCGGCGCTGTACATGTGCTGCGCGGCGATCCGGCTGGCGAGATTCAACGTCAGCAACGAGCACGGTGAACAACATCATTTCAGCTTTCTCGGGCTGCCGTCGCCCGGAGCGGCGGGCGCGGTGGCGGGGCTGATCCTGATGGAGCAGGATTTGGCGCGGCAATCGCTGGCGTTTTTATCGCACGCATGTTTGGCCCTGTTGCCGTGCGTGGTCCTGGCCAGCGCATTGCTGATGGTCAGCCATCTGCGCTATCCGCATCTGGTGAATCGGTATCTGCGGGGCCGGCGGTCGATCGGCCGGCTGATCACCATGGTGGGGATTACGCTGCTGATGGTGATAGCGCATCAATACGTGGTGGGGATTGGGATGCTGGCGTACGCGGCGTGGGGGCCGGGGGCGTGGATGACCGTGAGGATTCGGCGGTGGATGAGGCCGCGTCCCGGCGCGCCGGGACGCGGCTAAACACGAGGGAATTGCATGAGTTCAAAAGTCGTTACGCGATTTGCGCCGTCGCCGACGGGGTATCTCCACGTTGGCGGGGCGAGAACGGCGCTGTTTAGCTGGCTATTGGCACGGCATGCGGGTGGGGAATTTTTGCTTCGCATTGAAGATACGGATTTGGCGCGCAGCACGGAGGAATCGGTCAAAAGCGTGCTCGAGGATTTGAGTTGGCTTGGGCTGAATTGGGATAACGGCGAACTGATGTATCAGTCGAGGCGGGTGGGGATTTATAACCGGCTGATCGAGGATTTGATTTCGCGCGGGCTGGCGTACAAGGCATACGAGACTCCGGAGGAATTGGACGGCCAGCGCAAGATCGCCGAGCGGGCCAAGCGGGCGTATATCTACAAGCGGCCGAATCTTTCCGAGGATCAGATTCGGAAATTCGAATCCGAGGGCCGGACGTCGGTGGTGCGGTTTGCGATGCCGGTGAAGGAATATCGGTTTGACGACGTGGTATTGGGGAAGGAGATCGTGCTGGCGGCGAGCCAGGTGCAGGATTTCGTGATCCGCAAGACGGATGGGATGCCGACGTATCATTTCGCGGTGGTGGTGGACGATGCGGAGATGGGGATCACGCACGTTCTGCGGGGACAGGAACATCTGCTCAATACGGTAAACCATATCGCGCTTCAGGTAGCGCTGGGATATCCGCGGCCAGTTTATGGGCATTTGCCGGTGATCCTGAACACCGACGGCAGCAAGATGGGCAAGCGGGACCGGGACAAGAAAATTCGGCATCAGGCGAATCTGTGGCTGAGGAATAGAAGCGGCGAATCGGTCGGCATACCGGCCGAGCGGGCCGCGTGGTGGCTCGCGGATGATGGGCGTCAGTTGGAGTTGGAAGAGCAGGCGAAAGTCATGCGGGCCATCGGATTGAGCGAGCGCGATTTGCCGGAGGTGCTGGTTCACGATTTCCGGGCCAACGGGTATTTGCCGGAAGTGATGCTGAATTTTCTGGCGCTGTTGGGGTGGAGTCCCGGCGGGGACAAGGAGCGGATGAGCGTCAAGGAGATGGTGGAATTGTTCTCGCTGGATGGGATCGGGAAAGCGAACGCCAAGTTCAACCGTGAGAAATTGCTGGCGTTCAACACGGAGGCGTGCGCGGGGGCGTCGGAGGCGCGGTTGCTCGCGGCGATGCGGGATTTTCTGAGCGTCAACCCGCATTCGCCGATGAATCGGGCGACGGATGAGGAATTGAATCGCGTGCTGAAAATGAACGCGGGAATGAGGATTCTGCGCGACGTGGAGGAGAAGAGCAGGTTTTTGTTCGAGGCGGATGAGGAAATCGAATACCAGAAGGAAGCGGTGGAGAAGGTGTTGCGGAAGAACGATTGGGAAGGCTTTAAGCCTCTGCGTGACATTCGTGAGAAATTACCGTCGCTTCCCGAATGGACTTCGCAAAAGCTGGAAGAACTGGTCAAGTCCTATAGCGTTATGACGGCGATGCCCTTGGGCAAGGTGGCGCAGCCGATTCGCGTGGCGGTGAGCGGGACAATGGTGAGTCCGCCGATTTTTGAGACGCTGGTGTTTTTGGGAAAGGAGAAAGCTCTGCGGCGGATTGACAGGTGCTTGGAAATGGAAGGACCCGCCGACTGAAGTCGGCTGGCCGCGTGGGGCGCGTCATTGGCGGCGGGTCATGGCGCGGCGGAGCTCGCGAGCCTGTTCCTTTTCGCGGATGGCGGCGCGTTTGTCGTGGCGTTGTTTGCCGCGGGCGACGCCGAGTTCGAGCTTGGCGCGGCCGTCCTTGAAATAGATGGCCAGGGGAATCAGCGTGGCGCCGCTTTGTTCGCTCTCGGCTTCGAGGCGGCGGAGTTCGCGTTTGTGGACGAGGAGCTTTCGCTCGCGGAGCGGGTCGTGGGCGATGGCGGCTTTTTCGTAGGGGTCGATGTGGCAGCCGTGGAGGATCAGTTCGCCGCGTTCGATGCGGGCGAAGGATTCGGCGAGTTGGCAGCGTCCCAGGCGGAGGGATTTGACCTCGCTGCCGAGCAGGGCCAGGCCGCATTCGATCTTGGCGGTGATGAAATAATTGTGCAGGGCGCGGCGGTTGGCGATGCGCGGGGAGAAGTTCTGCGGGGCGTGGTCTTTCATCGGATGGCCATTGTACTGCGCATTTCCTTGACGGGAGCGTGCGGGGATTTAAGATTCGTGGGCTACGCCTGCGGCTGTGGCGAAATTGGCAGACGCGCAAGATTCAGGTTCTTGTGGGGCAACCCGTGCTGGTTCAACTCCAGTCAGCCGCATTGATTTGCAGGGCGCGGCCGTATTTTGTGGCACGACGGAAGAACCCCCACCCCAGCCCTCCCCCTGAGTACATGGGGAGGGGAAAGAGTGGGAGCAGCTTGCCACAAAATGTGGGCACGCCCGATTTGCCTTCCGCATTGCTTCTGAGGGGCGATCGCTTACCATCCAAATCCCATGAGTGAACAGAGCGGCACGGCGCAAATGGACTCGACGGAAGATCCCGCCCAGGCGGAAGACAAGACCAACGTCAAGGAAACCATTGAATCGATCCTGGTGGCGTTCATCCTGGCGTTCATCTTCAGGGCGTTCGTGGTGGAAGCGTTCGTGATTCCGACGGGATCGATGGCGCCGACGCTGCTGGGGGCGCACCTGCGGTATCAATGTCCGGATTGCGGATGGACGTTCACGGTGAATTATTCGGCGAGGAGCCAATCGGAGGACGAGGAGATGCGGACGCCGCCGGATGCGTTTCCGGCCACGGACATCTATTGCCCGAACTGCGGCCGTTTCATCGCCCCGACGGCTCGGTTGGGGCCGAAAGGGGAGTTGCTAAACCCGCAGGACGAAACGCCGGTGAATTACGGGGATCGGATCCTGGTGCTGAAATACATTTACCTGCTGCATCCTCCGCGGCGATGGGACGTGGTGGTGTTCAAAAGTCCGGACGATCCGAAGACGACGCACTATCAGCAGAATTTCATCAAGCGGCTGGTGGGCTTGCCGGGGGAGGAGCTGATGGTGCTGGATGGGGACATTTACAAATGGAACGCATCGGCAGGCAAATGGGAGGTCCTAAAGAAGTCCAGGGAAGCGCAGGAGGCGTTGTGGCGGCTGGTATATGACAACGATTTTCATCCGCACGCGGTTCAGCGCGACGTCCAGCCGCAATGGGTGCAGCCCTGGAAGCCGGACGGCGCCGGATGGGACGTATCCAAGGGCCGGCAGTTTGAATTCGACAATGCCGATGGAAATGGAACGCTGCGTTTCGACCCCAACGCCAACAGCACGACGCAGACACTGACGGATTACCTTGTTTACGACACCGGCGCGCCCGGCATGATTCGCCGGCCGGGGGCGATCGGATCGCCCGACGATGAAAACGCCAATCCGGTCTCCGATTTGAAGCTGACGGCGTATTACAGCCGGATCAGCGGAAACGGGGCGCTTCGGATGACGCTGTCGCGGTTTGAGGACGTGGATCACACGTTTACCGCGGAGTTCACGCCCGATACGGTGCGGCTGATTCATCGAAGCGGTTGGGGGGAAATCACGACCTGGCAAAAGCCGCTTTCGGAACTGGGAATCCGGGGTGATCGGCCGATCAACGTCGAATTCGCGAACGTGGATTACCGGGTCACGTTGCGGTTAAACGGGCGGGAGGCTTTCGATCCGATGGATTATGAGCCGAACGTTCGCTGGCTCATCGATCAATACAACAATCGGGCTCACGTGCGCGGCAAACCGGGTGCGGCGCAGATTGAGGCCCAGAGCCAGAAATGCACGCTGGATCACGTGGCGTTGTGGCGGGACGTCTATTACACCAACCGAAGCAGTGGGATTCGCACCGCAACGCCGGATAATCCGGTACACCTGGGCAAGGGCGAGTATTTTGTGATGGGAGACAACTCGGCAATAAGCAAGGATGCGCGATATTGGGATGCTCCGATCAATTTACCGAACGAGGGGCTGGACAACATGGCGGAGGGCCGGGTTCCGGAACAGTTTTTGCTGGGGAAAGCGGTGTTTGTGTATTGGCCGGCGGGGTTCAGGATATACGGCCACATGGGGATCATTCCGGATTTTGGGGACATGCGTTGGATTCATTGAGCCGATGAAAAAGGGTGTTTCGGCGTGACGGCGCGGGTAGAATGCTTTAGCGAACCCGCGGTGTTGCGCACCGCCGCTGAAGGCTGAATATGGATTACCGCCCCACCATAGGAATCACGATGGGCGAGCCTGCCGGCATCGGGCCGGAGGTGATCGTCAAGGCGTTGTCCGATCCCGTCTTGCGGCATAAGGCGCATTTCATCATTTACGGGATGAACGAGTTGCTGCACTACGCGGCGGACATCGCCGAGTTTGACGTGTTCTGGTGGCGCGACCAGTACAACGGCGGCCGGCTGCGGAACTACCCGCACGACGTGGTGGTGGTGGATTACGATCAATATTCAATGCTGGGGACGGCCATCCGGGCGCCGAGCAAAATGGGTGGCGAGGCGTCGATGCGGTTTTGCCTGGACGCCATCGACGCGGCCAACCGCAAACTCATCGACGGGATCGTGACGGCCCCGATCGCCAAGCAGAGTTGGAAGCTGGCGGGGTATCATTTTCCAGGGCATACGGAATTGTTCGCCCAACGGACCGGCTCGCGGCGGTTTGCGATGATGTTCACGGGGGGGCCGCTGAAGGTGGTGCTGGCGACGGTACACATTCCGCTGATGGGATTGTGGGGCAAGCTGAACATCGGGGCGGTTTTCCAGCCGATCGAATTGGTGCACCAAGCCCTGGTGGAATGGTTCGACATTCCAAAACCGCGCATCGCGGTGTGCGGGCTGAACCCCCATGCGAGCGAAAACGGACAGTTCGGCGATGAGGAAGAGCGGATCATCGAGCCGGCAATCCTGATGGCCAAGGACCAGGGAGTGGACGTGAGCGGGCCGTATCCGCCGGATACGATTTTTATGCGGGCCCGCGACGGATATTTCGACGCGGTGGTGGCGATGTATCACGATCAGGGCCTGATTCCGGTGAAGCTGCTGGCGTTCGATCAGGCGGTGAACGTGACTTTGGGATTGCCAATCATCCGCACCAGCCCGGATCACGGGACGGCGTTCGACATCGTGGGACGGAACCGGGCGAATCCGGGAAGCATGCGCGCGGCGATCGAATTGGCGATCGATCTGGCGGTGAAAAAGCATCAGCGGTCGCTGAATCCTGGGCTTGTGCGGAGTCAGGGGAAGAGGTGAGGGTCTGCCAATTCTCCCGGGAGCAAAGACGATTGAACCGCCATGACGCCAAGACGCCAAGGTAAAATCATGTCAAGGCGCAATTCCTACCTTGGCGTCTTGGCGTCATGGCGGTTCAATTTCTGCTCTCCCGGAAATTTTGGCACACCCAGAGGTGAAGACGGGGAGGGGGTCCGTTGACAAGGCGGGCGGGTGTCCAGTACCGTTCCGCACGGCCATGCGCCCAAGACGGATGGCCGCCCGATGACCAACGTCGCAAGCAAACCCAAGGCTTACCTCAAAGTCCGGCAAAAAACCGTCCGCGCGGCCATGAACAAGCTGAACCTGGACGGTTTACTGCTGACGTTATCGGCTGATCTGGCGTATCTTACGAATTTCACGGGGGAGGATTCGATCGGTCTGGTCACGGCCGACGACATCCGGCTGGTGACGGACTTTCGGTACAAGGAACAGGCGGAGATTGAAGCGGGCTGGCTGAGGGTCGTTCTCCGCGAAGGGAAGATGGACACGGCATTGGCCCAGACGATTCTGGGCGCGAAAGTGAAACGGGTGGGTTTCGAGGCCAATCGAGCCACGTTCGGGCAGATTCACGCGTTGGACGCGGAGATCAAGAAGAAGGCGGGCAAGGAAGCGGTAGAGCTGGTGCCGCTGGAGGACGTGCTGGTCAATATCCGGAAGGTAAAGGACGATCAGGAGATCGGGCTGATCCGCAAGTCGGCGGCGATCGCGGAAGAGGCGTTCACCGCGGTGCGCGAGGCGATCGAGGTTGGACAGTCGGAGAATTACCTGGCGGGGCTGCTGGTGCTTGAGCTTCGCAGCCGGGGGGCGAGCGATGCGAGCTTTCCGGTGATCGTGGGGGCGGGCGCGAACAGCAGTTTGCCGCATTACCGGCCGGGGGATGCGCTGGTTCACAACGACCAGCCATTGCTTTTCGACTGGGGCGCGCTTTATGAGGGGTATTGCAGCGACATCACGCGGACGCTGATGTTGGGTCGGGTGGATGCGAAGATCAAACAGATTTACAAGATCGTGCTGGAGGCGCAGCAGGCGGCGATCGCGTTCCTGCGGCCGGGGGTTACGACGCAACAAACAGACCGTGTGGCACGGGACTTGATTGACAAGGCTGGATATAAAGCTCAATTTGGCCATGGGTTAGGGCACGGGATCGGACGGGAGATTCACGAATTACCGACGATGCGGCGAATCGGCGGGGACGAAGAGCTTCAGCCGGGTATGATCGTTACGGTTGAACCGGGCATTTATCTGCCCGGCGAAGGGGGCGTGCGAATTGAGGATGACGTGCTGATCACCCACAGTGGATGCGAAGTGTTGACGACGCTGGACAAGACTTTTGAGGGCTGCCACATTGAGTGAAAAGAGCCAATCGAAGAAGAAGGCCACGGCGCCCGCGCTGAAGACGACGGGGCCGATGGACGTTGCGCTGCTGGAGCGGATCGTGAAGCTGATGGAGGCCAACGATCTGAACATGATTGAGCTTCGAGACGGGGATCGGCGCGTGCTGATGAGGCGTGGACCGGCGGCGCCGGTGGCGATGCCGATACAGATCGCGGCGCCGGTTGGAGGCGCTGCCCCCCTGCCGCAATCGGCGGGGAACGGCGTCGTGGAGGAGAAGCTTCACGAAATCAAGAGCCCGATGGTTGGGACGTTCTATTCGGCGCCGAGTCCGGATGCCAAGCCGTTCGTGACGGTCGGGTCGGCCGTGTCGGAAGAGACCGACGTGTGCGTGATCGAGGCGATGAAGGTATTCAACAACGTCAAGGCGGAGTGCAAGGGGACGATCGCCAGGATTCTGGTGAACAACGGCCAGGCGGTGGAGTTCAATCAGGTCCTTTTTCTTGTAAGGCCGTGAGGCGGGGCGGAAGTGCAAGTTGGGAGTGCAAGTGCAAGTTGGAAGTACAAGTGCAAGTTGGTAGTGCAAGTTGGAAGAAGGGAGAGGTTGTGGCAAATAGCTACCGTGAACTGATTGTCTGGCAAAAGGGCATGGACCTCGTGGTGGAAGTTTATCGGATTACACAAAGGTTCCCCGCTTGCGAGCAGTTTGGGCTGGTCAATCAGTTACGGCGCTCGGCGGTGTCGGTACCGTCCAATTTCGCCGAAGGCCAGGGACGACGACAAAGAAAACAATTTGCGCAATATTTGCGAATATCGCGAGGATCGCTTCAGGAAATGGAAACCCAATTGCAGATTGCCGGAAGGTTGGGCTACCTCGATACAGGAGCAATGGGCAGAGCATCGCTCTTGTACGAAGAAATCGGGCGTCTCCTGGCAGGACTGTTGCGTTCAGTAGAAAAAGGCCCGATCAACAACTAACTTGCACTTGTAACTTGTACTTGCACTTGCAACTTCTACTTCTCCAATGTTTTCCAAGATTCTGATAGCCAATCGCGGGGAGATCGCCTTGCGGATCATCCGCGCCTGCCGGGAAATGGGAGTGCAGACGGCGGTGGTCTATTCGACGGCGGACAAGGAGGCGGCGTATCTGAAGCTGGCGGACCAGGCGATCTGCATCGGCGACGCCCCGCCGGCGGAAAGCTATCTCAATATCCCGCGAATCATCTCGGCGGCGGAAATCGCGGACGTGCAGGCGATCCATCCCGGTTACGGGTTCCTGGCGGAGAACGACCACTTCGCGGAGATTTGCCGAAGCTGCAAGATCGAATTCATCGGCCCGCCGGTGTCGGCGATGGCGGCGGTGGGCGACAAGGTCGCGTGCAAGAAGCTGGCCCGCAAGGCCAAGGTGCCGACCGTGCCGGGGAGCGACGGGGCCGTTGACGACGAGAAATCGGCGTTGAAGGTGGCGGGGCAGATCGGGTATCCGATCATCATCAAGGCAGCGGCGGGCGGAGGCGGACGGGGAATGCGCGTGGCGCATAACGACGTCTCCCTCCGCGGCGGGCTTAAACAGGCGCAGGCCGAGGCCGAAAACGCATTCAAGGATTCCACGGTTTACATCGAGAAATACGTGGAATTCGGCCGGCACGTCGAGGTGCAAATCCTCGCCGACCATCACGGCAATACCCTGCATCTGTGGGAGCGCGATTGCTCGATGCAACGGCGGCATCAGAAGCTGCTGGAAGAATCGCCCAGCCCGACGATCAAGGAGGACGTTCGGGAAAAGCTGTGCGAGTCGGCCGTGCGATTGATGAAAGCCGCGGGATACGTCAACGCGGGAACGGTGGAATTCCTGGTCGATGAAGAGCAGCATTTTTATCTGCTGGAGGTGAATGCCCGAATCCAGGTGGAACATCCGGTGACGGAACAGATCACCGGGATCGATCTGATCAAGGAGCAGATTCGCATCGCCGCGGGGTTGCCGGTGAGCGTGAAACAGAAAGACGTCCAGCGGATGGGCCATGCCATCGAGTGCCGGATCAACGCCGAGGACCCGCAGCGGAATTTCGCGCCGTCGCCGGGAGTGATCGAAGAGCTGCGTGTTCCCGGCGGCCCGGGCGTGCGGATCGACAGCCACGTCTATGCCGGCTACCGCATCCCGCCGAATTACGACAGCATGATCGGCAAACTGATCGTGCACCGCCCCACCCGTGCGCAGGCCATCGCCACCATGAGGCGGGCGCTGGGCGAATTTCACGTTTCGCCGGTGAAGACGACGATCCCGCTGCTGTTGCAGATCATGCACAACCAGAATTTCGCCCGCGGGGAAGTGGATACGGGGTTCGTGGAGCGGGAACTGCTGGGAAGATGAAAGCAATTGAGAATGGATAGTGGATAATTGACAATTATCAATTATCCACTGTCAATTATGCATGATCCGTGTCCATCGGTCTTCATCTGACTTCGGCGAGCTCAGTCGAGCCGTGGCAATCACGCATATCTCCGCCTCATTCGCGGCGAGTCCGCATTTTTTCGCCCGAATGGACATCGCAAAACTACGATTGCAGAATTGACCCGGTTCGGCATTGACAAAACCCCCGTTTTCGACAGCGCCGCGGGGGGTTTCGTCTACGTCTACGGGGGGACCCACTTGAAAAAGCGGCGGTCGGCCATTTTGTCGCCGATTGAAGAGGAATTGAAACCACGGATTTCACGGATACCGCGGATGAGAAAATGGGATGAGCTTTTTCCGTCCGTGCTGCAATCCATCAAAATCTTCGCGCGCTGCGCAAATTTGCGGCTCGGATGATTCACCGCGAAGTGCGCCAAGAGCGCGAAGAATCAATGCGGAGAAGAAGTTATGCCCAAGTGGGTTCAACTGACTTTCCTTCTTCCTTCGCAATGCTAACCATCAGGATTTGCGCGATTCGCAAAGAATTTGTGAACCACGGATTACACGGATTGCACGGATAATTTCTTCTCCCATCCGTGCCTATCAGTGTAATCCGTGGTTCAATCGGTTTTTTGGGTTGTGGCTATGCCGCGCTGGGCCATCCGCGTAATCCGTGGCAAGTCCGAATTTATCGGGCGAATGGCCATCCTAAGGCTACGGTTGAACATTGCCTGTTGGGACGGTGGTTACAAAACCCCCGTTTTCGACAGCGCCGCGGGGGGTTTTGTCTACGTCTACGGGGGGACCCACTTGAATAAGCGGCGGTCGGCCACGCTGCGCGAGAAAATTGAACAGTACATAGTGGAAAGTAGAGCGGACAAAGTGGACTCCTCTATATTCTTAGCCGGAAGGTGAAGGTTTTGGACGTGTTTTTGTTTCGCCGCGGGGAAAAAATAAAAAAACTGAAGGCACACGACGCTTCGTGCTGTAGGGCGTGGCCCGTTCATTCGTTCCAGAGTTATCACAATATTTTTGTTGACGACCGCCGAACCGGAAAAAGCCGGTTTCCAGCGAACTGAGGCATCCGCGCGTCCAGCGGTGTAGGCTGAATAGCCGACAAACGAATACCTAACGGCCAAATAATCGAGTTGTGACGACCCCCTCTGCGTGCTATAAGACTACATTAGACGTTTTTGGGTTGCCTCATGTCGTATTTGGCGAGTCATCCGGGAAAGGAGTGGAGTTGCTCGGCAGAGGGAAGTTCAGGCTGCGGGCGGTGACGGGAAGCGACGGCTGGAGGCAAACGTCCTGATCAATTCGTTTCGGATCAAGAGGCGCGTTCGCGCCGATTGAGGTTCTCTGCCAAGCGGAGGCAGAGGAGGGTCCCCATCACGTTGATGGGCAGACGGTGTGTTGGGGACACACGGCGAAGGAGGAGAATCATGCAAGCAGTCAAGCAGTAAAGGCTCGCAGTTCCCTTCGTCAGTTTTAGTTCTTTTTAATTGCGAAAGAAGCGGCGCGCAGACGGTCTAAGTGTATCTGCCGCCGGAGATAGTCATGTTTTATCTACGAACTGGTGTGCGACGTGGATGGGACGCGCCATTCGGTTCAATTCACACTTTCCCATTCCAAAGGAGATGTAGTCATGCTGAGTAAACGATTTTCTATTGCGTTCGTGGGTGTTGCGGCGGCACTCTCTGGGTTGGCGGAAAGGGGCTTTCCGACCAGGAAATTACGCGCCCGGCAGGATGAGCCCGAGCAAAGGAGTTCTAGCACGGTAAAATTCTTGGCGATATCCTCCTTCTGGTCTTGTGTGGTGGTTCTCCTTTCGTTCGCCGGTGCCTCGGGGGCACCGCTTATTTCCAATGGAGATTTTGAATCGCCTTCTATTGGGGGAGGATCGGTTGCCGGGGTCTCCCCAACATCCTGGTCCTGCACACTTAACAATTACAATGCCGGCGGGGCTTTCCTTGTGAATGCGTCTGGCGGAGCATTTTGGGGCGTAACTGGGGGCGGAGCCGATTATTTTCCGGCAGCAGTGGAAGGGCAGCAATATCTCGCTATCGGAAATCATGCGGCTTCCGTTGTTTCACAGAGCTTCATTATCTCTGAACCAGCAATGTATGTGTTGTCTTGGTATGACAGCAGCTATTATTCAGGTGGCGTGGCATGTGCGCCCTACGAGGTAGCGATTACCGATTCATCTTCGACGACCATCGGATCTGTCTCTCTTGCGCCCAGCCAGACGGATGTTTGGGAACCTGAGACCATGACAGTCAATCTTACCGAGGGGACCTACACACTTGACTTCACCCCGACAGGTTACTCTTCCCAAACCTGTCCTCTCATCGACTCCGTTTCTCTGGAGGCAGTACCCGAGCCGGCGACGTCGGGGCTGCTGACGGCGGGCGCCGCAGGATTCCTCATGCGCCGCTCCCGCCGGAGAGCGGCATAAGGCTTAGGCAGCGGTAGCGCGAAGCTCCGTTGCCGGCCGACGGGCCGCAGGCAAGGCAAGGAGCCGTGCAAGAACAATTTCGCAGAATAACCCCCACCCTTGCCCTCCCCCTGAGTACATGGGGGGGGGAAAATGCGGAGTTGTGGTTGCACAGCTTGTAAGGATATCCGCTCGGCGAAGGGATGCGGTGGCGGAGATTTGGCTAGCGTCACCGCGAGGACCGAGGGGAAAAATTTCTCGCGTCAGAGTTCGCGCGTGGGTGGCCGGCACTTCTCTTTTCCCGCCGAGCAAGCTCGGCGGGCTTTGGAAAAAACGGCGTCCCTCCTTGTTTGAGGCGAAAAGATGAACGGAAGACACAAACCAAGAAGGGACACCTGACACTTATAGAGTAGAAGTCTCCGCATGGGAGTTGCCGGGGAAAGGCGAAAGACGACAATTGGCGGTGTGGGGGTTTTTGGCAACATTTGGATGGAGGCGAACGATGTTCAGGAATTACTTGCGGACGGCTGTGGCGGTGGCCGGATTGAGCGTGGGATTGGCGGCGACGCCGGGATGCCTGGTCACGGGTCATTCGGATACCACGTACACGGGAACCAATGTGTCGCAGAGCACGTTCGCGCAAATCAAGCCGGGCAGCACAACGATCGGCTGGGTGCATGCCACGCTCGGCGAGCCGAATAACAAGACCAAGGACGGCGACGACGAGGTGTGGAAATACGTGTATACGGAACACACCGACTCGAGCGGCGCGGTATTCCTGATCTTCGGCGGGTCCAGTTCCAGCGAGAAGACCAACACCGTGTTCATCGAATTCAAGGATGGGGTCGTCATCAATAAATGGCGGGGATGAGATTAAGCAGACTGCGGTCGCTTTGAATCCCGTTGTTGAATGCGATTATCATTTTTGTCAGAAGCCTGCACTTCCGGTAGAAACGAAGTACGAGCCTGTCTTCTTTTGGGCGCGTCGGCCACCTTAACACGTTTTTCTCGGAGGAATTCATCATGCGTCGACATATGGGTCTTTTCCTATCGCTGCCCATACTGATTCTTCCGATTTTAGTTGGCTGTACCTCTACCAAAGACATGGCGTTGAACCCTGATATAAAGTCGCTCGATACTCAGAAGAAGTCCATCGCGATTTTCACCCTGACCGTAAGGAACGATTTCAAACCCGACTACGGGTTGGCACCGTGCAATATCTTGGTGAAGCCGAGCGCGGGCAGTGGTACATGGTTTACGCTAGCAGGCGACTGGCAAGGAAATGGCGCTCATCCGGGTTGGTACAACTGGAAGGGTACGATTGACTTCCCAGTAAGCCTCGGATTGGACCCGGGTAAGTATGTGATTAGCAATGTTGTGGCAGGTGGCAGCGCTGTGATACTTAACTGGCACTCTAGTTTCCCACTCAACGCGGAATTTGATCTACCGCCCAGATCGGTCGTCTATCTTGGGCACATGGTCATGGCCAATCGCGAACGCAAAGACGACGAGCCGCGATCAGGCCCCGTAATTGGACCAGATTTGGTTCTGGGATTAATTCCGGCATTCGTTGAACAAGGCGTGTCGGGCATGTCCGGAGGTACGATGGACATTTCCATTACCGATCAAAGCAGCGAAGATATACCGAAGTTCCTGGCGAAATGCCCGTGTCTGCAGGCCATGGCGATCAAAACGGCGATCGCGACGAAGCAGTGACGTCGGAAGGGTCCGGGAGGACAGAAGTGGTCTGCTCACGTTGGCGATGGCCTTCCGCGATGAAGGGAAAGAGGATTCGCCGCGAGCTTGAAACCCCGGCCCACTGTGACCGCCGGAACGTGAGGTTGCCGCGGCAATTGTGCAAGCGATGCGGCGACATTCTGCCGCAAACTGGAGGGTTCTGTCCGCTGTCGCTATTCCAACTGAGTTACTTCGCTCCTGGAAATTCGCCTAGTGGCCCGTGACAATTGAAATACGGTTTCTGATCGGTTGAGATAGACGGTGTTGCGGCGATGGATCGCCGCCATGTGGGCGTTACACGGGAGGCAAGTCATGGATGACCTATCGCGGTTTTGTTGCCAAAACCCGCATTGTGCCGACTTCGGCAAGCGCGGGGCGAAGAATCTGACGGTCTGTGGACGCTTCGGCAAACATGAGACGTTTCGGTTGTTGTACTGCCGGAGGTGTCGAGCACGATTCAGTGAACGGAAGGGGACGCCGCTGTTCAACAGCCGGTTGCCGGAGCAAAAGAGCCTGTCGGTGCTGGAACACATCGCCGAAGGGTGCGGCGTGCGGAAGACGGCCCGGCTGCTGAGGTTGAGCCGTGGAACGGTGGGCCGGCTCTCGAAACTGGCGGGAGACCAGGCGCATGCGTTGCACGATGAGTTGGTCGCTTTTTCCCCCGCGGACACGCGAGGCGCAGATGGACGAAAAGTGGGCGTTCGTCGCAAAAAAGCAGGCGAATTGCGACGAGGCAGACGTAGAGCGCGGTGACTGTTGGGATCACGTGGCCTTGGACCCGGAGCATCGGCTGGTGCTGAGCGTGGTACCGGGCAAACGATCGGTGGCGAACCTGCGGAAGCTGCTGGCGGATCTCACGCGACGGACCGGCGGACGAATCATGAAGCTGATCACCACCGATGATTATCCGGCCTACGAGGGCACGATCCTGGAAGCTTACGGTCACCGCGTGGTGCCCTTGCCGCAGATTAAGCCGGGACGGCGAGCGTTGCCTTATCGAGTGCCGCCGAGGGAGTTGACCTACGCGACGGTGCATAAGACCCGCAAGAACGGGCGGGTGGTGAAGGTCCAGCCGAAGTTGGTGTTCGGAACCCCAGCGGCTTTGGCCGCGGCGCTGAAGCAATCCCGATGCAGTCGTCAGGTGAACACCTCGTTCATCGAACGGCAAAATGGGACCGACCGGAACCGCAACGCCCGTAAGGTGCGGCAAACGTATTGCTTTTCCAAGGATTGGCAGATGCACGAAGCGGTGACGTACTTCACGATGTACAGTTATAATTTCTGCTGGCCGGTCCGGACGCTACGACGCGCTGGCCAACAACGCACGCCCGCCATGTCGGCGGGCCTGGCCGGCCACGTGTGGCCTTTACAAGAATGGATCACATTACCGGCCGTTCAATCGGGATAGGCCACTAGGGAAATTCGGGGCGCGGCTATTTCACATTCGGACAAAGCGTCAGAAGGGCAGACACGACTCGGTCTGAATCTTCTCGCTTGTTTGGTAGGTTGAAACAGATCGGAGGATTATAAACGCCTGGGATGTACTTAAGCTCAATCCATTTGGTGGAACCACTTGAAGTCGTAACCCCGCTCAAGTGCAATCCCACAACGTCCTTAAATTGGATCCGATAGGGCTTGTAGCGATTTGTAGGTTCGTGACTAGAGTCTTCAATACACTCTTCGGCAGCGATACCGTACTCATCGAGATTTTGAGTCAAGTCAAAGTCTGCCTCGGTACAAGAGTAATTCGTTGAATTCAAAATCTGCACCGCTTCCGGTATGCCCAACGTAGGCAAGGTGTTAGACGCGCGCGTAATTTCTGAGTCACTTATGCTAACGCACCCGCTGCTCAATGTCACGAGGTACATGGTCAAACAGATGGCCACCGAGAGCCTAGCAATCCGGAATGCCATGGTTTGTTCATTCTACCGGCGCAAGGTAACGGTAGCAAGGATGGGCAGCCGTCGCTCCGGCCACTTCGTAGGGTTGTACGCTCCCCGCGCGATTTCGGTACAACTTTCGGCAGTCGAAACCCTCCAATTCATTCAAGGGGCGAAAGCCACGTGAATCCACGCGAAGTTGGATCGCGGACTCAGGACAATGACGAGCTTGACAATAACCGGCCATGCGATAGCATTTTTTGTGCCATGAAGGGGCGAAAGAAGAAGGAACGGGATGCTCGTGCGGCCGCTTCAGAACCCAGCAAGAAGGTCAACACAATTGTGCCTTGAATATTCGCACGCCTTGAGTCTGCGATTTGCAACCTTGATGTTTCTCTGTTCCATTTCAGGATGTACATCTTATCCGTTATATACGACAGTCCGCGACAATCTTCCCGCAATCGCCCCGGGCCAATCGAGGATTTGGTTTTTTACGCACGATTCGCTTTCCGATGGCAGCTTCTCGATCCAGGTAAACTTGGACCGCCAAAAGGTCTCACCGGACGGTTTTGGCGCGTCTGGATGGGATCCTCAAGAAACGTGCTTCTTCGTCGACCATCCACCAGTCGAATGCACGGTGTCTATAATTCCGTGCGGAGCGACCGATCCCGATGCCGAACTTCATATCCACTTGGTCGCGGGAGAGACGCGGTATATCGAGATATATGCTTTACATGCTGGCACCCTTGGCGCGAAATTAGCAGCCAATATGCCTGAACCAGAAATAGGCCGTCAAATGTTGGAAGACCCCGACCCGTCGCCGTTCGGAGGCGCCGACCCGCACCGCGTAAAAGACCTCTACGTTGGTGCATATGCTCAGAAGCCATAAGGTAGTAGTATGATTCGCCTCCACATTACGATGATATTATCGCTCTTTCTGCTGTGGGGCTGTGCTTCGGGCCCAACTCTTGCGGAGAGCGAATCTGGGATTCCGTCGCTCGCACCATCCAATGGGCGAGTTTTCATTTACTCCGTTGATAGCGATGAGGCGTGGCGGACAGACATATTGGTGGATGGGCAGAATGTTGGCGTGTTAGTAGCAGGCGGGGTATTTTTTAAAGATTTGCCCGCAGGAGCACATGGAATTGATTCCGGCTTGGGGCAGCATTTGGAATTTCAGCTATTCGCCGGAGAAACTCGTTACGTGAAATGGGTTAGCGGGACCTCGTTGTTGTTGATTCATCCGGACCAAGGTAGTCAAGAAATTCGAAGTTTGGTGTATCTTGGCCGATAGGCCCGGAAAAATTGGGATTAGATGAAGACCGAGAGAAAGCTGACGCGATCTTGACCATGGCTTTTATGGGCACGAGCATCGGCGCAGCCGAAATCAGCAAGAGCGAATTCGGCCGGTGTACCGGCCGACATCCCGGAATACCGGCACTCCACTGGCAAGATGCCAGTGCCACAATGGCTTGATCGGGGGCCGCATTCCAATATCATCGCTTCGGATAGCAATTCTAAATTTTTTACGGAGACTTTATGAGCAGCCAACTAAAAGGCAATGCGGTGGTCGGACAATCCGGGGGTCCGACGGCGGTGATTAACCAATCCCTCGTCGGCGTCATTCAGGGCGTCAAGGAATGCGGGCATATCGAACAGCTCCTGGGGGCCAGGCACGGTGTGCGGGGGATCGTCGATGAGAAATTCATCGACCTGAAGAAGGCCAGCGGGGAATTGCTGGAACGGGTGGCGCAGACGCCGGCGGCGGCGCTGGGATCGACACGCGATAAACCCGATGCGGCTTATTGCGAGAAAATCTTCAAATCATTTTCCAAAAATAACGTTCGCTATTTCTTCTACATCGGCGGGAACGATTCGGCGGATACGGCGCGGATCGTTTCGGAACTGGCCAGGAAGGAGAAATACGAGTTGCGGGTGTTTCACGTTCCCAAGACGATTGATAACGATCTGCGGGTTCACGATCACACGCCGGGGTATGGGTCGGCGGCGAAGTTCGTTGCGGCGGCGATGATCGGGGACAATTTCGACAACAAATCGTTGCCGGGGATCAAGGTGGACGTGGTGATGGGCAGGAACGCGGGATTTTTGACGGCGGCGTCGGTTCTGGCGCGGCATCAGCCGGATGACGGCCCGCATTTGATTTACGTTCCGGAATCGCCGCTGAGCGAGGCGAAATTCATTTCGGACGTGGAGCGGGTGTATTCGAAGCTGGGCCGATGCCTGATCGCGGTGAGCGAAGGGATTTCGCGGCCGGAGGGCATGACGTGGACGGAGGCGATGGCGGAAAACCTCGAACGGGACGGGCATGGGAACGTTCAGCTTTCGGGATCGGGGGCGCTGGGGGATTTGCTGGCGGATTTGATCAAGCGAAGGTTGGGATCGAGCGGCGGGAAGAAGCTGCGGGTGAGGGCGGATACGTTTGGATATTTGCAGCGAAGTTTTCCGGGATTCGTCAGTACGGTGGATGCGACGGAGGCGCGGCGGGTTGGGCGGATGGCGGTGAAATACAGCTCGCAAGGCGAATTGGAAGGAAGCGTGGCGATGAAGCGATTGCCGGGCCATTCGTACAGCGTGGACACGTTTCTCACGCCGCTGGCATCCGTGGCGAAGGAAACCAAGCATCTCGATGCGGCGTTCCTGTCGGAGGGGAATAACGTGACGGAGGCGTTCGTGCAGTACGTGAAGCCTCTGGTGGGCGAGTTGCCGAAGGTGGGGTCGCTGGATGAGATCAAATGAAAGGCTCAGCCCATGCCGGCTGGTGGGATATGCCCGCAATGTCGCCAGAACGTATCGCCAATGGCGAGGTTTTGCGCGCAGTGCGGGTTGGAGTTAGTGGCCGGGGAAGTGCGGGCGGCTTGGAACTTCACGAAATGGCTGGCGGTCTTCGTCGGAATCGTGTTGCTGCTCTCGATGACCGCCGGCGCAATCCTTTTCGTGTTCGGGGCCGTACATACTTCAGTGGGAATATCGCAGACGGCTGAGCAGGCCGGTCAGGCCGCGGCGAACACCGAGGCCCAGCGCCAGGCGTTGCTTCATGCGCATGATCCGTGGTGGGATGCGGCGCAGCCGGACGGGATGAAGCCGTTTTTTTTCGGTAAAGAGTATCTGGTTGGGCCGGGCGAGTGGACTTCGATCGACGTGAGCCCACCGGCATCGTCGGGGCGATATAGGTATTTGGTTGAATTCGAGGGAATCAACCGGTTCCGAGCGCGACCGAACGGTTATGCAGAACGGGAATTTGTGTTTCCGAACCGGGATAATTTGCAGCCCTATCAAATGAGCGGATGGTGCCAGACCCTTCTGGTGCAATCCTTGGACGGGGCGGTTCATCGGGTGAGAGTCAAATACGTCCGGGTGCCGGCAAATCAGGCCCCGCCGGGCTATTGGCGGCCTACAAATTATTCAAACCAGCGCTTTAGTTTCAGGAAATGTTTTTCGTAAAGGTGATAGCTGGCCAGGGCGATCAGGGCGGTGGCGGCGAAGCAGAGGACGTAGTGTGGGATGACGGCCGTCCAGATGTGGCCGTGATAGGAAAGGCGGCGCATGGAGAACCAGGTGGTGAGGGTGTTGAGGATGAGGCGGTGGTAGATGTACATGCCGTAGCTGTAGACGCCGAAGAAGCGGAGCCAGCGCTGGGACATGAGACGGTTGAGGCGCCGGCCGGCGCTGAGGGCCAGGAGCAGGAACGCGGCCCAGGCGAAGGCGACGAATGAATAACTGACGACGGCGATGGGTTTGCCGAGATGGAAGGAGCCGATGGCGCGGCCTTCGAGGGCGAAACATGCGATGGAGGCGGCGGCACAGGCCAGGCCGACCCATTTGAATCGGGCGAAGAGTTGGGCGGGGGTCGAGTGTTGGATGACGACGGCCAGGAGCGCGCCCAAGGCGAGACAATCCATGCGGCATTGGGTCGCGACGTAAGGGACGAGGGGGTTTTGGCCGGAAATCACGGCGTAGGCGCGGCAGATGGGGGCTATCACGATCAGGGCGATGCACAATCGAAACAGGGCGCGGTCGGAGAAGAGCCAGACCATCAGGGGCCAGAAAAGATAAAAATGTTCCTCGACGGCCAGGGACCAGAAATGGCCGAGGGAAACCTGGGCATGATCGAGGAAAGTGAAGCCGGATCGGCAGACGAGATAGTTGGTGCCGTAGAACCAATACCAGGGCCAGGCATCGCGGAGGGTGGTGAGATTTCGCCAGGAGGGGATGACGGCCAGCCCGATGGCCAGGAGAATGAGGACGAAATAGTAGAGCGGGAAAATTCGCAGGGCGCGGCGGGTATAGAAATTCCGGAAATATTTTTTGGAGGAACGGGACCGCAGGAGGATGCCGGTGATGAGGAACCCGGAAAGGACGAAGAAGAGATCGACGCCGATGGTCATGTTTTTGGTGATCGGCTGGAAGATTTTGGCCAGGACGTTGTCGTAAGCCCCTTCGGGCGAGAAATGGTTGAAGAGGACGAGGATGATGGCGACGCCGCGGACGCCGTCGAGGGCGGGGATGTGCCCGAGGCGGGAGCGGTTGACCTCATCGCCTTCAGCGGAGAGCGGTCCGTGGGCGTGGGCTGGGATTGGGGCCTGGATGGCGGTCATGGGTTGGATTCCAACCGAGGGGTGGGGGATTTGCAATGCGCCATGTCTGAATGCGCTTGGTACTTGACTGGCTGTAACGCTCGTTTGTGGCGGACAAGGCTGGTGATTGCCGATTGCCTATTGCCAATTGGAACAGGAGAATCGGGAACCGGAAAGAAGTTTACCTTGACTAGCGAAACGAGGAAGTGACATGAGCGCCGTTCAAACGCTTGATATCCGGGGCAGGAAATTCGTCCTGATTCCAGAATCCGAATACCGCCGGCTAACAAGACGCCCGGTGGCGGCGATTCCTCGAATGCCGGCGATGTCGCCCGACGGCACTTATCCGGCCGCCGAAGCCATGCGGGCAATGATGGCCCGGAAGATTATCGCCGCCCGAAAGTCTGTCGGGCTCTCGCAGGCTGCACTTGCACGAAATGCGGGCATCCGCGTCGAAACGCTGAACCGTTTGGAAAGGGGAAAACACACGCCCGACTTGGCGACGATGGCCAGGATGAACAAGGCGCTGGATGAAGCGGGCGCCCCGCAATAATCATCGCGCGCCCCATCTTGGCAATTTCCACTTACCGCCGCTCCCCCACCCCATTGCGGCAAAGCCGCAATAGGCCGAGGTCGGATTCGAACCGACGAATAACGGATTTGCAATCCGTCCCCTTAGTCCGCTTGGGTACTCGGCCGCGTTTGAAGAAGAATATCGGCATTCGCCCCGCTCATCAACTGCGGCGGTGCGGCGGCGTGCATGGGAATGAAATCGCCCCGTTTTCCGCCGGGATGATCCGCTGTTTTCGATGCCTGCACCACCGTTTCGCGACGCGCATCGCCGTGCATCGGATTGCACTAAAACGCACTATTTCCGTGCTACCGGCGCACCCCGATTCGGCCGGCACCCGGCCGCAAGCCTGGGCCGGCCGTCTCCCGGAGTGACTGTGTTAGGGGCAATACAGTTGCGGGCGTTCATTTTTGTCGGATTAGGGGTTTTCCCCTATGGATTGCGGCGGGGAAAACGCCGACGTGAGCGATTTGCGAGGTGCAAGTTGAATAGCTATCAAGGTCCGATAAGAGCGCTGGTCGCCGACGATGACCCGGCCAGCCTTTTGATTCTGGAATCGCTGGCGAATTCGCTTGGGCTGGAAACGGTCGTGGCGACAAATGTCGCCAGCGCGAGGGGATTGCTGAGCCAGGTCGTTCCGCACATCGCGATTCTGGACGTCATGTTTCCAGACGGGGACGGCGTTGACGTTCTCCTTGACATCCGCAGGGCTCAAATGCCGACGGCCGTCGCACTTATTTCGGCGAACCTGGCGGAATTCCCTTTCCATAAGTGTGGAGAGAACAAGCCAGACATCATTTTCAACAAGCCGCTCGATAGTGATGCGGTCCGTGCATGGCTCGTCAAGCAGATCGCGAGTCTCGACGGGTGTACTGATCCGTCGGAAAGACTCCACATTTGATGGCGATCTTCCAAAGATCGGCAAGACGTCACCGGCCCCGGAGTCAATTACGTCCCGCGGGTCCGGGAAATTTCCACCAATAGCTTAAACAGCGCCAAATGCTCCGGCTCGTCGATGAGGCGTTCGGGATGCCATTGGACGGCGGCGAAGAAGGGAAAGGTGGGGTCCTCGAAACCTTCGATGACGCCGTCGGGGGCGGTGGCGACGACGCGCAGGCCGCGGCCGAGGCGGTCGGCGGCTTGCTTGTGATAACTGTTGACGGAAATCTGGGGTTTGCCTATGGCCTGGCCGAGGTGCGAGGCAAGATCGACGGAGACGTTATGGCGGGGAAGTTCGTCGCCGATCTTGCGGTGTTCCAGGGGATTGGAGCGGACGAAATCGGGGAGGAATTGGTGCATGCTTCCGCCACGGTGGACGTTCATCAACTGTGAGCCGAGGCAGACGCCCAGAGCGGGAAGGCGGCGGCGTTCGACTTCGGCAAGGAGTGCCAACTCGAATTTCTGGCGGGCGGGGTCAACGCGAACCGCCTTGGGATGCCAGGATTGGCCGTAGAGGGCGGGGTCGAGATCGTTTCCGCCGGTGAAGAGGAAGCCGGCGCAGGCATCGACGAATTGGCCGATGAGGGCGAGATCGGATTGATAGGGAAGCAGCAGCGGCAGGCCGCCGGCGCGTTCGACGGACTTGGCGTAGGCGTAGGGCGATTCGTATTTGTCGCCGTCGTCGTGGGAGTCGAGGGTGATGCCGATGAGGGGTCGGGTCATGGAATTGAAGAATATGCTATAATGAAGGCGAGGCCAATATGGCGCAATTGCAGACGAGTCGAGCGGTCCGGGGAGAGGTGGATGAGTTGCGCTCCGGAGACCGGATGACGCGAGAAGAATTTCATCGCATTTACGAGCGAATGCCGGAGGATTTCAAGGCGGAGCTCGTCGGAGGGATTGTTTACGTGGCTTCACCACTGAGAGTTGGGCATGGAACCGCCCATTCGGTTCTCAACGCGGCTTTGGCCATGTACATGTCCGCAACCCCAGGGGTGGAAGCAGGGGACAACGTTACGGTGCTTCTTAGCGACGATTCCGAGCCGCAACCCGATTTGTTCCTGAGAATTCTGCCGAAATACGGGGGCCAATCGAAAACCACGAAGGGGGATTACCTCCAGGGACCGCCAGAACTATTGGCGGAGATTGCGTACAGTTCGCGAGCGATCGATCTTCACGCCAAGCGAGACATTTATGCGCGCTATGGCGTTTTGGAGTATCTGGTTCTATCGCTGAAAGAACGGGAGCTGAAATGGTTCGATTTACGGGCGAACAAGGAACTAGCCGCTGATAGCGACGGGGTATGCCGGGTTCACGCCTTTCCCGGGCTTTGGATTCACGTTGAAGCGATCCTGCAACGCAATTATCAGCAGTTGATGGCAATGCTGAAGCAGGGACTGGAATCGCCGGAGCACGCGGATTTTGTGGCGAAGCTGGCGTCGGCACATAAGCCGCGAGGTTAACCCACGGATGGCCATCCGTGGGCTTTGGTTGGGTCACGCTTCCACCGTGGTAGCCTGCTTGCGGTTGGCGCGTTTGCGGGCGTTTTCGTCGAGCAAATCCTTTCGCAGACGAATGCTGCCGGGGGTGACTTCCACCAGTTCGTCCTCCTCGATGTATTCCAGGGCTTGTTCGAGGGTCATTTTGCGCGCGGGCTTGAGGATGATGTTTTCGTCGCTGCTGGTGGTGCGCATGTTGGAAAGCTTCTTGGCCTTGGTGGGGTTGACGACGATGTCGTCTTCGCGGCAATGCTCGCCGACGACCTGTCCTTCGTAAACGGGTTCGCCGGGTTCGACGAACATGACGCCGCGGTCCTGGAGGGTGTTCAGGGCGTAAGCGTTGACGTTGGCGGCGACGTTGGAAATCATGACGCCGTTGGCGCGCACGGGGACATCGCCGCGGAGCGGGGCATATTCGTGGAAATTGTGGTGCATGATGGCCTGGCCCTGGGTGGCGTTGAGCATGCGGGTGCGGAGGCCGATCAGGCCGCGGGCGGGAATGGTGAATTCCAGGTGGACTTGGCCGGCGCGGTTGTCCATGCGGACGAGTTCACCGCGGCGATTTCCGACCAATTCCATCGCCCCGCCGAGGTTTTTCTCGGGAACGTCGATGACGAGATATTCGATAGGCTCCAGGGTATTGCCCTCGTCGTCTTTTTTGAGGATGACGTGGGGCTTGCTGATGGATAGCTCATAGCCCTCGCGGCGCATGTTTTCGATGAGGATGCCGAGATGGAGCAGGCCGCGGCCGGAGACTTTGAAGGCGTCCTTGACGGCGGTTTCCTCGAGCTTGAGGGCGACGTTGCTTTCCAGTTCCTTGAACAGGCGTTCGCGGAGGTTTCGGCTGGTGACGTACTTGCCCTCTTTGCCGACGAAGGGGGAATCGTTGACGCTGAACATCATGGTAAGCGTTGGCGGCTCGATTTCGGTGGCGACCAGCGGCTGGGGGTCGATCGGATCGCAGATGGAATCAGCGATGTCGACGGTTTCCAGGCCGACCAGGGCGACGATGTCGCCGGCCTCGGCTTCCTCGACGTCCTTTCGACCGAGGCCGTCGAAGACCTGGACCTGCTGAACTTTGGTTTTGATGCGTGCGCCGTCGCGTCGGACGACCGTGATCTGTTGTCCGCTGCGGATTCGGCCGTTGAAAATCCGGCCGACGCCGATGCGCCCGACGTAGTCGTTGTAGAGAATGCTGCTGATCTGGATCTGGAGGGATTTGTCCGGATCGCCATGGGGAGCGGGGATGTGCTTGAGGAGTGCTTCGAAGACGGGAATGATATCGGTGCCCTTCTGCTCCAGATGCCAGGAGGCGGTGCCGGCGCGGCCGCTGGCGTAGAGGACGGGGAAATCGAGGGTTTCATCGTCGGCGCCGAGCTCGACAAACAGGTCGAAGACCTCGTCGAGAACCTGGTGGGCGCGGGCGTCCTGGCGGTCAATCTTATTGATGACGACGATGGGGCGCAGCTCGTGCTGGAAGGCCTTTTTGAGAACGAAGCGGGTCTGGGGCATGGGTCCCTCGGCGGCATCGACCAGGAGGAAGACGCCGTCGGCCATGCCGAGGACGCGCTCGACCTCGCCGCCGAAATCGGCGTGGCCGGGGGTGTCGATCAGGTTGATCTTGGTGGTTATGCCGTCGGGGCTGGTGTAGTTGATGGCGACGTTCTTGGCCAGGATGGTGATCCCCCGCTCGCGCTCCAGGGGATTGGAATCGAGCAGGGTGTCCTGCTGGACCTGGCTGTCGCGGAAATTACCGCTTTGGCGAAGCAGCGCATCCACGAGCGTGGTCTTGCCATGATCGACGTGGGCGATGATGGCGACGTTGCGGATACTGTTACGCACCTGATTCATTCTATGACTTTCGTTGCAAAATTGTTGTACCTGAGCATCCAACGCCGTCAAAAACCGCGTTTCCCAGCGGCTAAAAAGGGATTCGACAATCGGCGATTTCCCAATTAGAACGTCATTTAGAACGTCGTTGCGGGATGGATAGGATACTGTCGCGGTTATAAGTACACAATCTCTTTACCCTTTGGGAGGCATTTATGAGGAAGCTGACGGCGATACTAGCGCCCATCGCATTGGCGGCGGGCATTTGCGGCATGTTGAAGGCGGACGACTCGGCCCCGCCACCGGCCCCGTCGCAAACGACGGATAGCTGGCAAGTCAAGGATGAGTACGTCTGGTGGGTCGAGCACCAGTCGGCGATCGCCAACGACGCCGGGATGAGCGGAGTGCAAGCGGTGATCGAGGCCAAGAATCTGCTTGGGGCGAAGGGGCAGCCGGCGATCGATTTCTTCACCAAGGCGTTGTACGACTCGAAGAACCGGACGGTTCAGCGGCAGATTCGCCTGACGCTGTTCGATCTGTACAAGGAACAGGGGCAGACCGACAAGGCGCTGGATCAGTTGCAGCAGTTGATGATGGATCAGTGAAGGCGGAGTTGCTCGTATCCCGCGTGCGCAATCATCCGGCCGATTTTTCGGGTGGGAATGACGGGCGATTTGAGTCCAAATCTCGTCATCCCGACTTTGTTGCAGCACGGTTGCCCGTACCGGTCCAGAGATTACAGTCGTTCCCCTTATCCTAAGCGGGAAATCGTGGCGGAACTACGATCAAAGGCCCCCGACCCATTCACGCCCCCTTTGAATTTCGCGCGTGCAGCGATAGTCATGCGACAATCTTGCAGTTCGGAAGGGCTTTCCGGAGTTGCTCAACGGTTGCAGATGACACGCTGCAACCTTTCACGTTGAGCATTTTTAGCGAGGTCATTCGCCGTAGCGACTCAAGTACCTTGTCAGTCGTATTGGTATCCGCCAAGTCGAGCACTTTCAGATGTCGGAACGCCAGTAACGAGCACAGAGCGGACTCGGCGATATGCTTGCATTTGTACAGGACCAGGGAATGAAACTGTGGTTGGGTAGCCAATTCCATTAGAGTTCCAAGATCGGCGTCCTGCAGTCCAAAATCGGCCCGAAATCGGTATACTTCTCCCGGCTTGAGTTTGACAGTGTCCGGGGTCAGTTGTCCCTCCCGTTGGCTTCCGAACTTTTCGCCAGGCAGGTCCTTAATCGATTGCCATCTCCCGGAGGCGGCAATCTGGACCACCTTCAGTTCTGGTTCGGGTTGCCTCAGAGGCGCAAGCAGTATGTCTCGAAGACAGTACTCCAGCGCCCCCTGTAGCTTCTTTCGTTCAGAGGCACGTTCGGATTCCGCAGGCGGCGCGTTATATGTAAGTACTCGCTTCAGCCGAAGGTCAAACGGAAGTTGCTCAACCGTCCCAAAGGCCGTGTTCATTACCATGATGATTCGATGCTGTCCGAGAGCCTTGAGTGCATAGCCAAGTTCAATCAGGACATTTGGGTTCGGCGTAAACCGGGTCTCTTCATTGGCCCCTTTGTTGATGACAGAAACATCGCAGACAAAGATCAGAGATTCGTCGATCTTCCCGAGGATTGTGGAGAAAATATCAGGGCTACCGGGAACTCCCGCTGTGTCGCGATCGACCACCGGCTCAACTTGGACACTTCCGTTTTCACGCAATGTCTTGGTTGCCGCTTCGAGGGCCGTGTGAATAAAACCCCTATTGGTTGAGTTGGGTAGGTCCGACTGCCAGGAGTAAAAAACGGTGTCTGCCATCGCGTGTCCTGCCACAAGGATATGAAGACCGCGCATCACGTCAATTCAGGAATGCTTTTTGCCGATGAAATGAAGCCATCCGTGCCCGCTCCATCGGCCACCCCTACGGCGATCCTGCCAAGATGTTCAAGATCATGATCGACGGCCTCGACCAGAATCCGGCACCGGGGTAACTAAAGGGTCCGCGACCTATGTATGTGATATCCATCCGAAATAGTTGATCTTGACGCATAAAACGCAGAAAAAGTTCGACTGGTGTCCCATCATTCCGATTTGATGAGACGGAAAGCCCTTTGGCGAAACATCTAATGGAGGCGTGAAATGTTCGCCCCGCGCTCTATCGGGCTGGATGAAGATTGCGGTATGATATCCTCATGGTTGCCGCTGTCCGCCAACTTGTGAAGGTTCAATCCAACGGTCGCATTGAGATAATTGCGCCGGAGCTTCGTGCCGGAACCGTTACGGAGGTAATCGTCTTGCTTCCGCATGAATCGACGGTGGCAACGCCCGCCGAGCGGGTCGCCGCATTGGCGCGGCTGAGGGATAACATCGGATTGACTGCCGAAGCTGCCGATCGCTGGGCGGGAGAAGTCCGTGCCGAGCGTGATGCCTGGAACCCACCAGTTGAGCCATGATTCACCTGGACACGAATTATCTGATTCGCTCCCTCGTACCTAAGACCCAGCAAGCCGCACAGCTTGATTCGTGGATTTTGGCGGGTGAGACAATCAGCACCAGCGCGATGGCGTGGAGCGAGTTCCTTTGCGGGCCATTGTCGCCAACGCATACCTCCGCAGCGCTGGCAATACTGGCTGCGGTCGAATCTGTCACAACCACCGACGCCGCATTGGCCGCCGATCTTTTCAACAAATCCGGTCGCCGCCGCGGAAGTCTGGCCGACTGCATCATCGCCGCCGTCGCTCTGCGATTGGGAGCATCACTGGCAACTGAAAATCGGGCTGATTTCAGTCCACTGGCAAATCTCGGCCTAACCCTTATTCCATAGCGACCGGCAACGATCCCGTCTAAACGGGTTGTGAAATCGCTTCTAAATTGGCTGGCGGGTGATTCGGGAAAGTCCGCGGAGGGAGGCTTCGGGTTCGGATTTGAAGCGCCAGCGGCCGGGCCAGTCGCGATAGAGAACTTGGCGTAGGGCGCCGGCGGCGCCGCCGCTTACGAAAACCGTGGGCCGGATTCTTACGCCGCGGGATTTCAAGAGCGCCAGGCGGGCGCTGCTGGCTTTGGCTAGGGCGTCGATGATCGACATCAGCATGTCCTGGCGGGTCGTGGCGAGCGTGAGGTTGGAGAAGGAGGCTTGCTTCTGCTCGATGCTGGTGCGCTCGCCGGCTAGGTAGGGTTGGAAAATAACCGTGGGATCTGCCTGGTGCTTTGATTTTCGGGCGAGATTTGCCAGGAGGCGGTAATAGTCCTCGGTGGAAAGGTCACGGAAGAACTGGTCGAGGGCCCAGGTGATGGCGGAGCCGGCGGCGGCAAGGGTGCCGACGGACAGCCAGAGCCGGCCGATGCCCAGGGCGCGGGTGAGAAGATTTTCGTGCGGGCGCGGGTGGCGGGTGCAGAGGCATAAAACGTCGGTGGAGCCGCTGACGTTGAGGAGTTGTCCGGGGCGAGGACCGAAGAGCATGAACGCGGCGCCGGTGTCGATCATGCCGGTCATAACCGGCGTGCCTTCGGTGAGACCGAAGCGGTGGGCGGCCGGGCGCGTGATGGAGCCGGGGATTCGATCGGCGGGGATGATTTGGGGAAGTTTCGCCAGTGAAACGCCGGCGGCTTGGCAGAGTTCTTTGCTCCAGGAACCGAGCTTGAGCGTTTCGTAAAGGCCGGTGAACGAGGCGTTGGACGGATCGATCACGCGCTGGCCGGTGAATTGACGATGGAGGAATGTGTTGAGATGGCCGATGAGATCGGCTTTGCGGATGATTTGCGGCTGGTGTTTGGCGTACCAGGCGAGGGTGGTGATGCTGATGCCGCCGGGGAAGGGACGGTTGCCGGCGATGGATAGGAATCGTTGTTTGCCGACGCGGGCTTCGAGGTCGCGGGCGATTTGGATGCTGCGGCGATCCTGATGGGTCACGATGGGCGTGAGGGGTTTGCCGGCGCGATCCATGGCAATCCAGGCGGGGGCCATGACGGACAGGCCGATGGCATCGACCCGGCGCGCCGCCGGGCCGAGATCGGCGATCGCGTGGGCGATGGCCTTCAAGACTTTGGCGGGATCGACTTCGACCTTCGGGCCATCGAAACGCGTGGGATAGGCGGCACGGGCGAGGGAGCCGATGATGCGGCCATCGCGCACGATGCCCGCTTTGACGGAAGAGGAACCGAGGTCGAGGCCAAGGATGGTCATTGGAATCTCCGACGAAGCGGTGTCGGAGCTTTTCGATGTCATAAGCGATTATGGTATGTCGCGAGTCTCAAGTGCAGATTACCGCGAAGGCGCACAGCGCGAGCTCTGCCCGCAACCCAAAGAATTTTACCGCGAAGGCGCGAAGGTCGCGAAGCTGCGCGAAGTTAAAATCAAGTCTTGTTTTTTTCTTCGCGTAACTTCGCGGGACCCGGCGTTTAATCGCCGGGACTCCCTTCGCGCCTTCGCGGTTTATCCTTTTGGAAAAAGTCGTGCACCGCCGGCATTGTACCAACGGCGAAGGAGCCATAACAGGTCCGAACCGGGTTATGCTTCGCGGCTAAACCATGAATTCCGAGCGACGGTTGAAATACATCGAAGGTCTGCGCGGGATCGCGGTGCTGCTGGTGGTGCTGGATCACGTGTTCCGCTCGACGCTGGTGTTTTGGCCGTATGCCGGCTGGAAGGCGATGGTGCGCGATGGGCTGAACTGGGTAAGCAACGGACGGGCGAGTCTAGCGTTCTTCATCGTGTTGTCGGGATATCTGCTGATGCGGGGAGTGCTGGAAAACGATGGGAAGTTGCGCGGGGGTTTGGTGGGTTATATCGGCCGGCGAGCCGGGCGATTGCTGCCGGCGTTTTTCGCGGCGTTTGCCGGGTCAATTCTGGTAATTCGATGGTGGCCGGCAATGCAGGGGCGGCTGAGCGTGGAATGGCAGGATGCATTGCCGGTGACCGGGCCGGGATCGGCGAAAATGATTTTTTCGCATCTTTTGCTGGTGCATAATTTTTCGTATCGCTGGGCGTTCAAGGGCGATCCGCCGGTGTGGACGGTGGCGACGCAAGGGCAGATTTACCTGCTGATGCCGCTGCTGCTTCTTCCGATCTGGCGAAGGATTGGAATGTCCGGCACGGTGGTCGCGGCGCTGGTGCTGGGGTTGGGAACGTTTCTGGCAACCGGGAGGGGCCACGCGGCGGCGCCGTGGTTCTTGGGGCTGTTCGCCTTCGGAATGGCCGCGGCACAGCGGGAACGCACCCATCGCGGATACGAGCGGCGGTTCTACGGCTGGCTAGCGGCGATTCTCTTCGCGGCGTATGCGGGGGTGACGCTGGCGTTCTCATTCGGGTGTTACCGGTTCATCACCATCAACGGATGGGAAGGGGTCGGGGCGCATTGGTTTTTCGATTGCTGGATCGCATTGGCGACGGCGTGCCTGCTCGTCTTCGCATCGTCCGCGCAGGAACATTGGCTGACGCGATTGCTCGGCCGGCCATGGCTCGTGGGCGTCGGGGCGATCTCGTACAGCGTGTATCTCATTCACGACCCGATCCTGGCGATGATGAAAATCGGGCTGGACCGCGGCGGGCTGGGCCAATTCGAGCAATTCGGCTGCTACCTGGCCGTGGGCGTGCCGATAGTGCTCGGGGCCGGCTGGGCGTTCCATCAATTGTTTGAAAAACCGTATCGGGAACGTACATTGGCCGGTTGAGCACCCGTAGCTCAGTTGGACAGAGCAGTGGATTTCTAATCCACCGGTCGCAGGTTCGAATCCTGCCGGGTGCACTGTGTAGGATGAAGGCGAGTTTCACCGACAAATGCCGCGCCGGAAATTTCCGGCGCGGCGTTGTGTTGGGCAAAAGAACCTTGATCTACAACCAGTTTCCACGCTCCGCGGGGAAACCAGTGCAGCTTCCTGTCTCGAACGGTGAGGTTCGAACC